>CAMVBK010000010.1:0-73180 GCA_947165685.1 uncultured Bacteroidales bacterium | reverse complement strand
CAAGCTCAAGCCGAACAGGATTGATTGATTCGAGTTCTCTTTTTTCGTTTATCATCTTATCAATTCGATTTTCACCTATATAAAGATGTCCTAAGAAGTATGATATGCCGTTTTTTTCATGATAGCTTAATTCTCTCACTGAATACTTGATTGTCTTCAATTGAATTTTTTCCCCATCTTGAAGCCAAATTGAATTGATTTGGAGTTGTTTACCTGAAAATCTGTTTTTGTTTGGATTGCCAATTTTAAAATTGGACTCTCTAAATATTTCCACGTATTTAGTGTCCGAACAAAATACATTCGACTCTTTGAGTTTTATTATTACAGTGTAGAATCCTTCGACAATGCGTATTTCATTTAGTTCTCTGTTTTTGTCTGATAGTGTCAATCGATACTGGTTCTTATTGTTTTGTTTGATTATTGCGAAAAAATCATGTTTTTTTTCGCCGACATACGTGTTTTCTACATTCCAATACAACTTTCCTCCATCATAAACGATAGGATTGGATGAAAAATGTGGATTCTTGGAGACTGTCAAAAGGTCGTATCTTTTTCGTTTATTACATTTTTTGTCATCAGCGATTAAGAATATTGAGATTTTATCTTCGTTTTTCCATGAGTAAATCAATCTTCCGATGGGGTAATCCCTGTTGTTCTCTATTTTTTCTTGAATTGAACTACCGTCGGTTTTCACTAACAAAGTGTAGTCAAGTTGCTGTTGCGGAAGACACACTTCTAATTTGTCGCCATCATTTATTATGTCCTTATACCATTTCCTTCCTTTCAAGGGTCCCACTTGCCAATCTTTGTGTCCTATTCTCCATTTTAAGAATGGAACAATAATGGAAAGATGTCCTCCATAGATAGGTAGTTGAATCTCTTTGTTTTGATGATTCCATGTCAGCGTTTCAGATGAAGATTCCGAAGAAAATAACACAGTCTTGTTCTCATCACCGAAATAATACTTTTTATCAAATTCGATGTTGAATCGAGGAATAAAAATGATGTTTGCATCAGATTGGATTCTGCTTTGGTCATTAGAGAAGATCTGTAACGAAATAGGAATTTCAGGGGGAACTATTTCTTGCTCTATCAAATTGAATACACGTACGCCATTAGGTAAGGATTTGTATATGAGTTGAGACAAAATCTTTCTATTACTATTGCATCGGATTTCTAATCCGTTGAGATTATATTTCTCAGGTATAGTCAGAAAAAAGTCGTTAGTCACAATGCTAAATGATGTGCCATTGGAGTCAATCCATTTTACATCATTCAAGAAGCCCAACAAAGCTATGTGATCTTTGCTTTTCTCAATTTGGTCCACATCTGAGAAATAATATCGTTGATTCTTTCCTCCTATTCTTTCCCCCGGGTTGGGATAAATGTTGAAAACATTGTTGCTTATTTCGTGAATTTCTTCGGGAAGTTCAGTTAAAGAGTCAATATCTTTGCAATATACAATATAGTTGGACGGTTTGTTGAATGGTTTTTGAATTTCCTTGTCACTTTCAAACAAAATGAATTCTCTGTTTAATGATTCTCGTGAATCATAGACGAGTTCGTCGTTTACAGTAATGCAGACACGAATGTCAATTTGTGTTTCTGATGATTTAGCCAATAATTTATCAAGATCATAATCAGTAGCTTTTGACTTGATAGTAAATTCGCCGCGCCATGTGTTCAAAATTTCTTCTTGACAAATATGCCCAACTTTAATACTAACAATGATTTTGTCTTGAGCGTCATCAAGCCTGATGGATGGAATACACAAACAAGCTCTGTTTTGAACTATTCTATATGTTAACGATATGTTCTGTTTTGAAACTGTTTCTCTTCGAAGATTTTGCCTGCTTGGTATTTCTTCGCTTGTGACTTTTTTCATCCACCATTCATGTATTAGGGTATTAACTCGGTTAGATGTTGAAAAGTCGTGACTATAGTACAATTTGTCAATCTTGAGAAGTGTACCATCGATGAAATTTTTAAAATCATTTTGTAGTTTAGGATGTGAGATAAAACTTTTTAGTCCTATTTTAATAGAATATGCGCTTGAACCTATTGACACCTTCTTTTCTTCTTTGTATGTGTCTCTATTTAAAACCCTGCTAACCTCAGCGGCAACGATGTCACAAATATATTTGTCGTCAGAAGAATACCCGTAATCCAAGTCATTTTTATATACATTAAAACAAAGATCAAAGAATGAATACATACTGTCTTGGGGTGCTAATGCATGCATCATTAAAGTGCCGTAATACTTGCTCCTCACAGGTGCAACGAAAAACCATTTCTCTTCGCTCATTAAGTTGTTGAGAAGATTTGTAATACGACGATAGAAGTTCGAGTTCTCTGATTCTTTACCTTGTGAAAGTGTTTTAATTACAAAAGGCCAAAAGGCAGTTTCTTCATCATTCTCATCAGTGTCGTTTTGGATTTTCCACCTTTTAGTGATTTCCACAAGTGTGACAAACACATACAATCTAAAATCATCGTTTATCGTAATATAAGATTCGAAAAGAGAAGTAGGGATAGTGTACCAGCACTGTAACAGGGCAACCATTTCTGAATATTCGGCTTCAGAAAAGTCATACATTCCAACAAGTCTCTCTTTGATTAGGATTTTTTGAACCCGTTGAGACCATGTCGAATATTTTTTCGATAACATTTGCATCAAGATCTGCGACTCGGAGGCCGATCTGTTGTTGTTTTCTTTCGCAGGTGTAAAATCGTTCATTTAGTGTGATAATTTTAACTTCTTTTGTGATTAGGTTGCCTAATAAATACTTTAACTCTTGAGACATTTTTCAGGTTTGGTGCTACCATAAACCTTGGCAAAGCCTTCGTCCCTTTTCATATCGTGAATATCCCCCAACACAATTCTATAGGAGTTGCTCTCAGAAAGTTCCTGATAAAGGAGGTGGAGCGCGGCGATGGAGAAGAACCCCGTCACAACGTCCATACGACCGACCCTCGCGGACGGGTCAGTGTAGGAGAGTATGCAGTCCCAGACCGTCTTCACGTCCGGGTTGGAGCCGTAGCTTTGCTTGTTGTCTATGATCATTCTGCCTTTTTGTTTACGTTTGTCAGTTGCGTTGCGACGGACGGAGCCGGGATGTCCATTGCGACATAAGCCGCCACTGTCGGTGCTTTTCATGCCGCCTTCCATCTGTCCGTGCCCGATGCCTGCAACGGGGCAAAAGTACAAAAATATTGGCTTACCTCTGTCGGTTTTCCCCACGTACAGACTTTTTTTCTGAGTCATGCTGCACTCCCAAAAAACAACGCCGGTGCCGCTGCCCGGGGCAGCAACACCGGCGTTAAGGAGAATGACACATCGTGTTATCGGCCTTTCCTATCCCTTTTCATCGTTTTCCCGTGCCTAATATGTACTCGCCCTCGCCTCCACGAACTGCCACCTCCCGTCGCGCCTCACGAGACGGGAACAGAGCTGCAGGGGCCAGGTGTGGCGCCCGCCCCCGAACACCGCCGCCGTCACCCGGCTCCTCCCGGTCAGCGTGGCGCGGTCGCCCTCCACGGTGACCTCCGTCTGCTCGTGCACCGCCGTGTAGTAGTTGAGCGTGCCGTCGGCGATGGCATCGAGGTACTCCCGCTTCGATTGCCGCATACCGGTTATATGGACAAGCACAAAGTCGTCGGCGTGAATCCGGCTGAGGGTCGCCGTATCTTTGGCCACCATGGCATTGTACATTGTGGCGTAGAGTTTCCGGATCTGCTGTTGGTCGGTGTTTTGCAATTGGACGTTTGTTGCTGTCATAGCCAAAAACATTATCGTAACAAGTCGTTTCATCAGTGCGTCGCCTTGAGATACTGCAGATCGCCGTACCAGTAGCTGGCCGTGCATCCGCCATCAATCAAGAAATCGGCACCGCTGATGAAGCGCCCGCGACTGTTCATCAGGAACTCGGCCAGGTCGCCCACCTCGTCGGGGGTGCCGGCACGGCGGGCGGGCATCCCCTCGATCATCTTCAGGTAGCCCTCCTTGCGTGGACCGTGCAACTCGTCGTTGGCTAACGGGGTGATGATGATGCCCGGACTGATGCTGTTGACAGTGGCACCACGCTTTCCCCAGCGGGTGGCTTCGTACATCACCCGGAGCACGTTGCAGCGCTTCGAGTACTGATAGGCCTTCAGCGTGTCGTTGATTTCCTTGATGAACGGCAGTTCCAGCAGCTCGTCCACCGGGGTCGTGGCTAACGCGTCGTTCTGTTCCTGCGGGAGGGCGGGCAGACGGTGGCCGCTCTGCGACGAGATGATGACGCCGCTTCCTCCCTCAGCGATGACCTTGCCGAATTCTTCCATAAGAACGCTCGTGCCATAGAGGTCAACGCGCAGAATCTCCTCCACGGGAGCCTGCGAGGGAGACACGCCGGCGGCATTCACCACATTCGTCACCTCCCCTTTGCCGGTGGCAAACTCCACCAGCTTGAGGATGTCCTCTTTCGAGCCGAGATCGCACTGAATGGTTGAGCATTCGAAGCCCGCATCCTCCATTGTTTTGGCAGTCCGTTTGGCATTCTCTACGCTATAGTCTGCTAACACGACGTGCTTTCCTGCCGACACACGGCGGATGATGGCCTGTCCGATGCTTTCCGCGCCCACTAATACGGATACCTGTTTCATTTGACTTCAATTTTATCCGTAATTCTCAATCAGATATTTCACAAACTGCGGGTCGCCGAAGTTGACGGTGCCCGTGTCGTGCTGGTTCAGCGTGGCAATCTTGGCCATATCGTCATCGCTCAGCGCGAAGTCGAAGATGTCGAAGTTCTGCGCCATGCGCTCCTTGTGGCTGCTTTTGGGGATGGCCACGATGCCGCGCTGGGTGAGCCAGCGGAGGGCCACCTGCGCCGCGCTTTTGTCGTACTTCGTGCCAATGGCTGCCAGCTCCTCGCTCTTCACGACCCCCTCGACGCCCTGACCGCCCAACGGCCCCCAGGCCATCATGCGAGTGCTGAAGTCATTGAGCAGCGGCTCGATGCCCGTCTGCTGAATCAGCGTGTTGCACTGCAGCTGGTTCACCATCGGCTTCACCTCCACATAGTGGGCGAAGTCGAAGAAACGGCCCGCCTGGAAGTTGCTCACGCCGATGGCGCGCACCTTGCCGTTGCGGTAGGCTTTCTCCATTGCCCGCCAGGAGCCGAACACGTCGCCGTAGGCCTGGTGGATGAGCAACAGGTCGATGTAGTCCGTCTGCAGCTTGCACAGGCTCTCGTCGATGCTCTTCGCCGCCTTCTCCTCGCCGGCATTTGCGATCCACACTTTCGTGACGAGGAACAGTTCTTCGCGCTTGAGACCGCTCTTGCGCCAGGCGCTGCCCACGCCCTCTTCGTTGGCGTAGGCCTGCGCCGTGTCAATCAGCCGGTAGCCGACGCTCAGTGCATCGCTCACACAACGTTCACACTCTTCGGGGCTCACCAAAAACACGCCGTAGCCCAAAACCGGCATTTCCACTCCATTGTTTAATTTGATGTATTCCATAATTCCTAATTTCTAATTTAAGTTTCGCATGCTTGATTTATCTGTATTTCAGAAAAACGCTTTTGATGCCAACACCTTACTGCTGGCGATGCCGACTCGCTCGTCCGCACACTGTTTCCGGCCACGGCACGACGTGTCGGTGCGGGCAAATTCCCCTTCTGTTTCAGAAGGGGTGCCCGAAGGGCGGGGTAGTAATATGGATGCCTGAATTCCTTGTGTACACGCATGCTGTTTCGGGTTGCGGGCAACGGCCTTACGGCCATCGCAGATGCCCCTACCCCGGCCTACGGCCACCCCTTCCCCAAGGAAGGGGAATTGTCCTTCGACCGCTGCTTCTCGCAGTGGCCAGAACTTTCTTCACACTTCCGTTTTCCCTCCTTGTTTTTAACATGCGAAACTTGAGTTTCTAATTCCTAACCTCTAATTCCTTTCAACCACCGCTCCACCTTGGCCTTGCCGCCGCGCACCTCGTGGCCGTAGATGCTGAACTCGCCCGTGACGTTGGCCTTCGGGAAGGCTTTCCGCACGTCTTTGGTGCAGGAGGCCAGACCGCTGCCCTCGTGGGTGGTGAAGGGGATGACGGTCTTGCCGTCGAGGTTGATGTCCTTGAACAGCGTGAACATGATCTGCGGGTAGGTGCCCCACCACACGGGACCGCCGATATAGACCGTGTCGTAGCCGCTGAGGTCCGGAGCGGTGCCTTCGTAGGGCGGCAGCTCGCCTTTGCGGGCCTCCTCCTTGGCCAGCTCGATGAGCGGCGTGTAGGCCATGCCGTCGTATTTGTGGGTGACGATCTCGAACTGGTCGGCGCCCGTGATTTCACTGATGTAGTCGGCCACGATCTTGGTGTTGCCCGTGTCGATGACGCCGACGGAATAGTTGTCCCCCGCGTGGGAGAAGAAAATGACGATGGATTTGCTCATATTTCCGGAATTTGATTTTTGTTCGTTACTGTTTTTGTTCTGCCCGTTGCAGCCGGTGGCCATAACCGCGGCCAGGACCGCGATAATGATGTTCTTGAATTTCATAGTCTTGATCTATTTGTCAATGCTGATAAGTTTGTACTTGCGGGTGCCGAGGCCCAACTGCTCGGCATATTCCACGGTGTGGATGCCGTGTTTCTTGTTTATTCGATCCACAAGGGGCTTCGCGTCGTCGCCGCTGCTGTTCTTGTGGTTGAAGACCAGGTCAAGGCAGGCTTGGTCGAGGGCCACGGGGTCGGTGCTGGCGAGGATGCCGATGTCGCGCAGGCAGGGCGCGGAGGGGTTGCCGTCACAGTCACAATCCACCGACATGTTGTTCATCACGTTGATGTAGATGATGTTTTTGCCCGGCCGCTTGAAGTAGTTGTGCACAGACTGCGCGGCCACGGCCATCGACTCCAAGAAGTCGTCCTGCTCCACAGAGGTCCAGTTCGTCTGGCTCTTGCCGCCGGTGTGGATGTAAATCTTGCCGGAGCTCGACGCCACGCCGATGCTCTGGTTCTTGAGCACACCGCCGAAGCCG
The DNA here is from genome assembly GCA_947165685.1 of uncultured Bacteroidales bacterium. Lineage (GTDB taxonomy): Bacteria > Bacteroidota > Bacteroidia > Bacteroidales > WCHB1-69 > F23-D06. The sequence continues at coordinate 66,172 of CAMVBK010000010.1, read as the reverse complement.
CCCATCGCGTGCCCCTTGAAGTGGGCCAGGTTGATCATGAAGTCGTAGTTGGCCAAATGCGACCCTACAATATTGTATTTCAGGTGCTTGGTACTCGTGACTGGAAGATGTAGCGTGTCGTCCTCGTCCATAATATCGACGGTGGCGATCTGGTTATAGCCGCGTTGCTCGATGGCCTTGCGGTGGTTGGCCGTGGTGGAGCGGTTGCCGCCGTACGCGGTGTTGCACTCCACGATGGTGCCGTTCACTGTCTGCACAAGCTCCTTGATCAGCTCGGGGCGCAGGTGGTTGCTCTTGGCCGACTCGCCGGTGGAGATTTTCACCGCCACGCGGCCTTCGGCAGGCACGCCTAAGGCCTTGTAGATGTTGACCAACGCTTCAGGGGTGATTTCCGAGGTCATATAGACCACCGCCCCTTGGGTCTCTTGCGCACAGACCTCCTCTTTCGGGCTGCAGCCGAGCAAAATCAGCACGGCAACAGCAAAAAATGTGATTTTTCTCATAGTATGCCTATTATTGTTGATTTTCTGGAATCACCCTGATCAATTTTGCGGGGTTCCCTCCCACGATGGTGTTCGGGGCCACGTCCTTGGTCACCACGGCGCCGGCGGCCACCACGGCGTTGTCGCCCACGGTCACGCCGGGCAGGATGGTCGCGCCCGCGCCGATCCAGGCATCCTTGCCGATGTGGACGGGCTTGCAGGTGAGCAGCATCCGGTCGTAGAGGTCATGGTTGTTGCTGATGAGCTGCGCGTTGGCGGCGACCATCGCGTTGTCGTCGATGGTGATGCCGCCGCGGGCCATCATCAGGCAGTTATTCATGATTTTCACGCCCTTGCCGAGCTTCACGCGGTCGAAACAGACACCCGTCAGTCCGGGCATCACGAAGCCGCCGTCGGCAGTCACGTCGTGGCCGAACAGCTCCTTGGCGAGCGCGTTGTACTCGTCGGTGTAGGGCATGGTGTGGTTGAGCTTGAAAAGGGTCTGCGCCTGGTGCGTGTACATAGCCGACTCTTCTGGGGTAGTCAATCTCGGGTCAACGATTTCTTCTTTCATAACTTTTTGGTTTTCTTTGTTTTATAACGAATCTATAATCACTGTCATTTTGACGGGGCAAAAATACAACCTTTCACGTTGCGCCAGTTTCACAAAAAGTATCACTATTTTCACAAAAAGCAGAAAAGTTTCAGTTTTTATTTTGAGTTTATGGTATGGATTATTTTGTGTATTTTTGCCGCTGAATATAAATGGCGTTTTCGAGTTATATGAACGGTGATTTGTTTGGAGATAATAGTTTTTTAGGATATAGATTTCCCGAGCCTCAATATCTTGGTGCTAAATTTGTACATAGAGGATGGATTGCTCAGTTCATCCCCGAAAGTGCGCATACCGTTCTGGATGCCTTTGGAGGTTCTCAGTCTATCGCATACATGATGAAGCAGTTAGGGAAAAAGACGCTGACGAACGACTTCATGAGTTTCAACAACCATATTGGCAAGGCGTTGGTTGAAAACGACAACGAGAGGCTTTCCCCTGCCGATGTGGATATCCTTTTTTCAGAAAACAGCAACCCGGAGGAATACAATCTGATGGAGCGTTTGTTTTCGGATTTATTCTTCATTCGAGAGGAGGCCGCCTTTGCTGATAGTTTCAGAAGCAACATTCATAGGCTCGACAATCATTACAAACAATCGTTGGCCTTGGCTGTAATGTGCAGGAGTATGACACGCAAGGTTACAATGGGCCATTTTGCCCATACGCAGGCCCTCAACTACGCTGCCGATCCGGCTCGGGTCAAAAGGAATCGAAGTCTCATACGGCCACTAAAAGAATTGTTTTTGGAATTACTACCTCAATATAATGCGGCCATATTCGATAATAAGGAGCAAAATATGAGCTTTAATGAGAATACGCTTGATTTGCTTCCAAAGCTTGAAGGCATCGACCTCGTTTACTTTGACCCCCCTTATTGCAACAGCCATGCAGACTACCAGTCGTTCTACCATCTGCTCGAAACATTTGTGGAATATTGGAAGGACAAGCAGTTTGTAAATGGGACGAAGCGATACGAGCCCAAACGCCATAGCGGCTTTGATAAGAACGGCGAGGCCATCCATAATCTGCAATGTATGTTTGAGTTGTCGCAGAAGATTCCTATGTGGCTTGTGAGCTATAATGACCGCAGTTATCCTGACATTGATACAATGAAGGCAATGATAGAACCCTACCGCGATGTGGCTGTCGAAAGAAAAACGTATAGTGCAGGCCGTGGCGGAAAAGGCAGCGTGGCAGGCAGCAGTGAGATCCTTCTGATTTGTACACCTAAATAGAAAACAAATGAACAATTTTGAAAAGTGGGACAAAGCGTTCCGTGCCCAAAACCTGTATGCTTTCAACAATGATGCCAATGCTTTGCTTTGGCTGAAAGTGCGTGCCGTAAGTCGCGGCAAACAGATGAAACAGTTCTTAAATGACAATGGACTGACATTGACATCGACTAAGATTACCGAACAGAATGTTGAACTTTTTGAATTGATGGAGCAGCGTCAAGACGCTAAGTCAATGCTTGACAATTATTTGCAAAGTAAAAACCACGAGTGGTACACTTCAATGGGCATTGACGAGGAGAAACTTAAAGCCGATCTCTACAAAGTGCAGTATTACGCATGGGGCGGCGACCAAAACAATTCGTTGGACAAACATTTGGTGAGCAGATATGTCAAGGTTATCAGCAAATACGATGATTTGGTGAGCAAGCAGGGCGAAATTGCCAATAACGCATGGAACTACGTGCAAAACAGTTGGTATAACAACTGGACTTCCTTTCTTATAGAATCTCTATTCAAACGTCATCCTAAGGTGGTCTCCGCTGCCGGTGAGATAAAAAGCGTTGACTTTTTCATTGATGATTTCCCTGTTGATTTGAAGGTGACATTCTTTCCCAATCAATATATGGACGAAAAAATCAAGTTGAAATTGGGCAAGAGTGTTTTGTCATGGTTGAAAACAAAAGGGAGAGAGTTTGGAATTGTGTCAAGTACTGGCGATTCAGAATCACAGCAAATATATACGCTTACAGAAAAATTTCGGGAGCAAGGACACGATAATATTATCAATTCACTGAACAATGTTAAAAGCGAGGTCATCAAGGATGCACAGAACAACCCTGTCGAATTAATGACTTGGCTTTATGCACATCAAGGCGAGATGCGTTTTGGGGCCGAGAACAGGCTCTTTCTCATTCTTGCCGATTCCACTGACATGAGCCAATCGTGGAAGATGAAGCGTGCATTTTCGCTGATAGAGCCCGAAGTGCAACACTATCTCGACAGATTCACAAAACAGTCGCTAAAGAAGATTGATTTCACTTTCAAGAAGCAAAACTATTCGAGTCTTGCCGATGTGATATTTGTTGTGAAAAAATGATAATACGCCCCGACTTCCAATATTCCACCGATTTCCTGGCGATGAATGCGCCGGAACTGGGCCATACCTGCTGTGTGGAGGTGATCATTACATAGAAAAGATATAACTTGATTTTATAAAGTATATGTGATAAAAATCAATAAAACTATATTTTTATCAAGTATAATTCATAAATATTTTATATCTTTGCATTGTCAAAAATAATCATGTTATAATATGAAATTGATTGAACGACAAAGATATACAGCTAAAATCACCCAATGGTTCGGTAAAGATATGGCCATAGTGCTAACCGGACAGCGGCGTGTAGGCAAGAGTTGCATATTACGCTATCTAAGTGATAAGTTGTGTGAAGAAGGCAATGTGATTTTCATAGACAAGGAGCAACGTCAATTCGACGGCATCAGAACCTATACCGACCTGAACGAATACATCGACGCTCATATGGTCGAAGGGAAATGCAACTACATTATGATTGACGAAGTGCAGGATATAGCAGAGTTTGAACGCACGTTGAGGAGTTTTTACAAAGAACCGAACACAGAAGTGATTGTCACGGGGAGCAATGCAAAGATGCTGAACAGCGAGTTGTCAACGCTTATAGGCGGACGCTATGTGGAAATCTATATTCAGCCATTGTCATACGATGAGTTCCTGGCATTCCACGGCCTTTCCGACAGCAACCCTGATGCTTTGGGCAGTTATATTGAATATGGAGGTATGCCAGGTTTGGTGCAAATCGGTCTCGACAGAGAGAATGCAGCCAAATACCTTTCAAGCATCTACGACACTACACTTTTGAAAGATGTGGTGATGAGAAACCAAATACGCAATGTGGACTTTCTCTCCAAGCTGGTTCAATATATGGCTGACAATGAAGGCAAACTAATCTCGGCTACCAACATCAGCAACTATATGAGGTCAATAGGAGAAAACATCTCGCCATCCGTCATCATCAACTATCAGAAAATGTTATGTGACTCCTACCTGCTGCACAAAGTGAGCCGCTACGATATTCATGGGAAACGTCTGTTTGAAAGCAACGAAAAGTTTTACTTCGAAGACCAAGGTATTCGAAATGTCATAGCTGGCGGAACGAGAGACCAAGATATTGAAAAGATATTGGAAGGAGTGGTGTACCAGCACTTGGTAAGATTGGGGTTTAAAGTGTATGTCGGACAGTTGCAGGCGGGAGAGATCGACTTTGTCTGTTCAAAGTCCACCGGAGAGCGGGCATATGTGCAAGTGTCCTATTTTGTGGCCGATGAGGCAACACGCGAACGCGAATTTGGCAATCTACTTAAAATCAACGATAATTACCCCAAATATGTTATATCCATGACACCTTTGGTTTCCCGAAATGACGATAACGGCATCAAACATCTTGGTTTAAGACATTTTCTCCTGGAGGGATTGTAATTCAATGAAAACCGACTTCCAATATTCCACCGATTTCCTGGCGATGAATGCGCCGGAACTGGGCCACACCTGCATGCACCTGCTCTGCACGGCAGGCGAGGGCAGCTTCGTGTTCAACGAGAAGTGCTACCACATCGTAAAAAACGACCTCGTGGTGATGCCGAACCCCACTCGGGCCAGGAACCTGGCCGCCGCCCCCGGAATGCGGGTGGAGTGGTTCGCCGCCGACTACAAGTTCCTGCAGAACCAACTGCCGTCGAACAACTACAGCATCGGAGGCAGCATCTCGCTCAACCAAGACCCCGTCATCAAGCTCACCGACGGGCAGGCCGACTTACTCCTGGCCGACTTCCACCGCCTCCGCGACCGCATGGACGACCGCGAGCTGCTATTCTACCGCGAACTGATGGGAAGCCTCTGCCTGACGATGATGTACGACATCTTCGAGCCGCACGCGCAGCGCGAAGCCACCGACCCCCACACCGACCGCACGGCCTACATCGTCAGACAACTTATGGATCTGCTCTCCACGGGCATCAGCCGCACCGAGCGCGAGGTGAGCTACTACGCCGAACGGCTGCACGTGTCGCCGAAATACCTCTCCGCCACCGTCAAGCGCGTCACCGGCCACAGCGTCAGCAGCTTCATCGACCGCCACACGGTGCCGATCCTGAAAAAATATCTCGATGACGAACGCCTTTCGCTCACGCAGATCGCCGACCGCATGAACTTCACATCGCTCTCCTATTTCAGCCGCTACTGCACCAAGCACCTCGGCCTTTCGCCCAGCGAATACCGCCGCAGCCTGCAGCCGAAGGGGTGAGCGGAAACCCACGGCCTTTTAGCGCCCAACAATCATTTGACAACCTTTTCGAAGTCCGTTGCGGGATGCTTGCAGATGGGACAGATGAAGTCGGCAGGAAGTTCCTCGCCCTCGTACTCGTAACCGCAAATGACACAGCGCCAGACGGTCTTTCCCCCGTCATCCTGACCCACAGGCTCGGGCTTCGGTTTGATGTGTTCTTGATAATAGTTATACGTGGCCGATGGCACATCATTGAGCACTTCCGCCTCTGTGACAGGTCCGATGAAGAGGAGATGCGAGCCGAGATCGACAACCTGCTCAACTTCGACAGAAATGTAGGCGTTGGTGCCGCGCGTGACGGCTAACGTGCCGTTGGCAACACGGCGGAAGTCCCTGAAGTCAGCGAACTTATCGACCTCGCGGCCGCTTTGGAAGCCGAAGTGCTTGAAAAGATCGAAATCGGCGGCCTCGCTGAGGATGGAGGCGGTGAACCGGCGCGAGCGCTGGATGAGTTCAGTGGTCAGATTGCCCTTGTTGAGGGCCACGGAGATGCGGTCGGGCTGCATGGCCACCTGCATGACAGTGTTGCTGATGCAGCCGTTGTCGCGCCCGCCATCGCAAGCGGTGATGACGAACAGACCGTACTGGATATTGAAAAGAGGGTTGCTCATAAAAACAGGTTTATTGAGAATGCAAAAATAACAAAATTGTGGAATGCTTGCAACGCCAGAAAAAAAAATCCATCATCTCGATTTTTATTGTATTTTTGCGGGGTGGCAGAAAAGATTGTTTTTTTTATGTTATTCATCATCTTAAAAAGTTGAATTTCAAACAATAGAACAATTCTTCAAGTCACTTTTTTAATGCTCGATTCCTGTTTGCCGGGCGAGCTTGTAAAACATAAATTAGTCATCAAAAACGTTAAAAAGGAGAACAACATGATTCTGAAAAAACTTAATCCGAGCCACCCCGACATTCCGGCTCTCAAAAAATTGTTCGAAGAGGCATTCCCCGAAAACGAGCGTCCCATGAGTCTGGACGGCATACTCGCATACCTGGACCAGCTGCCGTGCGACCTGCTCGGCGTTTATCCCGATGAGACCCCGGATAAGTTTTCCGGATTCTACTTCGGCGTCAGGGGCGAGTCCGGTGTCTATGGCGTTTATTTCGCCACTTGTCCGGAGCTGCGCTCAAGCGGCATCGGCGGCAAGGCTTTCAAGGCCATCCTTGAGTACTATGGCGACACCCCGTTCTGGTTCTCTTACGAAAGCCCGTTTGAAGAGAGCGACAACGCCGAGCAGCGCGAGCGGAGACGCAGATTTTACCTGAAGAACGGCTTCCATGAAACCGGATGGTTCACCAAAATGAACGGCACTGAGTTCATCATCGCCTGTTCCAAGGAGGAGTTCGACAAGGAGGCATTCGAAGCGTTTGTGGGCGCCATGATGGCAGGCACCTCGGGTGCGGCGGTTCCAGAATTATACAGACGGGACGACGTGTACACAAAGTAAGACAACGGGCCATTTCTACAAGCCTGCAGCTGTGCATATTTTCGAAAACAATGAATTAACGTAATTTATGACAACGAAACCAACGATTATCATCGGCAATTTCATCACGATGGATGAAAAAAAGCCCTTCGCCAAGGCAGCGTTGGTCAAGGACGGTGTGTTCGCCTATATCGGCGAGGTGGAGGAGGCAAAAAGACTCGGCGGCTCCGACGCACAAGTGCTGGACTATGGCGACAACTACATCTACCCCGGCTTCCTCGAATCCCACAGCCACGGCCATCTCGCCGGCGACCGCTTTATCGGGCAGGCGAACCTGATGGAAGCTGGCTTGACCGACTACGCCAAATACCGCGAAATCATCAAGGATTTCATCGCGAAGAACCCCCAGCGCAAGTTCTATCTGGCATCGGGATGGGTTGAAAACGAGGAATATGTCAGCAAGGCCTATCTTGATGAGATCTGCTCCGACAAGCCGCTGTTCATGCATACCGGCGGCGGGCACTCCATGCTGCTCAACACCAAAGCGCTGGAGTGGGCCGGCATCGACGCGGCATACGCAAAGAAAATCGGCTACGACATGGTACATGTGGACGCCAACGGCGAACCGGACGGCTACATCTGTGAAAATCCCGTCTTCGAGATTGTACCGAAGCTCCCCACCACATTGGATGATGCCAAAGCTTATCTGCTGGCATGGCAGGATTTCGCCCTCAGCAGCGGCTTCACCGCCGTCGCCGACGCCGGCGCGGAGCTCGTTTACCGGGATTCCCCCAAGGCCTACCATGAACTGGAAAAAGAAGGCAAACTGAAGCTGCGCACATACGCCTATATGTACGTCCTTGACAACATTGAGGACCCGAAGGCGGAGATCGCCCGCATCGCCGCAGACCGCGCCACGTACAGCGGAGAATACTTCCGCGTTGTCGGTGCCAAGGCCTTCTTAGACGGCGTGACCGAAGCGCACACAGCCTGGCAAAACCAAGACTATCTGGACCAGCCCGGTTATCACGGCGTGGAACGCTTCAACGACCATGACAAGATGGTGGAACTGATTACGGAAGCGGACAAGGAGGGACTCTCCGTCCATGTCCACTCCGAGGGAGGCGGCGCCGTCCACTTCATGCTGGGCTGCATCGAGGACGCACAGAAAATCACCGGCGACCTTGACCAACGCAACGTGCTGGCGCATCTGCATTTCGTAACCCCTGAGGATATCCGCCGCATGGCGGCAACCGGCTCCATACCGGCAGTTCCGCCACTGTGGACAGCAGAGGTCCCCGGAACATACGATTTGGAAGTCTCGTATGTCGGCAAAGAACTGGCGGAACACTCTTATCCCATCAAGTCCTTCTTCGATGCAGGCGCCAACGTGGTCTTCCATTCCGACTTCCCCGTCTCCCCCATGATGAATGTCAAATACAGCATCTACACGGCGGAGAAACGCTCATACCCGAAGGAGGTGCTCGGCGGCATAGACAAGCCGCACAATCTCAAGGAAGCCATCACCCGCGAACAGTCGCTGCGCGCCATGACCATCAACGTTGCCCGCCAGTGGCGCCAGGAACATCGCATGGGCTCCATCGAGTTCGGCAAGATTGCCAACATGGCGGTGTTCGACTGCGATTTCCTGCATGACGACATCGAAAAGGTCGGACAAGCCAACATTGTCGCCACCATCGTGGACGGCGAGGAAGTCTTCAGAGCGTGAATCTGACCCTGATCCAACACACAAACGCGAACAAAATCCATAACAAAGAGAATCGGGAAAGAAGAAGAAGTCGTGAGTAAAAAGAGTCTGATCTGGAAAATACCATGCATCTTGGTGGGTACCGTCTTGGGACTGGTGCTGTTGCTGGCTATTGCCGTAACCGTTGTCCTGGTCACGCCCAGAGCCCGCACGGCCGTCCTGCAGAAATGCGTGACGGAAGTCAACAAGCGGACCGACCTGGATGTGGATCTGGGACGGCTCTACCTCTCCCCTTTCCACCATTCTCCGATGATTCTCTATCGCGCCTACAAAGGCGAGGGCGACCTGCCGCTGCACATCGAGATCGACAGTCTCTTCATCGGCCACCGCGGCCACGACACGCTGCTCTACGTGCACGACCTGCGCCTGCAAGGCAACGTGCTGAAACCCGGTGAAGGCGTGGCGAACACGGACTTCACGGCCCGCACCATCGTGGTGGACCAGCTGTTGCTGAACCAGACAACCGTCCACTCCGACACGCTGATAGCAGCAGTGGGCATCGACGCGATTGTAGGACATCTGGATGTAAAGAGTCCTGGGCTCAGCATCACGAAGGGAGAGTACCCGCTGCACGGGCTGAAGCTGGCGGACGCGTATGTGGGCATCGGCCTGCGCGACACCCCCGCCGACACGACGGACACGACCTCCACCCCGATGGCTTTCGACATACCGGACGGCGAGCTGCGCAATGTGCGCTTCGTCCTCAATCCATTGGGGCTGGACCTGAGGGCCAAAACCCTGAGCACGAATGTATTGGCCGATGTGGGCGGCAATAGCTACGACGCCCGCCGCCTGAACGTAGGGGATTTTTCGCTCACACTCGGCAAAAAGCATTTGTATCTCGACACCATCCACGGAAATGCCTTGGTAGATCTGAACACCGACTTGATTAACTCGACGGGATTGCACGCCCGCTCCGATTCCCTTGGGGCGAAAGTCGATTTGGCGAATGCAAAGCTGAATATCGAGACGCTGCGCATAGATCTGGCCGGTCATGCCGATTATCGCGGCAGCAGGGCAAACTTGAAGGGGTTCTACGACATTGACGATGATGTCTATGACATGATGGTGAATGTCGAGCAAGTAGATGCAAGGCCCTTCCTCAAAGACAGTTCCCACGTGGAATTGGCCGGCGAGATACATGCGCGGGGCAAAGGGCTGGATCCCCGCTCCGCCGCGATGAAGTGCAAATTAGCCATGCAACTGACCAACGGCGTCTATAACCAATTCAACGTTTCCGGAATGATGCTGGAAGCCGAACTGGCAAACAAGACCGTGGTCGGGAACCTGCACCTGCCGGTGACGATGACGGACAAGGACATGCAGCTGAATGCAGAATCGGAGCATCAGTTCCGCGTGTCGGATTTCCTGACACCGGAGCGGATGAACGTGGACTACCACACGCAAATGAAAAACGTGGTCGCGCACGTGGCGGGCGAGGTTTTCGACATCGACTCGCTGAACCTCGACTTCACCACGGACACCTCCACAACGCTATACCTGACCACGCAGGGACTCACCGTCGATGCGCAAAGCCCGACGCATGTCCTCCGGTTGGTGGACAACGTGCAACCCGTGTTAGGGGTCGTCACCGACACTGCGTTTATCGACGCCATCACCTCGCTGCAAGACCTGACGATGTTGGACACGCTCCGACGACTCATTCCGGGCTTACAGGCATCCATACAACTGGAGCAAGGCAGCCCCGTTCAGGCCATCATCGAGCGCAAAGGGCTGGACATCAACGAAGTGTCGCTATTCTTGCAATCCGATTCCCTCCAAACAGATTTGACGTTGGATGCTTCTATCCCGTACATCGACCATTCGGACGACAGTGCGGGGCTGCGCCTGCCCGCTGCCTCGGCGGCATTGCGAGTAAGCATGACGGAAGGCAAGACCACCGCCTCGCTCACGGCCAACACCAGCATCACCGACGGCGTGATGAGCGTGGAAGGCATCTGCACCGACGCGATGCTGCAACTTGACCTGGAGCGGAACGGACGCGAGCTGAATGGAACCGGACACCTCGCGTTGGACAGCCTCCTGTATGGCAACACGGAGCTCGGCAACCGAACGGCGGACTTCCTGATCTCGCCGTCGGAACTGTATGAGAACACCCTGCGAGCAGACGTGCGGTTAGACGACATCCCGCTTGAGCTGGTGAACAGCATCCTGCAATTAGAGGACATCGACCTCTACGGTCTCGCCCAGGCCAAGGCCACCGCAGACGGCTGGCCAGCTCGTTTAGACCTCTCCGCCGAAGTGCTGCCGATAGAGGTGAGTGCCACCTACAAGCCCTACGATGTGACGTTGAGCTTGGGTGAAACACCTATCGTCATGGAACACAATAACCTGAAACTCAATGATGTGCGCATCTATAGCATCGACAGTTCCTACCTGGCTCTGAACGGCGGGTTGAACCTCAACACCATGCGGTTGGATGTCGATCTCTCCGCAGACAAGTTCTCTCCGGTGAAATTGGAGCAGGGCGGACCGTTCCCTGTCTATGGCGACTTGGCGACCGACATCCGCGGACGCGTGACCGGGCCGTTAGACAGCATTCTCGCGGACGTGGATATCACCATCCTGCCCACCACGGACATCACCTACCCGATAGACAAGAAGAACCTGGCGCAAGTGAAGCCGTCCGGCACCATCAACGTGCAGTACAACACCGCCGTGGGCGAGCTTGACTTAGGCGGAAAACTCTATGTGGATGACGGGCTGATTCGTTATTCGCCCAATCTATACCCCATCATGCCTTTCCATGTGGATTCGGGAAGCCACGTCGCCTTTAACGGTCCCTTAGGGCAGGCAATGGTGAACGTCTCCGCCTCGCAACAGGTGAAGGCAGATGTGCAGTCGGAGGGCGAGGAGACGCGCCGCGTGGTCTTCAACACGGGCGTGCGCGTGAACGGCCAGATCGATTCGGTGGGGCTTAAAACCATCGGATTTTTCCTCGAAGCGCCGAACGACGAGACCATCACGCGAGAGCTCACCTCCATGGATGAAGACACGCGCGAAGGCATAGCGGCCGTATTGCTGACCACCGGAATGTATATGGGCGAAAGCAACGTGGCAGCGCAACGCGATGGATATGCCCTGTCCAGCATCGTCAACAGCCGCCTCAATGCCGCCATGGCCAACTCCAAGATGGGAAAAATCGTCGATATTGACATCAGCAGCGGACAGACCGTGCATGCCGCCGGCAAGACCAACGACATGAACATCGCCATCAGCAAGACGCTGTTCAAAGACAAGCTGCGCATCACGGTCGGCTCCACCATCTCCGACAATCCGGAAGTCAACAAAGCCAACGGGTTGCTCAGCCTCATCTCCGCAGAATACAAGCTGACCAAATCCGGCAATGTTTTTCTGCGAATGTACTCACAGCGCGACTATGACAACATCCTGGAAGGCGAACTCAACAAGTCAGGCTTGGGCGTGGGGGCCACCAAGCAGTGGAAACGCAACTATTTCTTGCGCTCCTTGGGCGATTCCATCCCGCGTACGTACAATCTGTCGGCGGATGCGGACGTCGCCTACCGCTCCAACAACAGCATCGGCCCGAACCTCACGCTCACCCACTCGATACGCAATCTCCTGGGACGCGGGGAGACGTTCGTGGTCAAAGGCTACGGGGCCTATTACTGGTCGCTGCGCAACCGGCATCCGGGAGACCCGAAAGTCACCGACACCTACAAGTTCGGTGCCGACGCCGCCCTTGTCTTCCCCTACCTGCACTGGGTAGGCAACAACAACCCTGACGGCGACACGCGCTATAGGATAGGATACAAGTACGAGAACATTGCCGGCGGATACGGTATCCACAAGTTCTCGGGAGCCTTCTCGTATTTCATCCGCCCGTCCCGCCATGTCACGCACGTCTTCACGCCTTTCTCGCTCTCCGTGGTCAAGGTGAATGTCGAGTCGGAAGACCTGATCCACAACGCCACCGAACATCCGGAACTCCTCAAAGTGCTTGCCGGGGACGAGTTCGTGCCTTCTGTCGGCTACGGAATCACCTACAACGACTACCGCACCAAGCGGCCGGTCAACACCATGATCGACTTCGAAATCAAAGAATCGGGCAACTTGATCAACGCCGTCTATAGCCTCTTCGGGCGTAAGTGGAGCGAGCAGAACAAACCGATTATCGGCAATGTCCCGTTCAACCAGTTTGTAAGAGTGACGGCCGAGCTGTGGAACAAGTTCAACTTGACGGAACAAGTGTGTATCGCGACGCGCCTTTTCGCGGGCGCCAACATCCCGCTCGGGAACTCCGCCTTTGCCCCGCTCTCCGAATCCTTCTACGCCGGCGGCCCCAACAGCCTGCGCGCGTCCGCGCCCTACGCCTACGGACCGGGCAATTTCTACAGCCCGAAATACAACCAAAACTTCTTCCACGCCGGCGACATCAAGCTCGAAGCCAACATCGAGCTGCGCTTCCCCATCGTATGGAAACTCTACGGCGCCGTTTTCCTCGATGCCGGCAACGTTTGGAATTGGCAGAACACCTCCGAACTCCTCAGCAGCGAAGACTATGCGGCACTTGTCGAAACCATGGCACTCACCGAAGACCTGCAGGATGGATTTTTCGGGAATCCGAACCTCGCGAAACAGATAGCCTTAGGCACGGGCGCGGGACTTCGCCTCGACATCGACGGACTCGTCCTCCGTTTCGATATGGGCGTGGGCATTCACGCCCCCTTCCAGACCTACAGGTATGCCAAGGATGGCACCCCTGATTACACACGGCCGATCACCACTTACTACAATTTGCCTGCCCTCGACGGCATTCGCTTCAACTTCAGCATCGGCTATCCGTTCTGAGGTTCTTCGCCTGAGCCTCTGGTAAAGGACAGCCGTTCACTGCCATTTCGAGAGCCGTTTGGATTTTCGGCGAGAGATTGCCGACGAGGCCTCCTTGCGTGCCTTCAGCAGCAGCTTCCGACCTTCGAGGTTGCGGGTATAGACAATCTCGCACTCCCCGATATGGTTCTCCCACAATTGCTTGAATGTCTCGACACCGCTCTTTTTGGCCGTCAGGATTGCAGGGACGGAGAAATAGTCGGTTTGCCTGATTTTCCCGAAGATTTTGTCCTGTTTGACAAGGAGGTAGCGGGGGTTGTCCACCGGGTCGAGAAACTCCTGCAGGGACTGTATGAACAGGTTGTTCTCCTGGGCGGGCAGGTTGGAACAACAGACAAAGAGCGCGCCGTCAGCCTCGGAGACGTGCAGCCCGACATTCTTGATGGACGTTTTTATCAACCCCTGCGATGACAATGTCTCCAATACGGTGATGGCCACTTGCTTCAAAACGCCCTCCACCGTTCCCGTCTTGAGGTATTTCATACCAACCACTCCAAAGAATATGACTACAACTGCCGCCGCGAGAACAGAGAGATGAAGGGGCGGAAACGCTCTTAAAAGAATCAAGTATGTCACGAGAACGGTTGCCAAGAACGAGGAGACAATGAACTTGTACCCTTTGTACATCAAAAACCTGGTGGTCATTTTCGGGGTTTGGACACCTGTGGAGAGGCTCCTCTGCCTGATGCGTCCATAACCGAGATACAATGCGTCTTTCCACCACTGCCGTGTCTGCTCCCGATTGGGGGCGAGTTTTTTGGTGAGGTCTTCGAGACTTTTCACCTTGTTCTTCAGCGGCATTTCAATCATCGGATTGGCACTGGGCGCTTCCAAAATGCGCTCTATCCCCGAGGTTATCTCGTGCTTGCCATAGTAGCCCGGCGCCTCGAACCCCTGGAATCTGGCGGAGAGTTGTATGAGGTCGTAAGTGTAGAGACAGATATTCTCCATATCATTGTCCGAAAAGGTCCCTAATAAGGAAGAATCTTCCTTTTCGGGGAAATCGATGGAGGCAAGGTGCCAGATGTTCGAGACTTTGTCCGGATGGTCTTTGTCGATTCGGATGGCGCGTCCCCGCATCTGGTTGGAGAGCATGTAGGAACTCACCGTGCTGGAGAGGATCAGCGAGTTGATGGCGGGCGCATCCCAGCCCTCGTCGAGCAGCGCCTGCGTGCCGACCAGAATTTGCAGGTCGCCGGCACAAAACATCTCCGTTATCATGCCGACAATATGGTTGCGGATGCCCATCTTGGGGATGATCCGAATATAGCCGGTGTCGTTCTCGAAGCGGCTGATTTTGAAGGAATCGTTCGGGATATTGTTGTCTTCCAATGCTTTATACAGTTTCCCGATGATATGCTCCGGCAACAGGATCAGCGAACCGCACAACACGCCAATGGCAATGTCCTTTTCGACAGCCCCCTTGAGCTTTCTCCAAATCGGCACCACCCCCATACTTTGGCAGGCGGTATCGGTCATCTTGATATGGTCTGTCAGAATCACCATGCGCAACCGTTCTTTCAGCTGGGCATGTTCCAGCCGGACAATCTCGACGATGGCGTCCAGCTTTCCGACACTGCCGGCAATCATCCTTCGGATTTTGAGGCTTTCGTTGAGCACGACCTTCTTGTTGACCACAAGCCCCATTCTCTTGGCAATCTCGAAATAGTGCTCTTTTTTCGGTTCCAAGGGCTTGAGCCATTCGGCCTCGTTTCCGAAAAAGCCGTTGAGGAACGCCGTGGCCTGCTGGAGATTGAATTTCGGCAGGTCCGCCTGGCTCGCGTCGAACAATTCCAAAAAGCTTTCTGAAATCCGATAGCCTTTGGCGTTCAGCAAGGAGGCTATGGCCACATAAAATGTCGGCGATTCGAGAAGCATCTCGATGTCGGATTCCCGCGCCTCGAAGAACGCCATCCCCGACAGGCTGTCCAGCAGCTCCGTGTCGTTTTGGAGCATCTCGACGAAAATCCCGACATTCTGGTTGTGCTTTTTCAGCAATTCCCGCTCGTTTTGCTTGAGGGGCGAGAACCAGACAAAGTCCTGATGGGGGCACAGGTCGCCGTTTTTCACCAGTTCCGGGATGGAGATGACCTCGTCGATTTCGCCGCAGAGGTCCTGGTAGCGTTTCCATTCGGCGTAGTCCGCGTCGTAGGGAGGCGTGGCCGTCAGGGCCAAGGTCTGCTTCGGCTTCAGGTGCTCGTTGAGGTAGGTCAGGGCTTTCCACCATTCTTTCCGCAGGTGGTGCGCTTCGTCGAAGCAAAGCATGGAAACCTCAGCGGCTTTCAGGATGGCGATGACCTCGTCGGCCTTCTCCTTCTTGAATCGGGCGGATGACGCGATGGAGTCGGTAGCGGTTTCTGCCTCTTCGTGTTCTGCATTTTTTTCTGACTCCTCCCCTTCTTCCGAACGTCCGCAGAAAGCGGCCAACAGTGCCTGGTAGGTCGTCACTGTCAGGAGGCCGGGCTTCCGTATCACGGTGGAGACGATGCCGTAGTCTTTCTTTTGGAGGAAGGAGGAGCGGATACGGTCCCGCCATTGGTTTTTGATGGTGTTGGTGGGACAGAGTATCAAGGTCGGGCGCCGCAGCCGCGCGATGACCTCGATGCCGAGGGTGGTCTTTCCCGCGCCAGGGGCGGCCACCACATGGAGCTTCTTGTCGCGCACGTGATAGTCGAGGTTGTCCAGGATCCGCTGCTGGTAGCTTCTCCAGGTTCCGTTGAAATGCAGTATCGCTTTGTCCCCCATGTTGTTCTGCTAAAAACCAAAGGGCAAAAGTACAAAAAAATCCGGTTCTATTGTCGCCCGAGCACTTTTTGCACATCCTTTCGACTAACGCCTGGCGCTGCGCAGCCCTCCTGCGCCACGAACGGCTTGTTGGAAGCGATAATTCGGGCGGCAAGGTCAAGAATTTGTTGCGCACAGGCAACACTTTTCAAAAAAAAATGTTGTTTGTGCGCAACATTTTTATTATGGACTCTATTGCGGGTTGCAATAGGGCTTTGATAAAAACTCGCTGAATTCGCGAACACACATTTTCCCCGCCTCCGTCATCAGGCCACGGCGTTCGAGGTCGGCGCAGCGCTGCCTGTTCAAGTCCGTCCAGTGGCTGTTCTTGCGGCGCGGCGAGAGACGTTGCGCCAAGCGGCCGTCGGGCAGGCGCTTGCAGGTGCTGTCGATCCAGCCGAAGCAGAGGGCTTCCTCCACCACGTCGAGGTAGGGCAGGCAGGGACCGGGCAACGGCGTTTTACCGCGGTATGTCGCCACCCAGCACTCCTTGGCTGACCGGTGATTGTCCGTGAGCCACTGCCGTAGCTGCGCACGGTCGGCGTATTCCAAGAGCAGGGTGATTTCCATGTTTTTAACAATATTATTTCTACAGTTCAAGTAAAATCACGCTTCTTTCACAAACAAGTCGTCCATCCTCACCTGCGTCTGTACAATGCCGCTGTGGGCGTTCTGTCGGACTCCGTAGGTGGTGATCATGACCAACTGCAAGGCTTTGCGCGTGTGAGTGGCTTCGCGGAACACCTGAAGTTTTTTTCTGAGCCTCTCCTCATAATCCTTGTCAATGGCAAATTCATCCACGGAGAACTTGATTTCGCCAATGTTGATCGTACGGTCGCGACGGTCGATGATGAGGTCAATCTGCGCCTTCCCGCTTTCCGAAGAGCCTTGCCAAGTGGAAATGTCCGTCAACAATGCGCTGATTCCGATGGCTTTCTTGATTTGGCTGATATGATCTTTGCATACTTGCTCAAAGGTCTGCCCCGCCCAGCTGCTTTTTGCCGGGTTGTCGAGAAAGTGGCTCCAAAAATGTTCGTCGGGATTTTGCTTCCCTTTCAAGAAGCGCAGGTAAAACAGCGTGTAATAGTCGGAGAGCTGGTACACCACTTTTTTTTCATTGTATCCAAAGGTGTTATATGTTCTTGCGAACTGACTGTCCGACAGGTTTTTCAGCATTTCTGTGAGAAGTCCGTTGTCTTCTAAATGCGTTTCGTCGATGATTTCTTTCCGGGTGAGGCCCGATTTCCTCGCAGCCAATGCCTCAATGATTTTCAGGTATCCTTTCGAAGAGCCGAACAGGGTTTCGTAAAGGTGGTCGAACTCATCCCACAGCGGGCCTTTGGGCTTGAAGAACACCGCATCGATGTTGGCGAGATAAGAGAGTTCGTTGTCGAGAAGTTTCAGATAGTATGGGATGCCACCCATCGTCATGTAGCACTCCACGATGTCGTAGCGGCTCCAGTGGATGCCCCGCGAGACCAGATACCTTTCCGTCTCCTGGAGAGTGAATGGCATCAGGTAGAGCCGTCGTGCGGCACGGTTGAACAAGCCACCCTGGTCGGACAGGATTTTTTTGGTGATCCACGTGGTAGCGGAGCCGCACACCACCAGCATAATGTCGTTCTGTTGGGCGCCCCAACCGTTCCAGAAAGATTCGAAGGCCGCCAAGAACTCGCTCTGCCGGGTGTCCAACCACGGAAGCTCGTCGATAAAGACGATTTTCTTCCTGTCTTCGCTAATGTTTTTCAGGAGTTTCTTCAGTTCGGCAAAAGCCTCCAACCAGTCCGCCGGCGCCTTCTTCACGTCTGCGCCATATTCCTGCAGGGCGAGATAGAAGTTCTTGAGTTGCGTCTTCTTGGGTTTCTTGTAAAGTCCCGTAACCTTGAAATCGTACGTGTCGTCGAAGAACTCCTTGACGAGGAAGGTCTTCCCGACGCGGCGGCGACCATAAACGATGACAAACTCCGATTCCTTGGAGTTGCGATATTTTTCCAACTGGCGGATTTCATACTCACGCCCGATAAAGAGGTTCTTGTCCATAACGACTGCTTTTTCGGGTGCAAAAATAGCAAAAATATCATATCAAACTCACGTGCGGAAACACTGTTTTTTTTATGGGTTTCCGCACCCGAGTTTTGCGCAAACACAACAAAATGGCTAAACTCAAGTGCGGAAACAGCATATTTTAATATGGTTCCCGCACCTGAGTTTCGCATCGCATTATCCTTCAATCTCCTCCAACTTCCCCGTCTCCGAATCGATGATGAAGCCTCGCACCATGATATCCTTTGGTACGAGCGGGTGGGTCTCACAGCCCTTCTGTGCCACGAAGGTTTTGTTGTATTCGATAATTTGGTCGATCATAATTAGTCGTTCTTCAAATTCTCCGCAAAAATAGAAAAAAACAAACGAACCGTTCGAATACTTTGTCTCGCAACATGGGATGGTAAACATTTGCTGAATTCCTCGGGAATGGTCAGGCAGTGGACATTCTACTCTAATCCGTTTCGCTTCATCAACATTTTCAGTTCTTTGTCGGTGATACTATTTTGGTCAGATTTGTCATATAGAGTGACAAGTGTTATGTCTGTTTCATTTGTTTCGACAAGGACAACATGGGTGATAACCCTTGCCCCGCCGCTTTTTCCTTTGTCTTTGGAAGATATGGAAAAGCGCACTTTGCGCAAGTGTTTGCCAAGAGGAATCCCCATTTGAGGTGTTTCGCGCAACGTTTCGAGAAAATGTCCAAAATCTTGTTTAATAGAGGGATAGCGCTTGGATAATTGCTTCAAATCGCGGGCAAAATCCGGTGTTGTGGTGATTTTACAGTTCATTGAGCAAATCTTCTGCATTTACACCTCTAATCTTGCCTTCTTTCATCTGTTGAAGTTGGCCAAAGGCATGGTCAACTTTGGCCAAAGCCTGCTCCTTAGGTGAGGCCTTCGATGGTACGACATCTGCTTCACTATACGTCCAACCCATCTTTGAAATCATTTTTTTGAAAAAGCTGACTTCATGATTCGGTATGTTGATGGTTATTGCCGTCATATCTGTTGTTGTTTTAGAATTTCGCCGCAAAGATACACTTTTTCCCAATGCACAATCATCAAGCCTATGCTTTTGCCATGTTTTGTCCGTCCGCCGTTGTCCAGTACATTTCCAAGTTGTTGAAAGGAGAGGAAAATCTCTCTTTGGAAACTATCTGCAAGTTAGAAGACGCGCTGAACATTGCCATCTTGCAGTATGAGTTTGCGTAAAATTCGGGATGCACCTTCCCGCAACAATATTTCAGTGCTCACCCTCGTTGTTCCTTCCTCACCATCATTCAATCAATATGGGTCATATCGCTTATTTTCTTTCGAATCACGGCAAACAATTGAGATACAAGGTGATGCCGTTCCTAAACCTGTTTTTTGTCATCGTCTCTGTGGCGTTGAACCACCACTTCAACGGCGGTTTCTGCGTGTTCGTGGTGTGGGCCGCGGTCGTGCAGGTGCTGAGCTTCCTGAACATCATCCTGTTCACCTGGTTGGAGCGCACACCGTTGTGGCGGCCCAATGCCCTGATGTGCGGCCTCAGCACGGGCGTGTTTCTCTATTGGCTCTGTTTCACCTTTCCCGACAACATCATTCTCCCTATACCGCAATGGTTCCTGTTTGTGCTGATATGGTGCAATCTGGTGCATCCCGTCAACAAGAAGGTGCGGCTTTGGTATGCCGGCGGCTTGGCGATGTGTGCCGTTTTTGTGCTGTGGAGCGGTCTGACCTTCCGTTCGGCGGCGAACGGGGTGCGCAGTGGCGAGTACGACAAGCGCAACCCGATGACGGAACGGATTTTAGGGATGCATTTCCGCTATCACACTCGGGCGTGCCCGTATGACGGCTGGCGTCCGCCGTTGCACGACCCCGCCATGGTGATCGGAATGCGGCTCAACGGGGATCGGGACCCGCTTGCCCCGATATGCCTGGAGGACAGGCTGATACTCTATCATACCGTCTTTCCCGACCGTCCGGTGATGTCTCGTTGCGTGTGCAGCGTGGAGTCCGAGCAGTATGGTTACTTCACCGACAATTTGTGGAAAACGTTGTCTTTCCCGCCCGCTCCAAAAATAAAATATGAGAGGTTGTTGTTAGGTCACAAAATGTATAACAATCAATATCTGCAAGAGGCCGGGCTTCCGTTCACCGTGTTGGATGACCAATGCAAAATGCTGGCAGCCAATTGGGAAGGCCGCTGCGACACCATCGTGGTGCCCGACACCGCCGCCTGTTTCAAAGAGGTGGCCTTAGTGGAGTTCGATGGCCGGCGAATATACCGCTTCATTTGCGAAAAAGAGGATTGTATGGTAGCGATGCTGATGACGCCATCCGGCCAGCGTTTTCTCACAGACAGTTTTAATTTGCAGCTGGAGCCCTATCTCTTTTCCAAGGAATCCCTCGGAAATGGCCAGGCGGTGGAGATATACTACCTCGACCGCGATGTGCGCGACACGGTGAGAATACGGGCGGTGGAATGTCCGTAAAGGATGATTTTGCGGTTACACCTTGCACATTCTCTCGATCAGTTCACCGTGCTGGGGATACAGCTCCAACAACTCGTCCATTTTGGCCAGCTCGAAATTGTCGAAACGGAAGGCCGGACCGACAGCGCACCCGACGAGGCAGAAACCGCGCTTGGAGGGAATCTCGGCGGCAAACCACTGCTCCGGTTGGATGATCACCTGCATTTCGTCCTGCTCGGAAAGTTCGTGGACGGTCAGCGTCCCGTCTGGGTCGATAACATAGATATTGAGCGGTTCGCCCGCGTGGAAATACCAGATTTCCACCATGTCGTGCAGACGATGGAACGCCGATATGTCGTTGGCGGTCAGCATGTAGTAGATGGTGGAGACCGCCTTGTCGCCTGTTTCGTCGTTACCGAACAGTTGTCGGTAATAGCCTCCTTCGGGGTGGGGCTCAAGGCCAAGTTTCTGAATATATTCTGAAGCGTTCATATTTATTGGGTATTTGTACAACCTATCTTATAATACCGCTTCCGTATCACCACCAACCGCACCAGCCAAATCGCGAAGAAGACATTGGAAAGAATCTTGTAGAGCGGGGGCATGGTGACGAACCAGGAGACGATCCACAGGACGAGGTCGATGTCGAACAGGACGTTCCAGAGGCGTTCGCGGTCGTGGAACGTGCAGAGGACCTCCCCGTTTTGCGGTATCTCCACCTGCGTGGTAGATGACAGCGACAGGTCGATGCTCTTGCCGCTTTTGCCCAACCGCAGGGGGCCGCCGAACTGCACCCGGAGGCTGTATTTTCCGGGCGGTGCCTCAATGCGCAGGTCGTGGTCCCTCATCATCCCTGCGAAAAAACCGTTGATGAAGACCGCGTGTGGCAGCTTCGGCTCGTACCAATGGCGGATATGGCGGACGGTTAGCATTATCCCTCTATCTCCTCCAGCTTCCCCGTCTCTGAATCGATGATGAAGCCTCGCACCACGATGTCCTTCGGAACGAGCGGGTGCGTCTTGATGGTCTCGACGGTTTTGCGGACGGAGGTCGGGGTGTCCTTGAAGCCCTCCAACCAGTGGTTCAGGTCGATGCCGCATTGGCGGATGGTGTCGAGGGTCTCGTCCGTCACCCCGCGGGCGATCATCTCGTGGTGGAAGTGGTCGTAGCTCATGTGGCAGGCCCCGCAGTGCGAGTGCGCCACCACCATGATCTCCTCCACCCCGAGCTCGTAGATGGCCACAATCAGGCTGCGCATCGCCGAGTCGAAGGCGGAAATCACCAGCCCGCCGGCGTTCTTGATGATCTTCGCGTCGCCGTTCTTCAGTCCGAGCGCGGCGGGCAGCAGCTCCGTCAGACGGGTGTCCATGCACGACAGCACCGCCAACTTCTTGTCGGGGTACTTGTCGGTGAGGTATTGTTCGTAGCCCTTCTGCGCCACGAAGGTTTTGTTGAAAGCGATAATTTGGTCGATCATAATATTTAGGATCAAAAAATCGACACCTTTATTTTCTCCACAATCTGGTCGAAATAGGGCTGTTTTAAGCGGCTGATTTTACGCACCACATCGCGTTCAATGTCTCCCATTATCAACTGACATTTCACATAGCTTTGTTTGCTTAATGGCTTTGTCAGCATCTCGTCGGAAAGGGTGAAACTATATTGCGGATTATAATCTTTCGACGAAATCATGCACAAATAGATATAGCCCTCGTTCTCCTGTAGTTCATTATTTGAAATAATTAACGCTGGATGGGGCTTGAGAGAACCATCTGGGAACATAAAATTGACCTCAACGACATCACGCTGTTCGTATTTCATAGGATGTTAGATTTTGTTTTCGTTCAACCAGCGAGCCATATTATTTCTTGATGTACAGAGGAAAGCTTGTCGTTCCTCTTCGGCTGTCCACTCGCGATTTTTTGTCTCTTCTTGAGACTGCGAGATGTGGAACACGTTCCCTAACGAACGTATCAACGCCACAACACTCTGCGCCACCTTACTGCGCCCATCATAGGATATTGTTAATGTTGCCATATCTTCATTTTTTTAATCCGCAAAAATACTAAAATATTTCGAACAGCAAGATAGTGTTCTCAAACTGATTATCGCGGGTTGCAATACAACCCGTGATTTCTGGCGATTTCACTGATGGTCTCTTCGGGCGGGCGGCAGTGAAAATGAAGATTACTCTTCTTACTGTTTCACTTGGATGATTTCAGGCTGCAAAGATATAACTTTTCTTCAAAATTCGCAAAAAAATGCGAATTTACTTTTCACTCGCTGTAATTGTGGTCCACCACGACCACTACATCCATCCCCGGCACCAAAGGCTGTATCTCGGCGGTGAGCTGCGCGATGAGGGCGGCGTCATCGTGGACGGAGATATCTGGGACCACATCGACGGAGAGCATCTTGTCGCGCTCCGAATAGTAGAAACCGTGTACCTGCACAATCTCTTTGTGGGCGGACAACGTCTGTATCACCTGCGTCTGCAACTCGGACATCCGGTTCTCGCCGGTGGCGATGGCATAGACCCCGACGGTCATGATGATGCCATGCCGCATGAACATCTGCGTGGAGATCTTGCGCGTGAGCCCGTGGATGTCGTGCGCCGACATCGTGTCATAGACGCTGACGTGCAGCGAACCGATCTTCACGTCAGGACCGTAGTTGTGGAGGATGAGGTCATACACCCCGTGTACGCCCTCGAACTCGCCGACCTCCTGCTTGATCTGGGAGGTGAGCTCCGCCGGGATGCTGGTGCCCAACAGCTCGTTGACGGGCGAGGTGAGCATCTCGATACCGGCCTTGATGATGACTAACGAGATGAGTGCGCCGAGGTAGCCGTCGATGGAGACGTTCCACAGCAGCATGATGCCTGCCGACACAAGCGTGGCCAAGGTGATGATGGCATCGAACAGAGCGTCGGAGCCGGAGGCAATCAGCGCGTCGCTCTTCAGCTGCGTGCCCTTGCGTTTCACGAATAGCCCCAGCACGATCTTCACCGCGATGGCCACCACGATGACCACGAGCGTCACCATCGTGTAGCTCGGCTCCGTGGGGTGGAAGATTTTCTTCACCGACTCGATGAGCGAAGTGATACCCGCCGAGAGCACGATGACGGCGATGATGATAGCGCTGAAATACTCGATGCGCCCGAAGCCGAAGGGATGCTTGCGGTCGGCGGGACGCTGCGAGAGCTTCGTGCCCACGATGGTGATGACGCTGGACAGCGCGTCGCTGAGGTTGTTGACGGCGTCCATCACGATGGCCACACTGCTGGCCACGATGCCGACACCGGCCTTGAAAGCCGCCAAAAGCACGTTAGCGGCGATGCCGATCCAACTGGTGCGGATAATCTGTGTACTGCGATCGGGTTGATTGCTCATATCTTTCATAATGAATTCAGGGTTACTGTTTACACATTTTTAAGAGGCCTTAATATTGTTTGTCGATTTTGCCAAATCCCCAAAGAGTAAATGTGCGATTCTATCTCGAAGTTTGGCACCCAAAGGGTATAGTTTTCTTTTCCTTTGTTCGGTTAATGGAATATTAATAAGTGTGGAATGTGCTGAAACGAATATGTCCGTAATCTTGTAAAGATTTCGCTTCTTCAAGTAACGCTTCGGAAACTGGCAGTTGGTTCCACAAACGGTATTGCAAAGTGGATATGTCTTCTAATTCGACATACTCGAGATCATAATTTAAAGTGTATTCTTTAAGTAAAGAAACAAATTCATCTTTGTTATGGGCTTTTGCAATTGTTTGGGCGTATGCGCCTTCCACATCACCCAATAATTCATTATTTCTTGAACGAGTTTTAACATGAAGACAACCAAACCAAATATCCTTATATTTTGATGTCATCTGAATATTCATCAGCTCATACAGATACGCTGGGCTTTGCACATACAACTCGCCTTCCTCATCCTGCAAGATATCCATCAATGGGGAATTATAGACCTTCTCCATTGCCTGCTCAATACTGCTCCCGGTGTCCTCCATCACATATTTCACCAACTCGCTCAAGGCGTAGTCGGTAAGATATGTCGCTATTTGGTGATGATTTGGCTGAATCATACGGTTTCAACATTTATTTTATGGAGGAAACACAGAGCTCTGTCTGTTCCAAAGTAATATTGCTGGTCAAGATATTTGTCTTGTAACAACAATGCGGCCTGTTCGGGAGAATAAATACCTTCACGATAATTGGTCAGTTGCAGCACAACACCATCATTAGCAATCGGGCCAATAACGATGTCGTAATCGTGAATGGACGATGTGTTCTTTCTATCACGATTTGCATCCACAAACAAAAGCCACTCTACAGTAGCTTTTTCAGGAAATCGTTTTATCTTCAAATCTGATGGCAATGTCGTTTCGTCAAATTCGTAGGTTATCAACGTGGCTTCCCCTCCAAAAAGTCGAGCTCGTTTTTGGGCCATACGTACAGCAGTTGTTCTGTCTGGGGTTGCATAAAAACCTTTGCCGAAGTCTTTGTGTCGCAAGCCTCGGGTGAGGTCTATCGCCTCAATGTCAATATTCGTACCATGATATAGTTTCATGCAAGTACACCTCCGTTTTGTTGGCAAATAATAAGCAGATCGTCTATAGTTTCATCCATCGACTGAAGATGTTCCACATCGTAAAACTCAATCAGGAAGGATAGTCCTTTATGCTTTTGCAAATAGTTGAATGCTGCTTGTCGGGTCATCGCGAAACGTTGTCCGAAAGCCTGCACGGCAGCTGTTAAAAATGGAATCTCATATTTGCTCATAACAAGTATTAGTTTTTCCTTATCCCAAAATGCAAAGATACACTTTTTTCCGATGAACAGCCTTAACCTCACCTCATTTTTTTTCAATATACAAATTGTTTGTCAATCGTGTGGTGATGCCTCGGAGAGGTGTCACGCACGCACTGCCGAACCACTCAAAACTCCCTTCCCCCGCGCCGATCCCGAAGTGGCATTTGGCGATGCCGAGGTCGAGTTTGGCATAGCCGATGAGGGAGAATTTTGCCTTGGCCTCCACACGGTTGCCGTCGTGCAGGACAAACACGAACTTCTGTTGGTTCACGGCCGTGGGCGCCAACAATGCGGCTTCCACGCCACGCACGAACCATTCGGGGAAAGGCTTCCCGTGGTCGGCGGTGCGCTGGTCGTCAGTCACGTCGGCTCTGGTCCGCTTCTGCGGGTGCTGCACGCCTTGCGTGGCCCCGTAGCCGAGCGACACCACGCACGCTAAAGTTTCGCCATCCCCCACAGTATATTGGTCGGGTTGCTTGCGGAAGGTGAGTCCCACCCAGCAGGTGTTCAGTCCGAGCGTTTGCGCCAGCAGGATCACCTTCTCGCCGTAGTAGCCGAGTTTCTCGTCATCGCCTTTCTTGCAGATCATGGCGATGTAGTTGCGCACGCCGCGGAACTTGCCATACTTGGCCATTCCGCCGGCAAAGGCGTTGGGCTCCTCTGTCACTAACTGTATGTGCAGTCCGCCCTCGCGGTTGCACTCGCCGATGAAGGTTTGCAATTGCTGGACTTTCTCCGCCTCGATGGGCTTTTCGATGTATTGCCGCACGCTGTGGCGGGCAACGATGGCTTCTTGTAAGGTCATATTGGTTTCAGTAGTGTCCATATTCATTTGGATTTATGTTCTTTTCAATGTTTCGGAATTATCTCATAAAACTTTGTAAAATATTGATAACAAGTATGTTTTACAACTTCTTCCCCACGATCCGCTGCATCACCACCGCGCAGGAGGCGTCGCCGGTGACCGACATGACGGTACGGCCCATGTCGATGAGGCGGTCTATGCCGCAGCAGTTGGCCATAAAGACGGAGGCCACGCCCAGGTAGATGGCCACCCCGTCCATGTTGATGGTGGCGCCCAACGAGAGCACGAACCGCCCGATGTCCTTGTTGACCCCCATCTTCTCAGTACACTGCATCGTGTAGGGCAGCGTGGCCACCAACGAGTCGCTGGAGAAGGCGAACAGCATGGCCGGCTGCATCTCCTTGAAGAACTTCAGCGGGGAGAGGCCGCCGAGCAACCCCACTGCCGAGGAATAGACCAAGCTGGCGTGAATGACGAAGCAGTGGATGGTCGGCAGAACGCCTTTGAGGAGAGTGGGGACTACCAATCCCACTGTCACGGCGAAGAGGGTCGTCGTCATGAAATAGAGCAGGGCGCGGAGCCCTAACTTGCCCACCTTCGCGACATCGTTCATCGAGAGGATGCCCGCCATAATGGAAAACAGAACCAGCGGTACTACTTTGCCCTAAACAGTTGACGCACAGCGCTATGACGAGGATCGTGAAGTAATAGCATAAATGTTTCATAATTCTTATTTTTTAGAATTGCAAATGTACATAAATTACGAATGCACACGGACAAATGAAATTGCAACGGCAGAGCCGTGCCTGAAAAAAAGAGAACCATAACCCTTTTTCAATTAAAAGGGAAAAACACAAATAAAAATTTGACAAACAAGTACTATGCAAAAACTTTTATATCTTTGCAGTTACAAAACTTGAACCTTAAATTGTCGCAGCGATATGAGTGGAAAATTTCCCATAACGTTTCTTTTTTTCTTGGCGGTTTTGGGCGTGTGTGTCTCTTCCGCCCAGGAGAATCTCCCTTACGCAGAGGTCGAAATACAGAATGTCACACCCTATTATGTCCAATATCGTTATGATCACAATGCGGCATGCCACCATTTTTACGAGTATAGGGATTATGGCAACGAAGTTGAGCTTTTGTCGGAGATTTTCGGAATTTCGTTCGAGGATGTCCTCTTTCATTGGGGACGCTATGATACCGTCTGGGGACATTTTTGGACGAACCTGAAGCCCGGCAAGGAATACACCATTTGGAGTGTCGCGGCCGACTCCAATGACCGCCGGAACAAGTGTTTCGGACAACCCTTCAGGACGGAACCAATAGGTGGCGTAGGGAAATCATCCATACAGATATACAGCAATTTCCTCTCCGATACAGGATCCTATGTGATATGCGTGCCAAATCCGGAAACATGCGGCTACCAAAACGGCATTGTTTCTGCCATGTGGTTTGAGAAACTCGGTTTGGATTCGCTCTGCCGTATCATCAACAGGAACTCCACCATTTATGAGACGGACAGGTGGGGACGGCTATTGCTGAACCACGGCACAAAATACTGCGTCATTGCTTTCGGCCGGAACGCCAACGGGCTGTCCGGCGACACCACCGTGCACTGGTTCACCACGCCGGGGGATCCGCTGGTCTCAGAGCCAGACACCGTGCCGGTGATATCCTATTCCCATTCGAGTGACTCCAAGATATTGGACATCCCGGAAGACGAATTCGACCAGTATCTCGTCAGAGTGAGCAGGCCCGACAGATCCAAAACGTTGCAGGAAACAACATTAGGTAAAGGAAATGTCATCATAGCGACTTTGCCCGCTGGAGATTATTTCGTTGATGTCATCAGAAAACAGGATGGGAAAAACATAAAGGAAATACGCCTCTACAACAGGAAAAAGGAGGTGAACACGGAGTACCACGAAGAATCAGACGGATTCTCCTGGTCAAAACTTCGCCAGGACTGTCTCTATGCCATTGGCGATTCGGCAGGGAAAGTCGTGACGCCATTCATATTTACTCAATTGGACTATAATGGGGGATTCTTCGAAGGAAGAACGCATTCCGGAAACAAGCTCTATGGCGTTATCCTTACCAAACAGGGTAAGAGCCTCATTGGCACCGACCGCAAATACGACCACATTGGTTTCCATCCTTACAGGAATACCTTTTGGTTCAATAAGGATAAAAAAACCGGGATTTGCGGTATTGACGGCAACGTGATCATTGCACCGCTTTATGATGACATTTTGGAATTTGAAAACTACTATCAAGTGAGGCAAAACGGGTTGTATGGGTGTGTTGACAAAAATGGTAAAACGGTATTCGCTCCTCAATACGAACGTTTTGAGCAGGACAAATATGGTTTTAAGGCATTGAAGGACGGAGTGGAGTATTATTTGGATTCCAACGGCAAAGTGATCGGCAACTCGCGCCAAGAGATAGAATGGGTCGAAGAGTGAAAAGTTCTCCGCAGAAACGGGGTGAAAAATAGGCCCCCAAAAAAGCAAGCCTCTCTTTGTCCGTGTTCAGAATAAAAAAAGTTGGCAGTAAACCACTCGCATTCAAGCGAAAAAGTTCACTGCCAACATACTTATATACATTAATCGTGTTTTTCCGTCTGGTATTTGGTGAATTGGTATTTCTCCCGCAGCTCGGCCTGTTTCTCGGGCGACTGCGAAGTGAAGTAGGATTTCCAACCCGGACAGAAGTTGATGTGCCAGCGCCAGAAGCGGCCCATCAGTGATTTCGGCTTCGCGTCGTAGTGCGCGCGAATCTTGCAGTTTTCACAAGCGTGTGCCATAATTCTGACGTTTTATTTCAACATAGCTTCGATGTCCGCTTCCATATCCTGAGGTTCGGCCACGGGCGGGAAGCGTTTGACGATGCTGCCGTCTTTCGAGATGAGGAACTTGGTGAAATTCCAGCGCACGCCGCCTTCCTCGCGGCCTTCGGACTTGCTCAGACCATCCACAAGGGCCATCGTGGCCTTGTTTTTCAGCCCTTTCACCTCCTCGGTGGGTACTGTTTGGGTGAGATATTTGAAAATCGGGTGGGCATTCTCGCCGAAAACGTCGATCTTCTTCATCAGCGGGAAGGTGACGCCGTGGTTGAGGCGGCAGAACTCCGCGATCTCCGCGTCCGTGCCGGGCTCCTGATGCTTGAACTGGTCGCACGGGAAACCGAGAATCACGAGACCTTGGTCTTTGTACTTTTTGTATAGAGCCTCCAAGCCGTCGTATTGGGGGGTGAAACCGCATTTGGAAGCGGTGTTGACAATCATGAGGACTTTGCCGCGGTATTGCGCCATGTCCACCTCTTCGCCCTTGTTGTTCTGGGCCTTGAAATCATAAATAGTAGCCATTTTTTTTATTGTTTTAAGTGATACAATTATTTTTTTTATTCGATTTGGATGTTGGGTGTTGGCTGTTGGCTTTTGGCTTTTGGCTGTTGGCTTTTAGCTGTTGGCTTTTAGCTGTTGGCTTTTAGCTGTTGGCTGTTGGCGAGGCCAACCGCTAATGGCCAATAGCTAACAGCTAATTTGCCGTTTACTCAGTCCCTCTATGAGTTTGTCGAGGGCGGGCACCATCGTTGCCAACTCCTCCACAGGCCCCGTTTTCTCTAAGATGCTTGCGCTCAGGCATTCGGGGACGTGCTTTGCCTGCTCGCGCAGGGCGGTGCCCTTTTCGGTCAGCGACACGATGCGCTGGCGCGTGTCCGTTTTCCCTTTCGTGCGCCGGAGCCACCCCGACTTCTCCATTCGCTGCAGCAGCGGTGTAACGGTGTTGGTGTCGAGCATCAGCCGCTTGGCAATGTCGCACACCGGCTGGCGGTCCTGCTCCCACAAGACGAGCAGCACGAGATACTGCGGGTAGGTGATGCCCAACGGGTCGAGGTACGGATGATACGCGCTCACGGTCAGCCGCGCCGCCGTATAGAGCCGAAAACAGAGTTGGTTGTCTAACTTAAGTTGCTCGTATTCCATCACTTGCATATTTATATCGTTCACGATGCAAAAATACAAAAATATTTATATCGTGGGCGATATATTTCAAAAAAAAAGCAAGAACCAGGAACCCCTTGCGGAAATGCCTGCTCAAGCCCTGGGTGATTCATCGTCCGGCTTTCTGCCATTGCACAAAAGGCAAGCTTTTTGAGGCCGGCAGCGAGCCTTCGCGGCGGAGATGACAGTCCGCAACTACTCCCGAATGCCGTTATCCGTGTGCTTGATGATTCTCGCCGGGTTGCCAGCCACGACAACGTCGTCGGGAATGTCGTGCGTGACAACACTGCCGGCGCCCACGATCACGCGGTTGCCGATGGTCACGCCCGGGCATACAATCACGCCGCCGCCTAACCAGCAGTCGTCACCGATGCGGATGGGCAGTCCCGTCTCGATGGTTTTACGGCGTTCCAGGTAGTCGTGCGGGTGGTCAGGCGTGAGCAGCTGGCAGTTGGGGCCTATCAGGGTGTGATGCCCGATGGTGATGCCGCCGCCGTCGAGGAACACGCCGTTGAAGTTGATTACCACGCCCTCGCCGAGGGTGATACGGTCGCCGTGGTCGCAATGGAACGGAGGGATGACCAGGGCGGAGGGATGCGCGTGGGGCAGCAGGGCCAGCATACAGCGGCGGAACTCTTCCATGTCCCACGCGCCGCAGCGGTTCAGGTCGCGCATGGCATAGTAGGTGTTCAGGATGCGAGCCTGTATCTCCTCGTCCGTATAGTCATACGGCAGATTATTGAGCATTTTTTCGTATTCGGTCATAGTCTGTCTGGGTGTTTTATCCTTTTTTGACTTCCCTTCTAACAAGGATTACAACGGCAAATATACACAATTTATCAACGCCCATGGCGATTTCAGCGAGGAAAGGCAATTTACAGTTTCTTCAGCAGCGGCGACCGGCTCATGTCCGTGGGGTTGGTGCCGGGAACGCCTTCAGGGACGGGCACACCGAGTTCCTCAAAGTGCTTTGCCCAGTATTCGGGCAGGTTGCCGTCGGCGTCGCGCCAGTTCATCGGCTGCGAAGGGAATATGCCGCCAAAAGCCGTCTGGATGAGCTCCGAGCAGTAGTAGGCGTCGTTGTCGGGCAGGAAAGCGTTGTCGTAAAGTTTCCCGACGAGGCTTTTGGCACGGACGATGACCGCAGCGGTGTCGAAAGCGACGGTGAGACGGTAGATGTCGATATTTCCTCCGAAGAATCCGACGAGGTGTTCCCTCTCGAATTGTCTGTAAGGTACTCGCTGCACACCGTTCTTCGGCGAGGCCTCGATGACCCACACATCGTCAGCGCTGTCGCGCTCCACCAACGCCACGTGCGAGTATTCGCCCGTGCTGGCCGTGATGGCTTTCTCCATGTCCGAGCGGCTGTTGTCCAAGAACAGCAGGTCGCCGCTCTGCAGGGTATATCTTGGGTGCAGGGTGCTGTTGTCGAGGTGTTCGCGAAGAAGCATACTATCGGGCATCGCCCCGCGCAAGGCTTGCCACAGGAGAGGTTGGTAAGTGACGAATTCCGCTTCGCGCCATCTCAAAGTCATCGGCAGCAGCCACGGGTAGTGCGTGCTTCCGCCAAGGTCAACGTGGGCGGAGGTTTGTCCCCAAGCCATGAGGGTGTCGCCAGCCCGGTTGACAAAGGCGACCGTGTAGCCGCACGTGTTCGTGCTGTGCATGCTTCTGGCAGCATAGACCTGGTGCAAGTCCAGCATAGTGTCGGCCATGCCGAAATCCTGCGGAGTGGGATATTGGTGGTAACGTTCGCCAAGGGTCAGCAGGGCCTTTTCTATAGATGCTGCCGACAGTTGACGGATGCTGGAATCATCATCAACAGCCACCGGGGTGGTCTTTTTCGTGGGTCCATTGCTGAGGTGAGGGTCGTAGCTCTCTCTGGTTTCCGTGCGGGTGTCCTCCACTAAGCGTTCGCCGTCGCGATGAAAGCCGATGGTTTCTTTATAAACTTGGTAGCCCAACGTTGAAAAAGTCATAATCTCCACAAGCTGCAGGCCCGGTTTGACAAAATCGGCTAACGGCTGCGGATAGATGTAGGGTTCCACCAGTCCGCCGGTGTCCACGCTGAAGTTCTCTCCCGCATAGTTCAGGATGATGACGCGGTCCTCGCGGTCGGGGTCGAGTGTTGCGCCGACAATGTCGAGCGGACGTGCCGCGCGGTACCAGCCCTTGCGGTCGCGGAGATAGACGCTTTTCTCGTCGAAACCCCAGCTAAGACTCCCGTGCTTAATTATCTTTTCCGGCTTGTTGAGACGTTTCTCGGTCGTAAGGAAAGGACATTGGTCCGCCACTCCGCTGGCACCCACGCGCATCACCCCTTCATTGACCCGACAATAAAGATTGCCGTCGTGCATCCCGATGATGAACAACGCGTTCACCCCCATCGGCTTCCAGCGGTCGAGATCCTCCATCAGCACCACATCCCCTTTGTCGTCAAGAGCCCACAGCATCCCCGTGGCGGTATCTGCCTCGAAATCGCTGAGAGCCAACGGGGTGCGTCGCCAGCATCCGTCGTCTCCGATTTCGGTGTAGAAACTCTTGCTGCCTTGCGCCACTATTAGGTAGTTTTTCCATGGACGGACGCGACTCACGCCTTTCCCGAAAGGAGTGGACAGGTAGTGGCAGGTACGCCAGTTGTCTGAGGTGCTGTATAGCCCTCCTTCACGAGTGGCAATCCAACCACTGTCGGCCGAGAGCATGTAGATGTCCTGGATGTCGGTCTTGTCGTTGAATGCCGTGTTGCGCAGCACGGAGAAGGTACGTCCTCTGTCGGTACTGAAAGCCAAATAGCCGTTCTGAGAACCCGTCCACATATATCCTCCCTGGCCGCGCCAAACAGGATGAAACCACTCCTGTGGTTGTTTGCTGGTGTACTTGATTTTATCCCACGATTTTCCTCCCGTGGTGGTCCGCTTGAAATATCCGCGCCACATATTACCCACGATGACCGCAGTGTTGCGGTCGAAGGCCACGATATTCTCAAAGGTTTCATCGAGGTCACCGCCCAGGGTTCCCTCTTTCAGGATACGCCACGGCGAATGGATATCGTCGGCGCGGTAGATTTCCCCGCAGTTTGTTGTCATCCATAGCGTGCCGTCAGGAGCCACGGAGGTATAGGTCACCCACTCGTTGCGGCACACCACGTCCAGTTCGCCCAACCGGTCGCGTTGCTGCGCTTGCGTCACGACGGCAAGCAGGAGGACAAGGAGGGTGAGGGCCGACTTTTTCATACACGTTGATTCGGACTTTCCCAGCTATCCTATTTCTTGTCAATATCCACCAGATTATACTTCTTGCTTCCCAATCCGATCTTCTCGGCCCAGTCGATGGTGTGGGTGCCGTGCTGCTGGTCGATGCGGGAGAGCAGGTCGGTGGGGTCGTTGGTGGCGGTCACCTTCTGCTGGTTGATGATATCGACGCAGGCCTGGTCGAGGGCCACGGGGTCGGTGCTGGCGAGAATGCCGTAGTCCTCCAGCTTCACGGGCTCGGGATGATCGACGCAGTCACAATCGATGCTCATGTTGTTCATCACGCTGATGTAGATGATGCCCTCCTTCTTCTGGAAGTAGTCGGTCACCGCCTGCGCGGCCGCCGCCATGCTCTCCAGGAATCCGTCCTGGTCGCCGATGTACTCGGGCGTCCATAGTTTCTCCATGTCGAGGACCTCCATCTTGCCGGCGGAGTGGATGTACGCCTTGCCGTTCTGGCTGGCGCAGCCGATGCTGAGGTTCTTGAGCGCGCCGCCGTAGCCGCCCATCGGATGGCCCTTGAAGTGGTTGAGGGCAATCATGAAGTCGTAGTTGGCGATATGAGAGCCCACGATGTCATACTTGATGTGCGAATCGTCTTTCACGGGGATGCGCATCTCACCCTCCTCGTCCATGATATCGACCTTGAACATCGGCTTGAAGCCGTGCCGCTCGATGATTTTCCAGTGGTTGGCCGAGGTATTGCGCTCGTCTTTGGCGTCTTCGGGGGCGTTGCCGTAGGCGGTGTTGCACTCCACGATGGTGCCATCGACCAGCATCACGAGGTCTTTGATGAGCTCGGGTTTAAGGTAGTTGGGGTTGCTGCCCTCGCCGGTGGAGATCTTCACGGCCACGCGGCCCTTGGCTTCCACGCCCAGCGCTTTGTAGATTTTCACCAACGCCTCGGGACTGATGTCACGGGTCAGATAGACGGTCGCGGCCTCGGGCTGCGCCGTATCGTTCTCGGTTTGGGGTTGGCTGTTCTTGCCGCTCTGTCCGCAGGAGGCAAGCACCACGGCGGCGATGACGATAAAGGGGATGTTTCTCATTTTGATAGATTTCTATTTATTAATAGTGATTTTCTTTTGCAAAGATATGTAAATTCGAATATGTGCAATCAACTGAACATACCCAGTAGAGATGTTCCATGGCATGTCCCTACCCTTCCATCTCGGGGTGCGGCACGGACAGCGGGAGGCCTTCCTGCGAGAGATAGAACATGTAGAGGACGGCGGGCACGGAGCCGCGGTTCTCGCCATGGTGGACGGTGTTCACCATCTCGACGACGGCTTCCCCCTCGTGTACGACCTTCGTTCTGCCGTTTTGGTCGATGATGGTCAGTTCGCCCTGCACCAGCACGCCGTAGTTCATCACGGGATGGTGATGCCAGTCCAGCTTCTCCCCGACGGGAAAGACGTATTTCATGACCACTAATTCGGGTCTGCCTTGCAGGTAATCGGGCAGTTCCGCGCCATCCCAGCTCTGCGAGGTGCGGATAAGTTCGATTTTTTGTGTACTCATCTTACTCTATGATTATCCTTTGTTGACGGTTCATTTACAGTTCAAGAATCTCCTCCTCCGCCAACCCCGTGATCTCGGCAATGTCGCCAACGGCATAGCCTTTGGCTCTAGCTCTTTCTCTCATAAATCAGTATTTTATCACGGTTAGCAGTTTCAGCGGCGTACGGACGAAGTGCTCCCTCCTCCACCAAATCGACCTCGCGTCCGAGCAGTTCCTGCAAATCCATCAGCATACCACCATGCGTAAAAAGGGTAAAGGGTTTACCAGAACGGTCAGGTACGAAAAGGATGTCCACATCGCTTCTCGGGGTCTCCTCGCCTCGGGCGAAGGAACCGAAAAGCCATGCTTTCAGGACAGGCTGTGTCTTGAAATAATCGGCGATGATCTTTTTCATTATCTCGGTGCTCATACGTTTCCGCATTTTTAAATCAGGATGCAAAAATACACATTATTTGTTTGCCTGAGTTGCGGAATTGCGTTTGCATCTATCACGAGATCACTATACTCGTATCAAATCCTCGCCAAGCACAAGTGAAATTTTGGCCAATGTCCGAAGGGTGAAATTGTGCGTGCCGCCAAGCCAACGCGAAACCTCGGCTTCGGTTTTGTTGGTTTTTTTCGCCAATTCGCGCTGCGACATGCCTCTCGCTTTGAGTATGCCGTCGATTTTTTCAGCAATAGAATCCGAGAAGCGCAACTGCGTCTTCAGTTCCGCTGGGGTTTCGTCAACAATTTGCCGAAACAGTTTCCGTCCTTCCAAATCTCGTTTCATAAGTCATATTCCTTATCATCAGCACCAATGATTTCCGTTTTCTCGATGCGTACCAATCCGTTCTTGATATCAGCTTTCAGCAAAGCATCAAGCTTTTGAAGACTAATGACATAGCCGTTCAAATCTTCATTTTCTTCGTAAGTTTTAGTATCTTTCACACCGCCATTGCCGACAATCAACACACTATCCGACATTCGCAAGCAATAC
The DNA here is from genome assembly GCA_947165685.1 of uncultured Bacteroidales bacterium. Classification (GTDB taxonomy): domain Bacteria; phylum Bacteroidota; class Bacteroidia; order Bacteroidales; family WCHB1-69; genus F23-D06. Next base: position 29,731 of record CAMVBK010000010.1, on the reverse strand, counting down.
AGCCGAAGTCCGCTTTTGTAAACTGGCAGTGCGGCGACACCATCGTTCATTTTTCCTTCTGGGCGGAACCGACGTTCTTCAAAACCCTTCAACAGCATTTTGTCAATTTGGTTGAGGATGATTCTCAAGTCGTTCTTTCTGACGGCATCATCTTTGAACTTGTTCACAAACTTCACGAATTCCGATTGATTCTCATCTTCGAAAATGATGGTAAACAGTCCTGCGTTTTCGGTTTGTTCTAATGAGAGTATCGTAGCTTTTGTCATATCCTTACATTTTAACGCGGCAAAGATACAAAAGTTTTTCAAAAGTTTACTTTATAAGGTAAGTTTTTTTTTAGAACAGAAAACAATCCGCAACTAAAGGATTTCGACTGAGTTGCGGATTGTACTGAATGGCTACAAAACAGCTAATGTGTGTTATGATTTAGTGACTGCTGCACTCAATAATATAAACAAACGGCTTAACTTGTTTCACCTTTTTGGATAGTGACTTTGATTTCACTTTATTGTTGTCGGACATTTTGATGCCCAGTCCGGAAGTGTTAACAAGACCGTGTAAATACGACACCTTAATAGCATAATTGGCGTTTTCAGCATCAGCATGTTTAGCACAGACAATTCCAATGACATTCCCTTCGTTATCAAACAAGGGGCCTCCACTATTGCCGGGTTGTACTGCTGCTGAAATCTGATACATTGATTGGTCCCCTTTATATCCTGATGCGGCACTGATTATACCATCGGTTAGTTTGACTTCTTGACCCATAGTGCTTGTCATCGGATAACCGAGAACAAAGATTTTATCGCCAACTTCTGGTAAAGACTTACCAATGCCATATGGAATATTTTCAAATCCTTCAAATTTCTTATCCACAATTTTGATAACAGCAAGATCATGATCCCTGTCCGATGCCACAACATATGCTTTTAGCGCTTCTTTCATATCCCCATTAACTCCTCTCACTTTAATCGTTTTAGCTCCATTAGTGACATGATAGTTGGTGACTATATAACTGTCGGCAATGGCAAATCCGGTTCCGCTCCATTCCGCCTGTTGAACCTGTTCATATACTGCTGCAGATGGATAGTCCTTCATGAATTCACATTGAACATACCAGTTGTACCAATTGTTGCCTCCTTGTCTTAAGGTGACCTCAAATTTATAGGGATCCTCTAAAATGACCTTCGCATCTTCCGCCCATGATGACTCTTCATCATTTACTACAGCATAAGCATTAGATTCTCCTATTTGAACGAACTTTTTTACCCAATGCATTCCCGGATCATCAATAACATACGCTACGAACTCATCAGTATTAGGTGTACGGATAACAGCATAGAATTTCGATGTGGAACCATTCGACGAGGTATGGTCATTTTCTCTGTCCACTGCAATTCTGTTAAATGTAGCATAGTAAACACCTTCTATTGGGTCAAGTTCAGATAATCTGGAGTCGAAATATGCTACATAGTCTTCTTTTGTTGGAACCTTAGGCCAAACAAACTTATTGCCAGGCATGTCTTTCCATATCACATTACCATTTCTATCATAGTAAGTGATAGGATAATTCCCGCGAATGGAATCTTGTCCATATAGTAAAGAAAGATCACTCCACTTTCCCGCATTTAAATTATGGACAGCCTCTATTAACACTTTACCTGTGGTGTCAATTACTCCATTTTTTCCGTTCAATTCAAACTGTGCGATACCTTCCTCGAAATCATGCAATTTGTTATATTTTGCAGGAATAACGATGTCTCCAAGGGTGTCTATCTTTCCGAACATTCCATTTTGTTTGAACGTGGCATAACCTCCTCTAAAACTAAAGACAGAATCTGCATCAACTTTCTTTATTTTTTCCCCATTCCTATTAATCAACAGAATATCATCTCCTTCCATAACGAAAGCTCTATTATCAGAAAAACCTGATAATATTGTGTCGTATTTCAAATACTCAACAATGTTTCCTGAACAATCAATAAACATCCATCTCTCATCTTTTTTCACGCGAGCAAGTCCGTTTCCGAAACTTCGTGCATCATCAAAGATTGCATCAATCGCCCAATTGCCTAAAGTATCCATGTAACCCCATTTATTATTGACTGCAATTACTGCCAATCCTTCGGAGAATCCATATACTTTATCATATTTACAAGAAATGATAATCTCTCCGTTACGATTGGCATAACCCTTTTTACCAAGGGTGTCTTCAACAATCAATCCCAATGCATTATCCCACCCAATATCTTCGTATATATTTGGTAATATATAGGATCCATTTTTGTCAATCACTCCCATCTTGCCATCGAGAGACATGCATATTGCTAAACCATTCACGAAAGGAAATGCCCAAGAAATGTCCGTACTTAATTCAGTGACGAACTCACCATTAGGATTAATAAAACCAATATGTTCTCCACTTTTTGCAAAGCATAAACTGTCGCTAAAGAAAAAACCGGCAATATCATATTGGGGCTCAATTATGATATTGCCCCTTTCATTGATAAAACCATATTTACCGCCCACATCAATTCTGTATAATTCTATACTTTCTGAATCACTTGTGTTGGTATTACTTTTTATGGAGCAAGATGCCATAAATATGCAAATGGCAACAAATAACAAGTTGCAATAAACAATCTTATTTTTCATTAGTGTATTGTTTTGTAATTAATTAAATCTTACTTGGTTGTTGCTTCAAACCTACTCGTTGAGCATCAGAACCTATCACTCAAAGAATTTCTTTCTTCTCCATACTTGTTTTGTAGATTTTTTACTATTTCCTCGTCAAATTTCGTTCGAGTACCCAGAACAATGTTACCGAATTTGCCATTCCCTTTTTGTTTCATCCAAACATAAAGGGGCTCTCCATTAAATGTTTTGCCGAGTTGCGCCCACATATATTGAGCAAATTCTTTTTCCACAGGTTTCCCATTGAGATTAATCGACAAGCCCGACTCATTTAGGTAATACGCATACAAGTTGTCCAAATACTTTCGAAAATCTTCATATGGCACACCAAGTTCATACTCCTTTTTATATTGTCCAAATTCCCGTTTAGACAACAGCCATCTATAGTGATGATGAGGTTTTTTAATTTTGATTTGTTGCATACTTACTATCCTTTTGTTTGAATTGATAACTAAAGTTGCCTACTCTGTAACGCAGTTTTCGGCTTCCCTGCTTTTCTTGTTTAGCGGAAAGCTCTCATTCAGACATAAGAAGAGCGTGAACCCAACTTTTCGTCTGAGGCTGTGAGAAGATGCCTATACACCGAAATCAGATCCACGCCATGCGCGGCATCTGCCAACTTCTATCGGTGTAATATCATTAGAAACTTCTCACATTCCAGACGATTCCGAACGATAGCAAACGCTATGATTTTTAATATGTTAGTTTAACTACTTTTCTTTCTTTGTTTCGCTTTTATTATTTTGATGCTCAGTTATTTGTCGTGCTGACCAATCTGTCAGGTTCAGTGTAATTCCTTTGAACTTGCAAAAGTACAAATTATTTCGAATTTCGTTCAAAGAATTGCAACACAATGAAAGTCCCGCAACCCCGGTCATTCGCCTGATGTACCCCAACTCTTATACAAACAATGAATAAGTCAGTCGTTAGAGGGCGTGAAGAATAAGCCCTGTTACATTTCCTCAAGCTTACTAATGAACTCATCGCGAGACATTCCCAAATCGCGAATAGCGTTGCGAACAATGAATTCCGGAATAGGTTCTACATGCGTTTGGAAAACAACGGCACGTTTCAGACCATTCTCTGTCCATATCTCGTGACCACCCACAGTGCGCAAAGGATGTAAACCTAACAGAGTCAAGATGTCGCGAAATTCCTTAACCGAAATGTTGGATAACTTCTTCATGCCATTGCTGCTATACGCATCGGAGTCGATACTTTCTCGTAATTAATGTGCCCGCCAAGCAATTTGGACATTTCGGGTTTGCGAATCAAGCGGCTGAATGCTGGCGGGGTGAGTTTTTTCTCCGTGACTTTCCAGCCGTGGTCTCGCAGATCGTCCCAAAGTGTGCCCAACTCAAGACAGGTTTCAACGTATATCTGAAAACGCTCGAAGAAATTCTTTACCGCATCGCCATAATCCTTGCCCGATGTGCTGATATCAAGCGAAGGACAATAGGCAATCAGGTTGTCACCCTCCCTGAAGATATAGTACTCTATCGAAAAACGATACTCTTCTTGTTTGCTATTTTTATGTCCCATAATCCGTTTCTTCTTTGAACTTGCAAAAATACATAAATTACGAATACAAACGGATACCTTAGAATGCTGAGACGTTACACGCAACGTCTCTATATTCTAATTAACCCGCAGGTACACCCCCGTAACAGACCCCGTATCCTTCGCCATCGCTTTGGGCGTTCCCTCGAAGATGATGTCGCCGCCCGTCGCGCCGCCGCCGGGACCGAGCTCGATGAGCCAGTCGCAGGACTTCAGCATCTCGATGTTGTGCTCGATGAGGAAGATGGTGTTGCCCGCCTCCACCATCGTGTCGAAGAGGTTGAGGATACGGCGGATGTCGCCCGCGTGGAGACCGTCAGAGGGCTCGTCCATGATGAAGATCTTGCCCGCATCGCGCAGGTAGGAAGCCAGTTTGATACGCTGCAGCTCGCCGCCGGAGAGGGTGGAGAGCGACTGGTTCAGATGGAGGTAACCCAAACCGACTTTGCGCAACGGTTCCAGCTTTTCGGCAATCACACTTCCGGCAAACAACTCCGCGGCTTTGTTGGCGGTGAGGTCCATCACCTCGGCGATGTTGAGGCCGTTCACCTTGTAGGAGAGCACTTCCGGCGAATAGCGCAATCCGCCGCAGGCTTCGCAGGTGGTCTCGATGGCATCCATGAAAGCCATGTCGTTGACGATGACACCCTTGCCCTGGCAGACGGGACAGCCGCCCTTGCCGTTGAAGGAGAAGAGATCGGCTTTGGTCTTGTTGGTCTTGGCGAAGAGCTTGCGGATGTCGTCGGCGACGTCCAGATAGGTGGCCGGAGTGCTGCGCAGGCTGATGCCGATGCTCTTCTGGCTAATATAGACGATGTGTTCGGGATGCGGATAGGCGTTCCGGAAGCATTCCATCAACGAACTCTTACCCGAGCCCGCCACGCCCGCGATGCCGCACATCACGCCCAACGGCAATTGGACGGAAACATTCTTCAGGTTGTGCAGATGGGCGTTCTCCAATAAGAAGAAGCCCTTGGGGGTTCGCACCTGCTCCTTGATGGCACTCGTCGCGCTCAGCATCGTGCCCGTAAGCGTCTGACTGTGCAGCAGCTCCTCGTAGGTGCCCTCAAAGACGATTTCGCCGCCCTTCATTCCGGCACCTGGACCCATATCGATGATATGGTCGGCGATTTTGATGATCTCCTTGTGGTGCTCCACGAGAATGACGGTGTTGCCGTGATTCTTGAGCTTCTGCACCGACTTCTGCATCAGCAGAATGTCGTGGTTGTGGAGGCCCACACTGGGCTCGTCGAGGATGTACATCACATCGGATAGGGGAGAGTTGATGTATTTGGCGATCTTGCAACGCTGCGCTTCGCCGCCGGAGAGCGTGCCGATGGCGCGGTCGAGGGTGAGGTAGCCGAGACCGATCTCCTCCAACGCCGACAGCCGCTCGATGGTCGCCCGCTTGATGTCCTCCGCCAGCGGATTGTTGATGGTTTCCATCCATCGGCGGCAGTCGCTGATGCTCATCGCGGTCACCTCGGCGATGTTGAGGCCGCCGATTTTGCAGGAGCGTATCTTCTCGTTGAGACGCGTGCCGCCGCAGTCGGGACAGGTGCCCATCGTCAGCATCGGGTTGAGCACGGAGGCGTGGAGCAGTCCCTCCTCCGAGTTGATGATGCTGCGGTACATACGGGGGATGAGGCCTTCGTACTTGGCGGTTTTGGGCCAGTTGGGAGGCGGGTTCTTCAGTTTGATCTGCGGCGAGTTGAGGAAGAGGTCGAGCTCCTCGGGCGAGTAGTCCTTGATCTTCTTGTCGAGGTCGAAGAGGCCGCTGTGGGCGTAGCGTATCCAGCGCCAGCCGCCCTTGCCGAAGGCGATGTAGTGGATGGTGTCCTCGTCGTTGAGCGATTTGTCGAAATCCACCAGCTTGTGGATGTCCAGCTCGCGGATCTCGCCCAGTCCGCCGCAGCGCGGACAGCTGCCCGAGGGGTGGTTGAACGAGAAGGCGTCGGAGTAGCCCACGAAGGGTTGCCCGATGCGCGAGAAGAGCAGTCGCAGCAGGGCGTAGATGTCGGTGTAGGTGCCGACGGTGGAGCGGGAGTTGGAGGCCGGCTTGCGCTGTTCGATGACGATGGCGATGGGCAGGTTCTGGATATCGCCCACGTGCGGCCGCCCGTACTTGGGCAAGTACTGCTGCGTGAAGGAGGGGAAGGTGTCGTTGAGCTCGCGCCGCGACTTGGCCGCGATGGTGTCCAGCACCAGCGACGACTTCCCCGACCCCGACACGCCCGTCACCACGGTGATCTTCCCCTTGGGGATCCTGACGTTGACGTGCTTGAGGTTGTTCTCCGTGGCATCGCGCACGATGATATGGGTGAAGTCGTTATTGGGTTCCGTAGTAATAAAATTATCCATATAGTAAACTGTTTTTCAGTTAGTTGTTTGGTGACATCTTAGGTGACATCTTTGGTGACATTTTTTTCTTTTACGCCAATTTGTTTTATGTTGTCAAAATCACCCAAGTGCTGTCTTTTCGATCGCCATCATTGGCGAGAAACGATCCATTCGCCATTTCTGCGACCACCCTTTCGGATTAGGATACCCCTTGACTGAAGGTTTTCAATATCACGTTTGATAGTTCTCGTCGCAACACCCGTCTTTAGTGACATTTCTGGTATTGTTACAAAAGAATCTTCAGCAATCATTCCTAATATAACATACTGTCTTTTAGTTAGTTCTTTGGTGACATTATTGGTGACATCTTGTTCTTTTACGCCACCTTTTACGCCATCTTTGGTGACATTTGTGTCAACCAATAGTGTTTCTTCCAAGAATTCCGGATGGCAAGGAATGTCTATCAGGAAATATGTTCTCTCTTCATCCGTCTCGATGGTTGCTTTGGGCGATCCGTTGGCTTTCAGCTCGTCCTGGATGGTAGGGATACCCGTCTCGTCGAAGTCGTTGGCAAAAGCGCAGATGCTGCGGTAGATGGCATCCGGATTCCATCCCGTTTTGTACTCAATGCGGTCGTTCTCCACCGCCTTCCCGCCGAGCAATTCTTCTATGTTGATTGGTAGTTTCATGTTTCTAATAACGTTTGATTCTGTGCGGTATTATCTTCTGATAAAACCAAATATTCTTTGTCTGATTGTTAACATCAATGCCATAAAGGGAATCCGTCTTTAATCGAATAATCATTCCGATCTACTTCAAATGTGCCATTTATCAAATCCATGACTGAAGCAAAAAACTCTTGTAAACAACTTATCTCCTTGTCCTTTTTGTCAGTGATTTCGTATGACGCATATCCCATCCAATCATTATTTTCATCTTGCAGATGGTCTAACACATAATATTTGCGTGATTCAAGTGATAGAATAGAATTCGGAAGTAGTTCTTTATCAGACCAATCATACAATTCTGTATCGATCACAATAAACTCGCCTTTTTTGTTTTCAGGGACTCTATATTGGAAAAACCAACTTGATAGAGACCGTTTTGATAATGCGCCAAAAACAAAAATGAATTTGTTTCTTATTCTGAGGTCATTCAACTTTTCAAATGCCTCTAAAGTGGTAAAAAAGGTCTCTTTTCTAATAGATGACTTTACTTCAATAACAGAAACCGCAGAACAAGCATTGATAACCTTTAATTCTCCAACAGAATACATAACAGCTCCATTTTCTTTACGATAAATTATAATATCACATTGTGCTGATAATTCATCCTGATTTGATATAAATCCTTGACACACGGCATAATCATTCGGCAACAATCTCTTCAACGCTTGTCGTAAAAGATGTTCTCCAACATATCCGATAGAAGGCTTGTGTTTAGAGAAAAGAAACTTTGCCTCATTTCTCTTATCTAAAAGGATTTTAGCCTGCAGTCTATATTTATCTTCTTGTGTCATCTTTACAAAAGATTATTCCTCAACAATATTTTCGGTTAATCTTGGAAAAATCAAACTGAATTTCTCTTTTCCACCTTTGGGAACTATGATTCTCTCTATTTTAAAGTATTCTTTTTCAAATGCATTACTGCTCAATGAAACATCGATATTTTGAAATCTTATCGAATTAAGATTATAGTGACCATTAAAAGCACCGTCTCTTATCTTCTTAACATGTGAAGGGATTATTATTTCGCCTTCAACATCTACATCTGTCGCAGCAAATATTTCCGTTTTATCAATATTGTAAAACAATCCTGACTCATAAATATAATCCACGTCGATAATTTGATTTGAGAACCAATCAGGAAGTATTTTTTTATAGTGATTCAATCGCCCTTGAGGAACTTTGATTAAATTGACATACCATCCCAAACTGAATGCTTTTGGGTCAATTATCTTAATGTTCGATGGTAATGTCACGCATCCATTATTGAAAGAACACCAATCGAAAGCATCTGCTTGTATCTCCTCTAATGATTCGGGAAAAACAAGGTTGCTCGATAACTCCGAGCAGTCACTAAATGCGCTATATTCTATTGTTTTAAGTGTTGATGGGAAAACAATATTTTCCGATTTACAACCGCAGAATGCATCTTTACCGATAACCGATACCCCATCGGGAATCCGAAAAACAAGTGATTGATTACAATATGAAATTATTTTCTTTTTGTCAAAAGTGTACAACACGTCGTCTTGAACAATATATTTATTCGATCTAGAAATAATCTTTGTCTTACTACTAAAAGGATTTCCGTCTATCATTTCTACAGAGGCAGGTATGGTGATGTTGGAAGGAACTCCGCAAAAAGCTCGGTTGCCAATATAAACAATAGAGTCTGGTAATTGTATACTTTTCAATTTGCTACAATCAGAAAAAGCACCTGCACCAATGAAATTAACAGATGAGGGAATGTGAACTTCTTCTAATTCAGAGCATCCATAAAATGCATTGTCACAAATTATTCTAACCCCATTGGATATTTTATATTTTGAGAATTTACCACCTGTTGGAGGTCTTTCAATTATTGTAGAAGTCATATTTTACTTGTTTGGAACAAAATACATATTTGTACGTAATAATCTTTTCTTATCATTGCTATATTGCACCCCATAAGAATCTTCAAGCCAATCAATGTCTTTGTTTGACCATGATTGAGTTATAAATGATATAGAATCAATACCCATTTGTGCAGCTTTAACAAAGATGTCAAACTGTTCATCACCAAAAAATTCGACACCTTCCCTTTTCTTAAAGAGTTTGATGATAAAATTGATTGCTGTAACATTTCCTGCTTCTGCTGCTTTTGTAAGGAGGTGAATTGTTTGTTCTATATTTTTCTCTACGCCATAACCTTCATGGAAACAGGCTGCAAGATAATTGAATGCGGGTGCGTAATTTTGTTCGGCGGATTTTTTTAACCAAAAAAATGCCTTTGCATAGTCTTTTTCAACACCTACACCTTTTAAATAACACAAGCCTAATTTGTATTGACAACCTGGGCTATTTTTCTCTGCTCCTATGGAGTTGTACTCAAAGACTTTTTGAAAATCTTGTTCGACACCTTCTCCTTTCAGATAAAGATTTCCTATATTTCCATAAGCTGAGGCATACCCTTGTTCAGCTGCTTTTTCATACCATTCGAGTGCCAATTCAAAATTTTGTTCAGTTCCAACTCCATTTTCATGCCATAATCCAAGTAGATTTTGGCATCTTTTATCGCCCAAACTGGCACAAACCTGTAGTTTATAAAACAACTCTTTGCAATCTTCACTATCCAAATCTTTATCTTTGTTTTCACAGAAAGATTTGGCTTCTTCAAAAACACTATCGCAATCGAGTTCGACCATATTACGTTTTGTGTGTTCTGAGCATAAAAGAACGGCACAAGTCCAATCTTTTTCTTCATCAAATTGCCGCTTGTCAAGATACTGTTCAAAATAAATAGTTTTGTCAATAGTTGAAGCGAACGTTTTCAATCTTTGTATTCGTTGATTGTTCTGCATTGGGGAGACTATAACATATTCATTATCTCCAACAGATCGTTCTTTTACAATCCGTGAAAAATGGGACAAGTCATACGATTCCACATCAAGTATATTTGAGAGAAGATGAAGGGTCAGTCTTTTTGAGGAAAATATCAGATCGGTCTTTGCCAATTCATCAAATTGCTTGTTTATGGCTACAATCTCTGCGTCAGGGAAGAATCTTGAACAAAGTAATTCTGCTCTTGATAAAGCCATCATTGATGGCTCGATTAAAATGATTTTTTTTATAGTTTGATCTGAGTTGTGTTCAAGAAGGAAGTCGTGATAGCAAATAGTTGCCAGACCTTGGCCACAACCATAATCAACGATTTCTACTTCTTTATACTTTACTACATTCTCTTGTAAATGTTCAAATGCATACTGCAATTTTGCATTGTGCATTTTCCCAAAAGAATAAATATACATCTGCAACAATGGTTCTGAATCCAAAACATCCACCCCTTTGTTCAAAGACTCATGCAGTTCATTGCATAAATCACTTGGCAATTTACGTACAAAGTCGTATGCAATATCCCATACCTTTTGAAAGGATGGATTCTGCATGTGCTCAATTAGATATGAGTATGTTGTTTTACTTTCTTTCATTTTCCCGTAATTGTTTCTCCCAACGGATTCATTTTGTGCTCCTTCCAGTTCCTCACCGCCACCTCCTTGCTCGCGTTCGCGTAGCAGTACTCGCACAGGTGTGGACAGGTGTTGTATTCGCCGATGTCTTTGCTCAGGATGCAGCCACAGAACTGGCGCTGGCCTTTGTCGCGGTTGTCCCTCTTCTTGAGGGCGTATTGTGTTTCGCTCAACCGGATGGCGCTGGCGGGGACCGGCTCCGTGCCAAACAAGGAGTTCTCCACCGTCTTTATCTCCACGCCGAGGAAGTCCATCAAAGCCTTGTCGTGGTGCGCGAAACGAATCATCAGCTCGTCATCCACGCAGCGGTTGTGCTGTATGCCGTATCGCCCGATGTCAATCTTCTCGCCGCAGGTGGCCAACTGGCAATGCCATTTCCGGTTGAGTTCCGAAAGCCTGCGGGCGAACTCCTCCATCTGTGGTTCCGTCCATTCCCGATAGCTTATGCGACTCTTCTCCAGATTGGACTTCACCTTCTTGTATGTGGCGATGTCGGCGTAGCTGAAAACGAGTTTCTCCGTGTAGCCTTGCAGCTGATTACCAATATTTTCCACTTTCTTGAGCAAGTCGTCCAAACTGATTCGGTCTGTCAGGATCATGGGGTCGAAACGCCAGATCACCTGGCCTTTGCCCAACTTGTCAACCAGTCTCTTGAAAGTGTCAATCCGTTCCTCCAATGGCGGAACGCCTTTCTCCAAACCCTCTTTCTCGTAATCGTTCAGCGTGTATTGGAGATAACAGCCGATGTTCCTGTCTTTCAGCTCGTCGAGGTGCCTAAGCAGCGGCTTCGGGTTCTTCGACCAAAACACGATGAAGCGGGTGTTCTTATAGGAGACGTAACTCTTGGTGCCGTTAAACGGATTGGTCCAGGCCGAATAGCCGACCTTCAGCCGGTGGAAGAACCAGTCGGCATAGAACGCGGGGATGTCGGTGCTTCGGCTGGCAGAGACAATTTCCGGCACCTGCATCCAGATCCGTTCTCCATTTTCCTTGGGTAACAACTCTTTATTCCATGAGGCCATTGTCGGTATTATTCAAAGGGTGTTCTGACAGACGGGAATGCGTTTACTTTCCTTTAGTCGCTTTTATTCTTTTCCAGGTGCAAATGTACAAAATTTCCTTTATACGCAGGCAAACAAAAAAGAGACGTGGCGCACAACGTCTCTTCTTGTTCAGGGGAATGGGTACAAAATTTCTATTTCACTTTCCCGTAGGTCTCGTCATCCACGGGCTCCAACCATTCGTTGCTGGCGCCTTCCTGCACGTCCTTGTGGTAGGTGAGGTGCTGCATCCAGCTGTCCTTGGCGGCACCGTGCCAGTGCTTCACGCCTTCGGGAATCTCGACGATCACGCCGGGCTCCAGCTTGATGGCGGGCTTGCCCCACTCCTGGTACCAACCGCGGCCATACACGCACACCAGCACCTGCACCTGCTTGTGGTGGACGTGCCAGTTGTTGCGGCAGCCCGGCTCGAAGGTCACGTTGACCATACCGCCGTCGTAGGGCGAGACGTAGCTGTTGCCGATGAAGTACTGTGCATAGGCGGTGTTGGGCTCGCCTCTGCGCCAGCTCGACTTCAGGTCAACGTAGTTCTGGACGAACATATCGCTGGCGAGGTGGTCGTTGGCGGAATCGCTGATACCCAACTGTTGGATGGCCACGGCGGCGCGGTGTGCCTCCATCTTGCCCACGCGCTCCTGCAATGCCTTCGGGATGGCGAGCAGCTGCGCGTCGGTGAGGCCCATGTTGCGTGCGCCGCGCACGTGGGCGGCAAGCTGGGGCTCCACCTTGTCCAAGCCGGCCAAAGCGCTGACGGTCACCAACTCACGGTCGGCATGGGTCAGCAGGTCGCGGGCGAAGATGTCGCCAAAAAGATGCGCCTTGAGGTAGTAATCCTCGGCGGGACAGAACTTGTAGTCGAAAGGCTGTCCGCTGAGTTTGGTCTGCACCTCGGTGCCCTGCTTCAGGGCGTCGTAGGTGGCGGGAATCGGGGTGGACTCCTCCCCTACCGTCACCTCACCACGCTGTTCCATCACCTTCTGCAGGGTGCCCAATGCGTTGAGCGAACGCGGGAAGCCCGTGTAGGCGTAGAGTTGCGAGAGGGCCTCCTTGATCTGGTTGGCGGTGAGTCCCGCATCGAAACCCTCGTTGATGGCGTTGGCCAGCGCGTCGTAGTCGGCCTTGGCCTCGTTGCAGGCGATGGCTGCCATGGCGGCGGCCTGCTGCTCATTGAATGTCAATGTATTCATTTCCTTGTCTGTTTTTGTTGTCTTGCTACAGCCGGCCAACAGCACGATGGCGGCGAAAATCAGAATGGTGTTTCTCATATTTGGTTTTGATTTGTTTGTAGATGCAAAAATAAAAAAATACTCGAAATTTGTATTGCTACTATTCTGAGGATTAATTTGAAAATGCATAAATGTCAACTATTTACATTTTACAACCCAAGTTGTACAATTCAGCAAGCCGCCTTCTTTTGCAACTTCATTGTAGTTAATTGTCTCAATATCTTTGTTAGGAAATGTCTTACGAAATATATCACGAACCTGATCGTCTTCTTCTCTGCCAAATATAGGTAACACAATCAAATTATTCACTTCCAAGTAATTCACATATATTCCAATAGCGCTATCGGGATGATTAGGATCTTTATCCTCAAAATACGGAACATCAATGTATGTAAGGTTAAAAGTGTCAATGGCTTTTTGCAGACCATCCTTCATGTACTGGTATTCGTCAGGTCGCCGTTCATTACCAATAATGGTATTTCTGTCCACAAATCTGACCATCCCATCGGCGTGTCCGGTAAAATCCTCATACTGCGATTTTAGAGCAGGGATAATGATGATGTCCTTGCATTCGAGCAACTCTGACAGTTCTTTTTTCAAAGATTCCTTGTTGCATTTAGGATTTTCGGTAAATATTCTATCTGACAGTATTGCCCTACCGTCGCAAATTAGTACGTTACCGCCATCCAAGTTGATGTCGGATTCTTTTATGTTGAGTTTTTGCAACCAATCATTCTTCTCTTTAATTTCGTTTATGTCGGAACGCGAATCTTCCCATTCTTTCTTGCCTTTCAAATAAGAGGGGTTGTATTTGAACAGTATGAATTTGCCTGATTGCGTTTGAACGGGCATATAATCGCGACACCAGATGTCTTTTGTGCCTTGTATGAAGGAATAATTCACATTATGTTTCTCCAAAATGCTGACCAACCTTTTACAAACTTCCGGATGTCTGCTTTTTAGCAGTTCAGACATATAAACGATTTGTTCTACGTTATTGGTTGGTAATGAAAACGATGCTGTTTTTTCAGATTGAATATCTTCTTTTTTGATTTGCATATTGTTGCTTTTGTGTTCGTAGTATTTTGTTCTAATAGAAGGGCTGTCATTCCCCAAGAACTTCTTGCAAATTTCTTCCGTTGGTTCTATGTCGTTGTTTATGCAAATGTCCAAAAAAACAGCCTCTTTGCCACGGTCCGCTAAAACAAAGTTTTGTATGTATTCCGTTTTTATATGATTCCCGACCAATCGTCTATTCATTTTTTTCAAAATGTTTCGATGCTTTTTACTTGTCGTTTTTTTATCCAAAAGCTGATTCATCAGTTCAGTTAAAGGTATTTTCTTTATTTTTTTATAACATACCACAACAAAACCTCCAATAGCTATCAAACCACTTGTAATTCCGATTATTGATTCTACTGTCATAACTGTTAAATTTGATATATTTCGATGCTGCAAAAATACAACTTTTCCCCGAATGGAAAGGACTCCCGCTTTTGCGTCAATGTCCTATCATCTCCATCCCCACCATCGGCTTGGTGTCGATCAGCTTCAGCGATTTCACCATCTTGGCGGTACCCTCTTTGTACTTCTTGAAATGGGCGGTCTGGAGGTGGCTCTGGTAGGCCTCCTTGTCAGCGTAGATTTCCAAGATGTAGATCTTGCAGGGTTCTTCCTTGGACTGCATCGAGAAGAGGGTCAGCACACCGGGCTCCACCTCCACCGAGGTCTCCCCCACCTCCTTGGCGTAAACCAGATACGCTTCCAGATACTCCGGCACCACCTCGATTTCGGCGAGGCGGACGATCTTGTCACCATAGGTGCGCAGCGGCACGTTCTCGCCGAACAGCCGGCGGGCGTTGTCGGTGAAGATGTCCTGCGGATCTAACCCGTGCGCGACGAGACGGCCTTCCAAGGCCTGCTTGCCGCCGATGAGCACCGACTCGGCCACATACGGGTAGTCGCTGCCGTAGAGGATATGGTCGGGCGTGGTGACGGTGAGGAGCGCGTCGAGGACATCGTCGGTGGGCGCGCCGGCCAGGTCGTAGTAGAGGCGCGACAGGTTGGCCTGCCAGTCGATTTCGCCGACCAGCCTGTTGGCCTGCATCACCGGGACGAGCGACTTCATGCGCGGCACGGCCAAGGGCAGGTAGGCGCCGCAATGGGGCACCACGACCTTCACCCTGGGATAACGGGCCAGGACATTGCGGCTGATCATGTTGGCCACGGCGCGGGTGGTCTCCGAAAGGTACTCCTGCATGGCAAGGGGCGTTTGCCGCATCACCTGCCGGTTGACGGGCTCCGGACGATGCGGATGCAAGATGACGACGGTCCCGTACTCGTTGAGCACGGCAAAGAGCGTGTCGAGTTCAGGGTCGCCGAGGTACTGCCCGTAGCTGTTGGTGGCCAACTTGATGCCGTCTGCCCCCAGCACCTCAAGGGCGTAGCGGGCCTCCGCAATGGCGTGCGGCACGTCGGGCAGTGGCAGCGCGGCACAGAACATAAAGCGTCCGGGATAGCGGGCCTTCAGCGCAGCGCACTCCTCGTTGTACCTGCGGCACACCTCCGCCGAGGCCTCCGCGTCGCCGAAGTAAGGCTGCGGCGCGGGCATCGTCAGCACAGAAGTCCGGATGCCGGCCTTGTCCATGAAGGCGATGTGCTTCTCCACGTCCCAACCCGGGATGGGAAAACCTTCGTCCAGCTCGGCACCGTTGGCCTTGATGTAGTCGCGGTAACCCTGCGTGACGGCGTGGCTGTGGAGGTCAATCTGAGCGAAGGAGTGCGCCATAAGCAGTGTCATAAAGCTGATTATTAGTGTCTTTCTCTTAGTGATTTTAAAGTTGCAAAATATAAAATTTCTGGATTATAATCCGAAAATTATATATTTTTCTTGGATTATAGGCTGTAATCCTCTATCTCTGTCTCCCCATCTTCGCACAGTCGCCGATGATGTCGCCGGTACGCAAATATTTGTAGGTGGGCATCTCGAACAGGACAGGTTTTATCTTGACATAGTCGGGCTTGCCTTTTTCGTCAAGTTTTTCCTCCTCGATGTAAGTGTTGAGGATGGCGCAGATGTAGTTCTTGAAGCCATCAATCTCGTAAATGTCGAGTACTTCACACTCCATCACCAACGGAGACTTCTCGATGATGGGCATCCCCGCTTCCCCCAAATGGTATTCGAAGACTTCCGACTTATCGACCTTGGCTCCACTTACGGTTCCTGTATAGTCGGCATCGGCCACGAAAGACTCGTCAATTATGTTGATGGAGAGCCGCTTCGTCTCGTCAATGGCTTTGACACTGTGATGTGACGAATGGATGCTCAACAGCAGCTTGGAATGGCTGACAATGCCGACGTGCGCCACGAGCAACCAATTTACCTTCCCACCTTCTCCAACAGTCCCCACGACTGTGGCTGGTGTGGGATAAAGTGCCAGTTTGTTTCCGATATTTTTCTTCATATTCTTCTACGTTAAAAGCATTATTTCCGTTTATTCCATTGTGTGTTCCCAATCGCCACGGGTGTCGATGCCGGTGGCGTCGGCCAAGGTCTCCAAACGGGCAATTTCATCGTTGGTGGGCACGATGTCGGCTGCAGCTGCGGCTTCCGCCACATGACGCTCCTTTGTGGCCCCGACGATGGGCATAGTACCCTTGGCGATGGCCCAGGCGATGCCGATCTGCGAACACGACGCGCCGTATTTTTCCCCTATCGCCTTCATCTCGTCGGTGAGGGCCTGCAGCTTGTCGAGCACCGGGTTGTACTTGCGGCCGCGGTCGCTGTCGGCGGGCAGCGGATTGGCGGGCGAGAAGTTGCCGGTCAGCGCACCCTGCTCCAGCACCATATAGGACCAGAAGCGGATGTCGTGGCGATGACAGTAGTCGAGCACGCCGCCGCGCTCGCTCGAACGGTAGAGCAGCGAGAAGTGGTTCTGCACGGCGCTCACGCGGAACCCCGCCTGGCCCAGGATCTCGTTGGCACGCTCAATCTCCCGGATGTCGTGATTCGACACGCCCACTTGGCGCACCTTGCCCGACTGGAGAAGCGGGATCAGCCCCGGTGTCCAGCGTTCGACATCCATCGGGTTGTGAATCCAATACATGTCAATGTAGTCGATGCCCATGCGTTCCATCGATGCCTCGGCCATCTTCTCGACCGAGTTACCGTACATCTCCGCCAACTGCGGGGTGAACTTGGTGGATATCTGCACGGACTCGCGCGGAACGGAGGCGACAAACTGGCCGAGGATGCGCTCCGAGTCGCCCATGGCATACACGGTGGCCGTGTCCCAAAGGGATAAGCCGGCTTTCGCGGCCGCTTCAAAAACGGGTTTCAAGTTATCTTCGTTGGTGTTGACCCCATAGACGGCATCGCCGCCGAACGCGCCCGAACCCCAGGCCCAAGTGCCTAATGCAATTTTCGTATCTTTCATATTTTCAATATTTTAAGTTAGACAAAAAATGACTGGTTTCTACATTGCAAAAATACAATGACAAACCCGAAACGGCGTTAAACGGTTTACGGAATAATCAAACACTTTTACGGATTCGGATTTTTTTTAACTTTGCATCGTTGATTCCACCAAGGCGAAATGGGATGAAGAAGATACTTAAAGTCCACAGTGTCAACGACTATGCGCGTTATATCGGGGCGCCGATGCTGCACCCGCACATCAGCGTCATACACTACGATGAGCTGGAGCATTGCCGCCACAGCCTGAACAGCTACGACGTGTATGGGATCTTCATCGCCGACCAGCGCATGGAGGCGCTTTCCTACGGGCAGTTGCGGTACGACATGCCGCAGCACACGCTGATGTGCGTCTCGCCCGGCCAGGTCGGGGGCAAGACCGACACCGGCGAGGAGATTCAGGCCGAGGGGTGGGCCCTGCTTTTCTCCCTCGACCTCCTGAACGGGCGCGAGTTGGGCCGGCGGATGTCGGGCTACACCTATTTCACCTACAACGTCAGTGAGACGCTGGCTTTGGACGACCGGCAGCGCGACACCCTTGTGCGGCTTCTCGAAGAAATGCGGACGGAGCTTTTGCGGCCGGAGCAGGACCGCCATACCGTCAACATTGTGGTGGCGCGGTTGGCTTTGGTGCTGGAGTACATCGCCCGGTTCTATTCCATGCAGATGCAGGTCTCGTTCAGCCAGCATCCCGACCTGCTGCGGCGCTTGGAGACGCTACTGGAGCACTACTATCGGGAGGGGAGGCAGCATGAGAAAGGGCTTCCCAACCGGTCGCGCTGCTGCGCTTGCATGCTGACGGTCAACAGAAAGGTGATGGCGAACAGGCTGTATCGGATGTTGAAAAGGGGATTGCTATTGGCAGCTTGTCGCCACCTCCCTCACAAAACTCATGAACAACGGGTGCGGATGCAGCACCGTGCTGGAGTACTCGGGGTGGAATTGCGTGCCGATGAACCAGCGGTGACCGGGAATCTCCACGATTTCGACCAAGTCGTTGCCGGGATTCGTGCCCACGCATTGCATGCCGTTTTTCTCGTACTCTTCCTTGTACCGGTTGTTGAACTCGTAGCGGTGACGGTGGCGTTCGCTGATCTGGAGGGTTCCGTAGATCTCCGCCACGCGGCTGCCTTCACGCAACTCGCAGTCGTAGGCGCCCAAGCGCATCGTGCCGCCCATGTTGGTCACAGATTTTTGCTCCTCCATCAGGTCTATCACATTGTGCGGGGTGGCCGGATCCATCTCGGCGGAGTTGGCATCACTATATTTCAACACGTTGCGAGCAAATTCGATCACCATCATCTGCATACCCAAGCAGATGCCGAACGCCGGCATGTTGTGGGTGCGGGCGTATTCCACCGCAATGATTTTACCCTCGATGCCGCGCTGCCCGAAGCCAGGACATATCAGCACACCCGCCACATCGGCGAGCTTCTCCGCCACATTCTCTTCGGTGATGTTCTCGCTGTTGATGAATTCGATTTTTACCTTAAAGTGATTGTAAATACCTGCTAACGAAAGACTTTCGCGGATGCTCTTATAGGCATCCTGCAGGTCGTATTTGCCCACCAATCCTACGCGGACTTCCTTTTCGGCGGTGCGTTGGAGGTCCAGGAACCGGTGCCAGCCCTCCATCTTGGGGGTCTCGCCCACGGGAACACCGAACTTCCGCAGTAGCGCCGCATCCAATCCCTGCTTCTGCATGTTGACGGGCACTTCGTAGATACTCGGCAGGTCCTCGCTCTGCACCACGCACTCCAAATCGACGTTGCAGAAGGAGGCCACCTTCTGGCGGATGCCGTCGGAGAGGTGCTTTTCGGTGCGCAGGACGAGCACGTCGGGTTGGATGCCGGCTCCCTGCATCTCCTTCACGGAGTGCTGGGTGGGTTTGGTCTTGAGCTCGTCGGCGGCGCGCAGATAGGGCACGTATGTGAGGTGCACGCTCACGGCGCGGTTGCCCAGCTCCCATTTCAGCTGGCGGATGGCCTCCAAGAACGGCGCCGACTCGATGTCGCCGATGGTGCCGCCGATTTCCGTGATGACAAAGTCAACGTCGTCGTCACGCAGCATCCGGCGCTTGATCTCGTCAGTGATGTGCGGCACCACCTGGATGGTTTTGCCCAAATAGTCGCCGTGCCGCTCTTTGTCGATGACGGTTTTGTAGATTCTGCCGGTGGTCACGGAGTTGGCGCGGGTGGTGCGGATGCCCGTGAACCGTTCGTAATGCCCCAAGTCCAAGTCGGTTTCCATCCCATCGACGGTCACGTAGCACTCGCCGTGCTCGTAGGGGTTCAGCGTGCCGGGGTCGATGTTGATGTAGGGGTCGAATTTCTGGATGGTGATGGTATATCCCCGCGCCTGCAGCAGTTTTCCGATGCTGGCCGAGATGATGCCTTTGCCTAAGGAGGAGACCACGCCTCCGGTTACGAATATGTAGCGTTTCATAATGGTTTAAGGTTTAAGGTTTAGAGTTTAAGGTTTACGGTTTCATACCAGTTCACGAAGCTGCGACAGGCGAGGCGGGCTCCGCCTGTGGTGGGATAGCGGCCGGAGAAGTACCAGTCGCCGGGATGGTCCGGGATAGCCTCGTGAAGGCCTTCCAACGATTGGAAGACCAATTCTATCGGGCAGTGCACGTCGGCGGGTCTCAACAGCTCGACCATTTTCGTGTTCAGCTCCTCCACGGTGAACGGTTCGTACAATTGCTGCAACGCTTCCTCATGATTCTGCCGACAGTTTTCATACACCTTGGTTATCCAATCTTCCATATTTCGCTCTTTCAGTAGCGAGATGCAGGCTTGGAAGGCGATGAACTCCTCGATGCGACCCATGTCGATGCCGTAAAAGTCGGGATAGCGGATTTGCGGTGCCGAGCTGACCACCACGATTTTCTTCGGATGCAGTCTGTCTAAGATTTTCAGGATGCTTTCGCGCATGGTTGTGCCCCGCACGATGCTGTCGTCGATGACCACCAAATTGTCGATGCCGGGACGGATGGAGTTGAAGGTGATGTCATAGACGTGCGCGGCCAGGTCGTTGCGGGTGCTGCCTTCGGTGATGAAGGTGCGAAGTTTGATGTCCTTCCACACCACCTTCTCGGCGCGGACATTCGGCGCCACGGTGCGAATGCCCTCCACCATGCCGTGGTAGGCCACCTCCGCTGTGTTGGGGATGTAGGAAAACACGGTGTTCTCCACATCGCCGTCGATGGCTTTCAGGATGGAATCGCGAAGTTGGAAGCCCAAGGTCTTACGCTCGCGATGGATGTCGTTGTCGTTGCCCCGGCTGAAATAGATTCGTTCGAAGGAACAGGCCGAGAACTTCTCCGCCGGGAGCACCTGTTCCAAACGGATTTCCCCTTTGCGGTTGATGATGATGGCCTGTCCGGGCTGCAGCTCCTGAATGTCGTTTTGTTGCAGATTGAAGGTGGTCTGCAGGACGGGGCGCTCGCTGGTGATGGCGCAGATTTCGTCGTTTCGGTAGTAGAAGGCGGGGCGGATTCCCCACGGGTCGCGCATGGCGAACATCTCGCCGCTGCCCGTCATCCCGCACATCACATAGCCGCCGTCGAAATGCGACATTGTGGACTTCAGGACGTTGGCCATATCCACGTGATTGTCAATATATTCGGTCACTTTCCGATCGTCCAGCCCTAACGCCAGTCCTTCTTGGTAGCAACGCTCCACCTCGCGGTCGAGGCGGTGTCCCATCAGCTCCAGCAGGATGTAGGTGTCGCTATAGACGCGGGGGTACTGCCCTTTGGAGGTGAGGTAGTCGAACACTTCCTCGATATTGGTCATGTTGAAATTGCCGCACAGGCAGAGGTTCTTCGCCCGCCAGTTGTTGCGGCGGAGGAACGGGTGCACGTATTTCAGTCCGCCTTTGCCCGTGGTGGAATAACGAAGATGACCCATGTACAGCTCGCCGGAGAAGGCGGGACCTGCACATGGGTCATCGGGGTCGGGGGCGGAAGCCTGGCGGTAGATGGTGTCGAACACCTTGGTGATGGCGTCCTTGCCCTCCGCTTTTTCGCGGTACATGTATTCGTGGCCGGGGGTCTGATGGATGTTGACGCAGGCGACGCCGGCCCCTTCCTGGCCCCGGTTGTGCTGCTTCTCCATCATCAGGTAGAGTTTGCCGAGGGCATAATGGCTGTCGCCGTATCTCTTCTCGTAAAATGCCAGGGGCTTGAGCAGTCGAACCATCGCCACCCCGCATTCGTGCTTTAGTGCTTCCATTTGTTTGTTAGTAACAATAAATAAAAGCGGCAAAAATACACTTTTTACTTTTACCTCGGTTGCACCCTCCTCCCGCTTTTGTCATCTATCCGCACCGTCCTAAGTCGGTGCAGCGCTGCTGGCTGCGATTCGTCCAGTGGCTGCCTTTGCGGCGTGGCGTAATCACACCTGCTTTCCCATCTCGAACGCCTCCTGCAGCTTGGCGTTGCCGGCAATCTCGTTCGGGCCGCCTACGCCGCCGCAGAAGATATGGCCCTTGAGCGCGGACTTCTCGTAGCAGTCGATCCAGCCGGTGAGACCGCCCTCGGCACGCTTAGGCACGAACTCTTCGGCTTCAGCCGCCGTGGTCAGCAGATAGACGTCGCGGAAACGGTAGTCCTTGGGATACATGGCATTCATGCGGTCGATGAGGGTCTTCATCTGGCCGCTCATCTCGTAGTAGTAGATGGGCGTGGCCCAGCAGACCACGTCGGCGTTGAGGACGCTCTCCATGATGGCCGGCACGTCATCCTTGATGACGCAGGCACCCGTCTTCTGGCACGACAGGCAGCCGATGCAGTATTTGATTTCCTTGCCTCTGAGCGAGACAAACTCCACTTGATGCCCGGCGGCTTCCGCGCCCTTGGCAAACTGCTCCGCCATCGCGTGGCTGTTCGAGCCCGGGCGGAGACTGGTTGAAATTACGATGACTTTTTTCATAATATTATTTCGTGAAAATTCCGATTTATCTGTTTATACTTCTAATCCCTATTGGCTGCAACGATATACGAGCAGTATTTGCTGAGCAGGTAGGATAACGGTAAATCTCCTTTTTGGTAACGGTCTGCGTCAAGTTTGAGAATCCTTTCGCATATCGACTTCTTTCCTTTATACAAAGCATTGAGATATGGAATGTCATTCTCCTCCTTAATGTTTATATCAGTGAAGAATTGCGTCAAGTCCTCTGCATCATAGACGATGGAGTAACTTGGTCGCTTGGCTCCAGGGATATCCTCTATCAAGATATTCTTATCGACAAGATCCTGTATGTCACGTATGGCCGTGTCTTTCGAGCATTTTGCCAATGTTGCCCATGTCTTTGACGTTATCTTTGCCTCATAGCCGTCAAGAAAGAGATTGAGCATCTGGGTCTGACGTTCGGTCATTGGTACTGCCGATGCCTTCTGCCAGAAGAAGCTCTTATTCAGGATTGTGGTGACGATGGTGTCTGCCTCGTCGAGTGCATCCACCAACTTCTGCATATACCACACCAACCACTCCGTTATATCGCCATCGCCATGCTGCATACGCTCCAGAATCTCGTAGTAGTGATTCTTGTCCTTGTTAATCTGTGATGAAACATTGTAGAAACGGAACTCACTCTTCTCACCACGAGCAAGCAGCATGTCTGAAAGGATGCGGGCCAATCGCCCATTGCCATCCTCGAAGGGATGAATGCTCACAAACCAAAAATGAGCAATGGCAGAACGGATGACGCTACTCACAGGCTCTTCTCCATCAAACCAAGCGAGGAACTTTTGCATTTCTTCCTCTATACGGTCTGGTGACGGAGCAATATAGTGGATTTTCTCACGTCCGAACATTCCGCTGACGATATGCTCTTCGTTTGTACGGTATTTGCCAATTTCTATCTGACCACCCTCGCTGTAGCCAGATGGAAAGAAAGCGGCTTGCCAAGCACACAGTTTCTCTTTGCCGAGAGGCATGTCATAGTGCTGGACTGCTTCAAGCATCACACACACAACAGAGTTAACATAGTGCGAGGGTGCTGTATATTTCACATTTTCAATGCCAAGTTTTCTGGCAATGGAAGAACGAACTTGATCCACGTTCAGCAGAATGCCTTCTATCTCCGAAGAATACACAACATCGTATGTCAGGTTCTCTGCCATCGCACGCAGTTTGCTGTCAAAGCCCAAAGAACTCAACCTACCGTATAGCAGCCCCTGTTTACGGAACACTTTCTCCTGAAGGAGAGACACTTGTGATGTGTCCCAACGGAAGTTTGTCCATTTTTCTCTTTCGTGTATATACATAACTCATTCGTACTTGATGCGGCAATATACCATTCGTAACGTCGCAAATTCTGCGGCAAAAATACAAAAATAATTTCGAACCGCCAAACAAGCCCTGTAAACTTCATGTTGATTACTTCATGTTAACACGAAGTAATTAACAGCCGAAGGCTAATCAACGGACGCAGGCTCATATCCGAGCGCATCCGACGGCCAGCCGGTCACGTTGCGGCCGGTGTCCAACCTCCGGATTTCGGCATCTTCAGGTCCGTTGTTCAGGATTTTGTGTTCCATATTGTTCATCATCTTTCTATTGGCGAATAATCCATCTTGGCTTCCTCATCTGTCGCTTCAAGTTTCATTATCACAGGACGAAGGCCGTCATTGCAACTGACAACGGCCACACCGGGCTCTTTAATCCAATCGCCATAGTAGAACAGTCCTTTGTCTGCACCATGAGCCAGTGCAAACACATACTGATAGATGGCTTTCCATGCTTCATCACAAAAACCATCAGGCTTTGCATAGTCGGCATAAAACACATCACCTTCCTTCATCATCGGACACGCTTTCAGTCCGCAGATGCCATATTCCTTTGCCAAGTCCTCATTCAGCATCGTTTTGAGGACGGTAATCTTTACTTTCTTCATAGATTTTTTTTTTTAAGTTTAGTGAGTCATAGTCTATTTTATCGGATAAAGTTCGTGAACACCGCTTCTTCCGCCTCGGGCAGGCCGTTGCGTTCCTTCTCGGCGGCGATGGCCTTGACGAGGAAGGCGATGTTGCGGCCGAGGATGCGCATACACTGCACGCCCTCCGCATCCTGCATCACGTCTTCGGCACTGTGCCCGTGCACCATGTTCCAGTAGCGGGTGCTTGCGATGGGCATCTCGCTGATGGTGAAGTACTTGTTCAGCTGGTCAAAAGTGGCGGTGGTGCCGGCGCGGCGGGCAGAGCAGACCGCAGCGCCCACTTTCATCCGCTTGTCGAACGGGATGCTGAAGAAGAGGCGGTCGAGGAAGGATTTCATCGTGCCGGCAATGCCCGCGTAATAGACCGGTGAGCCGATGACCAGCGCGTCGGCCTGTTCGAATTTCGGGGCGACTTCGTTCACGATGTCGTCGAAGACGCATCTGCCTGTCTCATAGCATTTCCCGCAGCTGATGCAGCCGTGGATATTCTTGTGCCCCACGTGGACAATCTCGGCTTCAATACCGTTTTTCTGTAGCTCTTCCGCCACGATGCTCAGGGCGGTGAAGGTGCAGCCCTTCGCGTTGGGGCTGCCATTGATCAAAAGTGCTTTCATATTTGTTCTGTTCAAAAGACGCTGCAAAAATACGACTTTTCTTGAATGAAGCGAGAGGCTTGTCGTTTTGATAGCGCAAAGGTGCAAAAGTCAGTAATACAACCCAAGTTGTTCGGCAGAGTCCCATTCGATGTCCGGATATTCCTTGTAGCCAGAGGTGGAATACGGGGCTTGAGGGCGCGCGTCAAAAAGCATCGCATCATCCTCATTGATGTTCCAGACGGTTCCATCGGCCGAAAAGGCCTTGAGCAGATCGTCGTTTCCGCTGCGGAGGTAAAGCCATCCGTCCATATTCTTCTTGAAGAGTTTAGGGCGGCACCACGCGTGAATGGATTCCGGGGCCAGGAAGGTGATGAGATTGTCCGTGAGGGCGTACAAATGCATACGCGAAATCCCGCAGGGGAAGGTGATGGCATAACGGTACTCGCCCACTTTCCACAACAAAGGCAGGTCCTCGCAGAGTTTGTCGCATTCCACTTCCACATAATCGAAGAGAATCATTTCCAGTTCGTCGAGTTCGGTTGCCCGTTCCACGAGGATGAGGGTGTCCGTGTCGATCGGATTTTTCAGCCGTTCCTCGCGTATCAGGGCCTCTTCGCGAGGTTTCTCGTTTTTTGGGTCGTAAGTCATTTTGGCAACTGAGTCCCATCCTTTTTCCTTGGCAAGTTTATGGATTTCCGATTGGAAAGCATAACAAGCGAACCAGCCAAGAAGCAGGACACCTATGGCGGCCATCCCGTAATTATGGCTTTTGAAAATCGAGTATCCTATCGCGAAAAGAAAAACCGCAGCAAGTACGGCAAAGATCAGGTGATCGAATCGACGCTGCTCCTTTTCCTGCGCCTCAAGCGGCTGCTCGATCACTCGCTTTCGTCTCTGGTAATAATTCTTTCGATGTAATCCCATAACGATTCGTTTTGACGGTGTAAAGATACACATTTTCTTGAATGAAACAGAAAGAACTTTTTTGAGGTCGATTCGTGAGGTTCTACTTTGGCACTAAAAATTGATTGCAAAGTACAGGTTTTATGTCCTAATATATTTTTGTCATGTTAAAACCTTATAATGTGTAGTGCATTGCTATACAAAGCCTCTCCTCACCTTCCGTAGGTGCTGCAGCCCCCTGTACGACGACTCTCGCAGCTTGAGTTCCATGCCCGCGACCGTGCAGATGTACACCTACTTTTGCTCGTCCCAACGGAATTCGCTTTCGGGCATGTCAATCAGGAGCGATTATCTTCTCCCTTTTCATATCGTTTTTTAAGTTTGCAAAAATAATAAAATATTACTTTGCAAAATAAAAAAATGCAATCTTTTTGTACTTTACCGCCGCAGCGACTTTGCCTTTGAGAAGTTTGCGCAGCTCGTACTCCAGTTTGGCGGCGGCGAATTTCGGGGTTGAGTGCCGAAAGTGCTGTACCAGCATACGGTTGCGCTGGTGTTTCTCAAGCAGCGCAATGCTTGTTTGATAGTCTTTTCCGTTGTTGAGCCATCGTAGTATATTGTCCATGTCTTCGTCTTTTGGGACAAAGATAGGCGTTTATCAACGGAAGATATAGGACAAAGAAAAACGCGGTCGTGCTGTTTGACCGCGTTTTTCTATTTATTGCTGCTTTCTACAGAAAGAACTATGATAAAACTGTCCGCAGAGCGCGTTTACGTGAAATAAGGAATGTGAAATATATGACCAAAGCGTAAAGAAGAGGAGCGATGCCCACTAATGCATTAGCCATATAATCGAAAAAAGGAGAATGGTTAAACACCAAACAGTTATATATTGGGGCAGCGGGCAAAGTGCATACTAATACAGCATAAGAGAAAACCGACAGATTTGTGAACTTCCAGAGCAGTGCACCCGATACACCTATCAGGAACAATGCGACAGGAAAAGCATATATCCAGCCGCTTTTCCATCCTTTGTGCAGTACCAATGCCGGACCGATGCCACATATCAGTGCTGCTATGACACCAACAACCATAAATGTACTACCAGCGGCAAAAACATTGCTCTTTTCACCACCATCCATAATGCTCCATTTGGTTGTCAGCAGCATTATAAGGAATGCAAAGATGTTGAGCACCACATAGATTAGTGCGAATGTTCCGTAGAACGATTTTGTTTTGTTGGCAGGTGTTTCTAACTGTTCCATTGTCTGTTGTTTTTGTTTAACCGTTTGTTCCGGCCATTGTTGCGACCATACTTTACTCTAACGCTTCGTAGAAGAAATTATTATATTCGGGACAAACAAAAAGCCGTCACAAACTGCAACGGCTTTCAAAAACTGATCAAACAACCGAAAATGCGATTTTGGGTTATGGGGGTCACTTGGTCGTCAAGGTTGTTGGACTGTCCGATGAGGGAGTCCATCACCGAAGCGATGAAGCCGAGCAGTTTGGACTTGAAGCCGGGGTGTCAGTCTGCCAGATGATGCGGTACTTTTTGCCCTCCTTGTTTTATGTCATAGTGATTTTTCGTTATGTTAAAACGGTTGTCCGAATCTGTTACGGTCGCGAAGGTTGGCAGGCCGTCAGGTCTGCGGGCATACATCGAATCCCACGCCGTTTTCCATAATGCCCGCACACCTACGGCGTGCGGAAAAACCAAAACGCCGCCCCCATTCCTACCGAGCCCTTCAGCCCTAACGGGCTGGTTCGCGTCCGGAACGGTGTTTTGTTAATGCGGTCGCGAATGTTAACACGAAGTAATCAACAGCGAAGCTAAATAACAGCCGCAGGCTAACTAACAGCGAAGCTAACCAACAGCCGAAGGCTCATCAACAGCGAAGCTGACCAACAGCGAAGCTGACCAACAGCCGCAGGCTCGAAAGGGTTCATCTTCTTTTTTCCCGAGGCTTAATATCATAGACAACCACCTCGTTGAAGACGCCTTCCTTTGTGAAAACGCTAAACAAATATGCCTTGCAAGTGACCGGCTTGTTTTTCGGCAAACTGCAGCTGTTCTTCACCCGTTCCACTGTGGTGAGATAGAACTTCTTTCCTCCTTTCGACAGCAGGACGGCGGTGGGTTCAGCCGGCATGTTCTCTTCAACGTCCTGTATGACGTAATAGTAGGCTATCTCTTCCCGCAATGCTTCGTCCTTGATGAACGCCAAATCCTGTTCTTGGAAATTGAAATTGCCTTTGCCACAGGAGAGGTAGAGGGCTTCGAAAGAATGAGTGGAGACGGAGATGGAGTCGATATTGTTGTATCCCCAAAGTTTTTTAAACAATATTGCCGAACGCCCGTCTGAAAATGTGAGGACAGGGCATTTGTTTGTTCTCATTCCCTTGTCAAGGAAAAAATCGTTGTATGATAACATGACCAGCTCATTGCGTGCAGGAACATTCAAAACAATATGAGGAATATCGCTGCCATCTCCTTGGTGATAATCCACGATGGAAAAGCCCAATTTGGGTGGATAGGATGGCTCGTAAATGGGCATGTCTGTAGGGAGAGCGGGAAAAGAGAAAACAGAGTCGTTGCCGCTCAAATAAAAGGTCGGACAAAACTGCAGGTGGACGCCTCCATTCCCCACGAATAGAAGCTTGTCGGCAATGCCGTCGCCGTCAAAATCCCAATTTCCGGAATAGTCGTGAGTTTGGCTCTCTTCGTCGTAAGAGTAGTGTATATTCGTGTTTTTGTACAACTCTGAAAATGAATTTGTTGGCTGCGCGTTACAGCCGAATAGTCCAATGCCGGCCAAGAAAAGGATTACAATAGTATGCTTCATCTTTTGTGAGTTTTTATGGCGCGAAAATACACTTTTTGAATGAATGTTAACACGAAGTAACCAACAGCCGCAGGCTAACCAACAGCGAAGCTGATCAACAGCCGCAGGCTAACTAACAGCGAAGCTAACCAACAACCGCAGGCTCATATACAAGCGCATCCGACGGCCAGCCAGTTACATTGCGGCCAGTGTCCAACCGCTGTATTTCGGCGAGGTCGCCGTCTGTCAGCGTGAAGTCGAAGAGACTGATGTTCTCCACCATCCTCTCCTTGTGCGTCGTCTTGGGAATGATGATGATGTCGTTCTGGACGAGGAATTTCAAGGCTATCTGGGCGGAAGTCTTGCCGTATTTTTCGCCTATACTCATCAAAATCTTGTCTTTGAAGATGCTGCTCCGGCCTTCTGCCAACGGACTCCAGGCCTCCAAAGCCACATCGTAAGGCTTCAGGTATTCCCTCATTTTCCGCTGCTGGTAGAGCACATGGGCCTCGCATTGGTTCACGACGGGCATGACCTTGGCGTCCTCCACAATCATCGGGAAGGTGTTGGGATAGAAGTTCGACACCCCGATGGCCTTGAACATGCCTTGCGCATAGAGTTCTTCGAGCGTGTGCCACATGACGGTGGGGTTTCCCACGGGCCAGTGGAGCAGCATCAGATCCACATAGTCCAATCCGATCTGCCGCATGGACTGGTCAACTGTGCGTAGCGTCTCCTCCCGCGTATAGCAGGGCTCGCAGATTTTGGTGGTGACGAACAGCTCTTCGCGTGGAACGTTGCAAGCCCGAACCGCGTCGCCTACGCCTTTCTCGTTTTCGTACATGGCGGCCGTGTCAATGCTGCGGTAGCCCACCG
>CAMVBK010000009.1:0-78442 GCA_947165685.1 uncultured Bacteroidales bacterium | reverse complement strand
TTAGCTGTTGGCTGTTAGCTGTTGGCTGTTAGCTGTTGGCTGTTAGCTGTTGGCTGTTAGCTGTTGGCTATTGGCTGTTAGCTGTTGGCTATTGGCTGTTAGCTGTTGGCTGTTAGCTGTTGGCTAAAGGCTAATAGCCAATAGCCAAAGGCCAATTACACGCCGGGTTTTCCCAACAGACGGAACATATTTTTCTTGTACGCTTCCACGCCGGGTTGGTCGAACGGGTTCACGCCGAGCATGTAACCGCTTACGGCACAGCTCATTTCGAAGAAGTAAATCAGTTCACCGAGGTGGTATTCGTTGATTTCGGGGATGGTGACGCAGAGGTTCGGGACCTGGCCATCGACATGGGCAAGCAGCGTGCCTTTGCGAGCTATCTGGTTGATTTCGTGGATAGTGCGGTGCTGCAGGTAGTTGAGGTTATCGAGGTTTTCGGCATCCTCGGGGATGTTCACGTGATGGTGGGACTTCTCCACGGCGAGCATAGTCTCGAACATCTGGCGTGTGCCCTCCTGGATGTACTGGCCGAGGGAGTGCAGGTCGGTGGAGAAGATGGCGCCGGCGGGGAAGATGCCTTTGTGTTCCTTGCCTTCGCTCTCGCCGAAAAGTTGCTTGAACCATTCGATGAAGTAGAAGAGTTGTGGCTCGAAAGAGGCCACCAACTCGACTTTCAACCCATTTTCATACAGCAAGTTGCGAATCAACGCGTATTGCAGGACGGGGTTCTCGTCGTAGGTCGGGTGCTCGGCCACGAATGCCTGCATGTCCTTCGCGCCTTGCAGCAGCTGGCGGATGTTGAAGCCGGCCATGGCGATGGGTAGCAGCCCCACGGGGGTGAGCACGGAATAGCGGCCGCCCACATCATCGGGAATCACGAAGGTGGGATAGCCTTCCTTGTCGGCGAGGGTCTTCAGGGCGCCGCGGGCCTTGTCGGTGACGGCCACGATGCGCTGGCGGGCGTCCTCGATCCCGTACTTTTTCTCGCAGTGCTCCTTGAGGATGCGGAAAGCGA
Organism: uncultured Bacteroidales bacterium; assembly: GCA_947165685.1. Lineage (GTDB taxonomy): Bacteria > Bacteroidota > Bacteroidia > Bacteroidales > WCHB1-69 > F23-D06. Next base: position 77,427 of record CAMVBK010000009.1, on the reverse strand, counting down.
GAGCCGGCTCGGTGGTCGTGCCCGACTTGGAAATCACCACCACGGAGTAGTCCTTGCGGTCGAGGACATCCAGCAGGTCGTGGAGATAGTCTTCGCTGATGTTGTTGCCGGCGTAGAGGATGTGCGGGTGCTTTGTGTCCACGTAGGGGGCGAAGGAGTGCTGCAGGGCCTCGATGACGGCGCGGGCGCCGAGGTAGGAGCCGCCGATGCCGACCACCACCGCGACCTCCGACTTGGCCGCCAGGCGGGTGGCGCATTCCTCGATGCGGGCAATGTCGGCTTCCGTCACGCCGTTGGGAAGCGTGACCCAGCCGAGGAAATCACTGCCTCGGCCGGTGCGGTTCAGCGTGGTCTGGAGCGCGGCCTGTGCGTCGGCCTTGCGGGGATTGGCAATTTGTTTTTCTACAAAAAACAATGCGTCTTGATTGGAAAACCGGATATTCATAATGATTGATTTTATGTTTTTTCTGACTCTGTTTTGAGACGGCAAAGATACAATTTTTATTGGGTTAGTAGGTCGCGTGGTTATAGGATTCCCAGACTACAGATTGCCAGGAGAGAAAGTCGTTGGATAATTCTTTTTTTGGCGACATCCGCGGATTTGCACCTCGTCAAGCCATTTCATACAGTACCCCCCGCATCTCGTACATTTCCCCTGTTGGACCATAACTCGGTGTTTTGGCAATATATATTTTTGCCGCCGCTTTCATTGGGAAAGAGCCTTTTTTTTCAAAACAAACAGTTCAAATCATTACCACTATGGAAAAGACAGAGGAAATCAAAAAACAAATCAATGAGACCAACGCAGCGGAACCGCAACGGCAGGAAACTCAAAAGGACGGCGTGTCGGCAACGAATGCCGAACAACAACCGCAGAAGAAAAACCATCTGGGACGGGTCATCATCTTTTTGATGGTCGCCGCAGTGGTGGGCATTTCGGCGTGGCACTTCTTCAAGTCGCGCCACCAGGAGGATGACTGCGAATACGGCTATGAATACGGGGACGAGCCCTCGTACGGCTATGTCTCCTACTCAAGCGGTGTCAGCAACATCGTCAACCCGGACAGCCGGGAGGTCATCGTCAAGGACATCGACTGGTGTCACTACTGCGGAGAAAGCGATGAGGATCCGATTGTCCTGTTCGCGAAGAACGGGAAACGGGGATACTGCAACATCGTGACGAACAGGATTATCGTGGAGCCCAACACCTACACGCGGGCGTGGATATTCTCGGAAGGCCTGGCCGCCGTGGAGAAGGACGGTTACATCGGTTTCGTGAACACGAACGGTGAAGTCGCCATTAACTTCAGATACTCTTATCGTGGCAATCCGCTCTCCGACTTCGTTTTCCACAACGGGTACTGCGTGGTGGCGGATTCGTCGAACCGGATCGGTGTTATCGACAAAAAGGGACGTTGGGCCATCAAGCCGCGTTACGACCATATCGAACTGGCCAAAGACTATGCCATTGTCTATAATGACGGGGATTTCAAGAAACAGGTTGACTTCGAAGGGAATGTTCTGCAAGAGGGGATCATTGACGATATCTATGACATCTACTACGACGTGAAGTACACCGATGCGCAGACTGGGGAACCCAAAGTGGGGAGCGCGAAGAACAACGATTATTACGAATATCGTGTCGGGTCCTACTCCGGCCTGATTGACAGCAAAGGCACCATCATCACCCCGCCTATCTACACCGATATCTCCAGCCTCACTCCCACCTTGTTCAAGGCACGGCTGCAGGACTGGACCTCCATCGTGATCATTGACCAGAAAGGAAGAGTGCTGTCCACGGTTTCTAAGTAATAGATTCAGGATTCAGGTTCAAGTTTCAAGTTTCAAGTTCAGGTGGTTAAAACTTGAATTCTGAATCCTGAAACTTGAAACCCAAAAAAGTGTATTTTCGCGTTGACAAAATAAGTCTGAAACAGTTACATAAAACATTAAAAAACAGAAAGATATGTCAAGAAACGTGAAATGCCTTATCATCGGTTCGGGTCCTGCGGGATACATGGCTGGCGTGTATACGGCGCGTGCCGACCTGAAACCCCTCCTCATCGAGGGCATGCAGCAGGGCGGCCAACTGACCATCACCAACGAAGTGGAGAACTTCCCGGGGTTCCCGGGCGGCGCGGGCGGCCCGGTCATCATGGACAAGCTGCGCGAACAAGCGTTGAAGTTAGGGGTGGAGATGCAGCCCAAGAGCGTGACGAAGGTCGATTTCAGCAGCCGTCCGTTCCACTGCCTGTTGGATGACGGCGAGGAAGTGGTGGCCGAGACCGTGATTGTGGCCACGGGCGCGAGCGCGCGCTGGCTGCACCTGCCCGGCGAGGAGGAGTTCCGCGGCTTCGGCGTCTCCACCTGCGCCACCTGCGACGGCAACTTCTTCCGCGGCAAGACCACCGTGGTGATCGGCGGCGGCGACACGGCCTTGGAGGATGCCCTTTACCTGTCGCAGCTCTGCACGAAGGTCTATATCGTGCACCGCCGCGACCAGTTCCGGGGCACCATGGCCCTGCAGAAGAGTGTGCTCAACACCCCGAACATCGAGGTGGTGTGGAGCCACGTGCCCGTGGAAATCACCGGCGAGCAGAAGGGGTTCATCAAGAAGGTGACGGGACTGAAGGTGAAGCACGCGCAGAGCGGCGAGGAGCGCACCCTGGAGGTCGATGGCGTGTTTGAGGCCATCGGCGTGGTGCCGACCACCGAGCTCTTTGTGGGACAATTGGATATGAACGAGCAAGGCTACATCGTCACGAAGCCCGACAGCACGAAGACCAACATTGAGGGCGTGTTCGCCGCGGGCGACGTGCAGGATCCCGTCTTCCGCCAGGCCGTCATCGCCGCCGGCACCGGTAGCATGGCCGGCATTGAGGCGTCGCGGTTCTTGATGGAAGTTTAGGAGGTTTAGGAAGTTTAGGAAGTTTAGCGCCAAAAGCCAAAAGCCAAAAGCCAAAAGCTAAACTACCGCTGTGACAAAGCGCGGGCGGCCGTTGAGGTCGTGGAGGCTGTGAACGTCTGAGAAGCCCGATTTGCGGAACATTTCGACCAATTCGGTGTGGAAGTCGTGGTAGGTTTCCACGAAAAGCATCCCGCCGGGTTTCAGCACCCGCTGCCCGATGCGGGCAATGGCGGCATAGCACCAGAGTTTGTCATCGTTGGGAACGAAGAGGGCGGTTGCGGGCTCGTAGCCCGTCACATTGCGGTGCATCGACGGGCGGTCGGAGACAGGGATATAGGGCGGGTTGCTCACCAGCACGTCGAAACGGGTGTTTCCGAAGGGGAGATGGGCGATGTCGCGCATGTCGTGGCACGCGAAGTCCACCGTGGCGCCGTTACGTTCCGCGTTCCTCCGGGCGACTTCCAAGGCCTCTTCGGAGATGTCGGTGGCAAAGACCGCCGCATCGGGCAGCATCTTGGCCAGCGACACGGCGATGCAGCCGCTGCCCGTGCCCACGTCCCAGAGCGACACTCCCCTGCCCTTGCACTTTTCCGTCACCATCTGCACCAGTTCCTCGGTCTCCGGGCGCGGGATGAGCACCGCCGGGGAGACCTCGAACGGAAGTCCGTAGAACTCCGTCCCGCCGAGGACATATTGCACCGGGCAGCCTTCCGCCATCCGTTCCATGTCGGAACGAAAGACAGGGAGGAGCCGTTCGGGCACGGGCTCGGTTCTGCGCAACACCAGCTCATACCGTTCCAGTCCTAAACGCGCCTGCACATATAAAGAAGCAATTGCAGCCGCCTCACGTGGATCGTAAAGCGGCTGCAATCGGCAGGACAATTCGGTTTGTAAGTCTTTAATCGTCACGTACTACAAGCTTTCTCTTTTCCCTGCCCAAGTTTTTATGACGGTAACGCACTGTTAATTCTTCAGCGCGGCAATCTCCTTGACGGCGTTGATGCAGGCGTCGATGTCGGCTTCCGTGTTGAAAGCGCCGATGCTGAGGCGGACGGTGCCGTCGATTTTCATCGTGCCAAGGCCTTCGTGCACCAGCGGGGCGCACTGCAGGCCGGTGCGGCAAGCGATGTCGTAGTCAACGTCGAGCATGGTGCCCACGTCCATGGCCTCGAATCCCTTGATGTTGATGGAGAGCACGGGGTTCTGGTTCTCCGTGGAGGTGGCGCAGTAGATAATCACGCCGGGCACATCCTTGATGCCGTCGCGGAGGCGTTTCCACAGGGCCATTTCCTGGGCATGGATGTTTTCGATGCCCTTCTCGGTAATCCACTTTACACCTGCGTGCAAACCGCTGATGCCCAACATGTTGATAGTACCAGCTTCCAAACGGTAGGGATATTCGTCGAGGTGGTCGCGCACGGCCGACTTCACGCCGGTGCCGCCGAAGCGGGTGTGGCGCACCTCCACGCCTTCGCGCACGTAGCTGCCGCCGATGCCGGTGGGTCCCATCAGGCACTTGTGGCCCGTGAAGGCGTACGCGTCAACATTGTAGTCAATCATGTCCATCTTCACCGCGCCGGCGCCCTGGCTGCCATCGACCACGAAGGTGAGACCGTGTTTCTTGCAAACCGCACCGATTTCCTTGATGGGCTGCACCGTGCCGATGACGTTGGAGCACTGCGTGCAGACCACCATCTTCGTGTTGGGACGGATGGCCTCCTCAAACTGCTCGGGATGCACGTAGCCAGCCGCATCGAACGGGAGGTAGGTGACTTCTATAATCCCCTCTTTCTCAAGATGATAAAGCGGACGAAGGACGGAGTTGTGCTCCAGCATTGTGGTAATCACATGGCTGCCCTTTTGAGCCAAGCCTTGGATCAGGATGTTCAAAGAGTCGGTGGCGTTATAGCTGAACGTCAGACGTTTCTCGTCGGTGCCGCCGTTGAAGAGCTTGGTGAGCATACGGCGGGTTTCAGTGAGCACCTCGCCGGTCTCGATGCCGGCATCGTAGCCCGCGCGTCCGGGGCTCACGCCGTGCACACGATAGAAATGATCCATGAATTCGTAAACCTCATTAGGTTTCGGGAAAGATGTTGCGGAATTGTCTAAGTATATCATATCTTTCAATTTGGAATTTCAAAGCGGCAAAAATACACTTTTTTGTTATACGAGCAAACTTTAATCCCGATTCAACATCAATCTGACGCGCTTTGATTCCGACAAAAAAAAATCGTATCTTCGCGCCGTATTTTTCAAGCCTTCAAAATTATGACAAAAAGAGCACTAACCCTTTTCGCCGTCGCCATGATGGCCGTCTTCGCCGCCAATGCCCAGCGCTGGCTGATTTATGAGACTTTCTCCGACGGCAGTTCCGACACGTCGCGCACCCTCGTGGCGACCTCCCCGAACCAGAACGCCGCCCTAATCAGCTCCTTCGACCCGGAGGAGGCCAACCCCATCCCCGGCGTCGCGAAGCATTTCACCTACATCGACTACAAGCGCGACACGGTTTTCTATCAGCTTCATTATTCGAAGGATGAGAAATATTTCACGGGCTACAGCCTCAACAACGGCAACGAATACACGCTGGAGAAAACCGAGAAACTCCACGGCTATAACTGCAAGAAATACACCACCAGCCTCTTTTCCAACAAAATGGAGATCTGGGTCACGGAGGATCTGAAGAACCATCGCGGTACGCCTTCCGCCTCGTTCGGCAACCTCCCCGGCGTTGTCGTGCAGATTGTCCGCAACGGCAACACCACCACAAGGCTGGCTTCCGTGGAGAAATACAAGGACATCGAGCCCATCATCCCCGAAGACCTCGGGCAATACACCGACCGCCGCGCCCTCGGCAACCTCGAAAAGGAAAAGCTCGTCATCACCATCCCCGTCTTCCACGACGCGCAGATCTGCTTCAACCCGAAATTGGAGAAATCCCGCGTCGTCCCTTTCGACACCGTTCTCCCCTACTCCAACGGCACCATCATTCTGAAACGACTCAACCTCAAACAGTTACCGCCTCATTATCAGATTTTCGCGGAGCTGACTGAGCAGTCCAACGGCGACGCTTACGACCGCACGGGCTCCATCTTCGTGATCCCCGCCTCGCAGAAGGTTAATTTCCTCAACGCGCTGATTGACAGCGTAGATGTTTTGCCTGTCTTCACCGACAAAAATGGTGCGCAATACCAGGGCATCCGGTTGGAGAAGGACTACACGCCTTTGGTGGAGCTCGTCCGCTTCTTCACCCCGTTCGGCGTACACCATTTCAACCAGTACCGCTCCCTCAATGACAAAGAGTGGGAGGACGCCGCCTACTACAAGCAGGATGTCAGCGACTTGCGGCAGTATCTGCAGGGCGATGTCTATATCGGGGCGTTCATCGGCAACTACGACGCCGGTGGGCACAAGGTCACCCTCGACCTGAAGGCCTACCCCGAGAGCTTCGAATGGTCGGGCAACGCCGACGAGCACTGCTGGACGCTGCCGCTCTTCAACACCTGCAACGTGATGGAGATGTCGGGGCAGAACTACGGGACGCTTTTCGGCAGCGACAGCCTGACGGTGACGTTCACGGTGCCGGAGGGGCTCACGTCGCTGCGGCTGCGCTACATCAGCACAGGGCACGGCGGCTGGGACACGGGCGACGAGTTCGTGCCGAAGGAGAACGTGATCCTCATCGACGGGGAGCCGCGCTTCCGCCACACGCCGTGGCGCAGCGACTGCGGCACTTTCCGGGTCTTTAACCCCGCGTCGGGCAATTTCTGGAACGGGCTCTCCTCATCGGACTACTCGCGTTCGGGCTGGTGTCCCGGCACCGCCACGCAGCCGGTCTATTTCGACCTCACGGGCCTTACCCCGGGCAAGCACACGATCACCGTCGCCATCCCGCAGGGCCAGCGCGAAGGCTCCTACTTCAGTGCCTGGAACGTGTCGGGGGTGCTGGTGGGAAGGAGGTAGCCGACATGAACCCCGTCAAAGCAACAACTTGCCTCCTCTTCGTCGCAGCACTGCTTGCGGGCACGCTGCAGGCGCAGCCCATCGACCGGGAGATGTATGCCAAGGTGGCGGGCATGAACAACAAGCGGAACTGCCCCCGCCATGAACTGACCTGGACGGTCAACAAGCTGAGCTACAAGTCTGGCTACCTGCATTTCGACCTCACCCTGAGGAAGTTGTTCGCGGAAGGGCGCGACAGTGCGGACCTGCGGCGGTATTTTGCCGACCGCCTCCGCTACCGGCTGGAGCCCGTGGAGTTCAACTACCTGTATGAAAAGTTGGGCGACATCAAGGGCGGTTTTGTCTATGACATCACCATCGACAGTTCCGACGCGCGGCTCACGCTCCGTTACTCGCCTTCGGAAGCCCGGCAGATCTGGGCCGACCGCACCAAGCCCGATTACAAAAACAGCAAAAAATGGCAGGGACGGGAAAACATACGCTATATCAACAACAGCAACAACCGGAATATGCCCAACCGGATCGACGAACACACCCGCATCGACACTGTTTATCTCACTGGCGACACCCTATTCTACCTCTACACCTTCTTTGAAGACAAAAATTACAAGCGGGAACATGTGGAGATGGTTCTCCCGACGTTCAAACTGCAGTACAAGAGCTTCTTCCAGACGAACCTCGATTTGTTTGAAATCTATGTGGATGCAGACATTCACCTCCTGTTCCGATTCCGCGACACCCTCCGCAACGAAATCGCCCACCTCTTCGTCCCCCACGCCGAACTGGAGGACTGGATGAAGACCTCCAACAAGATCAAGCCCGCCACCGATGCCCAAATCGATGCCTTTATTCAGGAACAGATTGTCCATCAAGAGTTTATGCTTGCCCAAAAAAAGGACGAATTGAGTCCTGACCCGGACATTCGCCTGACCGATGTCGAATATGCCGACCAGGTTCTGCAATACACCTACACCTTGGCACCGGAGCTTTACGGCGAAGGTAGTTCTGCCGAAAACGAGGAGCTCATCCGAAGAAGCACCGCCGTGAACCTCCGACGGGCTTACGAGAGGTTCATCGGCAGTTCCGCTGTGTATGACGGCGGAATCCTCACCCTCGAACGCTTCTACCAGCGCCTGAAAGGGGTCCGGCTGCTCTACATGGAGGCGGACACCCGCCGCACCATCGACATCTTCATCCCGTCGGACGAGATCCGGAACAGTCCGGAAATGGAAGAGAGCACCTACGTCGGGGTCACGGCCCGCATCCAGCGGCAGATGATAAGGGAGCAGCTGTTGCGGGAAATGGAGGGGTTCAACCGCGACAGTCTCCCGATCGAGCTCGACTTCGGCACCCTCGACAGCGTAGCTTTCCGAAACAGCGTCCTCCACTACCACTACTCGGTAGCCCCCGACATGGCGGAACTCTTCCTCAGCTCCGTCGGGGAAAAAGACTACCGCGACCTCCTCGACATCGACACCACCACACTGGCGACCTTGGCCGAATTGGATGCGGGCATCACCCTGCACTGGCGATTTCCGGACGGGCAGATCCGGACACTCGCCTACTCCACGAGCGACATCGACTCTGCGTTGGCGGTGCCGTCCGAAGTAATCCGCGCGGAGCTGCAGAAAACCATCTTGGAGGATGTCTTGCCTGTGCTCAACCGGGAATGCCCTGCCCGTACGGACGAGTTCACGACCCTCGACTCGATAGGTGTTGAAAATGGAATGGTTATCTATTACTACACCATGGCAGAAGGATTCCCGCTCGACATGGTCAACGACGACGAAATCCGCTGGCAGTTAGAGTCCTCCATGGCGGCCGGCGGCGAGGACATCCGCGAAATAATCGACCTGTACACCAGCGCGGGCTACGGACTGTGTTATCGTTACCGAGTCCCGCAAAAGCCCAAGAAAAACAAGAAAACCGTCTCAACCGCCGCGAAGAGCTTCTGCTTCACCGTGGAGGAGCTGCGGGCGATGATGGGGGAGGAATAACCAAAATTCTACGATATGGAAAAACAGACAACTAACCACGACAAGGATTCCGAATGCCGATTCAAGCATAGCAAATTGTGTAGATTTCTATCGCCCCTACTGGTAATTGCAGGTGCTTGTGCCCTATTCGGGGTTGGGGAAGCGGTCAGAAATTGCCCTTTGATCGGCAAGCTAATCGAATCCATCAACCACGAATGGTACATGAATCTCTTCTTTGACACTCAAAACAGCCACTACGAAAACGACATCACCGCTGACGACATCGTGATTGTGGATATGAGGGAGACTTTCTATAGCCGGAAAAATTTTGCCGAGGTCATCCAAGCCGTGGCGGACCAACACCCGAAACTTATTTGCATCGACGTCCTGTTTCAGGACACCAAAAGCTTCGACACCGTTCAAAACAAAATCCTGAGCAGTACTCTTGAGCGCATCAAGGATTCCACAAAGCTTGTTGTGGTCAGAAGCATGGGGAAAGACGATTCCATTTGTCACAGCTTCTTCACGAAACAGCTGGACATCCCCTTCGGATCGGCCGCGTTCTATGGCTTTGGCGAATATGTCCGCACCCATGAATCACTTCCCCGAATCTCATTGAAAGCCGCCATGATGTTAGGCGTGGACACCTGCAAATTGCCCGAACAATTCTACACCAATTTCAGAGCAAAGACATTCGACACATCGTACATGTTCCTCAACAAATTCGACATCACAGACTCAACTTCCTTGTCTTCCTTGAAAAACATCGACACCAACAGCATTGTCCTGATAGGCCAAACCAACTCCCCTTTCGACATACATATAGCACCGTTCCGGGACACTGGGAACTCCCGCCAGATTTCCGGCATAAAAATCATTGCCTACGAACTGGCCTCGATTTTGGCCCTCCATAATGGAGAAAAAAAAACCTCCTCTTACCCCTACACTTTTTGCCGTTGCTATGTAAATTTCCTCCTTTTCGTTTTATTCTCTTTCCTATACTATCTATGTGTCATCTTTTTCAATTTCCTCAAAAAACGTTGCAATCCCAAGTGCGAACTAATCAAAATCTTTCTATCCGCTTTTCATGTGATTCTATCCCCTATTCTTGTGATTCTTTTCGAATGCGGTGTCCTTCTCTGTTGTTTTTTCCTCACCGCAAAGTGCTTCATAATTCCAAACATCAGCCTGCTATTCCTCTCTTTTGCATTCGTCAAACCTGCATATAACTGGTGCCAGCAAATCTCAAACCAAAACAACTAAACAAATGAAAAACATCAACTTTCTACTGATCACGCTATGCGTTGTCTTCACGACAGAAACCTTCGCACAAACGTACATATATGTACGCGGAAAAGTCGAATATAAATACAATTTGGAGTGGCGACCCGTGTCGAATAGGACTCCGCTTTACGACCACTCCACAGTCCGCTCGGATTCCAATTTCGTCATTGAAAGGAAGAAGGATAACAAAAAATTTTTTTTTCACACAACTAAATCCACGGGTGAAAAGGTGGATGTACTAATCAATAGATACAGAAAATACAGACAACAGCCAAAAGAACCCACAAAAGGCTCTGACGGGCAGCCACGCGGGACTCTCGTTCCGGCGGGTAAGGAAAACACCGTGGACAAGCCCGAAGTCACCACGGAAACCTTCCCTGAGAACCTCCACTATTTCCTTGTCGGCATCCGCGACTTCCCGGACAGTTGGCCTTCGCTGCCCGACCAGACAGGCAATTTCCTGAATCTGGCCAATTCCATTGAAAAGAAAATGGTCCCCGACAACGAATTCCAGCTTTCCTGGCATGATGTGGCCACCAGCGCCGAAAAGACCTCGACAGCGAGTCTGCTGCACTCCCTCAAGCTCCTCTCCGACTCGGTCAAGCAAAACAACAAAGACATGGTGATGGTCTATCTTCTAAGCCACGGCGAACGGATAAACGACAAGACCTACCGTCTCGTCACCTCCGACACGCAACTCGACGCCGACACCTTGAACGCCTACTTCAAAAAAATGGCCGCAAAGGGCGCCAAAGTTCTCGTCTTTGTCGATGCATGCTACGCCAAATCCCTTGTCAACAAGCTCGATTCGATGAATCGCAAGGATGACAAGTGCGCATTCTTCTTTTCCAGCAGCGAATACGACACTTCGTACATTCCCACACGCGACTTCACCCCGTTGGAAAAGGCACTGGCCAATTCCGTCTCCGGCAATGAATTACACTATCTGAAACGATTTTCAACAGACAGTGTAACCATAGAGAATCTTTTCCGTTACATCAGGCAATATGTGGAGAGTGAATTCAAGGACAAAAACCAGCGTCCGGAACGTAAATTCTTCAATTTCAGAGAGGATGAATTACTCTGGAAAATCAAGCCCAACCTGTTCGACAGCCTCAACTATCAAGTGAGCCAAGAAGGCAACGTTTGCGCGATGGTCCAATTAGGGGATCTCTACGCATCACGGAACAGCACCGACACGGCCATGTATTATTACCGAACGGCCTACGAGCAGTACGGAGACCCAATGGCCGCCTGCCGCATCGGCTTGTATCATTATTACAAGCCCCAGCCCGACTATGACTCCGCGTTCAAACTTTTCCAGGAAGCTGCCTACCAACACTGCGACCTCGGACGCTACTACCTATCGGTGTGCTATGCCAAAGGGCGAGGGGTGAAAGCCAATCCCGCCAAGGCCAGACGCTATTTCAAAGAGATTGCCTATTGGGACAGCGAACTTAAAAAATCTTGGGAAAAGGAAAGGACGGCCTTTCTAATTTCATCTTATTCCGCACCCGAAATCACCACCATCCGCACGGAAAGGATTAATGGACAAATCCTCGTCTTTAACCCTTCAGAAATCTACAGAGGAATTGTGGATCCCCAAAGAGACAGTTCAATTATCGCAAATGCAAAAGCGGGCAAGGCGAAGGCGCAAGCAGAAGCAGGAGATCTGTTTCTATACAATTGGAACAAGATTTTACGTAACAGAGACTACACTCAAGCATATTATTGGTACAATGAGTCTGCCAAGCAAGGCGACGCCGACGGGCTTTACGGCATGGGAGTGCTGTGTATGAACGGTTTAGGCGTGGAGAAAGACTCCCTTCAAGCCTACGCCTATTTCCGGCAGGCTGCCGAAAAAAGACATCCCAAGGCGTGCACCCAGCTCGGGAAATTCCACTTCAACGGCTGGTGCGGATTGGAGAAAGACACCAACCAGGCCGTAGCGCTATGGCAAAAGGCCGCCGTACGCAAAGACCCCGAGGGATTTTACTGGCTTGGATTATGCCACAAGGACGGGATCATAGACCCGACCAACAACAACTACAAAAAAGCATACGCCTGCTTCAAGAAAAGCGCAAAAGAAGGGTATGCCCCGGCCCAATATATGGTCGGATGGTGCTTGTATAACGGAGAAGGAGTGAAAGGGAACCCAAAGGAGGCGGAAAAATGGATCATGATGGCGATGGCGCGTGGCTACCAGAAGGCCATCCATTTTTACAATGGATGCCAATAGGACAGACGCAATAATCCATAACCGCTCCCGATCACAGGAACCGCCCCGTGATGCTCTCCGGATTCCCGGCGATGTCCCTCGGCGTGCCCACGGCCACGACGCGGCCGCCGTCCTCGCCGCCGCCCGGTCCCATGTCGATGATGTAGTCTGCCGCCCGGATCACGTCCAGGTCGTGCTCAATGACAACCACCGTGGCCCCGTTCCGAATCAGCGTGTCGAACACCTGCAACAGCGTCTGCACGTCCAAAGGATGCAGCCCGATGGTGGGTTCGTCGAACACAAACACCGAATCGTGCTGCAGACGTCCCATTTCGGTAGCCAGCTTCAGCCGCTGGGCTTCGCCGCCCGACAGACTCGGCGTCTCCTCACCAAGCGTAAGATACCCCAAGCCAAGACTTTGCAGCACTTGAAGCCTCGGAAAGACCGTCTTCATATCCTGGCAGAACTCCATGGCGGTGTTGATGTCCATGTCCATCAGCGCCGGCAGGGAGACACTTTCGTGGCGCTTGTTGGTGTGCTTGACCGCGTAGGCGGCTTTGGCGTAGCGCGAGCCGCGGCACTCGGGACAAGGAATATCGACATCGGGGAGGAACTGGACGTCAAGGCTGATGGAGCCGGTGCCGTCGCAGACAGGACAGCGCAGGTCACCGGTGTTGTAGGAGAAGTCGCCGGCTTTGTAGCCGCGCCGCTTGGCTTCGGGGGTTCGAGCGTAGATTTTGCGCAGCTCGTCGTGCGCGTTCGCGTAGGTGGCCACGGTGGAGCGCACATTGATGCCGATGGGCGTGGCATCGATGAGCTTCACGTGCTCGATACCCTCGGCGAGGATGTCCGTGACATGGTCCGGCATCCGCTTCTTGCGGGTCAGTGCCTCCAACGACGGCACAAGGCTTTCCAGAATCAGCGTTGTCTTGCCGGATCCCGACACGCCCGTCACCACGGTGAGCCGTCCCTTGGGAATATCGACTTCCAACGGCTTCACTGTATGTATCTGTTTGGTTGACAAGTGGATATTGCCAAAATCAAAGAGTCGTTCCTTGTCGGGGTCGCTCCAGCCATGCTCGCGTTTCAGGTCCAAGAAAGGGCCTATGCGCGAACCCGGGTTCCGTATGATGTCGGCGATGGTGCCCTCGGCGATGACCTGTCCGCCTTTGGCACCCGCATCCGGTCCCAACTCGATGAGCCAATCGGCCTCCTGCAGGATTTGGGTGTCGTGGTCAACCAGTAGCACCGTGTTGCCGTCGGCCACGAGGTCGTGCATCACCCCATTAAGTCCTACGATGTTAGAAGGATGCAGACCGATGGAGGGTTCGTCCAAGACGTAGAGCACGCCCGTAGTGCGGTTTCGGACGGCGCGGGCAAGCTGCATCCGCTGCCGTTCGCCGGTGGAGAGCGTGGAGGCGGCTCGGTCGAGGGTAAGATACCCTAACCCTAAGTCCATCAACCGATTGGCGGCAGTCCGAAATGACTCGCAAATGCTTTCGGCCATGGGACGCATCTCTTCAGGCAACGATGCGGGCACGCCGTCCACCCACTCCGACAGCTGCGAAAGTGTCATCTGGCAGGCCTCGTCGAGCCCGATGCCGCGCAGCCTGGGTGCCCGGGCAGCCTCCGACAGTCGGGTGCCGTGGCATTCGGGGCAGACATCCTCCTTCAGGAATTTCTCCACGCGCTTCATCCCCTTCTCGTCCTTCACTTTCGACAGCGCGTTCTCCACCGAATAGGTGGCATTGAAGTAGGTGAAGTCCATCTCCCCGGCCACGTTCGTGGTCTTGGACTTATAGAAAATATGTTTCTTCTCGGCAGGACCGTTATAGACGATATCCTTCTCTTTGTCCGTCAGTTCGCGGAATGGCACGTCGGTGCGGACCCCCATGGCGCGGCACACGTCGGTCATGAGCGACCACATGAGGCTGTTCCACGGCGCAACGGCCCCCTCGTCGATCGTGAGCGACTCATCGGGCACGAGAGAGGCCTTGTCAACGGTGCGCACCATGCCGGTGCCGCCGCAGTGCCGACAGGCTCCCTGGCTGTTGAAGGCCAGCTCCTCTGCGCCCGGCGCATAGAAATGCTCGCCGCATTCCGGGCAGACACACTCCTGACCGGCGGCCACAGCAAGGGAAGGCGGCAAGTAATGCCCATTGGGACAGCGATGCTCGGCCAAGCGGGAATACATGAGTCTCAAGCTGTTAAGCAGCTCCGTGCCCGTGCCGAAAGTGGAGCGGATGCCCGGGACGGCAGGCCGCTGGTGCAGGGCGAGAGCGGCAGGCACATAAAGAATCTCATCGACATCGGCCTTGGCGGCCTGCGTCATGCGGCGGCGCGTATAGGTGGATAGCGACTCCAAATAACGGCGCGAACCCTCCGCATAGAGCACCCCGAGAGCCAACGAAGACTTTCCAGAGCCGGAAACACCCGCCACAGCCACAATCCGGTGCAACGGTACATCCACATCAATGTCTTTCAGATTATGCACTCGAGCCCCGCGCACACGAATGTGGTCAGGGCTCTTTTCAAACTCACGTTGATCCAATCTCATCTTTTTCACTTTCCTTTCTCTAACTATTGGCTGTTGGCTCTAAACTCCCTAAACTTACTAAACTCCCTAAACTTACTAAACTTACTAATCGCGATAGCGCGCAGCCTTATCGGCATCGCCCATGCGCGTGTAGGCGTCATGCAGTCCCCGGCGGATCTGCTTGGTCAACGTCTCGTCAAAGGAGAAGGCAAGCGCCTGGCGATAGTATTCCACCGACTTTTCGTTGTTTCCTTGTTGCAAGAACGCGTCGGCGAGGGTGGTCAGCAGTGCCGCCGACTGCGGGAAAAGCGTGGTCAGGTCGTCTTCGTAGGCGGTGAGCCTCGCCCACTGTCCCGACTTGGAGACGGCCTCAGAAAAGGCCTCCCACACCTCGTAGTCGGTGTCGTCTTCCCGCAAGGCTTGCTCCAAATGTGCCACAGCCTTTTCATACTGCTGAGCCTTCAGCGCCGCCTGTCCGGCCGCCTTCGAGTTTCCGGAAGAGCCTTCTGAAGGCGCGGCAGAGGGCTTCTGTGAATCCTCCTGCTGCAATGCCGCGAGCTGAGCGCGGGTTTCCGCTGCCTTGGCCGGCTGGGCCGTCTTCTCGTAGCACAAAACCAAAGCGGCGAGGTAGTCCGTGTTATTAGGATATTCACGGCACACTTTTTCCCAAAGCGGCAGGGCTTCTTTGAAATTCTCGTTGGTCATAAGGGACTGCGCCAGGGCAACCTGGTACCAAATGTTGTTCTTGTCAAGCTTGACCGCCTGTCTGCAGGCCGATTCCGCCTCGGTATAACGTTGCTGCCCGGCATACACACGCGCCAGCATGTAATACGAGGGAGCATGCTTAGGGTTGTCGGAAAGGATGCCGGAAAAGGCCTGCACCGCCTCGTCATATTGCGCCGTGTAATAGGCCCGCAGTCCTTGGTTGAAGCGGCTGGAAATCTGCCGTTCCGTCACCGCCTCCTTCGAGTTCGAGGCCATCCGGCGCGTCTTTTGGGTGGATTGCGCATCTACGGAAACCACCAAAAGTATTACTGCAAGAAAAACCGACAATCTTTTCATAATCAATTAGTTATTTCTTTCCACTATGTCCAAATCCGCCTGTACCGCGCTCCGTGGACGATAACTCTTCCAGGGTTTCAACAGGCTGGAGTTTCACCTGCCGAAACGGGGCGACGACCATCTGGGCGATGCGTTCACCGGGCTGGATCTCGAACGGCTCGTCCGACAGGTTGATGAGTATCACGCACACTTCGCCCCGGTAATCGGCGTCGATGGTGCCCGGACTGTTCAGAACGGTGATGCCGTGCTTGAGAGCCAAGCCGCTGCGCGGGCGCACCTGCGCCTCGCAGTCGTCCGGCAGTTCGATGAACAGTCCCGTCGGGATGAGCTTGCGCTCCATCGGCTGGAGCATGACGGGGGCCGCAAGGTCCGCACGCAGATCCATGCCGGCAGCCCGTTCCGACGCATACGTCGGCAGGGCATTTTTGGATTTGTTGTAGATTCGTATCATTTGGTTGTTAAATCATTGCACTATTTTGCCTTCTTTGATGGCCTTGTCATATAGTTCCTGAATGTAGCGGTTGACGAACTGGCTCTTGCGCTGGTTCTGGAGGAGCATGCCTGCGGCGGCGCGTTCCTCTTTCGTCTCGTTCACCGAGCGTTGCGACCGATAGTCAAGAACCACCAGCAGAACCGTCTGGTCGCCGACCTGCTTCTCCATGCGCTGCACGTTTCCCTTCTCCATGGCCGCCTCCGCGTTAATCTGGAAAGAGACCTCGTTTTGCAGGTCGTCAAGATAGAGCCATGCATCGTCGTCGAGCAGATACTCAATCGTGTCGCCGAGCATCGCCACCAGCGCCTCTTTCTCGTCCTTGCGGCGGCTCTCGTCGAAGAGGATGGCCTTCACCTGGGGCAGCTGCGCGTCCGCGGACGGCATTTTCACATAGTTGACCCTGACAATTTCCTTCTCCACCGTGTAGCGGTCGTCCAACGAGCGGACGAACTCGTCGATTTCCTTGTCGGAAACCACGGCTTGGGCGGTATCTTTCTGCCACAGTTTCTCATAATACCTGTTGATTAGCAGCGCATTGCGATACTCCGACATCTCCTTCTCGAAATTCTTTTCTCGGGGGGAGAGCTTTTTCTCGGCTTCATGCAGGATCAGTTTTTCCTTGACCCAGCTGTCGATGAAGTCGCGGACGAGCGCCAGACTGTCCTCCTGGGAGAGGCCGCGCGGCATGCCGGCCTGCACTTCGGAGGCGTAGAGCTTGTACTGATAGACCTGCGCCACGACCGCGTCGCCCTTTTTGCGGCAGGCGGCGCAGCACAGCAGCAGAATGCAGAACAAAAAGGCTGTTTTTCTCACGCTATCGTTTCAAAATGGAACGGAAAACCTCCTCGTTCAGTTTGACAGGATATTTCTTATGCAGATTGGCCACCCAGTCTTTCTCCAATTTGTCTTGATACTGGCTGATGACGAGGGCGCGGACCTCCCCGAAGGGCTTATAGGGCTGCAGCGTGTCGCCGGTAGCGAACTGAGACTTGATCGTCTCATAGAAACGCTCCGCCCCCACGGTGTCCTGAATGGCTGCGTTCCAGACCATCTTGGCGTTGACCTCGTAAATCAGCAACCCGTCATACACCTCGTTCACCACATCCCGGTATTCCGGATACTTGTCCATCAAGCGAGAGCTTTCATAGCGCAACATGTTCTCCATCACAAAATTAGAGAACGTCTGTTCTAAGAAAGCCTCCATTGACGTACTGATTTGCGCCCCTTGATAGCGAGACAGATAGCGACCGAAATCGCGTGCGGAAAGAGTTCTGTCGGCATACGAGCACATCGGCTTCAGCTTCTCGATGCCTTTCAGCGAGTCGGCGGCCACACGCTTGGCCTGGAAGAAGTTGTCGGGCATGTTCTTGCGGAAGAACTTCATCGCGGCAGCCTTGCCTTTTTCTTGGTAGTTATACTCCTTTTTCAGTTTCTCCACCAGCGACTCCTTGCTTTTTTTGGAGCGCGAGTCGCGGCCGAGCCGATTCTTGACCATATACTCAAATTCCTCGTTCACAGTGGTATAGACGACAGAATCGAGGCGCAGGATGTGCCAACCGATCATGGACGGTACCGGGTCGGAAATCTGGCCTTTCTTCAGCTTGAGGGCGGCGCTCACATAATTGCCCGGACGGCGGTTGGGGGTGAACGGCTCCATGCGGCCGCCATGCGAGCGCGTGGCAATGTCGTCGGAGTAGCGGACGGTCAGCGTGTCGAACGGCACGCCCTGCTGGTACTGCTCCCGTATAAGCGCGCACTTCCGCAGCATCTCTTGATGGTCCGCCTTGGCATCAAGGGCCGCTGTGTCTTTCACAAAAATCTGAGACACAAAGAGTTTCGCAATCGCCGGAATCTTGTCCTGCACATACACCAAATGGTAGCCGAACTGGCTGCGAACGGGCATGGAGACCTGTCCCACCGGCGTGCTGTAGGCGGCAGTCTCAAACGGATAGACCATTTCAAGGACGGAGAAATAGCCCAGCTCGCCGCGGTTGCCCGGCTGACGGCGCCCGGTCTGCGGGTTCACGAAATCCCGCGCCGACTCGTCCTCGGAGTAGCGGGCGGCAGCCTCATTGAAGTCCAGTCCGCCGACAATCTCGTCACGAATCTTCATGATTTTATGGTAGGCGGCAAGCGTGTCCTTCGAGGAGGCATCCTGCGGAATCCGCACCAGGATATGGGAGGCACGGACATGGTAGCGGGATCTGTCCACCGTTTCCTGCAGAAGTTGGTCGCTTACCTCTGTATCAATAAGATACTGTTGCGCATACTGTCCTTTGTAGGACTCCCATTCCCGCTGGAAGGCCTTGGCCGTGTCCAACTGCATGGCTTTGGCCTCCTGCACTTTCATGCGGTAGTCGGTGTAAAGCCGCAGGTATTCGCGCAGATCGGCCTCCGTGGCCTCGCTCAACGAGCTGTTTTTCTGGTAAGCCTTGATGAAATCGGATTTGGTCACCTTCTCACCACCCACGGTCATCAGAACCGGGTCGTTCGTCTGGGCACACAAAAATCCGCCAAACAAGGTGGCAAAGGAAATCGCCAGTGAAAGCATCTTTTTCATAATATCTTCTATATCAGATTTTTAGATTCAAAAACACAATATATTTCCAAACGGCAAATATACAAAAGTTTGGTTAAAGATGTATGAGGGGGCGTTTCAAGTTTCGGGTTCACATGATTTTGGGAAAGCCTTTCACCGGCGATGCAACGTGAGAAGCACTAACTGCGGAGTGGCGCCAAAACGGAACGGAAGGGTGCCGCCCAGGCCTTCGGAGATGTAAAGCTGCTGTCCGTCAGACTGATATGCCCCACCCCAATCCGGATACAACCAACTGGAGGGCGACCAGCGGCCCAGTTTGAACTGCGCCGCGTGCGTGTGCCCCGACAAGGTGAGCGCGATGTGCGTCTCCGGCAAGACCTCCATGCGCCAATGCGACGGATCGTGCGAAAGAAGTATGGTGAAGACATCCTCAGCACATGCAACAGTGTCATAGTCCGTTATCCCGTTCACGGCCGCCCGCAGGTCGCCAATCTGCGGGAACGGCGGCTTGCCCGTGTTCTCCACCCCCGCAACCGCAAGACGCGCTTCCCCCCTCTTCAGCACCCTTGACTCGTTCATCAGCACATCCCAACCCATGGAGCGTTCCCTGTCAACCACTTGCATGGCACCTTCACGCACATGCGACCACCGGTCAGGGTTGCCGTAAAGACAGTAGTCGTGGTTGCCAAGCACGGAAATCACACCGTCCTTTGCCGCAAGCCGAGACAACACCGGCGCAAAGGGCGTCAACTCATCCGGGTCAACGTTCACAATATCGCCCGTAAACACCACCAAATCAGGATTTTCCTCATTCACGCTGCGCACTACTTTCTCCACAAAGGCGGTCTTGTGCCCATAGGTGCCCACGTGCAAGTCGCTGAGGTGCGCAATGCGGTAGCCGTCGTAGGCTTCCGGAAGATCCTCAAAGTAGAGGTCCACATGCTTGGTTTCCAAGCGTTTCCACCCGAGGGTGAGCCCATACAGCGCCATCAGGGAGACCGCACAGGCGGTCACGAGGCCAAAGGTGTTCACCACCGTGAAAGCCGTGGCACTCCACAGCCCCAACAGCTTCGCCGTCAACGATATAAGCGTGAACACGAACTTGGGAAGCGCGAAGCAGAGGAGCATCGCCAAAAACAACGAACTGAGGCCGCTTGTCATCCCGAAGAAGCGAAAGCCGACCACCGAGAAGAGCCCCACAAGCGTGGGGACGAAAAACAAGACACGCCACACGAGCGCAGCCCCGCGAAGAAACGCGAGGGAAATGTACAAATCCGGAAGAAGAAAAAGGATCAAAACGATGATAAAAGCGATGAGCATGGTGGTTTCAGGTTTCAAGTTTCAGGTTTCACAATTTTCAATTCTCAATTTTCAATTTTCAATTGATTTCGCCCGGCTGGTGGTGACGAGGAATACGCCGATGATGACGAGGACGAGGGCCACCGGCTTGTTCCAGGTGAAGACATCCTGGCCGACAGCGATGGCGAGCACGGCCGTGACGATAGGCTGCAGGTTGCTGTACATGCTGACGGTGGTGGGACGCAGGTAGCGCAGGGCGACGGGCAGCAAGAAGTAGGCGATGACCGTGGCGAAGAGCGCGACAACCAGCATGTTAACGTAGGCCATCGCAGGAGCAGTGCCCATCAGGATCGGCGATGCAGTGACCGACGGGACAGCCGCGGGAATGCTCAGCAGCGCACTGAACAGAAACATCCACTTCATCATCGTAACGGGCGAGTATTTCGGGGAGATGGCGCGGGTGATGAGCAGGTAGGCGGCATAGAACAGGATGTTGACGAGGCAGAGCAGGGCGCCGACGTTGCTGTAGTGCGTGTCGCCGTGCAGGGAGAAGACGATCATCATCAGGGCACCGGCGATGCCGAAGAAGACCCCGGCGGCCTTCCGCGAGGAGATCGGCTCCTTAAGGAAGACGGCGGCCATGAGCATGACCACCAAGGGCGACATGGCGGAGATGAGCGACACGTAAGTGGGCGAGATGAAACGCATGGCCTCGGCGAAGGCCCAGAGAGTGCCGTAGAGGGAGACGGCCCCGAGAAGAATGAGCGCCATGTCGCGACGGGGCACCTTCTCGCGCGGTGTGAAAAGGGAAATCAGCCAAAAGCCCGCCGCCCCGAAGACAAGACGCAAGGCCGTGTAGCACTCGGGCGTGATGTAGTCCGGCACCACCGCCTTCGAGCAGTTCGGGTTCACCCCGAAAATAATATAGACGGCCAGCACCGCGAGATGCCCGACCCATTTCCGATTCCCTTTGGCTTCCATACGCTTTTCAAAAAACAGGCGGCAAAAATACGATTTTTAACCTTACCTCGAAGAATGAACGAGGAATCTTTGGCAATGCCGTCTGCCCATAAAAATGCTATCTTTGCCGACCATTTTCAAAGTCCGGATTTCAGAATAACAACCGTCACGATATGCGATTCAAAAACGCCTTTGAGCAGCAGCCGTCGCTGCGATTTGTCTATGAGAGAATGCAGTTCACCTCCAATCTCGGGAGGCAGCATCTGCTGGATCAGCCCCTATACACCGATGCCAGCGAACTTGCCGACGAGTTCGACCGCGTGGCCGCCATTGACCGCATCTGCGGGGAGGAGCGTCACCGCCCCACCCTGGCGCATCTCACCCAGCAAATTCACCAGCTCAACAACATCGCCCCCACCCTACTCGCCCTGAAAAACGGCGCAGTGATGGACGACATACAGCTCTTCGAAATCAAGAAGACGGCCATCCTGACCGACATCATCGCCCAAGATGTCAAGAAATTGGAAATAAGTTGGCTGCCCTACGCCTCCATGACGGAAACAGTGCGCATCCTCGACCCCGAGCACACGAACATCCCCCATTTCTACGTCTATTCGGCCTACGACGAGGAGCTGGCCTGCCTGCGCGAAAAGATGAAAGCCACAGAGGAGAGCCAGGAGCTGGAGACGTACCGTTTCCAGGCTCAGGAAATCGAGGACCGGCTTCGGGCGAAACTCAGCGAGCAGCTGCGGCCGCACCACGACGCGCTGGCGCAGAACCTGCTCAGCACCGCACAACTCGACCTGCTGATGGCCAAAGCCCGTCTCGCCAAGGAATGGAACGCCTGCAAGCCCCAAATCGGCGAAGGCCACCTCCTCAAAAACCTCACCAACCCGGAAATCGCAGCCTCTCTGTCGCAGAAAGGACGTCGGTTCCAGCCCGTGAGCATCACGTTCGGGCGCGAAACCGTGCTGATCACGGGGGCGAACATGGCCGGCAAATCGGTGCTGCTGCAATCGATGGCGCTCGCGCAGTATCTGTTCCAATTCGGATTCTTCCTGCCCGCCGAATCGGCCACCTTACCGATTGTCGATGAAGTCATCACCAGCATCGGCGACCGGCAGTCGGCACTGAGCGGACTCTCCTCCTTCGCCGTGGAGGTGCTCACCATCGACCGCATCATCAAAGCCGCGAGGGAAGGCAAACGAGTGTTCGCCTTAGTGGATGAGCTGGCCCGCACCACCAACCCCGACGAGGGCAAACGCATGGTGAACGGGTTCGTCCGCATTTGCGGCAAGCTTCGGCTCACCGCCATCGTGACCACGCACTACAGCGGCCTCAACGTCGATTGCAAACGACTGCGTGTCAAAGGCTTGCAGATTCCAGACGGCGTTAATTCGCTGAGTATCGGCCATATTTCCGACTATATGGACTACACGCTAATCGAAACGCGCAACGATGACGTCCCCAAAGAGGCGTTCACCATTGCGCGTCTGTTGCATGTTGACGAGGAGTTCCTCGCGGAATGCGAAACGGAACGGAAATCCTAAGCCTGCAGGGCGCATTTCTCGCGCACCTCGGCCAAGAATTCCGGCACGTTCAGCCCGAGTTCCTCAGCCTTCTTCGACAGCATCTCCTCCTCTTCCGGAGAAATCACGCCGTCCTCGATGACCATGGCCACCATCAAATCCAGCTCATTCAGCTTATTCTCTTGAACTTCAGTGTTTTCAGGAGACTCCTGCAACTTCGTGGCGGCTCCCATCAGAGAAGAGACACCGGCCAGTTTGCCCAAGTTTCCGAGAATTTTTCCGCCCTGGAATGATTTGAGCATCTTCAGCACCTTGACGATGCCGACCACACCGCCGCCCTTTTTATCTTCCGCTTGCGCATTGTTGTTGGCCTGGTTTTCTTTACCCATGGCAACCTCTGCCTGCTTGAGCAAATCGTTCAAGTTGGCGTTTTTCAGTAAGTCCTGCAATTGGGACAAGATATTTATGTTTGCCATAATTCTCTGTTATTTAATGTTTTGAAGTTTTTCAACGAAATTAATCAGACCCGACATGTCGCGCCCGGTCTTTTCCTGTCTTTCCCGAAGGGAGCTCAACGTCTCATCGAAGTTGATTTTGCCGATGACCTTCTTCATCTTGTCGGCGCAGAAATTGGTCACGTCGCCGCCCAGATCCCGGGCTTTGTCCACCACGGCATCCTTCATGTCGTCAAGTTTGTCGGCAAACTCACTGTCCTTGACATCCTGGATCATGTCCTTGGCTTTGTCGCCGACCTTCTGAGCCGCATTGGAGACCTTTTCGCCAAATTCGGACTCCTTCATGTCGTCGATGGTGTCTTCCACCTTATCGGCGACCTTTTCGGACGTCGATTTAAACTTGTCCAGAACCTTCTGGAGGAAACTCTTGTTTCCGTTTTGAGGATCGTTTTCTGTCATTTTCTTGAAATTTTAAGTTTTAGGCCGCAAAAGTAAAAAAAGAAACAATACGTTCGTCAACGAATTCGCCAAGATTCTTTATTATATGTTTTTTCCACACTGTTCTCAATATCATCGGGCAAACCAGGGAAGAAGTCGATGCCCGTGATTTCCTCCACCTGGTCGACCGTCCGGCAATAAAACGACAAGTTGTGGGGTGTACCATCGTTCGGATAGACGAAACCGATGGCATTCCACGTGCCGCGCATGTCACACAGCACCACTTTGAAGAACGAGTCGGGCACGGCGATGCAGTTCTCGCCGATCACCGCCGGATGCTCGGAAACAATCGGACCGCAGGCGACATAGACCTTGCCGAAGAAGTTTGCCCATCCGCGCACACGGTTCTCCAAATAGTTCCAATCACCCTCGTTGAGGGCATGGTTTTGCGGGCAGATGTTACTCAGGTAGAAGCACTCCATCATGGCGGTCTGGTCCCACTTCATGTCGCCGGCCGGCACCATGTGCCCACGGTCGTAGGCGCTGTTCCGGTAGTCCCAGAACTGCGCGGTGGCGCCTTTCACCTGCGGGTCGGGCATGAACTTGTTGTAACGCTCCACCGGTCCCTTCGTCTGCTGGTCCGTCAACGAATAGGCCACCCAGTTCGGCAACCGCCACTCCTCGTTGTAGTCAACCGTATAGGCCTTATGCTCAATCTGTTGTGAATGTTTTCGAACCCGGCTGAAGCGCGGGACTTCGTATGATCCGCTATTGACAAACGAGGTTTCGACAGAGGAGGCGGCCACTGTCGCCTGCGACGGGCGCGAGGAGCCTTTCCCTTTGACCAACAAGCCGGTCACGAGCAGCAGGGCACAGGCTGCCCCAATTCCAATTGCTATTTTCTTCATTTTCATATTATCGTTACTTATTGATGGAATCGTCCCAGGGCTCACTTTGTTCACCCAGAGTTGAATGTATGTCGCCCTAACAGGCTATTAAGGAATATCGGTCAACTAAAGTCCAGCATAGACATGATCTCGTGGATGGCATAGCCCTTCGAGAGGAGGTGCCGTACCAGCTTGGGACTGTTCTGGGGTTCGTCGGGGTGTGTACGGCGCCACTTCTCCGCTGCGCCGAGCAGCTGGCTGCGATAGTCGTCTTCGGAAATTTCCGTGCAGAAACGCTGTATCAACGCATTGCCGATGCCCTTCGCTCGCAGTCCCGCCACGATCTTCTGTCTTCCCCAGGCGGCTTTCACTTTGCTGCGGACGAAGGACTCCACGTAGCGTTCCTCATTGATGAAACGGCCGTCGGTCAGAAGCTGGATTATTTCATCTTCCTGGCTTTCAGAAAGATGGAATGACGTGAGTTTACGTCTCACGTCATTCTCACAACGTTCCTGATAAGCACAGAAACGTTCCATTTTCGTCATAATGTCTGCGGGAATCTCCGTCATGCTACTCGCGTGCGGGTTCGTTCCACAGGACAATGTCCTCGCCGCGTTCGTTCAGGTAGTGTACCTCGGTCAGGCGACTGCTCTGATTGGACACGATTTTGACAAACTTTTTGAACCGGAAACTCCATTTCGTCCGGATGGACGGGATGCCCTTGGTCAGGTAGGCATAGACAAAGGGGTGCGTCACCACGGTGATTTTGGGCTCGTGCTGCCGTTCGTAAAGGAATTCGAGCGCGTTTTCGATTTCGTCCTCGATGACGATTGGCGGCTTGATTTTGCCGGTGCCCTTGCAGGTCGGGCAGACTTCCGTGTTCTCGATGATGGTGGCCTGGCGCACGCGCTGGCGGGTGATCTGAATCAGTCCGAACTTATTGAGCGGCAGGATAGTATGCTTGGCCTTGTCGTTGCGCATGAACTCGGCCATGGCTCTGTTCAGCGTTGCCTTGTTACCGGCGTCGTGCAGATCGACGAAGTCGATGGTGATGATGCCGCCCATGTCGCGCAAACGCAGTTGCCGTGCTATTTCCTGGGCAGCTATCATATTGGTGTTCAGCGCATTCTGCTCCGGTGTCTGGGAGGATTTCACCCGATTGCCGCTGTTCACGTCGATGACGTGCATGGCCTCGGTGTGTTCGATGATCAGATAAACGCCGTTCTTCACAGTGACCACCTTGCCGAAGGAGCCTTTGATCTGCTTGGCGACGTTGAAATAGTCGAAGATGGGGCGTTTGTCTGTGTAGAGGTTAACAATGGACTCTTGTTCAGGGGCATGGACATGCAGGTAGTTTTTCACTTCAGTGAAAATTTCCGGCGTATCGACATAGATGGCGTGGAAAGAGTCGTTGAGGAAGTCGCGCAGCAAGGCGGAGATGCGATTCTCCTCTTGGGCAAGGCGGACGGGGGCTTTGGAGGCGAAGAGGTTCTCCACGGTGGTGTCCCAGCGATAGCGCAGCATGTCGAGATCGGCGGAGAGTTCCTCCACAGGCTTGTGCTCGGCGACGGTGCGCACGATGATACCGAAGTTGCGCGGGCGGATGCTCTGCACGGCCGTGCGCAGGCGCTTACGCTCTTCGCTGCTCTTAATTTTCTGGGACACAGACACTTTGTCTCCGAACGGCACCAAGACGAGGTAACGTCCGGCAAAGGATATTTCGGTGGTGATGCGGGGGCCTTTGGTGGAGATGGGCTCCTTGGCGACCTGCACCATGATTTGCTGTCCGGAGGTAATCACGTCGCTGATTTTGCCGTTCTTGGGGATTTCGTCCAAGTACTGCACGCGGCTGATGCTCCGTTTCCCTGTCGTAATGGCCTGGCTCACGAAGGCGTTGATTGTCCGGCCGTGAATGCCGAGGTCAAGGTAGTGCAAGAAGGCTTCACGCTCGCTTCCCACATCGACGAAAGCGGCGTTGAGTCCGGGCATGATCTTCTTCACCTTGCCGAGATAGATGTCACCCACAGAAAACTGCGCGGAGGACTTCTCCGTGTGAATCTCCATCAGCTTCTTGTCTTCCAAAAGCGCGACCTGCACCTCGTTCGTATGCGAGGTGATGATGATTTCTTTTGTGACTTCTGTTTGATTGTTCTCCATATTATAAAAGAAAAGAAAACTAAATGACCGGGACGGGCCATTTAGTTTTCATTTTTTGTACACGCAAGAACTATCTGTTCTTATGTCTGTTCTTTCTCAGTCTTTTCTTGCGCTTGTGCGTGTTCATTTTCGCACGTTTACGTTTTTTTCCGCTAGGCATAATGAATACTTATTGAATGATTATAATTATTTAGTGTTTTTCTTGACTGCTTCGACGAAGTCCTTGCACGGTTTGAAAGCCGGAATGTTGTGCGCCTTGATGGTGATAGTCTCGTTTTTAGAGATATTGCGGGCCGTCTTCTCGGCTCTGTGTTTCACGATAAAGCTACCGAAGCTTCTCAGATAAACGTTCTCGCCGTTCACCATGGTCTTCTTCACGGATTCCATGAAGGCCTCGACGATGGTTTGCACGCTATTCTTCTCATAACCAGTGCGGTTGGAAATCTCATTTACAATTTCTGCTTTAGTCATAACTACTTTAATTTGTTTGATTTGTAACTAAAAAATTTCGGGCTGCAAAAATACAATAATTTCTTTATAATCCAACACTTATACAAAATTTTCTTGAATTTTGCCGAAAACCTTTGTGGCGAGGCGGCTGGTGCCCACCCTGAAGAGGTCCGGAGACACCCATTCTTTGCCCATATTTTTACGCCAAATGTTCAAATATATGTATGCCTGAGGCAATTCCGACACCCCACCGGCCACTTTTATGCCCACTTTTTTGCCCGTGTTCTGGAAATGCTGCTTGATGGCGAACATCATCACCCAGAACGCCTCAGGGGTGGCATTGACGGCGATTTTGCCCGTGGAAGTTTTCAGAAAGTCGGCGCCGGCATGGATGGCGAGCTGCGAGGCCCGGAAAATATTCTGCGGAGTCTGCAACTCTCCGGTCTCCAGAATCACCTTCAGTTTCTGCTGCGGACAGGCTTTCCGGATGGCGCAGATTTCGTTATAGACCTCCTGGAACTTCCCTTCGAGGAACGTGCCCCGGGAGATGACCATGTCGATTTCGTCGGCGCCCTGCGACACCGCGTACTCCACCTCCGCGACCTTCAGGCCGATCGGCAGCTGCCCTGACGGGAACGCGCCCGCCACGGAGGCCACCTTGACCCCCGTCCCGGCCAGCTTCTCCTTCGCCAAGGCCACGAACGGCGGATAGACGCACACCGAGGCCGTCGAAGGAATCTGGCGAGCCTCGTTGCGGAAGGAGACGGCGGTTTCACAAAGCTTGGACACCTTCTCGCGCGTGTCCGATCCCTCCAAGGTGGTCAGGTCGATGCAGCCCAGTATCGTGCGGCACATCGCAAGTTCGTCGGCCGGCGTGACCGAAAGCCGGGAATCAGCCGCCACGCGCTGCAGGAACTGCGACTCGGAAAAGGGAAATTTTTGAATGGTAATGGTTTTGGGATTGTCTTGCATGATATTATTTTTTGAATTTATCGATAGCCACTTTTAACGAAACAATATGCGAATACTGCGCGATGGAGAGATTGCCCAAATCGGTGAAGGCGTAGTCGATGGATACAATATTTTTTATACATACCCCTACCCCAAAGTTGATCTGCAGCGTGGTCTTCATCTTGCCGTCGTAGTCGGGTTCGCGCTGGAAATTGCCGACACCCATGCGCAGAGCGACAATCTTCTTGTAGTCGAACTCCATGCCCAAATGCGGGTCAACGCTCATAAAATTACTCTTAATCAACGCATTGCGCTTTCCATCGAAAGTACAATCGAGACCGATGGCGAACGTCCCGTGGAATCCTTTCCCGAAGTGGACCGTTTTACCGCCACCCAGCATCAACGCCGGAACGGTCAGTTCGAGGTCGTTCTCGGGAATTTCGTTGCCAGTCTGCTCGAAGACGGCAATCACGTCATCGGTGAGCGAGTAGCGCCATGCGTTGAACGTGGAGGTGCCGTCGCGCAGCATCACGCCCGCCTGCCAGCCCTTGCGGTTGTACATCAACCCGAAGTCGAGCCCGAAGCCCCACGAGCGGGCGAACTTGCCGATTTTCCGGTGCACGATCTTGGCGTTCGCGCCCACCGAGAGCCCGGGCACCTGCGGGAACGCATACGCGTAACTCAGCAGGAAGGCGTTGTCGGCCGCCGAGAAGTAGGTAATGCGATTGTAATCAACATTCCCCTGGTCATCAATCAGTTGCGTGGTATTCATGATATTGTCCACCCCAAAGCGGATGTAGGAGAAGGCCACCGACTGGTTGGTGTCGATCTTGTAGGCGAGGCCGCCGTAGTCGTACTTGGCAATGCCGGCGAAATACTCGGCGTGCATCAGGGCGAGCTGGTAGCGCTTGTCCATGCGAGTCAGTCCGGCGGGATTCCAGTAGGCGGAAGTCACGTCGTCGGTGAGGGCGCACATCGTGTTCGACATGGCCAGTCCGCGCGCACCGAGACCCAACGAGAGAAACTCGTTGCTGTATTTGCTCTGCGCATGGCCGTACAAAACGGAAAGCACTAAAACACCAACTATCAATATTTTACGACTCATTCCGGCTGGTTTTTACGTGTCACAAACTGTTTACGGTCGCCCGCGAAGAGCTCATATTCCTGGAACAGGCACTCCAAGGAGCCGTTGAGCATGGGCCACTTGCGCGACGGCTTCAGGCCGATGTGCTTCAGGGCTTCCTTGTCGGAGCTGATGACGTAGGCCTTGCAGCCGGCATAGCGTTTCTTCAGCGTGTCCCCGATTTCGCGGTACAGGGTGCTGATGTCATCCACAGAGAGGCGTTCGCCGTAGGGAGGGTTCATCATCACCACCGAGGGGACGTTTTCCGGGGAGGATCGGCGCACATCCTGCCGTTCGAGGATGATGAAATCCTGCAGTCGGGCTTTCTGCACGTTCGCCCGCGCGATGTCGAGGTAACGGCTGTCGATGTCGGAGCCGTAGAAGTTGACGGTCACGTCATCCTTGATGTCGGCGGCGTCGCGCACCTTTTTCCAGAGCTGTCGGTCGAAATTCTTCCACTGGTAGAAGCCGTATTCGCGGCGGTAGAAGCCTGCGGGGATGTGGAGGGCCTGCATGGCCGCCTCGATGAGCAGGGTCGCGCCGCCGCACATAGGGTCGATGAAGTCGCAGGAGCCGTCCCAGCCGCTCTTCAGGATCATGGCGGCGGCGGCCACCTCGTTGAGGGGCGCCGGGTGGTTCCGGACCTTGTAGCCGCGCTTGTGGAGCGACTCGCCGGAACTGTCCATGAAGAGCTGCGCCTCGTCCTTATAGACATGCAGGTGGAACTGCACGTCGGGGTACTCCTTATCCACGGAAGGCCGCCGGTCGAAATGGTCGCGGAAGCGGTCGCAGATGGCGTCCTTGGCAAGCACGGAGGCGTAGAGCGGTGTGTTGAAGATGGATTCGACGATGGTGGCGTGCACGGCGAGGGTGCCGTCCGGGGAGAGGTAGTTTTCCGCCGGGAAGTCGAAGATCTCCTCGTAGAACTGCCGGTTGCTGCGGAATTTGAACTGCTTCTGGCGCCAGAGGATGCGCAGGGCGGTGCGGCAGTAGTAGTTCGCCTTGTACAGCATCTCCATGTCGCCTTCGAAGGCCACCGC
Organism: uncultured Bacteroidales bacterium; assembly: GCA_947165685.1. Taxonomy (GTDB): domain Bacteria; phylum Bacteroidota; class Bacteroidia; order Bacteroidales; family WCHB1-69; genus F23-D06. The sequence continues at coordinate 47,159 of CAMVBK010000009.1, read as the reverse complement.
GCGGCTGAGCTTCTCGCAGTTCCGCGCACCCAAGGCGTGCAGTTCCTTGAACAGCTCGGTCTCCAATCCGGCAAAGGTTTTTGCTACGAAGTATTCCATATACACTTATAATCTACTGTTTGTCAATGTTTCACTGTATTTGATAAATACACTGTGGTTCCACCTATGATTTGCACACAGAAGAGTTCGTCAATGCCGTCACCAGAAAAGTCACCCACGTAGTATTGGTCAAACTCCCCAAGACACCAAGAACTAATTTTTGTTTCTGTATGATCCCTCATGATGCTACTATAGGCATGATGAGGCGCAATGTAATATTCCGAATTTAAAGTGTTCTGGTTATAGTCAATCAGATAGTTTATGCACAGCGGTTTGAAAACGTCGTTACCATCCTTGAATTCTCCATTCGATATCGTGATGTAATTGGTGAATGCCAGTTGGAAAGGAGGAAAGGATTGGCAAGTACCTTCAACCAAATTGAACGAGCAAACCGTTATAAGATAAAAATATATGAGAAGACTCTTTTTCATTCTTCACTCCTTTAAGAACTTTTTCACAATTTTCATCTTTCCATCCGTGTATGTCAGAAAATACATGCCTGTGGGCAGATTAGAAACATTGCACTGGAAACGGGTCCCCTCGGCTTTCTGCTGGATGCACAGCTTTCCCAGCATATCCGTGATGCTCACCGTACCGCTAAGTTCCTCCCCGGTGCTCAAATCCAACACGACATACTGCGTGGCAGGATTCGGGTATAAATTCACAACTGCTGTCGAGTACCCCGGCACATCCTCCCAAATGTAGGTGTTGTTCCCCCAGCAGGACTGCGCACACTCCAAATCCTCATGAGCCATATAAACCAGGGAATCATCCTTGTACATACATTGAAGAAGGGGCAACCATGGGTAATAATAGTAATAAAAAGCACTTTCATATCCATATTGAGTAGAGGGATATTCGCACATGAAATGAAAACCATACGTAGCACCTATGCCTTCTATAAAACGGATGGAAAGATTATAACCTGACAGCACCCCTGCATTTCCCGCTCCGAAAAAATAATCGTCCTGATGGTCTATCAGGGAGAGAAAAATTACTTTCCGCCCGTTTTCGTAAGCGACACTATCCACCAACATGGAAATGTCAAAAGACGGGGTGGGTTCCCAAGGGAACCAATGAAGAGGATCTGCCCATTTGCATACATCATGGAGTACGAACGTATCCCCTTCCGAGAGAGACATGTCGCAAAGTAATATGTTCCATTTTCCATACAGGCGTCCATGGTCAGTGTCTTCATACAGTGGATACATCCAATTAAGATTCACTAAAGGGCCATTAGTTTTATGATAAATGGATTCATATAACTCATCCATTGGTACTGGCCACGCAGTGTCAAAATAATTATAGAGATGATGGTCTTTCCGATACAGATACTGATACGTGACACAATACACGCCTAATTGGTTGGGTTCATCGGGTGGGTTGTTCACATAATCCATCGGGGGCTGGCTAATGCACGTAATGTTGTATTCCCACGTGCTGTCGCCGAAGAAGGACATGTACTGTCCGCGTGCGGTGAGCAAGGCGAGCAGGAGGGGCAGAGAGACCGCCACGGAGGTAAAATGCTCGCACCATCTCTTTGTTCGTGATCTCTCTTTTTCCATATCACTTTGGCATTTTAAGAATTCAATGTCACCAGGGTTAAAATACGTTTTTCCAATGAGGGTTTACGGAGATCAACATTTCGCCCGGTTATCGACACGTTCCCACTTCCGGAACCAGCTGCGGATTTTCAGGCCAATGACCCCAAAGATGGCCTCGCGGAAGATGCCGGAGCTCATTTTGGAGACGCCCTGCGTCCTGTCCTTGAAGATGATGGGGACCTCCACGATCTTGAAGCCTAACTTCCAAGCCGTGAACTTCATCTCGATCTGGAAACCGTAGCCGATGTGCTTGATCTTGTCGAAGTCGATGGCGTTGAGCGTGTCGGCGCGGTAGCAGATGAAGCCGGCGGTGGTGTCCTTCACGGGCACGCCCAGCACACAACGCACATAGGCGGAGCCGTAGTAGGACATCAGCAGGCGGCCCATCGGCCAGTTCAGCACGTTCACTCCCTGGCAGTAGCGCGAGCCCACGGCCACATCGGCGTTCTGCGTCTCGCAGGCATCAAACAGCCGCTGCAGGTCGTGCGGGTCGTGCGAGAAGTCGGCGTCCATCTCGAAGAGGTAGTCGTAGCCGTGCGCCAGCCCCCACTTGAAGCCGTGGATGTAGGCCGTGCCCAAGCCCAGCTTGCCGCTGCGCTCCTCGATGAACAGCCGCCCTTCAAACTCGGGCATCAGCGACTTCACGATGTCGGCCGTCCCGTCCGGCGAATTGTCGTCGATAATCAAAATGTGGACATCGATCAGGTCGTAAATGGCCCGGATGATGTTCTCGATGTTCTCCTTTTCCTTATAAGTCGGAATGATTACTAAGCGTTTCATATAATGGTGGTTTCAAGTTTCAAGTTTCAAGTTTCAAGTTTCAAGTTTCAGGTTTCAAGTTTCAGGTTTCAAGTTTCAGGTTCTAAGTTCTAAATTCTAAATTCTAAGTTCAAAGTTCAAGGTTCAAGGTTCAAAGTTCAAAGCCAATAGCCAACAGCCAACAGCCAACAATTCTCAATTCTTAACTAAAACGATATACACCGGCAGGTGGTCGCTGTAGCCGCCTTGGTAGTTGCCGCCGGCGAAGGTGCGGAAGGGGTAGTCCATGTAGGAGCCGGACTTGGTGAACATGAAGGACTTACGGAAGATGTGGGCGCTGCGGAAGCGGTAGGTGCCGGGGGCGGCATCGACCAGCGCACCGGAGATGATGATGTTGTCCAACATTTCCCAGGAGTCGCGGTAGGCGTAGGAGCCGAGACCGTCGCGGAAGAGCTTCCACATGGGGTTGTAGAGGTCGGTGTCCGAAAGTTTCTCCGGCTTCGTCTTCGTGGCCATTTCGGCGATGATGCACTTGGAGGTGGGGTTGTCGTTGAGGTCGCCCATGTAGATGAACTTGGCATTTGGACGGGAGCGCAGCACGGAGTCGGCGATGCTGCGGCCGAGGACGCCTGCGGCCATCCTGCCGGGGAGACTGCGTTTCTCGCCGCCGGACTTCGAGGGCCAGTGGTTGACGACGATGTCCAAGGTGTCAACGCCGTCCAAGACGCCGGTCATCAGCCACTGGTCGCGGGTGATGAAATCGGGGTTGTTGGGCACGATGGTCGGGAAGGCCTTCGTACTGAGGATCTTGAAACGGGCGGCATCGTAGAAGAATGCCACATCGACGCCTCGGCGGTCGGGCGACTCGTGGTGGCAGACGGAGAGTTTGTAGGGAGCCAGCCGTTCGGTGGCGGCCAGGTCGAGCAGCACCTGCTCGTTCTCCACCTCGGAGACACCCAGCACCACCAGACCGCCTTCCAACTGCGCCAGCTCGCCAATCACCTTGGAGAGGGCCTCCAGCTTGGCGTTGTAGCGTTCGGTGTTCCAGCGGTAGTCGCCGCCGGGCAGGAACTGTTCGTCGTTCTTCAACGGGTCGTCAATCGTGTCGAAAAGGTTTTCCACGTTGTAGAAGCCTATAACAGCCTTATTTCCAGCGTTTTGCGCAAACGAAAACACAAAAGACGCGCACAAGAGCAACACTATCGTAAACTTGTTCATAATCCGAATATTCAAAAGTTGGCAAAAATACATTTTTTTTCGGTACGACACAAATTTAAGTTTCGCAGAACACCCGCCGACGGACTGGGAGCCCGAACCAATTTCCGTCCTCTACCCTAAGCAAAAAAAACGTATCTTTGCCGCCAATTAATCCAACGCTTTATGAGAAAGGATATTCAACGGGTGTGTGCCGCCATCCTGACACTCTGCGGCTGTATGGCATTGGCCAGCTGCACCGGCGGAACAAACCGCGTGGTCGAGAGTTTCTCCAACAACCTGATTGCCGAAGAGCGTTACCGGATGATTCTCGACGGCCTACAGGTGACGCTGATCATCACGCTCTGCGCCACCGTCCTGGGCACGATACTGGGCGGCCTGGTGTGCTGGATGCGCATGAGCAGACGCAAATGGCTGCAACGCACGGCCAAGGTGTATATCGACATCATGCGCGGCACACCCGTACTGGTTGTGCTCATGCTGATGTATTACGTGGTGATGGCGCCGCTGAAAGCAACGGGCATCGTGGTGGCCATCGTCACCTTCGCCATGAACTTGGCGGCCTACGTCAGCGAGATGCTGCGCACCTCCATACAAGGCATCGACCGAGGCCAGACCGAGGCGGGCCTGGCTTTGGGCTACACGCCGCGGCAGACGTTCTTCCGGATTGTGCTGCCACAAGTGGTCAAGGCGGTGATGCCCATCTATCAGGGCGAGGTGGTAAGTCTGCTGAAAGGCACCAGCATCGTGGGATACATCGCCGTGGCCGACATGACGAGAGCCTCCGACCTGATACGCTCGCGCACCTTCGACGCCTTCTTCCCTCTCATCGTGACGGCCATCATCTATTTTATCATTGCCTGGCTCATCGGGATGCTGCTCACCTCACTGGTGCAGCGTAAGCGCACGAAGGCCATCGTAGCAGCTGTGGCTCTGGTGATCGGCGGAACGGCCTGCTATGTGCCCTCTCTGCTGTCGGACAGCAAGAAAGCCTCCACCACAGACGCGCGGACGGACGTTCCAGCCGTGTTCAAAGCCCTCAGCGGGAAGAAAGTGGGCGTCGTCATCGGCAGCATACAGGACATGGTCGTCACCGAGTTGGCACCGGATGCCGACATACAGCGTGTGGCCTCCTATGCCGACCTGTTGGCCGCCTTAGAAAACGGCAAGGTGGATGTGGCCGGTTTCGAAAGTTTGACAATGACGTTCAACAAGGAAGTGACTTCAAAGGTGGACTCTGTAGGCACAGGTCTGGCACCAATTCAGGTCGGTACCTGTTTCCAACTGGGAAACAGCGAGTTACAACAAGATTTCAACAATTACCTGGCCGATATCAAAGACGACGGAACTTATCAGAATATTCTGAACCGTTGGACCAATGCAGACGACCCTTCAGCACTGGACATACCCAAGCAGCGCGGAACGGGGAAGCCCCTGCGCGTGGCCATTTATCCCTCCATGCCACCGTTCAATTTCATCTGCTCAGGAAAGCCTTCCGGCATTGAAGTGGATATTCTGACAGAGTGGGCCAACAGGCGCAACTGGAAACTGGAGTTCCTCGTGATGGACTTTGCCGCGCAAATCCCTGCCGTGCAGACGGGCAAGGTCGATATGGCCATGGGAGCCATCAGCATCACCGAGGAGCGACAGAAGCAGGTGCTCTTCTCTGACGGATATTTCGAGTCGCACATCTTGCTTATCACACGCAAAGGGGAAGCGGGGATCCTCGCCCCTTCTTCACCGTCGCCCGACACCGGGAAAGGGACGAGCAAATGGCCGTGGGTGGCCTCCATCCTTGTTCTTTTAATGGGTGGTGGCGCATGGTTCCTCGTCCGCCGTAAACGCGACATGTCCCAACCCTCAACACTCACCGCCCCATCCTCCGCTCAACCCTCCGGCAGTCCCGTCATACGCATCAGCCATCTGAAGAAAACCTTTGAGAATCTGGATGTTTTGCGAGACATCAACGCCGATGTGCATCGCGGCGAGGTCATTTCCATCATCGGTCCCTCGGGCACAGGCAAAAGTACTCTATTGCGATGCCTTAACCTGTTGGAGCACCCTACCGCGGGACAAATTCTGGTCGATGGGGAGAACATCCTTGCAAAAGGTTATCCAATCCATCTCCTACGCCAGAAGATGGGGATGGTTTTCCAGTCGTTCAACCTCTTCAGCCATAAAACCGTGCTGGAGAACGTTATGCTTGCCCCTTGCCAGCTGCGTCACGAGCCCGTGGACAAGGCGCGGGAGGAAGGGATGGCGCTCCTGCGCAAGGTAGGGCTGGCCGAGAAGGCCGATGTCTATCCGACGAGCCTCTCCGGCGGCCAGAAGCAGCGTGTGGCCATCGCCCGCTGCTTAGCCATGAAGCCCGACATCATCCTCTTCGACGAGCCCACTTCGGCGCTTGACCCCACCATGGTGGGCGAGGTGCTCAGCGTCATCCGACAGCTGGCCGATGAAGGCATGACCATGCTCATCGTCACCCACGAAATGAAGTTCGCCCACGACGTGAGCACGCGCATCTTCTTCATGTACGACGGCTACATTCACGAGGACGGATCCCCCGCGCAGATCTTCGAGTCGCCCGTCCACAGCGCCACCAAGGCTTTCATACAGCGCATCCGCAAGGAGGTGTTTGAAATCGACGGCCCGGACTTCGACTTCCTCGGCATGCACTCTGCCATCAACGCTTTCTGCCTCAAATACAGCATCCCTGAGAAACAGGAGACGGCACGGCAGCTCTGCGACAAGATGCTCAACGATGTGATGGCCGCCCACCGCCCCATCACGGTGCGTATCACCCACAGCGAAATGTCAGGTGTCACCGCCTTGGATTTCATGGTGGAGAAAATGGAGACTACACCGCTGACTGACAACCAGCGAAACGAACTGGGCAAACAGTGCCGACAGGTGGTGGAGGAGCCCACCAAGCGAGGCTTCCGCGTGAAACTAATACTGTGACAAAAAAATTGTCGCGCGGCTTTCTCCTAACCTTATTTTTTGTATCTTTGCGCCTTTCAAATTATTAGCTTATCAAGCTGACGACAAAAGATGACAAAGAGAAACAAATCCTTTTCTAACAGGCTGAGTTGGCGAATTATCGGCATTGTGTCTGCCATTTTTTTCACGGCTATGGTGATTGTGGCCATTGTCTCGCACAAAATCATCGCCGATGAGGCCACCCGTTCCGCCCAGCACATCTTGCGCGGGACCATCAGCGAGCTGGAGAAGCCGCTGTCCGAGGTGGAGATTTCCACACAGTCGGTGGCCGCCTACATGTCGGCCATGCAAGACCAGCCCCAGGCGCTGCAGGCCATCGCCTCGCGCACGGTGGAGGTCAGCCGCCTGATCAACGGCTGCGCCATCCTCTTTCTCCGCCCCGACGGAAGCATCGACCACAGCCGCCCGGCCATCTTCAGCTACCGCGACGACAACGGCATTCACGATTTCCACCCGTCGGGCAATCAGCTTCAGAAATTCACGACTTTCTGGGACACCAAGAAACTATCCTCAACCAAAACGCCTTTCTGGACCACCCCCCACCCTGCTCCCGACTCCCGAACCTCGAAACTCGCCACCTACTGCTACCCCTTGGTGGATTCCGCCCTTCGCGTCTATGCCGTGGTGGCCGCCGACATGGCCATCGACCAGATTGAAAACACCGTGGAGGGCCTTCGTCCCTACGACAACGCCATCACCGCCCTCATCTTCGACGAGAAAAACATCGCCGGCATCAAGCGTTCCGATTCCGACCTGATCAACCGCTACAGACGCAGTTTCCTCGGGAGCAGTTCTTTCGAGAATCTGGTGGAGGACTTTAGGAGCAAAAAGGACAGCATGAGGCGAAGCGTAGGCAAGGGCCGCGAGATATCGTTTGTGGTTTACGGTCCCTTGCACAACGGATGGATGCTCAGCATCACTTGCCCCTACCACGATGTGCTGCGCCGTTCCAGCCAAATGCACATTAGCCTGATTATCATCGGTTTAATCGGTCTCGCTGTCATTTTCTTCTCTTGTCGCAGAGCCATACAGCGCATGACCCGCCCCGTCACGGAGCTCTCGGAGGCGGCGCTCGCAATGGCAAAAGGGGACTTCAAGACGAAGCTGCCCGAGATTGCCAGCCATGACGAGCTCATGCACTTGCGCGACAGCTTCACCTACATGCAGAATTCCATCGCCACCTACATCGAGGAGCTGAAGACCTCCACGGCGGCCAACGAGCGGATGGAGTCGGAGCTCAACGTGGCCCGCAACATCCAGATGGGCATGTTGCGCACCGACTTCCCGCCGCAGTTCCACGCCATGCTGATCCCCGCCAAAGAGGTAGGGGGCGACCTCTACGACTTCGCCCTGCGAGGCGACCAGCTCTATTTCGCCATCGGCGACGTGTCGGGCAAAGGCGTGCCCGCAGCCCTGATGATGGCCATCACGCGCTCCGCGTTGCGCTTCGTGGCCGGAACCGGGCTCCCGCTGAACGAAACCCTCACCCGCATCAACAACGGAGTGTGCGACGCGAACAGCCGCGACATGTTCGTAACCCTGTTCGTCGGCCGCATCAATTTGAAAACCAGACATCTGGACTACTGCAACGCCGGGCACAACCCTCTCGTCGTCATCCCCAAAAACGGAGAGCCCTATTTCCTGAAGGCCACGCCGAACATCGCCGTCGGGCTGTTTGCGGATTTCCCATACGTGGAGGAGAGCATCGACTTTGACGCCGGGACCCGGATCTTTGCCTATACCGACGGCGTCACCGAGGCGGAAAACGGCCGCGGCGAGTTCTTCGGCAACGACCGGATGATGGAATGGTGCCGGCAGCTCAGCCCCGCCACCGACCCGAAAACGGCGGACGAAAACCTTCTCGACACCGTGCGGGCATTCGCCGACGGCGCCCCGCAGAACGACGACATCACCATTCTGAACCTGACTGTTTAGCCCATTAAATCCGTTACAAATATGAAGAAACGTTTTAACCCTATCAAGGACAAAAGCAGCGAGATCATTGAGTTCCTGATGTCTTCCCCGGACATTCCCGATGACGAGGAGCTGCGGTTCAAACTGCGCCTGTCCATCGAGGAGGCCGTGGAGAACGTGGTGCGCTATGCCTACGACGGCGGCATCGGGTGGCTTGAAGCCGGCACCAACCTTGACCAGGACACGCTCGTGCTCACCATCGAGCTCCGCGACGCCGGAGTGCCGTTCAACCCCTTGGAGATGGAAGACCCCGACACCCTTCTGCCCGCAGAAGAACGCAATATCGGCGGACTCGGCATCTTCCTCTGCAAAAAGATGATGGACAGCATCCGCTACCGCTACGAGGACGGCAACAACGTGCTCACCATGACCAAAAAAATACAAAAAAGATAATCACAAAACCTAAGACTTGCAAGAAATATGGAAAACATGAATCTCTCCATAAACCAAGAAAATGGCAAAACATTCGTGACGTTAGACGGACGGATCGACACCTCCAACGCCGACCAGTTCCTGGAGGCCGTCAACCCGCTCATGCAGGCGGAGGGCCTGGACATCGACATCGACTGCACGAACCTGACCTACACATCCTCGCAGGGGCTCCGCATCTTCCTGATGATGCAGAAGAGCGCCATGGCGCACAAAGGGAAGCTGGTGATGCGGAACATGAACCCCCAGGTGAAAGAGGTGTTCGACATCACCGGGTTCTCGAACATCATCACGATTGTATAGCATCACATCAATTAGAAGTTTCATGAAACTCGACCTGCATTGCGAGATGATACTCGACGAGTATCACGAAAAATTACCGCTCTTTGAGAGCGCCAAGACGGTGGTGCTGGAATGCTTGCGCAAACGCCTCGACAGCAACCAGATAGTCGTGGCTGGCATGGAAGCACGCATCAAAACCGAGGACAGCCTCATCGGGAAACTGGAGCTGAAAGGGTTCAAATACCACGGTCTCTCCGACATCACCGACATCCTCGGCGTCCGCATCATCACCTTTTTCAGCGACGAGGTCGATATCATTTCGGCGCTGGCGGAGCAGCTGTTCGAGATCGACTGGGAGAACTCGGTCGATAAGCGCAAGATGCTGGAGTTCGACCGCTTCGGCTACATGTCGCTCCACTACATCTGCCGCATCCCGGAGGCGCTGTTCCACGACCCTGACATGCCGGAGCTGAACCAGATCCGCTTCGAGCTCCAGATGCGCAGCACGCTGCAGCATGTTTGGGCCAACATGTACCACGACATGGGGTACAAAAGCGCTGTCGAGATCCCAACCGAATACCAGCGGAGCATGAGCCGCCTGGCCGGGATGCTGGAGCTGGCGGACGAGCAGTTCACCCATATCCGCAAGGAGATCAACACCTACCGCCGCAACGTCCAGTCGCTCGTGGCGAGCGGGAACTTCGACGAAGTGCCGCTCAACGGCGACACCTTCCGCAGCTTCCTTGCCGTGAACCCCTTCAAGCGTCTCACCGACAAGATAGCGGCCATCAACCAGGCCGAGATTTACGAGGACAGCCTCATGCCCTACTACAACGTGTTCCGCGAGATGGACATGAAGACCATCGGCGACATTGTCAGAATGCGCAACGAGAACAGCGACAGCGCCTACCAGCTGGCGCTCATCCAGCTGGCCGGCACCGGGCTCGACATCCTGGCCAAGTCGGTGGCGCTCCAGAACCTCTGCATCGTCTATATCCTGAAGCAGGGGTTCGGCGAGGCCGGGCTGGTACTCCTTTTCAACGCCCTCTACGGCGAGAACGACTACAACAAATCCCGCGCGGCACGCATCTATGGGCAAGCGAAACAAATCAACCTCATTTAGCCATCATGAACAATCCCCTTGACACCCGACTTTTCGACGAGGCCGTGAAGTTCGCCACCGACGCGCACAGCGGCACAGAGCGGCGTGGGAAAAACTTCCCCTACATCATACATCCCATGGAGGCCGCCGCCATTGTGGCCACCGTCACCTCCGACCCCGAGATGCTGGCCGCCGCCATCCTGCACGACACCGTGGAGGACACCGACGCGACACTGGAACAGATTCGCGAACGCTTCGGCGCAAGAGTGGCCACGCTCGTGCAGCACGAGACCGCCCCGCTGCCCAAGGGCACCCCGTGGCGCGTCCGCAGGCAGGCACAGGTCGATCTCCTCGCGTCCGCCCCTTACGACTGCAAAGTGGTGGCCATCGGCGACAAGCTCTCCAACCTCCGTGCCATCGCCCACGACTACAGGCAGATCGGCGACCGGCTTTGGCAACGCTTCAGCGCACCCAACGGCATGGAGGATGTGGCCTGGTACTACCGGAACCTCGCAGTGGCGCTGGCAGACCTGGACGGCACCCTCCCCTACCAGGAGTTCCTCTCCTTGTTAGAGGCAACCTTCGGCCCTGAAAACGAATCCCGTTAACCCAATCCCGCCCGCATGAGAAAACTACTACTCCTCTTTATCGTCCTCTGCTTCGTCGCGTGCGGGAAGCAGGAAGAACAACAACCCGCCGACAAAGAAATCACCACGATTGAAGACCTGAACGGCAAGGTGGTGGGCACGCTGACGGGCTCCAGCTTTGAAATCGACATGGCCGGCAACAGCTACTTCCGGATCGTGCGCCAGCCCACCCTGCCCGACCTGATCGCCTCGCTCCACAAAGGCCGCATCGACGCCATCCTGTATGACGAAGTGAGCCTTTCCGACTCGCTGCTCCGCAAGAACGGAATCAAGATTGCCTTCCGCACCGAGAAGAGTTACCCGTGCGCCTTCGCCTGCGCCAAGTCGAACATAGATTTGGTGAACAAGTTCAACGAATTCCTTTCAAAGCTGAAAGCCTCCGGAGAGCTGCTTGAGATCACGGGCAAATGGATGGAGGCCATCGACTACGCGAAGGTCCCCATGCCCGAAACCAGCGACTCTTTGCCTGGCGAGCCAATCGTGGTGGGCACCTACTACACCACCGCCCCCATCTCCTATATGATCGGCCACGACTGGTACGGATTTGAAATCGAAATCCTGAACCGCTTCGGCGAGTACATCGGCCGCCCGGTCGAATACCGGCTCTTCGACTTCTCCGCGCTGGTGCCCGCACTCCAGTCCGGAAGCATCGACATCGCCGGCGGCATGCTTTTCGCCACGCAGGAGCGGCAACGGTTACTCGCCCTCACCGACACCTACTACTACGGCTACGGCGCCTATTTCATCGTGGACAAGTCGGCGGAGAAAGAGAGAAGTGTTCCCGGCATGTCAGACATCAAAGGCTCGGTCAACAGCAACTTGCTGGTGGAGAACCGGTGGCTGTTTTTGGCGAAGGGACTTTGGGTGACGATCGAAATCACCCTGCTCTCGCTGCTCTTCGGCAGCATGCTCGGCATAGGCCTGTTAGCCATGCGGAGAAGCCACCGCAAATGGATGATCACGACGGCCAAAATGTATTCCAGCATTCTCAAAGGCATTCCTCTGGTAGTGTTGCTGATGATCCTCTTCTACATCGTGCTGGTGGGCGTCAACAGCGTGGCAGTGGCAGTGGTGGCCTTCTCCATGACGTTCGCATCCACATTCGCCAACATGATGGACAACGCCATCACGGCCATCGGCGAAAACACCTACAAAGCGGGACTGGCGCTCGGGTTCACCCCGGCGCAGATTCTCCGCTACATCACCGGTCCGCAAGCCTTGAAGGACATCCGCCCGCAGTACAAGAGCGAGGCCGTGTCGCTCATCAAGAACACCTCGGTGGTCGGGTATTTGGCCATCCAGGACCTCACCCGCGCATGCGACATGATTCGCGCACGCACCTTCGAGGCCGTCTTCCCGCTGTTTCTCATCACCATCATCTATTTCATCCTGGCCTGGCTGATGGGCAAACTCCTCGACTTTCTTTTCAAAATAGCCACAACAATATGATCACGGTCAAACACCTTTCCAAAATATTCATACACCCCGACGGCAGCCTCCACGAGGTGCTGAAGGATGTCAACTGTGAAATCCACCGGGGTGAAGTGATCGGCATCATCGGTCCTTCCGGAACGGGCAAGAGCACTTTCCTGCAAACCCTCAACCTGATGACGCCCCCCACGGCAGGCGAAATCTATTTTGAGAACCAAAACATCCTGTCAAAGGGCTACCCGATCAACAGGTTGCGGCAGCGCATGGGTATGGTGTTCCAGTCCTTCAACTTGTTCGACCATCTCAATGTGCTGGAGAACCTCACCCTTGCGCCTATGAAGCTGAAAGGGCTAAGCCGTTCGGAGGCGGAAAAGGAGGCGATGGCCATGCTCCACAAGGTGGGGCTTGACGACCGGTGCAATGCCATGCCTTCCGACCTGGCCGGCGGCCAGCGGCAGCGCGTCGCCATCGCCCGCTCGTTAGTCATGCAGCCCGAGGTGATGCTCTTCGACGAACCGCTCTCCGCCCTCGACCCCTCCATGGTCGGCGAGGTGATGAGCGTCATCCGACAGTTAGCGAAAGAAGGAATGACCATGCTTATCGTCACCCACAAGCTCAAGTTCGCCCACGATGTCTGTTCCCGCATCTTCTTCATGTACGACGGGGGCATCCACGAGGACGGCACGCCGGAACAAATTTTCGAGCACCCTGTCCACAGCGCCACCAAAGCTTTCGTGCAGCGCATCTACAAGCAGCTGTTCGAGATCCAGGGCCCCGCATTCGACATGATGGAAATGCACGCGCAAATGATGCGTTTCTGCCAAAAATACAACTTCGCCGAGAAAATCGACAATATACGGCAAATCACCGACAAGATGGTACTGTCCGTCATGGCACACTACCGCCCCCTGACGGTGCGCATCTCCTACAGCGAACAGCACGAGCTCGTGTCCTTGGATTTCATGGTTAAAGACCTGGCAACCTCCCCCTTGCGGGCAGACGGCTGCGACCCGCACACGATAGACGAAATCCGCGACCTCTCGCGCGAGATTATCGAAGAGCCCACGAAACTGGGGTTCAGGGTGAAGGTGATTGTCTGACCTCTGCCTGTCTAAAACGATTATTTAATGACGCGAAAACAACGATAACCAGCCATCAAGAAAAAGCATTATGAAAAAAGCGCATATCCCCATCCTCGTCCTCGCCGTCGTCCTTCTCGCCGGTTGCCACACCAACACCCGCACCGGCTACGAGCGCCGTTATCTCAATTCGCAGCACGGATGCCTAAACAACGAGTGGAAAGTCCGCCTTCAAGGCGAGATATTCAACGAACATCCTGCTACCGTGCCGGGCAACATCCACGACGACCTGCTTGCCAACAAGCTGATTCCCGACCCGTTCTACGGCGACAACGAATCGAAAGTGCAATGGGTGTCCGACAGCGTGTGGGAATACGTCGTCCACTTCGACAAAAGCTGCGGCCATGGCAAAACATTCGCGCACAACGAGTTAGTATTTGAAGGATTGGACACTTACGCGGAAGTCTATATCAACGGAACACGCTTGGTGGCAACGACCGGAGATTCGCTGACCAATAACATGTTCCGCACCTGGCGCTTTCCGATGCCCGAAAAACTGGACGAAGTGGGGAACGAACTTCGCGTCCGTTTCTTGCCCTCCGCCCCGTTCGACAGCATTGCGGCATCGAAGCTGCCGTACAAGCTCCCCGACAACCGCGTCTTCACCCGCAAGGCGCAGTACGAGAGCGGTTGGGACTGGGGGCCGAAGCTCAACACCTGCGGCATCTGGAAGGATGTCTATATCGAGTCTTGGAACGATATGAAAATCAACGACTTCTATGTCAAAGACACTGAGCCCTCTCTCGATGCGAACAGACCCTGGATTTCAGAGGTGGAAGTGGAAATCCAAGCAGAGAAAAAGCTGACCACCAATCTTTTGCTGACTATCACCGACAAGGATGACTACAGTCAGGAAATCCAGTACAAGGCGAGACTGCACAAGGGCAACAACAAAGTGGTTATCCCCGTGACCATCGAGAATCCCAAGTTGTGGTGGCCGAACGGCGCAGGCGAACCCCACCTCTATTACTTTACGGTCAAGGATAGCCGTGTTGACAACGACATCATGCACACCCACGGGCTGCGTACAGTGGAGCTCGTCCAGAAGCGAGACAGCATCGGCGAATCGTTCCAGTTCATCGTCAACGGCCGCCCGCTTTTCATGCGCGGTGCCGACTGGATTCCGGCTTCTTCGTACCCGGGCACGCTCGCCCGCAGCGAGGGATACGAACGCTACGACGAGTTGATTCGGCAGGCCAAAGACGCAAACATGAACATGTTGCGGGTTTGGGGCGGCGGTCTGTACGAGCATGATGATTTCTACGAGCTCTGCGACTACCTGGGCATCCTCGTGTGGCAAGACTTCATGTTCGCCTGCAACATCTACCCGGGCGACAAAGCCTTCATGGACAATGTGGAGGCGGAGGCGACGGAGCAGGTAAAACGGCTGCGCCATCACGCCTGCCTTGCCACATGGTGCGGCAACAACGAGGTGCACAACGGCTTGGAAGACTGGGGCTGGAAAGATGCGTTAGGCTATACCGACCAGCAATACGCCAAGATGTACCAGGATTACGAGCAACTTTTCGAAAAGCTGTTGCCGAGAGTCTGCACAGAAAATATGCACAAGCCCAACTACGTGCACTCCTCGCCGACCTACGGCTGGGGGCATCCTGAGTGCACCACCCACGGCTGCAGCCACTACTGGGGGGTCTGGTGGGGTGAGCTGCCCTTCGAGATATGGTGGGAGAAGACCGGCCGCTTCATGACCGAGTACGGCTTCCAGGCCTACCCGGAGATGGCCCTCTGGAACGCTTTCATCCCTGAAGGCGAACGCGATCTTCGCTCCCCGTCTATGCGCAACCACCAGAAGCATGGCCGCGGGGTACCCATCATCCTGAAAGCGATGGAGGACCTCTACGGCTACAAAGACACCAACAATCTCGAAAAATTCGTCTATATCAGTCAGCTGGTGCAGCGCGACGGCATCGCGCAGGCCATCGAGGCACACCGCATCCAGCACGACAAGTGCAGCGGCACGCTCCTCTGGCAGCTCAACGACTGCTGGCCCGTAGCCTCCTGGAGCTGCATCGACGTGGCCGGGCATCCGAAGGCACTGTACTACGCGCTACCGAGCCTCTACGCCAACGTCGCCATCGCTTCAAGGCGCCTCTCGCAGGACTCCATCGAACTGTACGTCATCAACGACGCTTTCGAGACCGTCGCGGGCGAGCTGGTCTGGGCCATCCGCAAGATGGACGGCACGTTGGTTGATTCGGCCGCGGTAAACGTGAGCGCAACCGCCGGCAGCAGCATCAAAGCCGTCACCATTTCCCGGCCGAAATCGGTCAAAAACGCAGGCGAGGTGTATGTGGAAGCCTTCTTCACCCCCAAAAAAGGCGAAAAGTTGCAATACTTGACCTATTTTGCGAAGCCCAAGATGTTAAAACTCAACCGAGGGGACCTGCAAACCAAGATCATCTACGGCAACCACAACGCCACCATCCGACTGTCTGCCAAAACGTTGCAAAAAGGGGTTTTCATCGAGGAGACCCACGGCTACCCTGTCATCATTTTCGACAACTACTTTGACCTGAAGCCGAACGAAGAGGTGGAAGTCCGGGTCATGTTCCCGCTGTTAGACGAGGAACCGACATTCAAGGTGAGAGGGTTAGCAGACTAAGGATTTCGTCGAACAGCCTTAAAATCCTGCGAAACCCGCGCTCAAAAATTTACAATTCCGAATCGAATTGTTAAATCAAACATTGCAACAGTCTGATTAACAGACAACAGAAAAATTTCGCAAAACCCTTGACAACAGCGTTTTTCCGTTGTATCTTTGCAACCTAAAACTTGTCGTCATGAAGAACTACTGCAAATACTTCAGCCCCGTGACCGACGTCACCTTCCGGAAGGTCTTCGGCGAGCACATCGACCTCGCCGCCAGCCTGCTCAACGCCTTCCTCCCCTTGGAGGAGGGCCGCACCATCACCGACCTGCGCTACCTCCCGCCCGAACTGATGCCCAACACTCCAACCCGCAAGGACAGCATCGTCGACCTGCACTGCACCGACTCCGCCGGCGCGACCTTCCTCGTCGAGATGCAGCTCAACTGGGAGTCCGACTTCTTCAAGCGCGTCTTCTTCAACGCCTCAAAAGCCTACGTCCGCCAGCTCAACGAGGGGGAACGCTACAAACTCCTGAAGCCCGTCTATTCCCTCAACTTCGTCACCGGAGACCTGCACAAGGGGCTCAGCGAATGGTACCACCCCTACCAGTTCGTCCACATCTACCACACCGACCGCGTCTTCGACGGGCTCAAGATCGTCTTCGCCGAAATCGAAAAGTACAAGAAGCTGGCCGTGAAGGGCGACTCCAAGAAGGACCTGTGGATGCGCTACTTCACGGAGATGACCGCCAAGACGAGGACACCCGCGCCGGAACTCCTCGCCGACCCCGACATCGCCAAGGCCGTCAAACTGCTGGAGGTCATCAACTACGACGAGGCGGAGGAGTACCTCTACGACAGATACTGGGACGGCGTCAGCGTGGAGGCCACCTGGAAGGGCATCGGCCGGGACGAGGGGCTGCAAAAAGGTTTGCAGCAAGGACGCGAGGAAGGGCTGCAACAAGGGCTACAACAAGGGCTGCAGCAAGGTTTGCTGCAAGGGCGTGAAGAAGGGATGCAAAAAGGACGGAGCGAAGAGAGGCGGAAACTTGCCCGCGACATGCTCGACAAAGGAATTCCCCCTTCTATTGTCGAGGAAATCACAGGTCTGACGGAAGAAAAGACACTGTCGATGGGAGAGACGCTACCCCTTGGCGGGGAAAACATCACCCCCTCAGATCCACGAACTTAACCGGTTTTCGGGCACTGGGCGGGAAGTTGATGCGCTGCACCTCCTCCACGGGGGCGACCACCACCGAGGGCGCGACGCGCACGTGCGCACGGAAGCGGTTCTTCAGCTCGTTGACAATCTCCTCGGGATGGCTCTTGAAACGGACATTGCCCTCCACCGCCTCGGCGTTCAACCCCACCTTCACCACCACCTCGTCGGTGCCTTGCTGGGAGTCCTGCACGTAGATGACATAGTTCTGCACGAAGGGGGTGTTGTTGAGCACGTCCATCAAGGCCGGCGGGTAGAGCGTGGTACCCTTCAACTTGATCATATTGTTCTTACGTCCAACCAAAGGGGTGAGCCGGTAGCTGTTCCGCCCGCAGGGGCACTGCTCGGTGATTTTCGCGCACATATCGCCCGTGCGGAAGCGCAGCAACGGCATACCCTCCACGCCGAGGGTCGTCACCACCACCTCGCCGGTCTCCCCATCGGGCACCGGCAGGTTGTCCTCACCGATGATTTCCACGATGATGAGTTCGGGATGCACATGGCCGCCCACGCCGTACGCGCACTCGCTGAACGTCGCGCCCATCTCAGTGGAGGAATAGGTAGCATACAACTCCACATCCCATTTCGACTTGATCTGCTCGCCGAGGAGGTTGAGCGAGAAGTCCTGGTTGCGCAGGCTCTCCCCTATCCCGATGATTTTCCGGATGCTGGAGTTCCGGTAGTCGATGCCGTGGTCTTCGGCATATTGGATGAGACGCGGGATGAACGACGGCACGCACATGATGCTGTCGGGACGGATGCGGCGGATGGTGTCCCACTGCAGTTCGGGGATGCCGTTGCCGACCCGAATGACTGATGCGCCGAGTTCCCGCAGGCCAAGGAAGTAGGCCAGGCCCGCCATGAAGCGCTTGTCGAGGGTAACCATCAGCTGCAGGATGTTGCCCGGACGCAGCCCGGCGCACTCGAAGCTCTTCTTCTCATTGAAGGCCAGCCGCCGCAGGTCCTTCTCCGTGCAACAGAAGGTCACCGGGTCGCTCAGCGTGCCGCTGGTGGTGATATAGTCGATCACCTTCTCCTTGGGCACGCAAAGGAAGTCCTCGTTGAAGAGCTGAAGGTCCTTCTTTTCGGTGAACGGGATGTTGACCAGGTCCTCAATGCAGCGGATCTTCTCCACCTTGATGTCATAGCGGTCAAACATGCGCTGATAGTAACGCGAATGGCGCTGCAGATAGACCAGCGCGTCGTGAAGTTTCTCCTCCTGGAAAGCTTTGATCGCCTCCGGGGAGGCAAACTCGATGTCTTTGGACGTGTTCATCATACAATATTATATAACACTCAGGCTTCCGCCCTGAAAAAAAAGCGGCGCAAAAATACAAAATATTGGGAACCTTGACCAGACTACTTGCCGAACAATTTTGCGGCCCAGTCCCCGTTCGTCTCCACGTGGAGCGTCCGGATGCCCAACTGTGCGGCGGCTTCCGTGTTGCGCTCGCTGTCATCAACGAAGAGGAGCTGTTCCGGCCGAATCTCCTCGCAACGAAGCACATATTCGTAAATCTCGCGCGTAGGCTTCAGCATCCGGCAGCGGAAACTCACGTAGAGACTGTCGAAATAGTCGCGGATGGAGTGGCCGCAGCCGTCGAACGCCCCGCTTTCCGCCCATTCGAAAAAGAAGGGGTTGGTGTTCGAGAGCAGGCAGATCCGGAAGCCCTCGCGCCGCAGCCGCCGCAGGGCCGACAGGTTGCGCTCCGGGATCCCGCCCAAGTAGCCGAGCCACGCATAGCGGCACTGCTCGTATGTCAACTCCTTGCCGACAAAGCGGCTCAACACGTCCACAAAAGTGACCGAGTCGATCAGGCCGCCCTCCAGCTGGCCGAAAATCCCCTGCTGGTGGTAGGGGTTGAGGAAGCGGCGGGCGTCGGCCACGCCAATCTCCTCGAAGCGCGCCACCGCCTGCTCGTGGTCGATGTGGAGCACAACGCCGCCCATGTCAAGGGCTATGTGGGTGATCCCGTCTGTTATCATATCCGATGCTCTTTTAGATGAGCCGCAAAAATACACAAATTCCGGATATGCCCCGACAATGAACTGAGAGCTGAGAGCTGAGAACTGGGAGCTGAGAGCTTTGAGCTTTGAGCGCTCACCGCGTCTCGTTCCGGAGCCAGCGCAGGAAGGCGGCGGGCCATACGGCACACTCCTTGCCGGCCATCTTCTCCGGGTTCACCCCGAAGCCGTGGCCGCCGGTCGCGGGCCGCAGGATGCGGTGCCGCTTGCCATGAACGGACAGCGAGTCGGCCATCATGGCGGCGTTGTGCCAGTCCACCGTGGGGTCGTCGTCGCAGCTGAGCAGGAAGACGGGGCAGCACACCCGATCGGCGTGGAGCTCCATGGAGAGCGAGTCCTGCATCGCGGGGTCGTGCCTGCGGCGTTCGCCCAAAAGCCCGCGTCGGGAGCGCTTGTGCACGTAGGGCTCGCGCATGGTGACCACCGGATAGAGGGCCGCCACGAAGTCGGGAGCGGTGCTATCGGGCAGCAGCTCGGCGCCGCTGAGCACCAGGTGACCGCCGGCGGAGAAGCCCATCACACCCACCGTCGCATAGCCTTTCGCCCTGACGGTGCGCAGGGCGTCAGCCAGCGCATCGAGCTGTCCGGGATACTGCGTGCAGCAGCTCCGGCGGATGTGCGTGAACCACGACCACCAGCCCGAAACCGGGTATTCGAGCACATAGGCCGCGTAGCCGTTGGCGTTCAGCCACTGCGCCACCTCGGAGCCCTCGCCGCGCTTCGCTAACCAGTAGTAGCTGCCGCCGGGACAGACCACCACGGCGGTGTCGACCGGTCGCGTGACGCATCCTTTCGAGGGCAAAAACTCCGTGAGACGCTGGGCGGAAACACTGCCAACACACAACGCCATACATACGGTCAACACAACGATTCCTGTATTAATCGGTCTTCTTTTCATCATATTATTTGTTTGTTTTGGTCTATTTATTCGTTTCGTTTCGTTTTATTCGTTTTATTCATTTCATTCGTTTTATTCATTTTATTCATTTCATTCATTCGCCCCAGGGCTCGCTAACGCTCACCCTGGGCTGACATAGGACGCCCTTTCAGGGCTTTCAAGGAATAAATATAACGAAACAAAACACTCATCACTCATTACACATCACAAATCACAAATCACTCGTCACTCATCACAAATCTTCTTCACGATCCCGTCCTTCTCTCCCATCACCGCCTCGGCGGTCATCACGGCGGTGAGGGGAACGCCGCAGCAACCGTGCAGATAGACGTTTTGGCCGGTCATGAAGAAGTTGCCGACCTTGGTGCGGAGCGGGAGATAGCCGGCGTATGGGTCGCGGCTGTCCTTGCGAAGGCCGTAGAGCGCGCCTTCCGGTTCGTTGAAATAGTCGCGGATGGTCAGCGGGGTGGCGTCATAGACCGCCTCCACGCGCGCGCGGAAACCTGGATGCCTTTGTTCTAACTTTCTCAGTATCAGATCTGTGTGTAGTGCTTTCCACTCCTCGTACTCCGCGCCGCGCCACCCGACGGTCGTGCCCGCCCAGCGCTCGCACATCGAGAACGGGGAAAAGACGAACACCTGCAGGGCGCGGGCATACGGCCCTTGTCCACGCACGCACGGCGTGTAATAGACGAAACTACGCGGCCATCTCTCCGGCACATACCGGCCAAACTCCCACACATCTTCGTAACGATCCAGGCAATAGCACGGATGGTTGATGTAGGGGAACGTACCCTCCTTCAGCACCACATAGACACAATAGGCCGAATAGTTGTTCGGGGCAGCGGCCAAACGGTTCCGCGCTGCCTTCGTAAACAACTGTCCATCAATCGTTTTCAATAACGATTGCGGATGAATGGACGAAACAACGGCATCCGTCTCGAAGACCCGGCCATCGGCGGTGGCGAGCGTTTTCACCTTCCCGTCCTCAAATCCGATTCCCGTGACCTCGGCATTGACGAGCACCTCGCCGCCCCACTGCCGAATGCGACGCACCAGGGCGTCGGCCAGTTGCTCGGCCGGTCCCTCGAAACGGAATTGACCAGTGACATACAGATAGTTGATGAGAGCGAAGATGTAGGCGGGCGTGTGACCGGCCTCACCGCCGCATAACGGGCTGAGGTAGGCCAGCAGACTGCGCAGGCGCGGGTCGCGGACATGGTCGGCGATGAGCTGCGCGGACGATTGGTAGAACGCAGGATCGGAGCCCGGTCCCGACTCGCTGCCGGGGCGCAGGAAGAAGAAATCGACCTGCTCGGCCATACCGAACAGACGGTCGGTGTAGCGGCGAACGGCCTCCCGTTCCCCCGGGAAAGTGCGCTGGAAAAACTCCGCGAACGGCTCGCGCCCCTGCGGGATGCGGTAGGTGTGCCCGTCGGCGAAGCAGAAGACCTCGTCCATGCAGTCGGCATCGACGGGACGGTAGGAAATCTCGTCCAGAATGCCGAGATAGCGGCAGATACGGTGAAGGGAGCCGCCGGGGCAGAGGCCGCCCACGATATGCATGCCCGCGTCGAAGGCCACCCCGCGACGGGTGAACGACTGCAGGCCGCCGCCAAGGTGGGGGCTGCGTTCCAGAACGGTCACGCGGAAACCCTCCTTGGCAAGGAGCGCGGCGGTGAAAAGGCCGCCGACACCGCCCCCGATGATATGGACATGTTTCGTATTCATCATTTTCGAGCCGCAAAAGTACGATTTTTCCAATCCAGACGCGACTTTTTTTTGAACGGGAGGAATCGCGCAGTCCATCAAGCAAAAAAGCCGTTCAGACGAACGGCTTTTCTGTGGTGCCCAGGACAAGAGTCGAACTTGCACGGGAGTACTCCCACTACCCCCTCAAAGTAGCGTGTCTACCAATTCCACCACCTGGGCTTGAAAGACGCGGCAAAAATACAATTTTTTTGATATGGTGCACCACTTTTGAAAAAAAAAATTTTGTATCGAAAAAAATCGTATCTTTGCCGTCTTAAAATAAAAATATGGCTCAAAAGAAGGTTTTATTCATCACTCCCGAGATTTATCCCTACTTTCCAGAGGGCTACATCTCCAATATTTGCCGTTTTCTCCCGCAGGGAATTCAGGAGCGTGAGAACGAAATTCGCACATTCATGCCGAAATTCGGCTGCGTGAACGACCACAAGCACATGCTGCACGAGGTCATCCGGCTCTCCGGGCAGAACATTATCATCGAGGACACCGACCATCCTCTCATCATCAAGGTGGCGTCGCTGCAGAACGTCCGGATGCAGATTTACTTCATCGACAGCGAGGACTTCTTCAAGCGGAAGACACAATACCACGACGAGAACGGGGAGTTCTACCCCGACAACGACTCCCGCGCCATCTTCTACGCGAAAGGCGTGATCGAGACGGTGCGCAAGCTCGGCTGGGACCCGAACGTCATCCACTGCCACGGCTGGATCTCCGCCCTGGTGCCGCTCTTCGTGAAAACCGTCTATAAGGACGACCCGCTGCTGCAGGGCACCCGCGTGGTGTTCTCCATCCTGCCCGACGAGTTCCCCGACAAGTTCTCGCCCAACTTCGCCAAGAAGCTCAAGCAGACCAACATCCCCACCGCCGGGCTCAAGCACTTCCGCAAGGCCGGCTACGACCAGATCATCCAGGCGGCCATCGACTACTCCGACGGCATCGCCCTCACCAAGGACATCAAGAAAAAACTGCTCACCTACGTCGAGAAGTCCGGCAAACCCGTCCTCCAACACCCCGATGACGACAACTATGTCGATATGTACGATGAATTCTACGACGAACTGTTGGAAATGCAACCCAACGAATAGGAGGATTCCATGAAAAAGCTTCTTCTCTGCACCCTTGCGCTTTTAGCGTGCCTTCTCATGCCGGGCTGCAAAAGGGAAAGTTCCGACATCGGCCTCGACCTGATCGACAACCTGGTGGGCACCACCTTCACGGACACCGTCACCTTGCAGGCGTACTCTGAACTGGAGGATACCATCAGCACCACCAACCTGTCGGCCAACATCCTGGGCCATCTCAGCGACCCCGTGTTCGGGGATAGTGAGGCGGGTATCTACGCGGAATTCGCCTTGGCCGGCGATGCCGTCAACTTCGGCGAAGCCCCCTCCATCGACTCCGTGGTGCTCACCCTGCAGATCTCCGGCTATTACGGCGACACCAACTCCACCGTGGGCATCCGCGTGCACCGGCTCACCGAAAGCCTCGACTCGGAGACCACCTACCACCAGGACGCCACGATGGAACACGACCCGACCCCGATCAACCAAAATCTCAACGGCTACACCTTGAGGCCCAACACCTCCATGGTGGTCGATACCGGTGTCTATAACGCGCACATGCGCATCCGCCTGTCGCCACAGTTCGGCCAGGAACTGCTCAACCACCAGGCTGAACTCAACAACGACTTCTCGGGGTACCTGCCCGGGCTGTACATCACCGCCGTGTCGCACACTGGCAACCGAGGCTACATGCTCACCTCCAACATGACCAGCGCCCTGACCGGCATCACCCTGTATTACCATAATGCCAACGAGCAGAACAAGCGCTACACGTTCCCCTGCTCGGACAAGTGCGTCCGCTTCACCCACATCAGTCACAATTATGAGACATCGCAAAGCAGCGACTTTGTGGAGGAGGTGCTTCAGAACCAGCACGCCATCGGACAGGAGGTGCTTTACGTGCAAGGCGGTGGCGGCGTTAAGACCCACATCACCTTCCCGAATCTGGAGCACGCCTTCGACCACCTCGACAAACGGGTGGTCATCCATCGTGCCGAACTGGTCGTCACCGACATGGAACCCAGCAACCCCTATCTCACCCATCCCACCGCACTCACCCTGCAGGGCATCGGCAAATCTGACAGCGCCATCCGCTTCATACCCGACGACGACTACTACACCTCGGTCGCCTACTACGGTGGCACCTACGACGCCTCGAAGCACGAATATCGGTTCCGCGTCACCAAATGGGTGCAGCAACTGATTCTCCAGCAGGGCGACTGGAGCAACTCCATCAACCTCATTGTGCGCGGTTCCGGCGTGCGGCCCCACCGTCTCGTCCTCGACGGCACCCACCTCGACTCCCCCACCCGCCTCCGCCTCGAAATCGCCTATTCCACGTATTAATATAGAGCTTAGAATTTAGAGCTTAGAGCTTAGAGTTTGAACTTTGAACTTTGAACTTTGAACCCCACTTGACATGTGCGGAATCGTAGCATACATCGGCACGGACGCAGCCTACAGCGTCCTCATCAACGGCCTTCGAAAACTGGAATACCGGGGGTATGACAGTGCGGGCGTGGCCTTAATGCAAGACCATAATATAATAATGTATAAAAAGAAGGGGCGTGTGGACGAGCTGGACCAGTACTGCGCCGGGAAAGACACGCACGGCACGGCCGGCATCGCGCACACACGCTGGGCCACACACGGCGAGCCGAGCGAAGAGAACGCCCACCCGCACATCGCCGACGACGGCTCCATGGCGCTGATCCACAACGGCATCATCGAGAACTACCTCAGTCTCAAGAAACAACTGCTGCAGGAGGGGTTCGTCTTCCGAAGCGAAACCGACACCGAGGTGCTTGTGCATCTCATCAAAAGCGTGCAGCAGAAAGAGGGGCTCGCGCTACCCGAGGCCGTCATGCTCGCCCTGAGTATGGTGGAGGGCACCTACGCCTTGGCCATCCTGTCGGTCGATGACCCCGACCGGCTCATCGTCGCCAAAAAGGGCAGCCCGCTGCTCATCGGACGCGCAGGCGGCAACTACTTCGTGGGCTCCGACGGGGCGCCCATCGTGGAATACACCCAGGATGTCGTCTATCTCGAAGACGGCGACGTAGGGGTCATCAAACGCGGCGAACCTCTGAAAATCAGAAATATAAACGATGAGAAGCACCTGCTCAAACGCCCCGAATTCCAAAAATTGGAGCTCAGTTTGGAGCAGTTGGAGAAGGGCGGCTTCGACACCTACATGCTCAAGGAGATCTACGAGCAGCCCAAGGCAGTGACCGACAGTATGCGCGGCCGTATCAACCTGAAGAAGGATGTGGTTTCCTTGGGCGGCATCATCGAATACGAGCAGAAGATGCTGAATGCCAGACGGTTCATCATCGTGGCATGCGGCACTTCCTGGCACGCCGGACTCGTGGCGGAGCATCTGTTCGAGACGTTGGTGCGCATCCCCGTTGAAGTGGAGTACGCCTCCGAGTTCCGCTACCGCGACCCCATCATCCGCGAAGACGACGTGCTGATCGCCATCTCGCAGTCGGGGGAGACCGCCGACACGCTGGCCGCCGTGGAGATCGGCAAGCGGCACGGCGCCACGGTCATCGGCATCTGCAACGTGGTGGGCTCAACCCTGGCACGGGAAACCATGGCCGGTTCCTACACGCACGCGGGGCCTGAAATCGGCGTGGCCTCCACCAAGGCGTTCACCGCGCAGGTGACCGTACTCGCCCTCATGGCCCTGAGCCTCGCCGAGAAAAAAGGCACCATCCCGAAGTCGATGTATCACCAGCTAATCAACGACCTGGAGTCCATCCCCGACAAAATCCGCCTGGTGCTCGAACAGGAACAGCACATCCAGCGCATCGCGCAGTACGTGGCCACCAAGCCCAACGCCATGTTCCTCGGGCGCGGCGTCAACTTCCCCGTGGCGCTGGAAGGGGCCCTCAAACTCAAGGAAATCTCCTACATCCACGCCGAAGGATACCCCGCCGCCGAAATCAAACACGGTCCCATCGCCTTGATAGACACCAATATGCCTGTCATTGTCATCGCCACCGAACAGAAAACCTACGACAAGGTGGTGAGTAACATCCAAGAGATTATCGCCCGCAAGGGCACCATCATCTCCGTGGTCACCGAAGGCGACACCGCCGTGAAGAACATGTCGAAGTTCTGCATCGAAATTCCCAGAACCGAAGAGCTGCTCACACCGTTGGTGGCTTCCGTGCCGCTGCAGCTGCTCGCCTACCACGTGGCCGTCATCCGCGACTGCGACGTGGACAAGCCGAGGAATCTGGCAAAGTCCGTGTCGGTGGAATAGTCGGTGAATGGGTGAATGGGTGAATAGGTTAATGGGGTAATGGGTTAATAGGTTAGGTGAAAATATTTTTGTGTTAGGCAGTTGCGCGTATCAAAAAAAAGTGTATTTTTGCCGCTCGAAAAATCAAAACCGAAATATAATAAAATAAAGAAGATAACTATGTCAAGAGTTTGTGAAATTACCGGAAAGAAAGCGATTGTGGGCAACAATGTCTCCCACTCCAATATCAAAACGAAACGGAAATTCAGACCCAACCTGCACACCAAGAAGTTCTATGTGCCGGAGCTGGACGAGTGGATTTACCTCAAGGTGTCGGCGCACGGCATGCGCAACATCAACAAGAAGGGCATCTACCAATGCCTGATCGAGGCCAGTGACAATGGCATCTTATAATCCGTTTCCATCGCGAGAGAAAAAAGGACTGCTGTTTCCGGACAGCAGTTTTTTTTTGCCGAAACACAATAAAAAGGAGAAAAAAACGTAATACGTCGTTCGTTTTCTGATGATGAAGCATCGCATCCTGACCATCATGGCTTTTCTGTTCGCCACGACTTTCTGCCTTGCGCAAAACGCTGTGGTAAAAGGGGTTGTGTCCGACGAGTTTGGCGATCCCATCGAGAACGCCGTGTTCCGCGTCATCGACCACGACCTGCAGACCATCAGCAACGAACACGGCCAATACAGCCTCTCCGTGCCCGCCGGCCGTGAAATCCGCATCTTCGTCCAGCACCTGAGCCACCGCGACACATTGGTGTCGCTGACCTTGAAGGCGAAGGAGACCCACACGCTGGACCTACAGCTGCGCACCACGGGCGAACGGTTGGAGACGGTGAACATCCACGGGGCCACAACGACTGGCTACGTGCAGGTGAACCCCAAACTCACTTTCCAACTCCCCTCCCCCACCGGCGGCATGGAGTCGCTCATCAAAATGCTGCCCGGCACCACCTCCAACAACGAACTCAGCTCGCAGTACAACGTTCGCGGCGGCAACTTCGACGAGAACTTAGTCTTCGTGAACGGCATCCAGATTTACCGCCCGTTCCTCGTGCGTAGCGCCCAACAGGAGGGCATGAGCTTCATCAACAGCGACCTCACCGGCAACGTCACCTTCTCAGCCGGCGGCTTCGACGCGAAATACGGCGACAAGACCTCCTCCGTGCTCGACGTGGTCTATAAGGACCCGGTGCAGTACGGCGGCTCGGTGTCGGCCAGTCTGCTCGGCGCCACCGCCCACGCCGAGGGCAAAACCGGCAACTTCTCCTTCCTCGTGGGCCTCCGCTTCAAGTCGAACGCCTACCTGCTCAAGTCCTTAGAGACCGCCGGCAACTACAAACCCCGTTTCTTCGATACGCAGTTCCTGCTGAAATGGGATGTCACGAAAAAACTGTCCATCAGCCTTTTAGGAAACGCATCCTACAATTACTACCTCTTCCAGCCCGACAGCGTGAGCACGCGCTACGGCAGCGTGGGCGAGGCCCAGATGCTGCGCGCCTTCTACGAGGGCCAGGAGGTGGACCGCTACCAGAACTACCTCGGCGGCCTCACCTTCCACTACCACCCCGACGAGCGCAACCAGTACCGGCTCATTCTCTCCTCTTTTTACGCCAAAGAGAGCGAAACCTACGACATTCTGGCGCAGTACTGGCTCAACGAGATCCGTCTCGGGGGCGACGGCGAGGTGGAAATGGGCGACCAGCTGGGCTACGGCAGCTACTTGGAGCACGCCCGCAACCACCTGACTTCCGTGGTGTCGGCCGCTGACCTGCAGGGTGCGCACCGGCTCCCGTTCTCCAACAAACTGGAATGGGGCGTGAAGGCCCAGAACGAATATATCCGCGACAACATCCGGGAGTGGACGATGCTCGACTCCTCCGGCTACACGCTGCCCTACATCCCCACCGCGCCCGGCGAGATTGTCATGCCCGACGACCCCGCCCGCGAGCTCTACTTCGGGGACGACAACTATCTCGTCTCCTTCAACACGCTTAACACTTGGCGGTTAACAGGCTATGTACAAGACACCTGGAAGATTGACGGCGACAGTGCGAACCGATTCACCCTCACCGGCGGCCTGCGCTACCATTTCTGGACCTACAACCCGAAGGAGTTCACCGTGTCGCCGCGAATAGCCTTCACCTACAAGCCGCGCTGGAAGCACGACTGGCAGTTCAGCCTCCGCACCGGCCTCTACTACCAGCCGGCGTTCTACCGCGAGATGCGCTACCCTGACGGGTCGCTTAACCCCAACATCCGGTCGCAGCGGTCGGCGCAAGTGGTGGCCGGAAGCGAGTACCGCTTCAAGCTGTGGCGACGCCCGTTCAAGTTCACGGCGGAGGCCTACTACAAATACCTTGACCGCCTGATCACCTACAACGTCAACAACGTGCAGATCATCTACAGCGGCAAGAACAACGCCAAAGGGTACGCCACGGGCATAGACCTGCGCATCAGCGGCGAATTCGTGCGCGGGCTGGAGTCGTGGTTTGCCGTATCGTTGATGAAGACCATGGAGGATGTCATCGGCGACTACCGCACCGACGCGAACGGCAACACCGTGGAAGTCGGCTACATTCCGCGTCCCACCGACCAGCGGGTGCAGTTCAACCTCTTCTTCCAAGACCACATCCCGAGCTTCCCGCAGTTCCGCGTACACCTGAACTTCGTGTTCGCCAGCGGATTGCCCTACGGCCCGCCGAAAGCGGAGCCTGCCATGCGCGTGTTCCGCTCCTCGTGGTACCGCCGTGTCGATCTTGGCCTCTCGTTCATGATTCTGGAGCAAAGCCGCGACCGCATGAAGCACAAGTCCGCCTTCGTGCGCAGCATCAAGAACGCCGGCGTATATGTGGAGGTCTTCAACCTGTTGGGCACCTACAACGTGTCGTCGTACATGTGGGTTACCGACATTTACAACAACCAGCGTCCCGTGCCTACCTACCTGACGGGACGGCTGATCAACGTGAAGTTGATGGTGGAGTTCTGAGGCTTACGGCACAGGACGAAAAAAAACATCAACATCTGTTTGTGAATAATAAAATAATTTGTACCTTTGCGGCTGTTTTTGGATCGAGCGTTGGATTTGATTGGAAAATGGGCTGAGGGGAAATGTTTAAAACATTGAAATTAAACAAGTTATTTATATCACTATTATTCATCAAAATCCAGTATTATGAAAAAGGTTTACCTTTTTTTCGTGATTAGCCTGATGACACTCTTCGGATTCCCTCCGAAGGCGCAGGCGCAGACGGTCTGGGACGGCACCGCGGACATTTCGTGGTACGATGCCACCCAGACGTCATTCGACATTTCCACTCCTGAGCAGCTTGCCGGTGTGGCACAGTTGGTGAACAGCGGCACCTCCTTCCAGGGGGCGACGCTGAACCTGACGGCCGACATCTGGTTGAACGCCAACGGGGTCAACACCAACAACTGGACGCCCATCGGCGGGGCAGCGACCCCCACGAGCGAGGAGGCTTCGTCCGGAAACAGTTTCCGAGGCGCGTTCAACGGCCATGGCCACGCCATCCACAACCTCTACTGCGACAAGACCAACTATTTCCATGCGGGTCTTTTCGGCTGTATCCAGAACCCGTGTACGATTGACTCCTTGGTGATGTATAATCCCACGGTGAAATCGTGCGGCATGATGGGCTGCATCGCGGGCATGACCCGCAGCGGCGGTGCCATCTACATCCGTTATTGCTTGGTAGTCAACGCCAACGTGGTGGGTACGCCTTCGGGTACCGGCCCGTCGGCAAGCCACAACAACATCGGCTGCATCGTGGGCGCCAACTACCCGAACTCTTCCGGCGGCACCCATATCCAGAACTGCGGCGCCACCGGCACCGTCAGCGGCTTCTACGCAGGCGGCCTGGGAGGTAACAGCACCGGGGACAACTTCACGAACTGCTATTTTGCAGGCACCATCACCAACTACAATGCCGAGTCCGGCGCCATCACGGCCTACCAGGGTTCGCGCAACAACTGTTACTCTTACTGCACATTCTCCGGCTCGCATAACGGTGGCGACGGCACCTCGGTGTCGCAGGCCATCATGCAGTCCGACAGCATGATCACCCTTTTGGGCGATGCTTTCAAGGTTGATGAAAACAACGTCAACAACGGCTATCCGATCCTCTCCTTCATGGCCGGCATAAGCGCCTCCGCCTCGGAAATCTGCAACGGCGAGAGTGTTGTGCTCACCGGCATGGGCTATGACAGTTACCTTTGGACGCCCGGCAATCTGACTTCCGAGACCATCACCGTGTCGCCGACCACGACGACCACCTACACGATGACCGGCACGATGAGCGACGGCTCCACGGGCACGCACAGCGTCACCATTACCGTCTATCCGCAGGCGGTGATCAACGCCACGGTGGCGGCCTCCTCCGACGGCCAGGTGCACGGCACGGTGAGCCCGGAAAGCACCACCGTTCCCTGTCTCAGCTCCGACAACGTGACCTTCACCATCACCCCTGACGAAGGATGGCGCGTGGCCAGTGTCTATATGAACGGTACCCTCGTGAACGGCGAGGAGGGCTGGGGTTCTGTCACCGTCACGGTGAACCCGGGCGGCAGCCTGGCCAACGTTGTCATCAACATGACCAATGCCCCGACCTGTATCCAGCCGGCCAACCTGCAGGTTAACGACCTGCACGCCACCTCGGCCGAAGTGGTTTGGCATCCTGCCGCCACCGGTCTTCCTGCTGATTTCTACAATGTCGCCATCGTGAACCAGCTCACCCACGACACCACCTACGACGTGGCCTACGACACCACCTACTCCCTGCCGACGCTGGATCCCGGCACCTCCTACACGGTGATGGTAACGGCTTCCTGCACCGACAACACCGAGAGCGCGGCGGCCACCCGCACGTTCACCACCCCGGCACTGCCCATCGCCCTGCCCTACATCCAGGATTTCGAAGGCGACGCGGCCACCATCCTCACCGACTTCGAGTTCGTCCATAACGGCACCAACCAATGGCGCATCGGCTCCGCCACGGGCGTCGATGACGGACAAGGCGGCACCATCCACTCGCTGTACGTCTCCAACGACAACGGCGTAAGCAACGCCTACACCATCTCCTCCACCTCCAACACCTACGCGGTGCTGAACATCGAGTTCCCCAACACGCCCGCCGAATACCATTTAGAGTTCGACTGGAAAGGGCAGGGAGAGGGCAACTATGACTATCTTTATGCTTACCTGTGCGACGCTTCTGTCAACATGCCCTCCACCGGAGCTCCTTCGGGCACTGATGTATGCGGAAAACTTAACCTGCAGTCCAATTGGCAGCACAAAGATGCCATCCTCAACAATGTGGTCGGCACCTCCAAGAAGTTGGTTTTCTGGTGGAGGAACGACGGTTCCGTGGGCACGCAACCGCCTGCCGCTATCGACAACATCTCCATCATCGGCTACACTTGCGGCCGTCCCACTAACTTAGTGCTGACCGGCTCCACCAGCGAGTCGCTGTCCGTGTCGTGGACCGAGAACGGTTCCTCCACCAGCTGGTCGCTGTTCTACCGCGTGAACGGCAGCAACGAGGACTACACTGAGGTCTCCGTCACCGGCACGCCCGAAGCCGACCTCTACGGTCTGAGCACCGACACCAAGTACGACATGTATGTGGTGTCGCACTGCGACGACGGCGAGGACTCCCAGGCTTCCGTCACCGTCAGTTTCCGCACCCAGTGCGGCCCGCTCACCGAGCTTCCCTACTTCAACAACTTCGACGACGTGATTTCCGTCGATGGCACCAACTTCGTCACCTGCTGGAACCGTCTGACCACCGATCCCGCCCATGTCGTGCGTTGCTACGGCAGCGCCACCCACAGCGGCTCCTACTCCCTCGACTTCCACTACACCCCCTCCTGCTCCACCATCGCCGTCACCCCGCAGATCGACGCCTCCATCCCGCTGAACACGCTGATGCTCGACTTCTGGGCCTACAGCGGCCTCGGCCAGGGCTGGTTCGAGATCGGCACGATGAGCGACCCGAACGACATCACCACCTACGAGTTCTATGACACGCTCCGCCTGAGCGCCCCCAATACCTGGGAGAACATCATCTTCACCTTGGAGAACTACACCGGCAGCAACCAGTACATTGCCATCTTGGAGACCCAAGGCACCAGCACTTCCCTGATTGTTGACGACTTCACGATCGACTACATCCCGGTCTGCTACTACCCGATGAACATTGCCGTCACCGACCTTGGCAACACCACCGCCACATTGGCCTGGGACGAGCAGGGCGACGCCACCTCATGGAACATCGAGTACGGTCCTGCGGGCTTCACCCCGGGCCAGGGCAACGGCACTGTGGTCACGGCCTATGAGAACCCCTACACCGTGACCGACCTCACCCCGACCGTGACCTACGACTTCTACGTCCAGAGCATCTGCAGCGACGATGTCTCCAGCTTCAACGGACCCGCGTCGGCCACGCCCGGCCAGTATATCTTCGATGTCACAGGGCACGATACCATCACCACTTGCGGCATGATTCTCTATGACAACGGCGGCCCGAACGGAGACTACGCC
This sequence comes from uncultured Bacteroidales bacterium, assembly GCA_947165685.1. Lineage (GTDB taxonomy): Bacteria > Bacteroidota > Bacteroidia > Bacteroidales > WCHB1-69 > F23-D06. The sequence continues at coordinate 14,070 of CAMVBK010000009.1, read as the reverse complement.
AACAGCTGCGACTTCACCCTGGTCATTTACCCGGAAATCCCCAATGCTGTCGTGGCTCTCAACGGCACCTTGAACACGGAGAGCATTTCATACGACTATATAACCTTCTATGACGGTGTGGGCACCGGATCGCAAATAACGAAAATCGGCGGTGCCAACCAGACGGTGAACGTGATGTCCACCACCGGTCCGATCACTCTCGTATTCCACTCCGATGGTTCTGTCGTCAGACCCGGATTTGCCATCACGGCCTCCTGTGTGACCTGCTACCCGGCCTCCGGCCTGCAAGTCTCCAACATCATGACCACCAGCGCCGACCTGAGCTGGCATAGCGGCAGCGGCGACGAGTATCTGGTCTATCTCTACGGTCCGAGCGACACCACGGTCTTCGACGTCTTTGACACCACGCTCGCGCTCACGACCCTGAACCTCAACACCACCTACGCGGTGGCGGTGCAGACGATCTGCTCCGACGGCGACACCGCCGACCTGTCGGCTCCCGTGAGCTTCACCACGCCCACCGTCCCGGCCACCATTCCCTACCTCACCGACTTCGAGGATGAGAACGACAACATCCAATGGGGCCTCGTGAACGGCACGCAGACCAACAAATGGTACATCGGCGCACCCACGGACGGCACCAGCGACGTGAACACGACTCCTGGCGGCATGAACGGTTTGTACATCTCCAACAACAACGGCGCGTCGAACACCTACTCGGGCACCGAGAGCCATGTCTATGCGTTCCGCGACATCCTGGTTCCCGACGGCACCACCGAGCTGAAGCTCTCCTTCGACTGGAAAGCCCAGGGCAACAACGCCACGTACGAGTTCCTGCGCGTCTATTGGCTTGACCCCGCCGTGGTGACGGCCAATGCCGGCAGCAATCCTCCCTCTGTGGGCGGCGTGAACTACGATCTCCACGGCATGCCCGGCTACCCCACCAACGGTGCGCACTGGCTCTCCCAGCAGAACACCTGGCAGCACGAGGAGATGCTGATCTCCGCCACGCAGTTCGCGGGCATGGGCAACGGCGACCACATCTACCGCCTCTACTTCCACTGGCGTAACACTTCCGGCAGCACCAACCCGCCGGCAGCCGTCGATAACGTCAGCCTGACGGTGGTGACGTGTGCCACTCCTATGGACCTGGCGGCCAGCAACATCACCGAAAACTCGGCCGACCTCACCTGGACCGGCAGCGCGGACCTGTTCGGCGTGACCATCCTCGGTTCCGACGGCACGCAGGACTACCAGACCACTACGACCAACTCCCTTTCCTTGACCGGCCTCAACCCGAACACCGCCTACCAGGTGGCCGTGAGAGGCTACTGCGGCAGCGACAGCTCCATGCTCTCCCAGGGCATCCAGTTCACCACCGCTTGCGGCGCCATCACCACCCTGCCCTTCATCGCCGACTTCAACACGTACTCCTCCATGAACGGTTCCAACTTCGTGGAATGCTGGAGCCGCCATGCCAGCGACCCTTCCAACCACTGGGTGTATGTCACAACCAACGATGCCTACGCCGGCGGTTCCTTGGACTTCCACTACACGCCCAACTGCTACACGATGGCGGTCACCCCGATGTTCGACCCGAGCATCTCGCTGAACACCCTGATGGTGGACGGTATGACCCGAATCCACCTGAACGGCACAGCCGGCACGTTCGAGATCGGCACCATGAGCGACCCGAACGACCCGACCACCTTCACCCCGTATGAAACCATTACGTACAGCGCGACCTTCACCTGGCTGCCCTTCACGGTCCTGCTCAACAACTACACGGGCAACGACCACTACATCGCCTTCCGCGCGATGAACGGCCTTGATGTCTCCTACCTGCTCGACAACCTCACCTTCGACGTGATTCCGAGCTGCTTCCATCCCACCAGCGCATCGGTTAGCGACATCACGGGCGACGGTGCGACCATCAGCTGGAACGGTCCCACTTCCAACTATGTGCTGGAGTACGGCCCTGCTGGCTTCACGCAAGGCACAGGCACCACGGTGAACGTCAACAATGCCATGAGCTACACACTCACTGGCTTGAACGCCACCACGGCCTACACGGTCTATATCTACAGTGACTGCGGCCCCGATGGACTCTCCACCGGCATTTCCGTGAACTTCACCACCACGATGGTGGCCGTGAACCTGCCTTACACCACCGACTTCACCACTGACCAAGCCTGGGAACTCAACAACGGCACCTGCGCCAACCATTGGATGATGGGTACGCCGAGCGGCGAGAGCCAAAGCGCCCTGTTCATCACCAACGACAACAGCAGCGCGGGCTACAACATCGGCAGCAGTTCCACGGTGATGGCCGAGAAGCTGTTCTACATGCCGAGCGATGACTCCGTGCACGTGGAGTTCGATATCCGCGCCGGCGGCGAGAGTTCATTTGACTACTTCAAAGTGTTCCTGGTTCCGAGCACAGAGACTTTCACCGCCGGAACAGGACATAACTCCCAATCCGGAAACACCTACTCCACCAACGCGCTCAACTTCTCCGCTTATAAGTCGCAGACCGGCTACGGAAGCAACCCGTTCACGCTGAACCTCACGCAAGGCAATGCCATCCACGTGAGTGTGAACATGCCCAACCCGGATGCCAACGGCTTAGGCAAATTAGTCTTCCTGTGGCGCAACGACAGCTCACAAGGCACTCAGCCCGGTGCTATCGTGACCAACGTCACGGTCTCCACCGACGGCAGCGGCCCGGTCGTCACCAACCCGACGGTAGCCACCAATGCCGCCACGAACGTCACACAGACCACCGCCACGCTGAACGCCACCATCACGAACCCCGACAACGTGACCGTCACGGCGAAGGGCTTCGAGTGGAAGACCACGACTGGCGGCACCTACACGCAAGTGACCGGCACGGGCACGGGCAACAACTTCACGGCCAGCCTCACCGGTCTGACTGCCAACACGGGCTACACCTTCCGTGCATTCATCACCTTCAACGGACAGACCGTTTACGGCAACGAGCTGACCTTCACCACGTTGCCTAACGACACGCCCGAACCGTGCGTGACCCCGACCGGCCTCACCGCCTCCAACATCGAGAACCACGCCATCACCCTCACTTGGGATGCCAATCCGAACGCGGTCAGCTGGAACATCCAGTACAAGCCCGTGAACGGCCAGCTCACCTCCGCCACCTCCACCACCAACAGCTACACCATCACCGAACTTGAAGGCGACACCGAATACGAGATTCAGGTGCAGGCCAACTGCGGCGGCGGCAACGAGAGCGAATGGTCTCCCATCATCACCGCACACACCACCAACGTGGGCATCGAGAACCACCTGGAGAACAGCGTGAAGTTGTTCCCGAACCCGGCGAACGACCTCGTCAATGTACAATGTACAATGTATAATGTACAAATGAGTGCTGACTTGCACGTGTTTGATGTGTATGGAAAATTGGTGCAGACCGTCCCGATGACGGGTGAAACCACCTCCGTCAACGTTTCCGGCCTGGCCGACGGCATGTACTTCGTGCGCGTGACCACGGAGGCCGGCACGGTGACCAAACCGTTTGTCGTGAAACGATAATCTCCGCGTATTTCGCGAATCTCGCGTAAATTCTTTATGACCATTGCAAAGGGGGATCCGAGAGGGTCTCCCTTTTTGGTTTCAGGTTTCAGGTTTCAGGTTTCAAGGTTCAAAGTTCAAGGTTCAAGGTTCAAAGAGCTAAGAACTGAGAGTTTCTTTTCCGGGAGCTAAACTTACTAAACCTACTAAACTCACTAAACTAGGTTCAAAGTTCAAGGTTCAAAGTTCAAGGTTCAAAAGGTTTCAGGTTTCAGGTTTCAAGGTTCTAAGTTCTGATTCTAAGTTCTGAGTTCTAAGTCAAAAAATCGTATCTTTGCCGCCCAAAATAAACGAATATGGACACAGTGCTTCAACGAATCATATCCTGCGAGGGCAACAGTTTCTTCCTCATTGCCGGGCCGTGCGTGGTGGAAGGCGAGGAAATCACTTTCCGTATTGCACGGGAAATCAAGGGAATTTGCGCAGATTTGGGGATTCCGTTCTGTTTCAAGGCCTCCTACCGGAAAGCCAACCGGTCGTCGCTGCATTCGTTCACGGGCATCGGCGACGAGGCGGCCCTTGCCGTGCTGAAGGCCGTGAGAGAGGAGCTCAAGGTGCCCGTGGTGACGGACATCCACACGAACGAGGAGGCCGCATGGGCCGCGCAGGTAGCCGACATCCTGCAAATTCCCGCGTTCCTCTGCCGGCAGACGGAGCTGTTAGTCGCGGCGGCGAAAACCGGCAAGGTCATCAACATCAAGAAGGGGCAGTTCATGTCGCCCGAGGCGATGGGCAACGCCGTGGAGAAGGTGCGCGAGGCAGGCAACCCCCGCGTGATGCTCACCGAACGCGGCACCACTTTCGGATACCAAGACCTTGTGGTCGATTTCCGCGGCGTGAAGGCCCTGCAGTCGTTCGGATGCCCCGCCGTGCTCGACTGCACACACTCGCTGCAACAACCCAACCAGCCTTCCGGGGTCACCGGCGGCCGCCCCGATCTCATCGAGACCATCGCCAAGGCCGGTGTGGCCGTCGGCTTCGACGGGCTCTTCATGGAGACGCACCCCGAACCGGCCAAGGCCCTCTCCGACGGCGCCAACATGCTCCCACTCGACCAACTGCGACCGCTACTCTCCAAACTCGTCCGCATCCGCCAAGCCATCCTTTAAGGGTTAAGGCTACGACGAGTGACGAGTGACTAATGACTAATGACAAGTGACTAATGACTAATGACTAATGACAAGTGACAAGTGACTAATGACAAGTGACAAGTGACTAATAACCATTAAACCACTAAACTTCTAAACTTCTAAACTACTAAACTTCTAAACCACTAACCCACTAACCCACTAACCCACCAAACCCACCAACCCTTCACATAATCCGTCATGAAGAAAATCCACCGCATCATCATCTCCGTACTGGCACTTCTGTGCTATGCCAACACCCTCACCCTGCACTATGCCCTCGACGACCGCATGGTCATCCTTGAGAGCAAATACACCCTCAAGGGTGGGTGGGACTCCATGAAGGCCATCTTCACCGAAGACACCTTCACCGGCTATTTCGGCAGCGACCACTCCATTGTGGCCGGAGGACGATACAGACCGATGTCGCAACTGACGTTCATGATTGAATGCCAATTGTTTGGCAAGAACATCAAAGAGCGAATCGGCGACCTCGACGACTACTACAACCTGCACAATGCCGCGCATGAGGACTACTTCTACGACACTCCCCTGCCCTTCGTCAACCATCTGATGAACCTGCTCTACTTCATCCTGCTCTGCCTGCTGATCAATGAGACGCTGTCGCGGATTTTCCCGCAGCACGAGGGCAAGAGGTGGTTCCAGTCGCTGCCGTTCCTCGCGGTGCTGCTCTTCGTCGTGCATCCGATCCACACCGAAGTGGTGGCCAACGTGAAGGGGCGCGACGAGATTTTCGCCATGCTCGGCGCCTTCGCCGCCCTCTGGTGCTCCCTCAAATATGTCGATACACGGAAATGGTTCTGGTTGGTTATCAGTCTTCTGACTTTCACCTTCGGCATTTTCTCCAAGGAGAACGCCATCACATTCCTTGCCGTGGTGCCGATGGCGCTGTTCTTCCTCCCAAGCGAGAAAAAACGTCCCATCGACTATCTTATCACGCTGATTCCCATTGTTTTAGGCAGTGTATTTTTCATTTGGGTGCGCTACAAGGTGTTGGGCAACATGATGCAGCCCGACCTTACCGGCAACATCCTTAACAACCCTTACGTCCATTCCACGCGGGCGCAGCAAATCGCCACTGTGCTACTCACCTGGGGCATCTACCTCAAGCTGCTCTTCATTCCCCATCCGCTCACTCACGACTACTACCCGCACCAAATTGCCATCACCGACTTCAGTAACCCGCTCGTGTGGCTGATTCTGGTCGGCTGCATCGCCCTTGTGGGCTACAGCGTCTGGAAACTCCGCAAGAAGACCGTCCCCGCCTTCGGCATCCTATACTTCATCATCACCTTCTCGATTGTCTCCAACCTGCTCTTCAACGTGGGCACCTTCATGAACGAGCGGTTCGTCTTCATGCCGTCCATCGGTTTCACCCTAATCGTCGGATGGTGGCTCTACCGGCTTGCCACCGCCTCCGTGCCGGCGCTGCAGAAAACGGCCGTCGGCATCACAGGGGTCGTCTGCCTGCTGTTTGGTGTCAAGACCTTCACGCGGAACTTCACCTGGAGGGATGACTTCACGCTCTTCCTGACCGACGTGAAAACCTCCGAGAACAGCATCAAATGCAACATCTCGGCAGGCGGAAGCTACCTGCAACTTTGGAAGAAGAACCACAAGGACCGCGACAGACGGAATGCCTACAAACATCTGGAAAAAGCCCTGCAGCTGGACGACCACGCGCTGAATGCCTACCTGCTGCTCAGCGAGCTGGCCTATTTGGACGAGAACCCCGACCTGGCGTTCCAGGCCGCTCGCAACGCCACGCTTATTGACCCCGAGAACCCACAGGCGAAAAACCTGCTGACCATGTCCACGCAATCCCAAAAGGCGCACGAGCTCGACCCCGTGAACAAGCTTTTAGACGAAGGCAAAGTGGACGATGCCTGGCGGGAGGTCAACAAGATTTTGGATAAAGATCCCAGCAACCTCGTGGCCAAAAACGTGAAAGGCAATGTGTTAGGGCGCGGCTACGGCCGTTTGGACGAGGCCGTCAAAATCTTCGAGGAGATTGTCGCCGAACAGCCCGACTTCGCCAGCGCATGGGAGAACATGGGGATATGCTACGCCATCAAACGCGACTTCGACAACGCCGAACGCTGCCTGCTGCACGCACTCGAACTCTCCCCCGACAACGACAACATCAAGAAAAACCTCTACTACATGTACACGGACAAAGGAGACGAAGCCAACGCGCAGAAATACGCAGAAAAATAAAGAGCTTCGACCTCGTTTCCAAGTTCAAAGCTCTAAACTCTTAGCTCTTAGTTCTAAGCTCCAAGCTCTAACACAATTTGAAGCTGACGGCCAGCCGCATCCCCGTCTGGCATCCACTCCACATGCAAACTGTGGTACGGGGTTACTTGCGCTGCGTGTGCCTTGTCACTCCGAGGCCCATCAAGAGGAACCGACTACTTATCGACAACCAATTCCCTGATTTCCACTTCGTTTCCACGAAGCAACCATGTGTTTTCGCTGTGACAATGGGGACACGTTCTCCCATGTTTCACCGTTTCGTACTCCTGCTTGCAGTCATCGCACCAAGTCACAGCCGGGATAGTATTGATTTCCAACACACAGTCGCGCAGCAAATCCTCTTTGTCGGCAGCCCAGCGCCAGCAGTCGTCAAGCAGGTGCGGCACCACCGTGGAAACCTCCCCGATGTCCATGACCACTGCGGAGACCCGCTCCACGTGGTTCTCCTCCGCCACCTTTTTGACATCCCGGATGATGTAGAAGACAATCCCCAACTCGTGCATAAGCCTATCCCTTCTTAAGCACAATTTTCGCGGCACGTTTCAGCATATACGGGAGGATGCCGTCGAACTTGTTCTCGGAGGTGCGCATGACGCTGGCCTCGGGATTGTCGCGGAAGAGGTGGATGGCATCGAAGGCGCACTTGGTGGTGCAGATACCGCAACCGATGCAGCGGTTCTCATCGACCACTGACGCGCCACAGCTCAGACAACGCGCCGTCTCGATGCGCACCTGCTCCTCGGTGAGCGTCTGGTGGTATTCGCGGAACTTGTCCGTCTGCTCGGCCACGCCCTCCACCTGACGGGAGGAGTTGTCGTAGCTCTCCACGCGGATGTCGTCCTTGTCAAGTTCGATGAAATCGCGGCGGTTGCGCCCGATGGTGAGATGGCCGTGCTGCACGAAGCGGTGCAGCGACTCGGCAGCCTCCTTGCCGGCAGCGATGGCATCGATGGCAAACTTCGGGCCTGAGTAGCAGTCGCCGCCCACGAAGATGTCCTCCTCGGCGGTCTGATAGGTCAGTTTGTCGGCCACGGGATAGACCCCTCTGAAGAACTCCACCTTCGTATCTTTAAGCAAGTCGTTGAGAATGACCGTCTGTCCGATGGCGAAGACCACCATATCGGCATCCAGTGTAATCGTCTCGTTTTCATTGTATTGCGGATTAAACTTATGCTGTTCGTCATAGACGCTGGTGCATTTCTTGAAGACGATGCCCGTGACCTTGTCGGTGCCCAGCACCTCTTTCGGGCCCCAGCCGGGGTTGATGACCACGCCGTCCTCGCGGGCCTCGCGACGCTCCTCCAACGAGGCGGGCATGATGTCTTCGGTCTCCAATGAGAGCATGGTGACAGAGGCGGCGCCGCCACGCTTGGCGACCCGCGCCGCATCGATGGCCACGTTGCCGCCGCCAACCACCACGACCTTACCGTTGACTTTTGTGCCGCAATTGCAGTTGTACAGGAAATCGATGGCCGTGACGGTGCCGGGCATGGTCTCGCCGGGAATGCCGGGCAGCTTGCCGCCCTGACAGCCAATGGCCACGTAGAAGCCCTTGTAGCCTTGCTCCCTGAGTTGCTGTATGGTGATGTCTTTGCCGACCTCCACGCCGGTGCGGATGTCCACGCCGATTTCGCGCATGATGTCGATTTCGGCCTTCACCACCGCCTTGTCCAATTTGTAGGACGGGATGCCGTATTGCAGCATACCGCCGGGTATCTCGTTTTTCTCGAACACGGTGGGTTTGTAGCCCATGGTGGCGAGGTAGTAGGCGCAGCTCAGTCCAGCCGGGCCGCCGCCGATGACGGCGATCTTCTCCTCCCAGAACTCCTTCACGTTGGAGCAGATGTTCACCTCCGGCACAAAACGGGTCTCGGCTTTGAGGTCCTGCTCGGCGATGAACCGCTTCACCGCGTCGATGGCGATGGGCTGGTCGATGGTGCCGCGGGTGCAGGCATCCTCGCAGCGGCGGTTGCAGACGCGCCCGCATACCGCCGGGAACGGGTTCTCGCGCTTGATAAGTTCCAGTGCCTCAGTATATTTACCCTCGGCTGCCTTCTTGAGATAACCCTGCACGGCGATGTGCGCGGGACAGGCGGTCTTGCACGGTGCCGTACCCGTCGGATAGCAGTTGATACGGTTCTTGTCACGGTAGTCCTCATCCCACTTGTGCGGTCCCCACTTCTTCGCATCGGGCAGTTCCTGCTTGGGATACGTCTGCTCCCCGTGCTTGGTGCAAAGCTTCTGACCGAGCTTCACGGCGCCGGCGGGACAATATTCCACGCAACGTCCGCATGCCACGCAGTTCGTCGGATCGACCTTCGCCACATACGCGCTGCGGCTCATGTTGGGGGTATTGAACAGCTGGGAAGTACGCAACGCATTGCAAATCTTGACGTTGCAGTTACAAATCGCGAAAATCTTCCCTTCTCCGTCAATATTGGTGATTTGGTGCACAAAACCATGGTCCTCAGCTTTTTTCAGGATGGCCATGCACTCCTCGTAGGTGATGTAGTGGCCGCGACCTGTTTCAGCCAGATATTCCGCCATGTCGCCCACACCGATGCACCAGTCGTGGTAGTCATCGGCGCAGCCCTCGTCCAATCCCTTGCGGCCGATACGGCAGGAGCAGATGCCCACGGCCAGATGGCCTTCGTAGCGTTTGAGCCAATAGGAAATATGCTCTATATCAATGGACTGATTCTCCATGGAGATGGCTTTCTCGACCGGAATCACGTGCATGCCGATGCCGGAGCCGCCCATGGGCACCATCGGGGTGATTTTTTCCAACGGCAGGAACGTCATGCGCTCGAAGAACATGCCCAACTCGGGGTGTTTCTTCATGAGTTCCTCGTTCATGTTGGTGTATTCGGCACTGCCGGGCACGAACATGGGCACCCAATACACGCGGTCTTTCCGCTCGTAGGTGGTGCCGGGAATAGGGCCGTCTTTGGTATATTTGTCGCCATAGTCGTACTCCATGACCCCCATGCGGGCCATGAGATCCAACAGGTCGTCGAAGGACTTGTCATCGGGAGTGTAGCGTTTTTGGCGGTTCAGCTCGTGGAGCTGCGCGTTGGTCCAGTGCTTGCGCACCTTGAAGGGGTTTCCGGGCAGCATGTCGAGCATCAGGTCTAACGCGGCCTCGCGGGTGACGGCATCCATCTCGTCCTCGAAGATGCAGGCGAGACCCCAGTACTCGGGGGCGTCGGTATCCATCTTGATCTTGCCGGGGATACGGTCGGTGATATGGCGAACCAGCTTGAGAAGCTTGGGGTTCGGGGTCTTGTCGCCCTTGTGTTTCGGGACGAACTTGGTTGACATTTCAGGCATATTTCGATATGTTTAGTTACTTGTTGATGTTCCCCACACTGCGCTTTGCCTGCGCCCGGGGTGTCCCCCACACTGCGCTCCGCTTGTGTGGGGTTAATTGCACTTTCGTGCGTTTTGCCTCTCCGAGGCTGTTTAAGGAAGGATATTCCTTTTTTAGCGGATGTTCTCCTCCACCATCTCCTTGATGTAGGACATCACTTCGGGCTCCTGCAGCGACACGCCGTCTAAGGCTTCGTACAGCTCGTCGGTGTCGAGCACGTAGTCGGTGGTCTGCTCGCCGCCCTGGGTGCGTTGGAAGTGGAAGACGAAGTGTATTTCCGGATGGGCGGCGATGGTGAGCACCATAGTGCCGGCCAAGTCGCCCATCGGCGGACGGTCGAGGTGGGTGAGCCCGAACACGGCGGTGACGATCGTGCCCACGCCCAGCTCGCTGTCAATTTTCATCGACCCGCCAGTCATCTCGGAGTTCTGCTTCAGCAAAGGAAGCCCAAGGCCGACCTTGCGCGTGGTGCGCGTGGTGAAAAAGGGGTTGACAACCTTCTCCACCGTCTCCGCGCTCATGCCGCAGCCGTCGTCCTTGAAGATCAGCGTCAGCGTGTCCGCGTCGTGATTCTCCAAAACCTCAAGGGTGATGTTTTTCGCTTTTGCACGTGTGGAATTCTGCAGAATATCCATGATGTGCATCGACAAATCCTTCATACTTAAGCATTTAAGTATTTGTAGATTTGCCCGGCCACCTCGAAGGTTTGTTCAGTGGTGCCCAAGACAGGGATGTCCTCCTCCTTGGCCTGCTCCAGCATGTCGTCGTCAGGCTTGTTGCCCTTCACGAGGATGACGCACGCCAACTCCTTCAAGGATGCGATGGCGATCACGTTCTTGTGGGTCTGCAAGGTCACCCACACGTGGCCCTCCTGCGCAAATCCCATGACATCGCTCAGCAGGTCGGAAACATATCCGCCCTTGATCTCCGTGTCCATATTGTCCTCTCCACAAAAAACGGTGAGGTTCATTTTCTCTACTAATTCTTTTACGGTCATTGTATGTGGTTTAAAGTTTAAAGTTCAAAGTTCAAAGTTCAAGGTTTCAGGTTTCAGGTTTCAAGTTTCAAGTTTCAGGTTCACAGTTCAAAGCCAACAGCCAACAGCCAACAGCCAACAGCCAACAGTTCTAAATCGACAGCAGGACTTCGCGGCCGTCTTCGCCGTGGAGGGCTTTTCGGATTTCATCGAAGCTGCGGGTCTCCATCTTCAGGTAGCAGGGGGCGGTGGCGATGATGTCGGGGAAATGAGCGTCGGAACTTCGGGTGAACGTCTTGTTTTTCAGATATTTGTGGACTTTCAAGAGTTCTTCTTTGTCTCCGTTCTTCGAGATTTCCACCGCATCGTAGTCGAGGTCGAACGGGATGAAACCCAACTGTCCGATGAGGCTGTTCTTCTGCTTGTCGATGTGCGCCGGCACAAACAATCCGCCAAGTTCGTGCACCTTGTCGGCGATTTGGTTGACGGTCTGGTCGATGGCGGAGGTCAGCAGTTTCGGCTCCTCATAGACGATGTTCATCTCCTCGTCGATTTGCACCTGGTCGCCGAAAAATTCAGGGTCGTTGGGAATGTCGGGCAGATGCTCGTCGAGGTAGGACTGGAACTTGTCCAACGAGTCGTGGTCGCCGAAGTAGGCCAGACAATGGGCCTCCTCCTTGGTGGTCACCTCCGCGCCGCAGAGCACGAAGATGTCGCGATTGTGCGAATAGTGCTCGGCCAGCCGGCAGTGGCGCGTGGCGTTGTGGTCGGTGATGGCGATCACATCCAACCCGCGCTCCAAGGCGAGCGCGATGATGTTGTCCGGCGTCATGTCCAGATCCCCGCATGGCGAGAGCAGGGTGTGCGTGTGCAAATCAGCCTTGTAGATGTTCATCCCTTTCAATTTTTAAGCGGGCAAAGATACACTTTTTGCCGATGTCTGCCGCATTTGCAATTTTTCATTATTTTTGCCGCCCTAAACAATAACGATATGAAAAAGACAATAATCTTTTTATTGGTTGTGGCTCAGATGGTTACAACATTCGGACAAAAATCCGTACACGACTTCAAGGTCAAGGACGCGCAAGGCAAGGAGGTGTCCCTGTCGCAATACAAGGGCAAGGTGCTCCTCATCGTGAACACTGCCACCGAGTGCGGTTTTACCCCACAATACGCTGATTTAGAAGCCCTTTACGAAAAATACCGGGCACAGGGCTTCGAGGTGCTGGACTTCCCGTGCAACCAGTTCGGCGGCCAGGCCCCCGGCACGATGGACGAAATCCAGGCTTTCTGTACCGCCGAGTTCCACACCCAGTTCCCGCTCTTCGAGAAAATCGACGTGAACGGCCCGAACGCCGCTCCACTCTTCGTCTATCTCAAAGCCAAGAAGGGCTTCGCCGGCTTCGATCTCAACGACCGCCTCGGCAAGCTCCTCGACGACATGATGCGGAAAAACGACCCCAAATACGACAAAAACCCAGATATCAAGTGGAATTTCACCAAGTTCTTAGTCAACAAGAAGGGAAAAGTGGTGAAACGCTACGAACCGACCGCGAAAATGGACGTGATCGAGGCGGATGTTAGGGCGGTAATTGAGAACTGAGAGTTGAGAGCTGAGAACTGAGAGTTGAACAGACGATTTTGGGCGGAGCTGCCATATCTGTGGCGGCTCCGCTTTTTTTCGTCAGAAGACGATGACCCCGATGCCGAGCTTCAGCCCGAACCAGTAGGCACCGAGGATGCGACCGCGAGCCCAGTTGTCGAAGTTGAGCTCGGGTTTGCTGTTGCTGAACGTCAGCTCGTCCTTGATTTGCGCACCAGGAGCCTTGTAGCCGCCGAACGTGGTGCCGAGGCTTGCCCCGAGACTGAGCTTGAGCCGGTCGAAGAGGATGAGGTCGTAGCCGTACTCGGCCCGGAGACCGAACATCGCCCCTTTGTTGTTGAACACCGGCTCGAAATCGGCCAGCGTCTGCGTGCCCGCGAGCATAATCCCTTCGGGCTGCGGCATACTGTAACGGTAGAACAGCCCGTCGAACACAACCTTGACGTAATGTCCAAGCGGGGCGAAACCGTCCGAGCTGATATATTGCTTGTAATAAAGATTGAAGCCATGTGCGGTAATTTCGCCGGTCAGCTCGGGGACCGTGTAGGAGTATATGAAGTCGTCACCATAATAGTAGCCGGAGTGGCCGTCGGAGAGCCGCACCCGATAGTCGGTGCCCTTGAACGGCGACTTGTAGAAGTTGTAGCCGGCTCCCACCGTCCCCTTCTTCCAGACCAAAACCTCCACGCTCGGCGACAGGAAGTAGTTGACCCCAAGATAACGCTTCGCCGCATCCGGAACGTTCCACGAGGAACTCACCGGGTTCGGATTGAACCATGCCGGGGAGAAGTTCCCCTCCATATTCAGGATGACATGGTTACCCATGTAGTTGTACATCTGCGCACTGGCCGGCACCACGCTCGCGATGGCGCAAAAGAGAATGACCGTCGCTCTCAAGAACGTGAAGCGCCCCACCAAAGAGCGACCTACGCGAGGCATTAAGCCCATATTGAATATTGTATTCATAATTTCTAATTTCTAAATCCTAAGCTCTAAGTTCTAAACTCTAAGTTCTAAGTTCTAAGTTCTAAATTCTAAGTTCTAAGCTCTAAATTGTCAATGCCTAAATAAGGTTGACCGTTTGTCTCTTATTGGTGATTGCTTTTTT
>CAMVBK010000008.1:0-98807 GCA_947165685.1 uncultured Bacteroidales bacterium | reverse complement strand
ATGTTAGGGCTTTTTTGCAAAAAAAAAGAGGGCGCGCCACTTTTGACACACCCTCCTTTTTATACAAATTCTTTCCCGAAATCGACCTGGATGTCGGTGACGTATTGGCGGACCTGCTGTTCTTCTGATTTTTTGCAGATGAGCAGCATGTCGTTGTTTTCCACCACAACGTAGTCTTCCAATCCTTGGATGACCACCACTTTGTTGCGTGGCACATGGACGATGCATTTCTCTGAATCATACATCTTTACGTGATTTCCGACCACGGAATTGAGGTTGTTGTCCTTCTTGCGCAGTTCGTAGAGGGAACTCCACGTGCCGAGGTCGGACCAGCCGAAGTCGGCGGCATAGACCTTCACGTTGTCGGCTTTTTCCATCACACCGTAGTCAATGGAGATTTTGCGGCAGATTTGGTAGATACGGTCGATAAACTCCTCTTCTTTCGGGGTGTTGTACAATCCTTCGCCCTGCTTGAAGAGGTCGTTGATGTCGGGCAGGAACGCCTCGAACGCCTTTTCAATGGAGGTCAGCGACCACATGAAGATGCCGGCATTCCAAAGGAAGTCGCCGCTTTCGAGGAAACTCTTGGCCATTTCCAATTCCGGCTTTTCGGTGAAGGTTTTGACGGCATAGATGGACGGATTGCCCATAAATCCCTCGTCTTCATTGTATTGGATATAGCCATAACCTGTGTTGGGATAGGTTGGTCGGATGCCGATGGTCAGCAGGCAGGGATTTTCGGCAACGGCGTCGAGGCCTTTGTTGATGACATCCACGAACACGTCCTCTTTTTCGATATAGTGGTCGGAAGGGGCCACTACGATGACGGCGTTCGGGTTCTTGGCCTTGATTTTGTAGTTGGCGTAGGCGATGCATGGGGCAGTGTTCCGGCGGTAGGGTTCCAGCATGATTTGCTCCTCTGCGAGGTCGGGCAGCTGTTCCTTCGTAATGTCGTGGTAGGCCTTGTTGGTGACAATGTAGATGTTCTCTTTCGGGCAGATTTTGGTGAAACGTCTGAACGTTTTCTGAATCAGGGTCTCCCCGTCTCCCAGAATGTCGATGAACTGCTTGGGCGTGGTGCTGTTGCTCATGGGCCAGAAGCGCGCGCCCACGCCGCCGGCCATGATGATACAATAATAATTGTTATTCAGCATGTTGATATTTTGTTGGTATGTTATTGCACATTACCGTCTGCAGGGACGCACGGCCATGCGTCCCTGCAAAACGGGCATTAATTTTCGTTAAGAGCCTTTACGCCGGGTAACTCTTTACCTTCAAGGTATTCCAGCATGGCGCCGCCGCCGGTGCTGATGTAGGAGATGTAGTCGCCGAGGTTGTATTTGTTGACGGCCGCGATGGAATCGCCGCCGCCCACGATGGAGTAGGCTCCGGCCAGTGTGGTGGCTGCCACGCTCAGCGCCACAGCACGGGTGCCTTCGCTGAACTTCTCCAACTCGAACACGCCCACGGGGCCGTTCCACAGAATCGTCTTGGAATCCTTGATGACTTTCGCGATGTTCACGCGGCTCTTCGGACCGATGTCCAGCGCTTCCCAGTTGTCGGGGATGTTGTTGTCCTCGGTCACCAGGATGTTGGCGTCGTTGCTGAATTTGTCGGCGCAGACGCTATCGACACGGCAGACGAAGTTCACGCCGGAAGCTTTCACTTGGTCGAGGATTTCCTGTGCCACGGGTAGCATATCGGGTTCATAGAGCGAATTGCCGATGGTGAAGCCCATAGCCTTCAGGAAGGTGTAGCTCAGTCCGCCGCCCACCACGAGGTTATCGACTTTTGGGATGAGATTTTTGAGAATGTTGATTTTGGTGGAGACTTTCGAGCCGCCGATAATGGCCGTGAAGGGACGCTCTTGGCCGTTGAGGGTTTTTTCGAGGTTCATCACCTCGTTGTAGAGCAGATAGCCGGCGAAGGCCTTTCCGGGGAAGCAGCGGGCCACGGTGGCCGTGGAGGCGTGCTCGCGGTGTGCCGTGCCGAAGGCATCGTTCACATAGACATCGCCCAAACGCGCGATGGACTTGGCAAAATCGACATCGCCCTTCTCCTCTTCTTTGTGAAAGCGCAGGTTCTCCATCAACACGATGCTGCCGGGTTTCAGGCTTTGGCAGAGGGCTTCGGCCTCGGCGCTCAGCACGTCACCGCCGAAAACGACTTCGCGGCCTAGGATTTCGGACACCGTCTTCACGATGTGGCGCAGGGAGAACTCGTCCTTCGCTTCGCCTTTCGGGCGGCCGAGGTGGGAGATCAGGATGGCTGAGCCGCCGTCGTCCAGAATCTTGCCGATGGTCTCCTTGGTGCGCACAATGCGGGTCGTGTCGGTCACGTTGAACTGCTCGTCCAACGGTACGTTGTAGTCAACGCGGATCAGGGCCTTTTCGCCGCTGAAGTTATGCTCTTGAATGGATTTCATAATTTTACAATGTATTTTAGTGAATAAATTCGTCATTATTTGATTGCGGGCAATGCTGAAATCAAGGCCGCAAAGATAATCATTTTTCTAATGCTCTCCATCTAATCTTCTGAGTTGTCTGCTATAAATATCTGATATTCAGATAAAAATTTGGCTTTTGAAACGAATCCGATGTATTTTCGGTCGCGGGTGATGACGGGCATGTTGAAGTTGCCGGTGCGTTTGAGCTTTTCCAGCACCACGGCCGCCGTGTCATCATCGTAAATGAATTCGTCGGGTTCAATCATCAGATCCTCCACGTGGATTTTGTCGTACAGTTCCTGTTTGAAGATGATGTCGCGGTGGTCGTCCATCACCAAGAGGCCGGAGAAGAGGTTGTTCTCGTCGATGACCACGAAAAGGTTGCGTTTGCAATGGGCGATGACATCGGTATAGGTGCGCAAGGTGCTGTGCACGGGGATGGTGAGGATGTTGGTGTCGATGGTTTGGTGCCAGGGCAGTTTGCGCAGGGCGTATTTGTCTTTGTTGTGGGTGCGGAGATTGTCCTTCTCGGCAAGGGGTTGCGTATAGACGGAGTATTTCTCAAAGGGGTTGACGCAGAGGTAGGAGCAGGCGGCGGTGACCATCAGGGGGATGAGCAGGGTGTAGCCGGTGGAGGATTCGGCGATGAGGAACATGGCGGTGAGGGGGGCCTGCATCACGCCGGTCATCACGCCGGCCATGCCGGCAAGGATGAAGTTGACGTAGGGGAGGTCCACATGGAGAAAGACTTGGGCCACATGCGCGACTAAGAAGCCGGTGAACGCGCCGATGAAGAGGGTGGGGGCGAATACGCCGCCCACGCCGCCGGCCGTGGTGGTGAATGTGGTGGCGAAGACCTTCAGCAGGATGATGCCGATGACGGCCACCACCAGGATGCCTTCGTGCCCCATCAGCCCGAACAGCGGCGAGTTGTTGAAGACAGACACCCAGTCGCCGTGCAGCAGGTCGTTGACGTTGTTGTAGCCTTCGCCGTAGAAGGCTGGGAAGAGGTAGATAAGCAGGCAGAGGGCGAGCGACCCGATTAACGCACGAACATACACTTTCTTGATTTTGCGCATCTGTTTTTCGATCCAGCGCGAGGTGCGCAGGAAATAGACGGAGATGAAACCGCAGAGGGTGCCTAATATAATATAGAAAGGAATGTTCGCCACGGAAAAGCCCTGGGTCGCGCCGATAGTGAACATCACGTCGTGGCCGAGGAAGAGGACGGACATCACGGTGCCAGTGGCGGCGGAGAGCAACAGCGGTAGGATGGCGCTGCCGGTTAAGTCGAGCATGAGCACCTCGAAAGTGAAAACCAGCGCGGCGATGGGTGCCTTGAAGATGGCGGCCATTGCCGCTGTGGAGCCGCAGGCCAGCAGCAGCGTGGTCTGTTTCGTGTTGAGCTTGAAGAATCGCGCCACGTTGGAGCCAATGGCGCTGCCGGTGAGCACAATCGGAGCCTCCAATCCCACGGAGCCGCCGAACCCCACGGTGACTGCGCTTGCCACCATGGATGAATAGACGTTGTGGAGCCTCAACATGCCGTCGCTCTTGCAGATGGACTTCAGCACGATGCTCACGCCGTGGCTGAGGTTGTCGCGCACCACGCGCCGCACGAACAGCAAGGTGAGGAAAATGCCTATTGGCGGGAAAATCAGGTAGAGGTAATTGATGTCTGCTACGGGGAATGCCTCGCTGAGAAGTCGTGTGGTGAAATGCAGAAGGTTCTTGATGATGACGGCCGCCGCCGCGCCGAGAAGCCCGATTACCACGCTCAAGGTCAGCACGGTGGTCTTGTCTGTGAAATGCTTCCGGACAAATCGCCGGAAGCGCGCCACTCCATATAGAAATCGTTTGTTTTTCATAAAATACTCAAGGCGGCAAAGGTACATATTTTTCGATATGTCATGCCGCTTTTTTAAATCCGATTTTGTCTCGTTGTACCTTTATAATAAATAGTACACCACGAAGCCAATCGCTCCCGCCAGCACAATCAGCAGAATCGGGCTGGTTTTCCACTTCAGCGAAGCGAAGAAGGCTGCGGCGAACAGGCCGATGCTGAGGAACAGTTGCAACGGGTTCGCAGCGTATGAACCGAATGTTTCGGCATTGACCAGCACAATGGCGGCGGCGGCAATCAAGCCCACCACTGCCAACTTCAGCACCGACATGATGGACACCACCACCGTATTGCCCTTGTGCTTGAGCAGATATTGGCTGATGGCCAGCATCAGCACAAAGGGCAGCAAGACAACGGAGAATGAAGCCAAAAAGGCACCTGCCACGCCCCAAACCGGGTCGTAGCCCGCATTGAGGACGGCCGTGTAGCCCGCGTAGGTGGCCACGTTGATGCCGATCGGACCCGGGGTGACCTGGCTCGTGGCCACGATGTCGGTGAACTCCGCCGCCGTCATCCAGCCCTGTTTCTCCACCATTTCGTTCTGGATAAGGGCAATCATGGCATAGCCGCCGCCGAAGTTGAAAATGCCGATTTTGCAGAACGTATAGAAAAGTTTCCAAAAAATCATGATTGCACCCCCTTCTTTTCCAGATATTTACCATAGACAAAGCCGCCAATGCCCGCCATCAGGATGACCCAAATCGGGGATACGCCGAGCAACCAGATGAGCAGGGCCGCCACGACGGGAATCCAGAAATTGTAGCGGGAGATGTTCACGGTTTTGGCCATGCGGAACACCGGTGCGGCGATGAGCGCGACCACCACAGGGCGAATCCCCTTAAAGACCGCTTCCACCACAGCGTTGCCTTGCAGGTAGTGCAGGCCTGCTGCCAATGCGACAATGATGAGAATGGGCACCAGGATGTTGCCGACTAACGAAGCGACCGCCCCGGGGATTCCCCGGAGCCGCCAGCCCACGTGCGTGGCCATGTTCGCGGCAAAGATGCCGGGCATGGTCTGCGACAAGGCGATGATGTCCACGAATTCCTCGCTGGTCAGCCAACGGTGACGGTCAACCACCTCCTTCTCCATCAGCGGAATCATGGCATAACCGCCTCCGAGGGTGAATGTCCCGATTTTGAAAAAAGACCAAAAAAGTTGTCCTAACGAAGCCATAGCAACGGCAAAAGTACTCTTATTGTGTTATTGTCCTGTTACTTCTGTAAGTTCAATCATTCCGTTGACCTTCGCGGTGGATAATTGTCCACACTTGGCGAAGTCTGTCCATATCCGGCGCAGGGGCTTGCCGCATTCGAGAAAATCGCGTCCGGAAAGCCCTTGCGCCATCAGCGTGCCTTCCACACCCTTCCCGCCGAACAGCAGCGCAAGCTCCGTAATGTGCCCGGCCCCGATTACATGTTCGTCTTTGCGCCAAAAAAACGAATAGAGATAGACTTTTCCGCCACAATCGGCATAAAGCTTTGCAAATTTCTGGGTCGGAGTGGTGAAGATAGCCATGGTCTTGTTGTGCAAAACCAGCTCGATCAACCAGCGTGTCAAGAAAAAGCGGTCCAGAATGCTCGCCGGCTTGTTGCCGCCGATGTAGGTGGCCGCCTCACGGGCGTTCGTTCCGATGATGAGGTCGTGCTTCGGGGCGACCTCGCGCCAACGTTTCTCCTCGTTGTCTTGGGTTGGCAAAGGATAGATGCCCGAATGCGGCGCGAAAATCATGTGTTTGGCCAAGCTACGTTCGGTGACATGGCTCGTGATGGACCTCTGCGTTTCGAGAATCCGTTCCACGGGTGCGTCTAATGGAAGTTCGTTGAGCTCGTCCAAGATCTTGCGCTCCATTTCCTCGCGGTTCGTCAGCGTGCCCATCGGGTCGCTTTGGATGATGGCGCGGCGGTAAAGTCCGTCGGTGCCTTCGGAGAGCATGATGCAGCGCACCAAGTCGCCGCCGGCCGATTCGCCGAAAATGGTGATGTTGGCCGGGTCGCCTCCAAATGCCGCAATGTTGGCGTTCACCCACCGCAGACCCTCGACAGCGTCCAACAATCCGTTGTTGGCAAAGCCTCCTTCGCGGTTCTTGACGAATCCCAGGAGCGAGAGACGGTAGTTGATTCCCACCACGATGACCCCGTTCTCGTTTGCGAGTACCGTGCGGTCGTAAAATTCGTTGTCGCAGCCGCCATTGCGGTAAGAGCCCCCGTAGTACCAGACCATAACCGGCAACCGGCTATCCGATGTGGCGTCCTCGGGAACAGCGATGGAGAGGTACTGGCAACTTTCCTCTTGCGGCAAATCCTCGTAGTGTATCCCCGTGAGTTTCAGTTCTATAACGGAGGTGAGCTGAACCGGGAACGGGGCAGGGGTGCTGCAATCGTGCGTCTCGTTCCCGTAGGAGTAGGACACGGGCGGAGCATACCGTTCAGAGGTGGCGTAGCGAATGCCGAGAAACTGCCGGCATCCGTCTGCCACAAATCCACGGAATGTGCCGGCTTGCGTGTGAACGACGTGTATCGGGTTCGTTTGCATATACTTATTGTTGATTTATTCTGACGGCAAAAGTAAGAAATTTCTACGATTTGTGGGTAACACGGTAAAACGACATTTATAAAAAAGGCTCCGCAGATGAACGCGGAGCCTGAATGTCATGGCGGGAGAGTTACTTCCCGATGATTGCGGCTAGCTCATTCACACCTTTGGGCAGGTGCGGACCGAGCACGCGGTGACCGGTCTCGGTGATCAGCAGGTCGTCCTCGATGCGGATGCCGCCGAAGTCGCGGTATTTCTCCACCACATCGTAGTTGATGAACTGTTCGAACTTGCGTTCTTTCTTCCAGATGTCGATCAAATGCGGGATGAAATAGATGCCCGGCTCGATGGAGACCACGAAACCCGGTTTCAGCTCGCGGGCCATGCGCAGCGATGCCCACCCGAAGATGCTGCTCGGGCGAACGGTGTCGTCATAGCCGACATAAATCTGGCCCAAGCCTTCCATATCGTGCACATCGAGACCGATTTGGTGACCCAGACCGTGTACCATGAACAGGGCGTGCGCACCTAATTCCACAGCCTCTTTCACATCGCCCTTCATCAGTCCCAGATCCTTCAGTCCCTGAGCGATAACTTCGCAGGAAAGACGGTGCAGCTCTTTGTTGTATAGGCCCGGGTGTGCCGCATTGATGGCATCCAGGTTGGCTTTCAGCACGATTTCGTAGATTTCCTGCTGTTTTTGGGTGAACTTACCGTTCACGGGCATGGTGCGCGTGTAGTCGGAGCAATAGTTCATCAAACCTTCCGCGCCGGCATCCATCAGCAGCATGTTACCGGCCTTCAGCGTGCCGTTGTGCAGGTGGTTGTGCAGCGTCTCGCCGTGCTGGGAGAGGATGACCGGGAAGGAGATGCCGTTGCCGAACGACAGGGCGATGCCCTCGGCCAGACCGGCCAGCTCGCGTTCGGATTCGCCTTCCACACAGCGGCGCATCACGGCGGTGTGCATCTTCACACCGATTTCACAGGCCTTGTCCATCTCGTCGATTTCGCACTGCTCTTTCGCGGAACGGAGGTTCACGATGCCCATGATAAGGTCCAACGAAGCCGCCTCGCGAATGTGGTTGACGTCCACGCCGGTGAGGTTTGCCATCAGGATTTGGTTGTCTCCGCGATATTGCGGGGTGAAATGGACCTTGCGGCCCTGCGCCTGCGCCTGATGGATAAATTCAGCCAGTTGCGCGAACGGGCGGGTCTCCGTCACGCCCACTTTTTCGGCCAAAGAGGCAATCGTCGGCTGGTCGCCCATCCAGATGATGTCGTCAATGGTGAAATCATTGCCGAAAATGATGGACTGGTGCGCATCGAAGTCGATGACGGCGGCAATGTCGGCGATGGAAAGTCCAAAGAAATAGAGGAAATCGCTGTCCTGACGGAAGTTATAGGTGTTGTCGGGATAGTTCATCGGGGCTTCGTGGTTGCCCAAAAACACGGCAATGCCGCTCTTGACGGTCGCCGTCAATTTCTCTCTTCTGTTCTGATAAACTTGGGGTTCAAATAAGGGGTTCATACTATTTAACGTTTTTGTTATTCTACTTCGAAAAAGGGACGGCAAAGGTACATTTTTTTTGACAATGACCATAAACTATGACAATGACCATAAACTATGACAATGACCATAAACTATGACAATGACCATAAACTATAACAATGACTATAAACTATAACAATGACTATAAACTATTCAAGTTTCGCAAGTTTTTCTTTGTTTGCTTGCAGTAGGGCTATCCCGGTTGCGCGGTTGTGTGTTGCAGACCCATACATTTAGCGTTTCTTCAACGTCATGGAGGCATAAAATCCCAATCATGAGCAGGGGCGGATGCCCCTTGAGGCGTTGGTGGATGCCTCTTGATGCTCGCGGCACAGCCCGTTAGGGCAGAAGGAGATGAAACAATAGCCCCTCCCCGCACACCTAACGGCATGCGTCTCCCTTCGCGACCGTCCGTTCCTACCGAGCCCGGCAAACCTGACGGCCTGCCAGCATTGCCAGGCAGTCAGTGATTGCCGGACCAGTTTGGGCTGGACGAGGAAAACGTGATGTCGAAGTTGATTATTGAAAATCAATTGTTTACAAAAGTGTTAACACTGAAATCCCTACTGCAAGCAGGGTGAGAAGAGCTTGCGAAACTTGAATAAAATAACAATAACAGCAACACCATAGTTATAGTCATAAGTTATAGTCATGGTCATAAGTTATAGTCATAGTTATTGTCATTGTTACCGATTCTGAATATACAGGAGCGCTGCGTCCAGTTGCGGGCGGAAGTCGCCGTTGTGGTCTTTGCGAAGGACGATTTCGTCGGGGGTGTGGCCAATGCCTTCCCACACTTTGCCGCCGATTTGCGCCTCAAAGGTGGAAGTATAGACATAGTGACCCTCCGACAGATCTGAGGTTCCGAATGGTCCGCCGTAGTTGAGGTCAATGCGGTTAGCGTCCTGCAACGGGCCGGTGCCGCCGTGCGTGCGCTCGCCGATGGTGTGCGCGGTAGGTAGCACAGCCTTGATGCTCATCGGTTCGATTTCGCCCATACTCACCGAGTGAATGTCGCAGAGAATCACGTATGGGATGTTCTCGGCGGTGATGTCACGATGGTAACGTTTGTTCGGGTCGATGTAGTACGGGGTCCATACGGAGTATTCGTAACGTCCGGGACCCTCCTTGTAGCGGGTCTTCATAATCTCGGTACGTTCGTTGAGGTAGTTGCCGATGAGGTAGTCGAGGTCGTCCTGGTAGCCGCCGCGGTTGCAGCGGTTGTCGAGGATGATGCCGGCGAGCTCGCTGCGCGGGGTCTCCACGATGGCCCGGAAGTAGTGGTCGAGCAGCTGCGCTCCTTCACCGTTCTGCAGCATCACCGGCGTAATAGCGGCCGATGACTGCCACAGGTAGGGAATCTTCCGCCCGTCTGGGAGCTTGAAGAGGATATAATGGTAAGTGATAAACATCCCTAATTCGGGCGCATACGCCAAGCATGACTCGTGAGTTTCTACAGTATATTGATTTTCAATATTTTGCAGGAAATTCTGGATTCCTTGGTTTTCGTCGCTGGCCGGCTCGTAATAGTAGTCGCGGGTGGGAAGTTCCAGACTCGAAGGACGGATAACAATGTAAGAATCAGAGTCATCGGGAGCCGGATGGAGATTTCTCACCCGGAAAACCAAATGGTGGTCAACCAAACCGCCCACGATTTTGGTGTAAAGCTGTTCCAACTCCTCCGTTTTCACATAACCAACCTGCTCGTACTTTTTGTCAAGTTCATGGAAGGCAGGATAATAACGGTCATACATCGCGTCCCAATCCGTGGTATCGACATCCCAAAAGACGTAGCCCGTGCTGAGGGCTTTCCAAAGGTAGTCGAACTGTTCGGCGTAGGTGCTGTAGGCTAACTCGCCGTTTTCCCCGATATAGGGCATGTAGTCGGCTTGTTTGCGGCAGGAGGTGCCTATCAGGGCTATTATTGCTGCTATTGTGATGACTTTTTTCATTTTATTTTGGTTTTGATTTTTATTTTGGATGTTGTCCTTGCACTGCGCTTCGCGCGTCTTGCCCCTTCGGGGCTGCTTAAGGAAGATGTTTTAAAAAGTATAAGATGCGCCGAAGGTGACAGACAGGGTATTAAGGTAGCGTGGGTCGCGGAGGTGCGGGGAGCTGCGGCGGTGGCTGACGAGGTCGTAGTAGTAGATTGCGTCGAGGTTGAGTCCCCAGTGCTCGTTGATGAGATAACTCAGCCCGACACCGCCAACGAGGCCGGCATTGAAACGGCGATCTTCGCTCGTGAACTCGCGCACTTCATTGAAATCATCGAAGAATACGTAATAGTCTGTCATCCAATATGTTTTGCCTTTTCTTCGTTCTTGCAGCCAATACCCGACATAGCCACCGAGCATTGCGTGGCCGCGGAAATGCTCGCCGCCGAAGGAGAAATCGGCCAGCACGGGCAGCATCAGGTAGAGGTTGTGGTGCTCCGTGTAGAGGGAGTCTAAGTAATTGAGGTGTCGGTCCATGCGGTGCGAACGGCGCATCACGCTGAGGTCGGCACGGAGGGCGAACCAGTCGGTAAAACCATAGCGAGCCTGGATTCCAACATCGTAACCACTTAATGGAGAGTGTGTTTCGTCAATGCGTCCTGCATTGGAACGGGTGATGGAGGTGTAATCCCATCCGCCTTTGATACCCAGCGACCATTGGGCATTAACGGTCAATGCGACACTGCTCATCAACACCACGGCAAACCATTTCAACAAAATGTTTCTTTTCATAAGAATAAGTTTACATTAAAAAGAAGCGGCAAATGTACACAAAATCCGAATACTCGTACGCATTCGGATTTTGTGTATTTTCGCCGCCGGATTTAACTTACGAATTATGATAATTTACTTTTCCGGGACAGGCAACAGCCTTGCAATAAGTCGTCAATTGGCCGATGGACTTGGTGACAGTGTGATTTCGTTTGAAGAGGCGGTCAACCACGACCTCACGCAGGAGAAACGCATCGGATTCGTCTATCCGTGCTATTGGTTCAACGCGCCCAATGCCGTGAAAGAGTTGCTGCCGCGTCTTCAGCTGCCTCGGGAGGCCTACACGTTCATCGTCATCCCTTGCGGCGCTCAGGCAGGCAACGCGATATGGTGGGCGAAAAAGGTTTTGGCAGACAAGGGTTTACGGTTGGACTACAGCCAGAAAATCCGTGTTCCTGACAACAGTGCGGTGGGTTTCGGGCGCAATCCCAACGACCAGGTGTGGAAATTCGGGAAATTTGCGCCGCGGTTGGAGCGCATCATGGAGGAGGTGAAGGCGGAGACGCATTGCCTGCATTACGCCTGGTGGGGGCCTGTCGGGGCGTTGTGCGCCATGCCGGCTGTGCAGCGCCGCACCCTGCCGATGCTCACTCCGGCCGTCAATGTGGAGAAGTGCATTGGATGCGGCATCTGCGCCAAAGTCTGTCCGCAGGGGAACATTGTCGTCGCCGATGGCAAGGCTCGGTGCGGGGAACATTGCACGCAATGCCTCGCCTGCGTCCACTTCTGCCCGCAGCAGGCCGTGGAACTCAGCCGCAAGCCCACTCCGAAAGGACATCAGTACCACCATCCGAAGGTTACGGTGTCTGAGATGATGCGAGGCAACGGACAATAACGTATGCCACTGCGAAATCGTCCAGGCCAAATACCGCAATGCTAAAAAGACAAAACAGCGTCTCTGTACCGGGAAATAAAAAGAAATTGTTTGCCATCCTCGCCATTTTGACATACATTGTTGTTAACAAAAGCATTATCGTTTAAACCAAAAATATATAAAATGAAAAAGATTATCAATTTGATTTTCAGGGCGGTTGCTCTTGCCATGGGTGTCGCGGTCATAGTATTGTCCGTTTTGAAGAAACTGGATCAGGAAACAGGGATGTTGTTTCTGGGCGTAGGCCTGGCCTGCTTGGCTGTCTCCTTGTTTAAAAACAAGAAAGAGTAAAGTAATAAATAATGGAACAGAAATTTTGTCAGAGCTGCGGAATGCCGCTCACAAACGAGATCCTCGGCACCAACACCGATGGGAGCAAAAACGAAGAATACTGCATTTACTGTTATAAGGACGGTGCGTTCACCGGCGACTTCACGATGGAAGAGATGGTGGAGTTCTGTAGCCAATTCGTGGAGGAGTACAACAAGAACACCGGCCAAAGCCTTAGCCGAGAGGCATACAAGGAGGTTCTGCGTCAGTACTACCCCAGCCTCAAGCGTTGGCAACTGCCCGCCGACCAGCTCCCGCACGCCACCTCACCCATCAAGCAACAACTGATCGATGAGGTGAATGCGCTCGGCATCAACGGTATGCCAAAAATCGAAAACCTTTTCGTGTTGCAAGGCTCGTTCATCAATTTGGAGTACACCATCAACGGAAACAAAGTGAAACTCCTCAACGACAACGCCACCTATTGGGGCACGCAAGTGGAAATCGATAACGGCCGTTGCTTCGGTATCGCCTGCGACGAACACCACATCCTCGTGAGCGAGTACGGCAAGGATGGCGCGGATGCCGAGTTGGTGATTTTCAAAAAAAGATAAGTATGAAAACTGAAGTACAACCCCAGGAAACCCCACGCGCCTTCGCCTTCGAGATGTGGATGACCGCGCCGATGCCGATGGTGACGCTGGTGAAGACGATGAACGTGAGCAACTTGCTGAGAACCAGCTGGAAGAGCGGCATCAAGTTCAACACGCTGATGTGCTGGTGCATCGGGAAGACAGCTTCCGGGACGGAGGAACTGCACCTGCTGCCCGAGGACGGCAAACTTTTCCGCTACGACCAGATCGCCGTCAACGTGGTGGTGCGCAACCG
This sequence comes from uncultured Bacteroidales bacterium, assembly GCA_947165685.1. Lineage (GTDB taxonomy): Bacteria > Bacteroidota > Bacteroidia > Bacteroidales > WCHB1-69 > F23-D06. The sequence goes on along the minus strand of CAMVBK010000008.1, from coordinate 85,577 downwards.
CAAGGGCGGCATCAACTCCTGCGACATCCCCTTCACCGACGACTTGCAGCAATTCAACCGCGACTACATCGCGCTGACCACCAAGGTGGCGGAGACGTGCGAGAGTTGCTTCCTCGACGGCTACATGATTGTCGGCACCTCCGCGATGATCCAGACCGAGCTCGACTGCATCGTCAACCAATACACCGACAAGTTCCTCAACCCGATGGTGATGTGGGGCAAGTACCGCAAAGAGTGGTTCAAGACCAAGCTGCCCGTCTCGTTCCAGTTCCACCACGTGCAGATGGACGGCGGCGACGCGGCCCGGTTTTTGGAGCGGTTGCAGAAAACCGTTGAGACACTGTGAAACCACTACAAAACTACCGTTTCGGCTTCGACCCGTGGGGCTTGCTCCTCTTCCTGCTGGTGATGCTCCCCAACTTCATCTGGTTCGCCGTCCCCGCACCGAACGACATCCTGCGCGCGGAATCGGCCACGCCGGTGGTGGACGTCATCGGCTCCGTGTTCCAAGTGCTGACCGTCGTGTGCCTCTGTCTCGTCATCCATAAGAGCAGCAGCAAACTTCGCTTTTCTCCCCTGATTATTGCCATAATTATTTGCGTCGCAATCTATTACATTGGATGGGCGTTGTATTACACGGCCAATGTGAGTCCCATCGTCATCCTCCTGCTGACCCTCCCGCCCTGCTTGGCGTTCATCCTGTTCGCCATCGATCGGAAGAACCTCCCGGCAGTGATATTAGCAACGGTGTTTGCGGTGTGCCATCTGGTGTTTGGGGTGGTGAACTTTGTGTAGAAAAATGGAATAAATGGTAATTTTACGTTTTTAAAAATGGAATAAGTGACAAAATGTAATAATGATTTTATGGAATAAGTGATTTTTTTTATTGTATTTCACAGAATTATAGTATCTTTGCAGCCGTAAAAATATCACGGCTATGTTGAAACGCAAATTCACCCAATATATTGAGCACTTCCTGAAAGAAGAGCTGGACAAAATCTTATTAGTGAACGGTGCCCGTCAGATTGGGAAATCGTATCTGATTCGCTATGTGGGGACCAAGCTATACACTCATTTCGTTGAAATTAATCTTAAAGAGGACAAAGAAGGCGAGCAGGTGTTCGCTTCAGTTCATACTACCAATGATTTATACATTCGACTAAGCAACTATTACTCAAAACCTTTGGGTAACAAATCCGATACTTTGATTTTTTTGGATGAGATACAGAGTTACCCGCATCTGCTGACTATGCTCAAATTTCTTAACCAGGAAGGGAAGTATCGTTTCATTGCCAGCGGTTCGCAGTTAGGGGTGGCCTTGGCGCAGACGCCCTCTGTGCCGCTCGGCAGCGTGGAAATCAAGCAGATGTACCCGCTTGATTTTGAAGAGTTCCTGTGGGCAACAGGTATTAGTACGGAGTGGATTGACCAAATTCACAATTCTTATCTGAAAGAGGAGGCTCTTGATGAAAACACGCATACCCTGTTGCTAAAACGATTCCAATACTACTTGCTTATTGGAGGACTTCCGGAGGCTATTAACAAATATCTGGAAGACAGGAATATAACGCGCGTGCGATCGGTACACAACGATATCCACGAACTCTACCGCATTGATTCATCACAATATGATGCGGAGCATAAATTGAAAATCCGGCGCATCTATGATCTGATTCCCAGTGCATTGGAAAACAAAAAGAAACGGATTGTTTATAAGCAGATTGAAGACAAAAAAGGCAAGGACTTTTCAGATTACGCCGACGAATTTGAGTATCTGGCGAATTCTGGAGTGGCATTGATGGTTTCAGCCATCAGTAACCCCCACTTCCCTTTGATTGAATCGGAACAGAAACGTCTGGTCAAGCTTTACCTGAACGATGTGGGGTTGCTGACCCATTTGCTATACGGACTCAACGTGAATGCGGTGTTGCAAAACATCAGGAGCATCAACTTGGGAACGGTATATGAATTGGTGGTGGCGCAAGAGTTGCAAGCTCACGGTTTTAACCTTCACTACTACGATAACAAACAAAAAGGAGAAGTGGATTTTCTTATAGACGATTACGAGCGTCTTGAGGTGCTGCCGTTGGAGATCAAATCGGGGAAAGATTACACAGAGCACAGCGCCCTGACCAAATTTCTGAATACTCCCGACTACGGCATACATCGGGCTATCGTGTTCTCAAATGAAAGGGCAGTGCAAAAAAAGAAGGGTGTCACCTACCTGCCCATTTATTATTGTATGTTTCTTCATAATGGAACAGCAGCCTCCGATACCGTCATCCTGCCCGAACTGGAGAAAGTGGATTAGGAACAATGAATAATCGAGTTCCTCCTTTTTGCCATCGACCGGAAGAACCTCCCGGCAGTGATATTAGCAACGGTGTTTGCCATGTGCCATCTGGTGTTTGGGGTGGTGAACTTTGTGAGCGAAGTATAATTAAAAATTTTATTTTTGCACATTTAAAAATATATAAGACACCCCTTATGAAATTCAAGTTTCACCTCTTTATGGTCTTTCTCCTGACACTATACTGCGGTGTAAGCCCATTGAAGGCGCAGGAAAGAAATTTAATAGACGAGGCTGTTGACAGCATTCGTAAATACAATTATATTTGTTATTATGGAACTGACGGCTGGGGTAATGTGCCAAAATGCTGGTCCTATACTCAACTTCTATCAAGACATGCCAGTGACAAAACCTTAGACAGTCTGTCAAGGAAACATCCCTCGCCCGTTATCCGAGCCGTTGCCGGAATGTCTTTAATAGAGCGCAAAAGCGATTTGGCCGTTCCCTTGGTGTTCGATCTCCTCCATGACAAAAACATGTTTGAAATTGGCTATGCTGACGTTTTTATGCATGACAATGTCGGAAATTTCCTGTTGGAAGAACTCTTCAGGAACAGCTTAATCTCTGAGCACGACTCTCTTCGCTTGGTTGACTCGTTGCTTTTTTCCGAAAATTTAAGACATATAGAAAGAAGAGCTAAATTGCTGAAAACATTGCCCATTGAGGAAAAATATTATTGGGGAGTGAAAAAAATGTACCTTGAGGAGCACGATGGAAACGCGCTTGTAGCATTGGCACGATTCCACCGAGAAGAAGATACCGCTTATGTGTTGGAAAATCTGCGAAAATATACTCTATCCAATGACGATTGGATATACTACTGGTACACGACCTTGAAAGAGACTGCCGTAAATTACCACTATCAGCACTATAATCTTACTGATTGCGCCTTATTGGCCGTTGCAGAGTGGCCACACGAGCAATTTAAAGCCTTGTTGACGAAGATAAGCGGTTCAGAACTATATCCTGAAATAAGATACGACATGGCCCGTTTGCGTTACTTTTTCTCCGCATTGATGGCTTATCGCTCACCGTGGGCCCGTGACATGATAGAAGAAACGTTCGAAATGGTCAAAAAGCATCCCGGAAACCCGCCGGAAGACTTTTATCATGGAGAAGGGAGATACAGCCTCTGGTATGGCCAGTGCTTTGACCGGGCCTACGAGCTCAATCCCGACCATTATTTCGATGATCTTCACGGAAAATATGGCCGGGAGAATCACATGGGCTGGTAGATAATTTGCGATCATCCGCGAAAATTGCGCGAACGCTTTAAATAATGCGTATTTTTGCACCCCAAAATACCTTGTTATGACAGATTATAACAACCTTACCGGTCTCCGCCACAGCGAACAGATACTGGTCGAGCGCACGGTGAGGGAGTTGGAGCAGAGGAAGAGAGAATCAGGGAGGCTGGGCGTGCTGGAAGCACGCAAATTGAGTAACCCCATACTAAGGCCGATAGGCCGCAGTGTGGGGTGAGGATGCGTTACGGGATTCTGCGTGCCAGAGGCACGCCACTACCCGACTCGCTAATAATAGCGTGTCTTCAACACGCCATCGATGTGCCGCCGCCGTCACCCCACATTGCGTTCCACTTCGTTACGCTGATGTGGGGTTATTAGGATATCGTGCCTCTGGCACGCGAAGTCCATTTTCCACTTTCTTTAGCATAAATAAACGCACTTGTAATATGGCAGCTGTATTTAAACAGTGATGATAATAAGAAAAAATCCAGAGATAGACTTGAGTGCCGAGTTCATCAACAATATGGTTGCAGACGGAATTCTTTTGCGAAAAAACCAGAACACACTTCAGGTCAAACATACATGACAAATCCAAAACTTGACAAAGAGGATTGAAGGGTTGTCGGTGCGAAAATTGGGTGCGCAGGACGGCTGTGTTTTTGCAAATGATTTTTTTCTCTATTATGCTTGCAATTTCCATTTTTTTGTATTTTTGCTCATCATGTGATTAAAAAAAGTTAAAGGTATTGAAGAAGATGATAATATGAAAGCACTTGAAATAAAGAACACACATTGTGGCGCCATCAATCATAATCTTATTGAAGTTTTTCTTGAAGTTCTTGAAAACAATAGCGATGACTTCAGTCGAGAATTTGTACGAAGTGTACGCATGTATATAAAAGCTCCTGAATTTGCAGAGTTTTTCAATTTCCTATTGATCAATGCTTTAGGATGTAGAATCCGCATAAAGCGCTCAGTCATCAACAACGCCATAGAATTTCTTATCAAAAGCTATGAGAAAGAAATTGAGGACGATGATACGGTTTCTGCGAAAGAAGTTGTTAAACAACAAATGAAAGCATATATGTACGAATATCAAAATTTACTTACAGCACATATAGAGGCACAATGCTTGTTCGAATAGATGACTCCGAATCTCAATTGAATAAAAGACAATTTGCAAGCCTTGCAAACACAGCTACCAATTCTTACTTTGCCGTATTTTTGCACCGAATAATAAAACATACGATTAACTGTTGTGAGAGTTCACATATCATGATAGATACACTATCTAAAAAGTCCATTATCAAAGAGCTTTGTGTAGCTGGCACCATCGCGGCTCGTTGCCTGTCTGAATTTACTTTTTTGGGTGAATCTGAAAGATTGTGTATCTTTGCAAATTCAATATAAAAATAATATGTCTGACAAAAAGATTATACTCTTAGCATTTGGAGTGACATTTGTCGCTATAATGACTTATGTCATCTGTTTTTGGGGAACGGGTGTGTCTAAGTACACTACCGATTGGGGAGCATTTGGTAATTACGCGGCAATCTGTGTAAGTACGTTGTCTATAGCTCTCATTTATGTGACGTATCGTGAGCAAAGAAAAGCAAATGAAATCACGAGAACAGAACAACACATAGCAACGATGAATAACACATTAATTGATCTGATACGAAAAAAACAATCAAAGTTAGAAACTTCTTACTCCAAATTTTGCGAACATTTCAAAGTCTCTTTTGTTGATTTGACAGATTGTGAATACGATGGAATTGTAAAGGTTTGTACATATTACTATTCGTCAACAATGATGGATGATGATTCTGCTAATCTGAATTATCTTTTCCAATACATGAAGCTTTGTATTGATTATATCATTCACAACAAAGTTTTATCAAAAGGAGACAAACATCTTAGAATGACGGAATTATCTTGCATAATACCAGAATCCATTAGAGTGTTATTTTTCTGTTGGTTGGTACCCAATAATCCAAAAGTCTTAAAAGAGTATCATGAATTAGGTCTATTTATCCTTGATGATACAGGTTCTGATCTTATAAAAGATGTCATAGCATTTGTTTGTACCAAAAAGTGTCCACCCAAGAATCAAATGAAAATGGTGGACCTTTATGAAATCATTCTCGATGACCATCCAGATGAGCAATTTTTTGATACGTATTTGAGACTAAATGGAAAGGAGCAGGAGATATGAAACAAATGGGTTTAGTCAAGTTTTTTTTTGTGGCAACAATCTCATTCTTTGTGCCAATTCTACTATTTGGACAAACTCAATACGACTACTATGACGATAGTGCTGTTGCTGGAGGTGTGGACCGAGCCTTAAAGGGTATTATTATCATTGGAGGTATTATAGCTGTAGTAATTGTTCTTTCGCTGATACTATATGTTGTAGCAAAGGTTTATTTGTGGTTTAATCCAGTGGCAAACCCTGAACACAAAAGAACTATGGCTGCAACAGAGAAGGAAAGAAAAATGACTGTCGGAAAAGGAAATACAAAAGAAAAGGATAATCTCTCTGTTACCTTAAATGAAGAAAAGCCTATTTCCAAGAATACAGAGACGGTAGAATCAGAAGTGGTGAACCCTGATTTCCCTGTTTCGAGATTGAACAATGATGAATTAGAATGTATTAAAAGCCTTATTAACCCATCAAAAGAAGAAACCGAAAAGACAAAGACTGACTTAAACTGCAAATATGGATTTGCTTGTTATACACAGGACTATAAAAAATTTGTACATCTTGATTTCGGTTACGGCTGCTACATAAAAGAAGGGACAAGGGCAATTCTAAAAATTTTAGATGGAACTGAAACAATCTGCTCAAATGCAATAAACAGCGAAAACCAAGAACAGGTCTTTTTACCTGAATCCCTCTTATACATTGGAGACAATTCAATTAAATGTAAATCCATAAAGGAGATAACGTTACCAAAGTCATTAAGATTCATTGGGGATTATGCATTTTTTGGATGTGAAAATCTTCATAAATTATCCATTCCTTATGGTGTAAGTCATATAGGTGCCGGTGCCTTTTCTAATACGGGAATAAAGGAAATTGTTTGTGATTCACCCTTTTTCTCAATTAATGATTATAGTCTGTTTGACGATAGTGGGCATAGAATGATAAAATACTTTGGTTCAGCTGACAAAGTGGTTGTTCACTCTAATGTAAATGACATTACTGGGGCATTCGCTGGATGTAAAGATATTGAACATCTAACACTTCCAAAAGGATTGGCTTTTATAGGCGAACGCACGTTTTTGGATTGCACTCGATTGAAAGAGATTATTCTTCAAAATGGGCTTCGGAAAATTGGTCGCTGTGCATTCATGCAATGTCAGAGTCTGGAGCATATCGTTATCCCGGAAGGCGTAACAGTAATTGAAGAATTCTGTTTTAACTATTGTCAAAATCTTCGCTATATTGTATTACCCAGTACCATAGAACAAATTGGCTCGAATAATCCAGAGTTTTCCCATTTTGGTATCTTTAATGACCGTTGTATCTCATTGAGCTATATTTTTATTCCAGAAGGAACGAAAGAAAAGTTCAAACAGTTCTTTTCTGAAACGATTTTGGTAGAAGGTACTCCAGAAGAGTACTTTGTGAGGATTCAAGATATTGGAAAGACAAGTATTCCCGACGAAAAATTAATTACAACCACAACCAAACAAGATATTCAAGAAGGATGGACAGACGATTTTGGATATCGTTATAGCGCAGATGGAAGAAGACTGTTAAGCCGAACAGGATTCGGATTCTTTCAAAGTGTAAATGAATATCGAGTAAAAGAAGGTACTGTTGTAATATGTGATAGTGTTTTTAAAGACAGTTCGTTGGAAATTATCAATCTTCCCGATTCAGTAAAAAAAATTGGTGATAGTGCCTTTTCTGGTTGCAAGTATCTTAAAAGCATTAACATACCATCGTCTTTATGCTATTTCGGGAAATTGGTTTTTAGTGAGTGCAAGTCTCTCCAAAACATTTCGCTTCCTCCTTCATTAGAAGTGATAAAGGAATATATGTTCAATTGTTGTACATCGCTTAAAGAAATAAATATCCCGCTTGGTGTGAAAGAAATCCATAAAAAAGCTTTCTATCATTGTAGTTCTTTAAAAGAATTGATTATTCCTGAAGGTGTTGAATTTATTGGTGAAAATGCATTTGGTGGGTGTTCTAAAGTCCAAGAAATTACACTTCCGAATTCATTAAAAGAAATAGAAAGTAATCCATTTGGGAGTACAATTTCAACAATAGGAGAAAAACAATATTCAGTGGTTTGCAAATCACCAAAATATTTCATTAAGAATGGAGCGTTATACACTTCTGATAAAAAAACATTAGTTGCTTCTCTTTCTAATGAGTCTACGTTTGAAGTTGACGAGGGGACTATCAAAATAGGTGATGGTGCATTTTATGAAAATAGTTGTTTGGAATCAATCGTATTACCGTCCACGATAGTAGAAATTGGAAATCACGCTTTCTTTGGCTGTTTTTTTACTCGCATTCTTTTACCAGACTCTATAAAAAAAATCGGGAATTTAGCCTTTGGAAATTGTGAATTCCTTTCAAAAATAGTTATTCCAAAAGGACTTGAGTTTTTAGGGGAAAAAGCATTCTGGGGTTGCAAACGAATTTCAGAACTAGTGCTGCCGAATACACTTCGTCGAATAGAAAAACAATCATTCGGTTGCTGTGAATCTATGAAAAGTATTACAATACTCAATCCTAATATTATTATTGATGACGAAGCTTTTAGTTTATCAGATTTACAACAGATAGAATTTTCAGGAACCCCATCTGAAGTTAATGGAGACCCTTTTTGTTGGACAGATGGTCTCAAAGAAATCACTGTGCCTTGGGGAACAAAGAAACAGTTTTGCCAGTTATTCCCTTTAAAAAAGGATATTATAAAGACGAAAACCAAGTCAAAAGATGCAAATAAACAAGAAAAAATAGATTTATCAACCGTATTAACCGAAAAAGACAAAACCGAAATCGAAGCTTGTAAAGATGATTGCGATTTCATTTATACTAAAGATGGTAAAAAATTATTATCTTGTACGAACAAAGAGACTGTAGATGAGCCTTTCCCTTTTGAAGACGAGTATGGTAATCGGGTTGTTTTTTATAACAATCGTATAATTGGTTATAATGATTACAACAATCTGATGGACAGATTGGATAACATATTCTACTATGAGGTAACACCTGGAACAGAAATAATCTGTGACAACGCTTTCTCGCGATGCGAAAATTTGGGAGGAATCCTTATACCAGAAACTGTTAAAGCCATTGGAATGCGTGCATTTGAGGATTGCAAATCAATGGGGACATTTGTTTTTCCATCGGAAATAAAAGTTATTAAGGAATACTGCTTTTTTGCTTGTAAGAACTTAGAGTCCGTAACACTTTCAGATTCCTTGGAAACAATAGAGAAATGTGCCTTCGAAGGTTGTAGAAATCTAAAAAAAATAGATTTTCCTGAAACAGTTAAAACCATTGGTTTTGCTGCTTTCCGAGGTTGTCCATTAGAAGAACTCAATTTACCTGAAAACTTAGAAATAATTGAAGCGATGGCGTTCTGCCGCGCAGAAATCAAAAAGTTGATAATACCCAAAAATGTTAAAGTTATAGGAAGAAAAGCATTTGTTGATTGCTTTAATTTAAATACGATTGAATTTGAGGGCATTAATGTTGAATGCGATAATGCAGCTCTTGTTATCTCTACTGATGCCGAAGGACATTATCGGAAAATGCAGTTAGACACGATTTATGTCCCTAAGGGTACTAAATCTCTTTTCGATGCCAAGCTTCCTCATTATAAAGATATCATTGTTGAAAGAGAACGGGAACTTTAAAGATGTGTATTAAGGTGCGGATTAAAAACTTGCTATAAGCGGAATGTGTTGATAATGAAGGAAATGATACATACGACGATTCATGGTGGAAGATTAAAAAGGGCAAGATATAGGATGACTAATAAGTCGAGGATTTAATCCCGAAAATGATGTTCCGAAACCTAAAAAAGCCATTTCAATACTCAATTTGAGTAAGAAACGGCTTTCCGAAAAATGTTCAATAGACAAATTAGTAGTTACAAAGCCATAGAATTTGGTTTGAATCTAATTGTTTGTTATTCAAACAAGATATTCCAATGAGGGACAATCTTGTTATGAAAACCATCAGCAGTGACTTTTCGAACCAGCTCACCATCACCTTTGGCAACATTATTATCCCAATGTAATGGTTGTAGGTTTGACAGATCATCTGTCCCACCTTTGGCAACAGGAATGACATGGTCAATTTCCCAGCCAAATTCATTTGTTCTATCGCCATAGGCTTCGAATACAATCCAAGCACCACATTCATCTTTACAAACATGATTAGGATTTTGATTCATTACGGGAATTGCTTTTCCCCAAACTTTCTGAATTACTTCATCTGAAAAACACATAGTAAGATTGTACGGAGAGATGTTTGTTAGCCCATTCATGCCTATCTCTCCAATAAGGCAATCAGGAACTATAATAAATTTACTTGGATTTCTTGTAGGAGGATTGACAGGCGCATATTGATATCCTCTATTGCCAAAAGCTATAAATATACTGTTTGATTCAACTTTGTATGGAATACCATATTTAACGATAGTTGACAAAATCCAACTACAAAAATAGCATTATTTCGTAAACAACAAAATAATCAAGAAAATAAAGAACGGCTTTACTATTGGATATTCGTGTGCCCCCCCCCTGCAAGCCTTGCAACCCCTCCCTCAACCCCCGAAATATCGTATTTTTGCCCCAGTTAATAATTGTAAGAAAGAGTGCTCATATTATGAATGATACACTGCCAAAAGTAGTCCATCGTCAGAAGGCGTTGTTCAGCCGGGATCTGCCTTTTAAGCCTCAATATGGCATGATGCTGTATGTCGAGGCGTGCGCGAATGAAGATATCGACGGGTACTTTCACAAGAATATGGAGAAGGCTGTCAACATTTTAGGCAAATCGTTCACCTATTTGCCGGCGATGTTGGACAAGCTGGCGCAAATTGTGGAGTACAACTGGCCGGAAACCGATTCCGCATGGATAGAGAAGGCGAAGTCCAATCCGTCGTGGATTCAGGACACCTATCGGGAAATCCTCTCCTACAGGATAGACAAAGAGGACGAAATGCCCGAATTGCCTTTGCAAATCACGGAACCACCCATGCTGATGCGCTATGAAGAGACTTCTTTAGACGGCCATGTTTTCACGCTGTTTCCACTTCTGTACAGCAACGACGCCCAATTTGAACAATTGCTGACCGCCATCGCGCAAGTGCCTCGTCTTGATTCGAATACATTTCATAGTACGCTTATCGAACAGTCCCTGCGTTATAGCCGCTTGCGGGAGAACGTGGACACAGACCCCAGAGACAACGCGGACCGGGGAAGAATTGATGTGCTGGCGGACGAGATACGGCAGCGAATCGAGGAAATGCGCTCGATTGGGGTGTCCGATTTTGTCATCAAGAAACTGATTGCGCCGCCTGAGCCGAAGCTGAGCCCGCTTCGCATCACCAAGGATTACCGCATCGTCCTGCCCGACTACAACGATATGGAAATCCCCTTGCCGACACTCTCGAAGGTGGTCTATTTCTTCTTCCTGCGCCATCCCAAAGGATTGCGGTTTAAGGAGTTGGTTGACCACCGCGAGGAGTTGCTTCGGATTTATTACCGAATTTCAAACCGCTGTGATTCAGCCAAGTTGGAGCAAAGCATCGATGAGTTGGTCGATTCCACGCGCAACTCCATCAACGAGAAGTGCAGCCGCATCCGTGCCGCCTTTGTGAGCCGTTTCAGCGATGATCTGGCCAAGAACTACTACATCACGGGATCTTCCGGTCAGGCAAAATACATCCCCCTCGACCGCAGTTTGGTGATGGACGAGGCAGGGATAATCACTCAAGTTTCGCAATGTTGACCCAAACTGTTTCGTGGAAATTTGTCTTTGAACGAAGGAGATTCCGCCAGTTCCTATCGTCACTGACGGAATGGTGTGCCGCATACAGGGGAAAAGGGGGAGAAGATGGGCGGCGATCGTAAAAGTTCAGGCAACGGCAGATTTTCTCCGCCGCCCATCTTCTCCCCCTTGGTCTCACACGGTTGTGCGCACCATTCCGCCGCGAACGCAGTGAGCGAGCGGAATCTCCCACGGAAAATCACGAAAATGCGCCAACCGCTGCAACGAAAACGAATTTGCGGAACTTAACTAATCACAAACAGGCTATAACACAGGGGTGCCGAAAACTGGAGAATTAGAGTAGGCAAAAAAAGAATTATTATGGGTTTTTTAAAAGATTTATTTGGTTTTCAGAAAACAACGAACGCTCAAAGAGAACAAAATTCTATTGGGGATATTTACAAGGTTTTATTTGAAGGGGTGACGACAGAACAACGTTTGGCCATTCTTGGATTCGAATCGTCAATAATAAGTTTTGCACAAGGCATGACAGAAAGACAAGAGGCACTCAAGATGATTGAGTATGAGATGAAAGCGCTTAACATTTCAGAAAGTCAGTTTATCACCTATGCCCAAACAAGTGGCCATAACAGGGTGCAAGATGTTGTTAATGGGCTTCTCCCTATTAACAACAAGGCGGCTTTAGAAAATGCATTATACATGGGCTTCGGTATTGCCGATATTTGCAAGAATGAAAAAGCATTTGGCTATCTGTTTCACATATTTGAACAACTTGGTTATACAGAAGATGACATAAAGAAAGTAATTCAGAAGATTGAATTACTCGGGAAACAAGTTGGCGTATGATTTGTTTTGCGACACGAAACAAAAGTTGATTGAAACCACCGTGTTGCTTCTATAACAGGTAGAAAATAAAAAAAAAGAGCGGGTGTGATTTGAGAAATTTCAACATTAAAAACAACTTGAATATGAAAGAGATACTCTGTAAACAGAGCAAAGAAACTAGATGCTACATTATGGCGGCAATCATGGTTTTTGAAGGTTACAAAGGTGTTGACAGCATGACCGAAATTTATGGAAAGATGAAACTTGATACTTTAGGACTGTCAAGAGAAGAGATCGAAAAGTTTCCTATGCCGAAAAATTTCGCTCAAATTGTAGCTCATCTTAGACCTATTACCGATTCTGAGGTAAGGCATTGGGTGATATGTAATACATACGCACCTGTACTCCAAAGTAGGAGGAGAGATGCGTTAGAAGACTTTAGATTGTTCTGCACTGCTTTGGGATGGGATATGAAAGAAATTAAAGAGGAAATGGAATTAACAGAAGAACTGTTTGAAATAAAACCAATAGATTATGGCGTAAAGAGTTCAACAGGTTCGGGCTGCTTATCTGCCGTTGCATTGATTATTGTTAGCACAATGTTATTCGTGTTTGCTTTATTATAGCATGTGATCTATCAATAAAAGTATATTGTACATCATCAACGAACTTAAGGAAAAATGTATTCCGGTCATGAAAAATATCAAAACACGCATTAGTGTCAATCTCAATGACGGATGGTCTGATGATTTTTAGTATGAACCCCAACAAATTAACCAACAACACCCCGGCCACCCCAAGCAAAGCACACAAAGCCGTTTTCTTGATAATGACCATCGTGGCTGCGCTGCTTGTTCCCGTGTTGCTGCAATATCCGCTGAATGTCCTGTTCATAGACCTGTTCAACCCGGCGGGCCGTGTTATTTTGGTGCCGGGGCTGCGGGTGATGAGCACGCTGGTGTGCTATGGCCTCACGGCCGCCGCAGGATGGGCTTTGCTCCGCCTCTCAAGAATCCGCAAGGCCTGGCTCGACGTCCTCTTCCTTGTGTTGACGTTCCTTTGGACCGGCTTCGTGGCATTGGTCTTATATTTGCTTATTTGATTGAAGGCGGATGTCAACCTGAATTCTTCACACAACTGCCAAACTCTTGTCCCTGACGGGGTTGCTCAAGGGATTTTTGAACTTTGAACAATAGCGACATCATAACGAAACCAAATCATAGATATTATTCCCGACAAAGAGCGCGATTCTGTCGCCACCGGCTTCCAACACCTTGACCACCTTACTGGCGGACTGCGGACAGGACAGCTGTGGACCATCGCCGCGCGGCCCGGAGAAGGCAAGACGGCGTTTGCGGTGTCGTTGCTGCGCAATATCGGCGTAATTCAGAAAGTGCCCACGGCGTATCTGTCTCTTGAATCGAACAAGTCGGAAATCATGAAAAGACTAAAGCTCTCCATTACAGGCAGTTTGGAAACCGTGCCAGCGCCCTCTGTGGAAATGATGGATGTGATGAATAGGATAGGGTTTCACTACCGGGATATAGAACAAACGCAGGTTGTTGAGAAACTGTATCAGACTGCAGGCAAGCTGAAGATAGTGGTGATACTCACTGCCGGATTGGATCCTCTGGAGGAAATGCGTGAAGGCTGTTGCCGTCCCCGATTAACAGATTTGAGGGGTATGGGGCAAATTGAGGTTTTTTCTTCGATGGTGATGTTTGTCTATCGTCCTGATTACTACTGCTTTGAGATTTTTGAAGACGATTGTGATTCCTATGATTTCGAAATGTCTGAAAACGGTACTACGCATTTGTATAGAATATGTGACACCTTTGAAGATGGCACTTCCGCTATTGACATGGCTGACATCATGGTGGAAAAGAACAACTTCGGTGGAACTGGCAATGTACGCATGCGCTTCGACAACCATGCCGGCTTCAAGGAAACTCTGTTCGAAAAAAATGACGAAAACTATATGTTTGAACCGTCCGACACAGGGCTTTCCGTATCCCAACCTTTGTTCACACTGTCGAACTTTACTGTATGAACAGGGTTTCATGGCTCCAGTTTTATCTCACAAAACTATCGTTATAACGAGACTTTGCATAAGTACATTTTTTTTGATATGGGGAAGCCAATGAAAAAAAGAATATTTTTGCACCCCAAATCACCCTGCTATGACAGATTATAACAACCTTACCAGTCTCCGCCACAGCGAACAGATGGTGGTGGAGCACAAAGACACCGCCGCGGTCTATGGCTCCGGCGCGTTGGAGGTGTTCGCCACCCCCGCGATGATCGCCCTGATGGAGAAAACCTGCCTGATGGCCGTCTGCGACAAGATCGGCGAAGGCAACACCACCGTCGGCATCGCCGTCAACATCAAGCACTTGAAAGCCAGTCCTGTGGGCGCGACCATCCGCTGCGAGGCCGAACTCACCGAAGTCGATCGCCGCCGTCTAGTCTTCTCTGTGAAATGCTACGAGGGTGAAACCCTTGTCGGTGAGGGCCTTCACGAACGGTTCGTGGTGGATAGTGAAAAATTCATGTCCAAATGGTAAACGAAGAATGCCTTGTCTGCGGTGCCCCGTTGGAGTACCTGCAAGAAGATGAAATAATGGAATGTGCGCTGTGCCACAAGAAGATGGCAAGTCGGACTCGTTGCGTGAAGGGCCATTTTGTGTGCGACGAGTGCCACACTTCCGGGATGGACTCGGTGATGGCCGTGTGTCTGCATTCCAGATCCAAAGATCCCATCGAGATCATCAACCTGCTGATGTCGCAGCCGTTCTGCCATTTCCACGGGCCTGAGCATCACGTGCTGGTCGGATCCGCACTGCTCACGGCCTACCGAAACGCAGGCGGCAACATCCAATTGGAGGAGGCTTTGGTGGAGATGCAGAAGCGCGGAAAGGCTGTGCCGGGTGGCGCGTGCGGCTTTTGGGGCTCCTGCGGTGCGGGCATCAGCACGGGCATGTTCGTCTCCATCCTCTCCAAGGCCACCCCGCTCACCCAAGAGACGTGGGGTTTATCCAATCTGATGACCTCCAAGGCGTTGGATGCCATCGGGAAGGTGGGCGGACCACGGTGCTGCAAGCGCAATTCCTATCTCGCCATCCTTACCGCTATCGATTTCGTGAAGGAACATTTCGGGGTGCAAATGGAAAAACCTGCGGTCAAATGCGCTCGAAGCCACGACAACAATCAATGTATCGGCGAACGGTGCCCGTTTCATTGCCAATAGCCTCTAAGCAAGTTTTAATACGAATCGTTAGTATGAAAACAATATTCTTCAGAAGAATACGGATAATAACCGTGGCCGCAATGGTACTACTGCTGGGGCGTATGGCCGTCCAAGCTCAAAGCCACGAGCAATCATTCCTGAAACGTTATGATCTCTCCACCACGGTCATCAACCCCGACACGGCGCCTACCGACGAAATCTATTCCTGGTGGACTGAGACCGCGAAAAAGGAATGGATCAATTACGACAATGAACCTATGGAAGACGCTTGGCTGCACCGTCCGGAGCCGTTGGGCTTCAGGGGAAACAACTTCCAGCGTTTCTATATTCACTTCGACACGGTGTATAAAGTCTCGCCAACAGTCTATCAGATGAAAGCACGCTCTCGCTGCAAGGATGAAATCTGCTATATCCACGGCCGCATCCTCGTCGATTCGGTGACTTTTGACGAATGTGATGTTGGTGATGATTTTATCAAGAACCTGACGGAATGTGGAACTGTCTATGCCCATTATGAGATGGAGGCATCCGTAGGATCAATGCCTGTTGCGCGGCTTTTAGGTCGCTCAAGTTATGGCTATTTAGTGCATAATGACAGTGTTTATTACGATGCTATGATGATTGTTGCAGACGGGTATAGCAACAACCAATATGCCGGCAAATGGGTTGACCTTGTCACAAACGACACGCTTACCTGCAACTGGGGTGATTTCCGGATTCCCGAATCCAATGGGCTGGATGGCGGGTGCGGATTGTTTATCCCTCACGAGGAATATTATGATTTCGGCTGGAAACCCTACCTTGATTGGAACAGACACGCATATATAAGCGATCCTCTGTGTACGTATTACGACTTCTTGTACTCCTTTGATGAGGATTGGTGGAAGCATGAAGCGGAACCCGATGGCAAAGTGCCGAAGGTTGAAGGGCATTACGACTATGCACACGCTTTCAACTATGACCTCAACGGTGCCCACCTCGAAGTGCATGAGACCGGCACGATGGACTTCCACCCCGACGGCACCGCCCTCGACTCCGCGCGGCAGGTCTATACCGCCACCCTTCAGGATGGCACGACAGTGACGTATGTATTCAACTACGTCAGTCCCAGCAAATGGCGCTTGGAAGGGGAGGATTTCTACTTCGCCGGCATCAAGGAAAGTTTCCGGATGGAGTTGGTTGAAAGCGACAAAGAGAAAGAGGACGAACTGGCGCAGGAAATCATCAAGACAGTGAGCGGCAGCATCGACTACGAGTACAAATTCCATCTCGACACGCTGACGGACCATAAACTGCAGTGGAGCTTCACCTACCGCGACGGCCACAGCGACACGTGGAAGTTCTATCGGGAATCTTCGCGAAAATAAAACTGAATTATCCTCATGAATCTTGTAAATATCCTATCTGCGTATTTCTGCGAATTCCGCGGGCATATTATTCTTCCGCAGACCACGCAGATTAACGCAGACTCTCCTTTTTTGCAAGCATCGGAAACAAGGATGAGATTTCTACCTACCGCTTGTCGATGAAACCCCAGGAACTCCTTGACCTGTTGAGCCAACGATTGGAAGCCTACCGCAGCACGCACGCCTGAAACGCCTCGCCATTCGTGATGACCTTGTGTTAAAACAAAAATTGTACTTTTGCCGAATATTAATTGTTTATATATCGAATTATGAAAAACATTGTCTTTCTGGTGTCGTTGAGCATCTTTTTTTTCGGATGCACAAAAGACTGGGGTACTCCCACCTCCCGAGACTATCCCGTCAATGCTCCTTTCACAGGGCTTGAGGCCAGCGGCGGCTTTCAGGTGACCATGAGCGACCAGGTGGAGGATGTGGTCGTTACCGTGGGCGAGCTTGCGCACGACAGGGTGGTGGTGAAAGTCGTTGACGGCGAATTGCAAATCGGATTCAAACCGAACACAAACTATAGCGGAAAGGCGAAGGCGGTCATCCCGGCAGCCGTTCTTCGTAAACTGGACCTTAGCGGGGCCTCTTCGTTTACGGGTGACCTTCTCGGTGAGCATGTGGCGGTCGATCTTTCCGGCGCATCTGTCCTTAGGGGGGATGTTACAGCCGACGACATCCAAATGGATCTTTCGGGTGCATCGATTTATTCGGGTTATGCCAAATCCCAAAAGTTTGATGTTGCCCTCTCGGGCGCGTCCTCTGTCACGGTTGGCGGCTACTGCCAACGCAGGATGGAAATCGACCTCAGTGGCGGCAGCCAGTTGGAAGCCGCTCGTCTTGAGGCCATGGCGGTGCAAGGGCACATGAGCGGTGCCAGCAAAGCCGATGTCACGGTCTGCTCAGATTTGAATGTGGAGCTTAGTGGCGGCAGTATGCTCACTTACGGTGCTATTTCCGATGAGTGCCATCCGGTCGTCAACTGCCCTGCCTCCGGCGGATCGGTTGTCAAGCCGCGCTAATAGCCGTAATTCCAAACAATTCATCGATTTATGGACTTCCACCTTTACGGCATTCCCGAAAAACCGACCCTCCTGCTGCTTCCCGGTTTGGGAGTCTCGCACGAGATTTTCCTCCCGTTGGTAGAACTGCTGAAGGAGGATTTCTGCATTATAACGGCGGATATTGACGGCTTTCTGCTCGGCAAGCCCTCCCGTTTCACCTCCGTGGATGACCAGGCGGCGCAGGCCATCCGCTATGTGCAGGAGAATCTCGGTGGGCGGTTGGATGTTGCCTACGGGCTCTCCTTGGGCGGGAAAATCCTCTCGCGGATGCTGGAGCGCAACGAAATCGTCATCGACCACGCCATCATGGATGCCGCGCCGCTGCTGCCATTGCCCAAGTGGACCGTGGGACCGCTTCGCCACTACCAGGCCCTCAACGTGTGGACCTGCTACCACTGGACTGGCTTCTGGCGCTGGGTATTCCACTCGCACTACTTCGATGTGCTGTTGGATGAGGTCAGGAAGGTCTATCCGTCGGGGAAGACCCGCGCGGTGTTGGATGGGTACAAGTCGGTATATACCAGTAAATTGGAATCTATTCACGGAGCCGACATCCACTATTGGCACGGTACCAAGGAAGCTTTTGTCGCGAAGCCGCAGGTCAAACACTTGCTCTCGTTATGTCCCGATGCGCACGTAGAGGTTTTCGAGAGGATGAACCACGGCCAGCTGCTGGTGGACCACCCGGAGGAGGTGGCGCGGAGGATTCGGGCGATGATGCGGGTTTGTCTTTGAGAATTCATCCCAACCAAAGAAAAGTGTATCTTTGCAGTTTAAAATATTCAAAACTGAATGACGAGAAGCAGACTATCCAAACTATCAAGAAAGTGGCTGAGTGCCTCGACAATAAAACGAAACATAATTCTATTTTTTGAATAAAGACAAACCGATATATTATGAATTATTTCATCAAAAACATCCATGTCAACAAATTGTTCCATCTGGAGAACTTTGACATCCCGATTTCCGATGCAACGTATCCGCATCTTATCATTACCGGCAAGAACGGAAGTGGTAAAACGGTGCTGCTCAACGCCATTGCCAATCTTTTGGAACAATTGCCAAATGATAAGGATGTTGAAGTCATGCTTAGAGGCATCTATTCGTTGCAACAACTGGAGTATGAAATCGACAATGTCAATAAATATGGTTATGCAGGCAACAATATCAAATGTGACATCATCAGTCTAGCATATATTGCACAACAATACAGGAAAGGGGATTTCATCATGGCTCTTTATCAGGCTGACCGTCACGTCAAAATGATAGAACCGGATTCACCTCAAAAGCCACTGGTGGGAGATGTCAGTAACGTACGCGAAACAGTTTCTGACCAATTTATCAAGTTTCTTGTGGACCTGAAGTTTCAGGAGTTACTGGCCATTAGCGATCAGAATAAAGAACGTGAACAATCCATAAAGTCTTGGTTCAAAGGTTTTGAATCAGTGCTTAAAGGTATCTTTTTGAATGATGATTTGAGGCTGGATTTTGATCAGGAGAACAAGTATTCATTCAAAATAGTGCTTGGCGGACAAAAATTCGGTTTTAATGAAATGTCCGATGGTTTCAAAGCTGCAATCCATATCGTTTCCGACCTGATCTTGAAAATGCAACATGGGAGTAAACTATCTGATGCATACAAAAAGGAGGGCATTGTCTTGATTGACGAGATTGAAACCCATTTGCATCTTGAACTGCAACGGATTATCATGCCGTTCTTGACAAAGACATTTCCCAATATCCAATTTATTGTCACCACCCATTCCCCGTTTGTTTTGAATTCAATGCCCGATGCTGTGGCGTTTGATTTGGAACATAGGAAAGTGTTGGATGATTTGACTGAATACTCATACGAATCGCTGGCAGAAGGGTATTTCGGTGTCAGAACACCCTCGAGTTATGCCGAAATGCAGTTGGGGACACTAAAAAGTTTGCTCGAAAAAGAGATGTTGACGGATGCCGACAAGGTGGCAATCAGACAATTGAAATCCGAATTTGAAAAAATTTCCGAAACAGCCTCCCCTTTGATTGTCGGCGGCTTTCGTCAGTTAATGATCCAAAACTCAGATAAACTCAAGAACCTGTAAGATAATGATTAGAGTAAAGAAAAGTCATAACGCGCCATCGTCTTTAAATACAACTTCAAGATACGATGGAGAAGATGTTAAACAACAACTGCTCGCAGATCAAAATGACAAATGCTACTTGTGTGAAAGAAAACGTGACACGGATTTCGAGATAGAGCATCATAAAAGCACACACAATTTTCCAAATTTAGAGCAGGATTGGAACAATCTTTATATGGGGTGCGGCTATTGCAATAGAAAGAAGTCGGATTCTTTCGACAACACTCTTGTGCCAAAAGATTGCAACATAGAGGATGAAATCGAGCATTTTATTGATTTTGCAAATAAAAAAGCAGTCTTTTTGTCAATAATCAACGATGAACAACATAACGAAACCGCAGAATTGTTAAGTAGGATTTACAATGGTACCAATCAACCAAGAACAACTAAAGAGGAACGCTTTTTCGAGCAAGCAGTAAGTGTTATGAATAGGTTCACAGATTTGGTTATGAAGTATCAGGAATCTCCAACACCTGAAACCGCAAAAGCCGTCAGAGATGAATTATCTATCACGAAAGAGCTGTTGGGCTTCAAGTATTGGATTATTAAAAGCGACCGCACTTTGAGCCAAGTCTTTGCTGCAGATATCATTTGGAATAAAACGGCATAATCAGATAATACAGAATGATTTCCCAAATGTCTTCCCATTTCTCCGCTCCTTCCACTATCGCTGGCCTCGAAACCCTCTGCATCGCCATCGAGAGGTTGGGTGACGATATTCGGAAGACGTGGCTGGGGATGAAGACTCTCAAAAAAATTCCGGGATGAAAAAACAGGAGAAATTCTCAATTGCCAAGCGGCTGAAGAGCTTCACATACGCTTTCAACGGGCTGAAAGTGCTCTTTTTGGAGGAACACAACAGCCGGATACATCTGTTCGCGACGGTCTGCGTCATCGTGGCGGGCGTGTTGCTCAAACTGTCGATTTTGGAATGGGTGGCGGTTGCTTTCGCCGTCGGACTGGTGTTCAGCGGCGAAATCTTCAACTCGGCCATTGAGGATCTTGCCGATGTGGTGTGCCCCGAACGCGACGAGCGTATCAAGAAGGTCAAAGACTTGGCCGCCGCTGCGGTCTTGGTGAATGCCCTCACCGCGGCCGTCATCGGTTTGCTGGTATTTGTTCCGAAAATCATCCATCTTTTCCCATAATACTGCTACACCCCCGACATTTATCCAATAATTTCAAGAAAGTCCCTTAAATCCTAATCCTCTCAACCAACCCTATGTTTATTGGTGAACTAATCTCCTTGTTCGTCGCCCTTTCGTGGACCGCCACCGCGCTTTTCGCGGAAGTGGGTTCGAAGCGGATGGGCTCGTTGCCGTTCAACACGATACGGATGACGATGTCGCTGCTGTTCCTCATCCTCACGCTCTGGTTGGTGATGGGCGTGCCCTATCCGCGCTACGCCGACGGCGGCACGTGGGGCTGGCTGCTGCTCTCGGGCGTGGTCGGCTACGTCATCGGCGACTACTGCCTGATGCAGGGCTACATCCACATCGGGTCGCGCTTCGGCCAGCTCTTCATGACCCTTTCGGCCCCTACGGCGGCACTCACGGGACGGATACTCCTCGGCGAGCAGATGCGCCCGGTCGCCATCCTCGGCATGGTCGTCACCCTGAGCGGCATCGCCCTCTCGATTCTCTCGAAAAGCGATGATTCGGAGCATCACGGGCTGCGTTTCAAGCTGCCCGCCAAGGGTATCTTCTACGCGGCGATGGCCGGTATCTGTCAAGGTTTCGGTCTGGTACTCAGCAAGATGGGACTCCAACACTACGATGCGGCACTCACAGCGCTCAACATTTCCCAGGATGCGGTCTTTGAGGGGGCGTTGCTGCCGTTGCCGGTCAGCATTTGCGTACCCTTCGCCGCCACCACCATCCGCGCCTACATCGGACTGGCGGGCTTCTTCCTGTCGTTGATTCTGTTCAGCAAAGACGGATTAGCGAAGTTGCGCAGGGCAGTCCGCGACCGCAAGGCGATGTGGTGCGTGTTCGCCTCCACCATCTTCGGACCTTTCATCGGGGTCAGCGCGTCGCTGTTGGCCACCATGTACACCTCCGCGGGCATCGCGCAGACCATCTTCGCCCTCACGCCCATCCTCATCATCGCCCCGTCGGCCATCCTGTTCCACCAGAAAGTGACGGTCCGCGAGGTCATCGGCGCCGTCGTCAGCGTGGCGGGGGTGTGCTTGTTCTTCGTGTAGGGTGGGGAAGGTAATGATTCGGATGGATGGGAAGATGTCAACAATCTTTAATCCACTATCGCCTCAATCGGCACCGTGCTGTCCATCAGGCCGATACGGGTATCGGAGGCGTGGCGGTTGACGCCGGTGTAGGACAGGGAGGCGTCTTCGTAGCGGCGAAACTTCAGGATGGCGTCGTTCATGTAGGCGCGGTTGAAGACCCCGATGCGCAGTAGCAGGTCGAAATCGTCGATGGTCAGACCGGTGACGCGCTCGAACAGTTTTGGTTCCAACTTGCGGATGACATCCTCCAAACTCTCCTCGCGGTAGTCGGTGAGATACATGAAAATCGGGATTCGGGTGGCGAACTTCATCAGCTTCTCCTGCACCTCGCGCCGTTTGGAGCGGTACTCCTTCTCCTCCTGCGTCAGCTCCTTTTTCTTCTTGCTGTCGCCGCCTTCGCCGGCCTCGCGTTTCAGTTTCTTGATTCTCTCCGCACGGTTAACGATGTTCTCGATGATGTCGCTGCCCAAAGCGCGGAAACCCTCGATTTTCATAATGGTGGCCAATGCCTCGGGATTGTTCAACACCCGTTCCAACACGGTGTTGCTGACATCGACCAATTTCGCGCTGTTCCAACGTCGCGCCAACATGGTCCCGCTGACCCCGTTATCCACGAAGTCGAGAATTTCGGTGGCATCCACCCGCTTCATGGAACTGCCATCGAATTGCAGAATGGGCAGGAAGTTGATGAACTCATCCACCTTGTCGGTGATGCGGCGGTTGCTATCGACATCCAACTGGTTGGCGTAGGTTACCACCTCGCGCAGGGCACGGTTGGGGGCGAAGTCGAACACGTAGCAGGTGGGCTTGAGGATGGTGCGCTTCGTGGGGTCGTCCTTGTCGGGGACTGTCCACGGACTCTGTACCCGGAAGGCCGTCTGGAAGTAGGTCTCGGGGCTGGAGCAGTTGCGCAGCATCAGCAATCCACCCAATGGGCGCAGGGTGACGCCCGTAGTCAGTTTGCCGCAAGTCAGCGTGATGGTGCGGGTCTTCAGCGGGTTGTCGCCCATGGCTTCGCGCACGGGACCGAGGGCGTCTATGCCGATGCCGGCCTTCGTGCCGCTGCAGTTGATGATGGTGTAGTTCTGGTAGAACCCGTTGGCCGGACGGCGCAGCAGGGCTTCCATCGCGTCGCAGGAGGCCACGTTCGGCAGAAACCACATCGTGTGGGCGCAAAGGTCGAGCAGACGCGTGTCCTCGAAGGGCAGCGCGGGACGCACATTGAGCGGCGAGCTGCCGTCGCCGAAGATCGGTGCCTTGCCGCGGATAATGTCGAGCCACTTCTGCACGGCCTTCTCATGCACGAAAGTCTTGCCTTCTGCACGGAAGAACTCGTTGAGGTCGAAGCCGTCCATGTCCCACTGCTCGATCATCGCCCCGAGGTCCTGCGGCATCTGGTAGGTCATCATCACCATGGTGGGCATCTCCAAGTAGGGACCGCCGACGGTCTCTTTTCGCGCCTGTTCGTCCTGATAGGTCCAGTTGAAGATCTGGCTTTCCATGAACTCGCCCGTGGCGAGAGCGCGAAAAGGGGTGCCGCTGAGGTAGAGGTAGTGCTTGCCCGTGATGGGCACATCGCTGTCGTCCCAGGCACGCCCGCTCTCCACGTCGATGCCGCTTTCGCCCATCACCGCGTCCTCTTCCGCCTGACGTCGTTTGGCATCGGCATCCCCGAGGTCGAGCAGACTCTTGGCGTTGTCGTTCCATGCCCCGAAATGGTATTCGTCCAGCACAATCAAATCCCAGTGGATGCTGTGCACCCATTCGTTCTTGGTCTTGATGTTACCGTATTTGTCCCGTCCGAGGTAGTCCTGGAACGAGCCGAACACCACCAACGGGGCAGAACGTTGCGATTGTAGAGGCGAATAATCATTCGTCCCTACGGCATTCGTGTCATCCTTTTCTCTCCATTTTTCGCTGTAATATTTCCAGCCCTCGAAGTCGCGGTGGCGCAGGAGGTCGTCGCGCCACGAGTCCTCCACGGCGGGCTTGAAGGTGAGCACTAATACGCGCTTGGCTCCCATCCGTTTGGCGAGCTGGTAGGTGGCGAATGTCTTGCCGAAGCGCATCTTGGCGTTCCAGAGGTAGTGGCTGGGGCGGTCGGGCTCCTCGCGGTCCATTCTGGCGAAGTAGTCGGCTGTCTGTTGCACCGCCTGCGCCTGCTCCTTGCGCATGGCGTAGTCGAGGTCGCGCACGGTCTCCACGTGGGTGTCGCGGTGTCGCACGGCCACGTAGGCGGCCTGGGCCTCGCGCAGGGAGCAGCGGCACCACTCGCCGACGAGTTCCTTGCCCATGCGGCGCAGGAGGTCGTGGATGTCGTGGTCGCCGAAGCTCTCGCCGCTGCCGTCAGCATAGAAGGCGTTGTCGTGCCACAGCAGGTGGTAGGTCTTGTACGGTTCGGTGATGGGGTGTTGCTCGTCGATGCGCTCGTTCACATCGTGGCGGCCCGTCTGCCCGATCTTGATCCATCCCGGGAAGGCAACGTCGTCGTACATGTATATCTGCGGCACGGTGCGCCGGCTGTTGGGGAGGATTTGGTCTATTGTTTGCATAATCAAAATCTTTCATTGTTATTCCATCGGCCGTATCATGCTTTCGATAAAGGCGATCTCGTCCTTGTCCAAGCCGTACTTCTTGTACAGCATCTCGTCGGTCCAGGGGTGGGAGAAATCCACCAAAGGGATTAGCCCAAATACACTACGAGTGACGTGCATAGTGCCTTTACCAAAATAGAGCAAAACCTTGAAGAAATTGGTTTCCATAAAAGATTTACAATTCATTTGTTCCTCTTTGTTGCGGAATGGACCAATCACAATAAAAGTACCAGTACACACAACATTTGGACCTGCGAAGATTGGTTCAGGATAGTTTATTGCATTTGTTGAATATGTACAGGAGAAAAACGTTTTATACTTATCAATCCATGCAACATTTTGAGATACCGTATTCTTTTTGATATAACCCACTTTCCGTTTCGCCCCTCCTTTTATCCCGTAAACGCCATGAACTTCAACAGAACCATTGTATGGCTTTTCTGACAATTGTGCTTCAGGCATTCGTTCGGGTTCGTTAAAAAGAAAGGTGTTTACTCCAAAAGGATTCATAGCGGATACTATGTCGCTAAACTTTTCCTTTTGGTTCACCTTATCTAGTAATGAAAGTATTCGCCCATCACGTATGATGTAATCGAAATGCTGATTAGTAAGGTATCTGGAATCCGTATGCGTTGCCCCATCCTTTGAGTGAAACTCATACTTCGTTTTCCCATTGTATTTGTTTTCAATCAAGAAATAGCATACTCCACCGTCAATATGAACACCTGGAAAGCATGAGGCTGAGTCTTCAAAATCAACAATTACTTTTAAGCGTTTCTCTTGCGACATTTGCTGTCTGAATTCTTTTAGGCCAAAACCTCCAACCATCCACTTTGATGGAATAATCATACAAACGTAGTTGGCTTTGACCTTCAATGCTGTATTTACGAATTTGTTATAGACAGGAGTGGCTCTGTCCGTACTACCACCTCCACCTATACTCATCTGGTACGGCGGATTTCCAATAATTACGTCGAATTGCATATCTTTCTTGAATATTTCTTTGATTGGTTTGTGAATAAACGGATAGGCGTAGGTTTCGCGGGAGTCGGCGCGAAGATACTCACCTTGACTGGCGCCGCAGTGTTCGCAGCGGCCTTGCGCGTTCCACGTGTGGCGGCAGCGGTCATAACGCAGATTGCCCTGCACATCATGAAAAGCCGTACTGACACTGTATTTGCCGTTGGCCAGTTTGGTACAGTAAAGCGTGCGGCGGCTCATCTCGGCGGTGAGGTCGGTGCAGGCGATGCCGAAAACCTGCTTGGTCATGATGTGGTCGATACGCTGCTGCAGATCGGGAATCTGCTCTTCGAGACCCGCCAGCAGCCGTTTCGCAATCTCGCGCAGGAAGACCCCGCTCTTGCTGCAGGGATCGAGAAACCGCGTTTTGGAACTGCGGAACAGCTCCTGCGGCAGCAGGTCGAGCATACGGTTGGCCAACTCGGGCGAGGTGAAGACCTCGTCGCTGGAAAGGTTGGCCAGGCAATTGAGGATGTCTGGACTATAGTGTGTCATATCGGTAAAGTTGGGTGTAATGCAATGGGGGATAGGTGCGCACGGGCTCGTCGAAGCTTTGCACTTCGCCCTGCTCGTCGAAGAGGCTGTACTGGTGGCTTTGGGTGACGAGGAAGTCGAACTGGAAGTCGCGACGGGAGAACTGCATGCTGCCGGCGATGGGGGTCCACTCGCAGAAGACGATGGGCTTGTCGTCGGCGGTGCGGTAAGAGAGGGCGTCGCCGCAGACGATGTTCTTTCGGAGCATATAGCGGAGGGAGAGGAGGTAGGGACTTTCTTCCACCACACTGCGCTCCAGCACCTCACCGTGTCCCGTCACCACACTGCGCTGCGTCACCACACTGCGCTGCGTCACCACACTGCGCTGCGCTTGTGTGGTGTTACCTGCGCTTCGCGCGTTCAGCCTCTCCGAGGCTGGGTGTTGGGAGAGGACGTAAGTCTCCAGTCTGGTGCGGCAGGCTTCGGCATTGTCGGGGAGGATGTCGATGCCGTAGCAGGAGCCGACGGCGATGAGGCTCTGGAACTCCCATTCGGTTTGGGATTTGGTGTCTTGCAGAAGGGAGAGTTTGCGGCGGAGGATTTCGATGAGGAAGTTGCCGTCGCCGCAGGCGGGCTCGAGGAAGCGGCTGTCGAGCCGGAAGGACTCGTCGCGCACGAGGTCGAGCATGGCGTTCACCTCGCGCGGATTGGTGAATACCTCGCCATGGTCAGCCACCCTCTGGCGGCTTTTGATTTGTTTTGGGTTTTCGTTGCTTGGCATAAAAAAATCGTGGAACTTTTCTTACGCCTACTTAGGTGTTCCACGACCTGCCAAGCAAGTAAGTAAAGCCCACGATTACTCGTAGGCGTTTACCGCTATACTATTGCTTGGCTTGTTTGTGGAACTTCAAGTAGGCAAGTTAGAGCGAAAACGCTTTATAATATGTTAGTTATCTTTCTATTCTTCTATTGTTTCGGTATATTTTTCGTTAAAGTTTATATTTGTGATTATTTGGGCGGCAAAGATAGGAGATTGTTGAGTTTGTCCAAGAACTGGTTTGTTCCCCTTTAAATTTAAAAATTTTTATTTAATCGCGAATACAGCGGACGGTATTGGCATTGGTTTTGGAACTAGCTAAACTATGTAAATCTATAACAGATGAAAAGTAATAATAATATGCAGAATTAATGGCACATTCTGTAGTTGTCCAAAAATAGGGATATTTGTCAAAAGCAGAATAATAATTGCCACTACGATTGCCTGCTGGAAATAAAAAAAAGGAATTTGAGTCATCTAATTCTGAAAGATGGATCCTTAATTCTTCCCATTCTGCGGTGGATGGCACATGCCATCCTTGAGGACAAACACCTCTAATTCCAGAGGGATTGTTCGTACTACTATTACAGCCATTCATGACCGCTTGCCAGTTGTATAAATACCCATAATCATTCACGTTGCTTTCATTTCCATTGGGACAATATCTGCGAGGCTCATTAGGATAATATATATCATTCTCATGATCATGATATACATCGCCATCTTCACCCATTGGAATTGCAGTTCCATCTGAATAACGAGTTGTCTTTAGATTAGTAGACATCCATACTTGATTGCCAATGCATATGGCATCATAATTATTTCCATCTACATCTTTCACAGCATTTCGAATAATATTAGGAGATTCAGGATTGACAGGATTATTTGGATCAATAGGATATTCGGGGCCGGGTCTTTCACAAGCAGTGATAAACGCCATAATACACAACAACAAAAGTTTAATTTTCATAACAAATTATTAATTTAAGTGCAAATAATAATAATAAAACATACCAAATAATAATACAAAAGTATACCACTTTTGAGACTGCAAAAATACAAAAAGTTGGTTACACTGTCTTCTGCTCCATAAATCAACTATCTTTCTATTCTTCTGATGTTTGGTATATTATTCGTTAAAGTTTATATTCTTTTTGTGGGTGAAATGTATCCGGTTTTCAAAAACTGAAACCAAATAGTTTACCACTATCATCTTGGTCACTTAATGTTAAGAATTGTTCAGCACTTGAAAATGATGAAAGGATATTTTGTGGCACATCATCCTCGATTGATGAAAAGATGTATTGAAGGTTATATTTTTTGCAATAGTCATGAGCTACTTGAACAAATAGTTCTTTTTTTCTGTTGTCCAAACCTTCAAAAACGCCGTCGTGATAAACAAAACGGAAGAATGATTTCGAACTATAAGTTGCCAAAACTGCCAAGTCAAAGGCTACACACAACATCTTGTTATATGTGTTGCCATAACCTTCTGCTGTTGCCTTTGAAGTCTCATCAGGAGCAACATCAGTGTAAAAATCCACATTACCAGTCTTATTGGTTCGAACATAAAGAAGAGCACTCACACCAAATATCGTGCGGAAGATCTCGTTGAAGCAACGCTTAATAGTAGAAGGGATATCACCATCCTGACGTTTCAGTTGGGTCGTTATTTCTTTGCTAATCTCCTTTTGCTCTTGCTGCACCTTCTCTATTTCATCGTTAAGAGTAGAAATGACATCTATATTACGCAACTGTATCTCAAGTCGGCTAACTTCACCTTCTAATTGAGCAAGTTTTTTCTGATAGTTTTTGAATTTATGGAATGTGTCGCGGTCATGTAAAGAGGCAAGAGCATCACGACGTTGGCGATCAAGCTCTTGTAAACGTTGTCGCACCGAACGAAGTTCTTCTTCTATTGTGTTGGCTTGTTCACGCAGATAGAAGTTGCGTTCTTGTGTTACCTTTACATTAAACTGATATAGGTCATCAAAACTGCAAGCCAGATTGTCAGGGAAATAAATATTAACTTCCTCATAAATCTGTTTCAACTGTTCCAAGTCGAAAGATGGCAGATTGGCAATTGAGGACTTGACACGTTCAAAATCATAACTTAGTGCATATTCGCGTGAGTTAAGTTCAGAAATATTACGTTCGATATTGTCAACCAAATTCTGACTAATTTGATGTTCTTCCGAATAGAAACTAAAAGCATCCACTCTCTGCTGCATTTCATCGCGCTCACTCATTCGTAGGGCAAGAGTACTCTTTACTTTATCATAGTCATCAACATTCACCGACATTTCAACACTGACGGCTTTGCTTTTGGTTCGTAAGCCATCAAGTCGCTCATCAAGTTCATATTTGCGCTTCAGTGCATCACTATCATAGCCCAAAAGCTCGAAAACAACGGGTTTCCAATCCTTATGCTTACCGTTGAGAAATTTTCCCAACTGGAATACATTAATATAATCTTTTTGAGTGCGCAAAAAGAAAGATACTGTTTTACGATATTGCCAGTCGGGAAGAACATCAAAGTTAAGTTGAGTATTAAGAAACTCACGTGCCTTCTCTATAGGAACATTTGTTTCGTCCCAAGCGGTGTCTTCTGTGCAAATTATCGAAGCTTCACTATTCTTAAACGAGATACGTGTGGCCTGATTAACTGAACGACGGATAGTTAAATAGGAACCATCATTGATCATTATCTCAAGATAGAAAATATGGTTATCAAACAGCGGACTGTATTTTTTGAAAATATGACTCTTGTCAATATTCTTTAAGAGCATGAAATCGAGCACATCAATAAGAGTAGATTTGCCCAAATTATGAGAATCTTTCTGTACTTCATCACGCTTGGTCACTTTTCCTAATACGACATTTAATCCCTCATTAAAGGTCATGTTATGGAAACGACTATCATTTGAATATAATCTACTCAGTCTCATAATTGCACCAGATTTACAGAATCAGATGATGGTTGATAACTAATCTTACCCAAAGCATAAAGGAAACTCAAAGCTTGAACAAAAAGCAATCGGGCGTTGTCGCCAAGCGAAGCGGCAACATGGTTTTCCAAGTCATCATACTTCTGAATAGAACAGTTATACAACGACTTCAAAATCACACCGCCAATATTAACTACCGACAGATTCAAATTGGTATATTTATCGGGCATTATCATATCTCGTCTCTTATTCCTTTCTGCCTATATCGCAATTCCAATACATATAGTGTACGAACACCCTAACCAAAGCACGTACACGGAAAATATCTGCATTTGTATCTGCACCGCTAATGGTGTCGATAATAGTTTCCAGCATTTCTTTAAAACTGTATTGATCTGAGTGCTTTTGTATATATCCCCTCAAATCTGATGTCGTGTTCTTATACTTTATCAGATATTGAGCATTTCTAGGATCTTGTAGGAAGCACTCAATTGAGTGGAAAAACTGCAGGGAGTGGCTCTTAATATCACTGAAATATGCCTCATCAATATTATTCAACGCATTCTTCCTTTTCTTGTCAGCAAACTCAAAAGGGGTAGTTTCCTTTACAGGGCCAGTATCTATCCAACTTGTATTGCTACTGAAAAGAACTATTACATCACGGATGTCAGATTCATAGAACTGATCAGGAAGAACATAGCGTGTTAATTGATACTTCTTTATCATCTCTGGGCATTGTTCAACATAGCGAATCAAGTCTTCCAATCCTCTCACATCTGCATTCTGAATGCCTAAACCATTCTGTAAGTGCTGACATAACGCAGTATGTGTGCCCCCTGGAAGTTTTCGGTTAGTAAAAAGTATATAACAATCAAAATCTTGCCCCTTATCAGTACGCATCTGTACTAATCTCTCTATCTCATGATTGATAATACTCGATTGATTGGAGAAAAAAGAATTGTCTGCACAACTAGCATCGACTGTTGTTGTATGCTTTGCTTGTATGATAAATTTGCCACTCCACGGAGACATAGTGGACGGATAAGACTGAGCTGTCCCTTCAAAGAAGCCATCCTTTCCCCCATCTGGCCCCTTGGTAAAAGAATGGACTCCGATCCCCAACAAACTATTGCACAGATCAATAACGAGTCGTTCAAAGTCATCCTCACTAATATGATTGAAATCGTAAGATATCATTCTTTTCGTTCTCTTTTAATCTTGCAAAGATACATTTTTTTCAAAAGGTGCGTTCCTTTCTTTAGAAAACAAATTAACACTGTCGTGTTATATAATACGCGAGAATAACACGTAAACTAAGGCTCATATATCTATTTGCGACCACTATGAAGCTTCCACAAAACTGTTTTTCTGTAGTCCACAAAAAAAGATTGATGCCATTTCTATGATGTTCTTTGTTCGTTTTGCAAAACATCGTTACATCTCTTCCCCCTTCTCCCTCATAAACTCATCGCAAACATACAAATCCCCATAAAGGTACAGCCCAGTCGATTTGTCGTGGAGGTCGGCGCAGGTTTGGCTTTCGTAGAATAGCTGCAACGCTTTCACGGGTTCGATATTAAGTCGTTTGGCCAGCTCCATCGAGATGGCACCGATGCGGTTGCTCATAATAATCTCCTGTATGACAGGCGATTTGACGGGGTCATCAGATTGTTTCTGTTCCATCACTTCACTCATTTTCTGTTCTCCCAATTGTTCATACATTCTATTAATACCTCCGCAAGATTTTCCCTGCTCTCACTGTGAAGCGTTTCGTAGTGAGGGAGTATAAACCGTTCTATCAGACCCACACGCTTCATCCGTTGGTAAACTTCTTTGTAAGAAGTATTAAGGAATCTGGCGGTGGTCTCAACACAAGTGGCTATGAACGTCATGACTACTTGCGTCCTTGATATTTCAACAATATTCTTCATAACACAGCATTCAAGAGTGCAAAAATACAAATCTTTTCCCATTCGTCAGATTTTGCGCAAGAAAAAAACACCTCTCCTCACATCAAACTCCCAATAAACCTCACGAACCCCTCTACATCCTCCTCCACGCTCGCCTTCTCTAACGCAGCCATGTACTCTTCCCGGCGCTCCACGGGGATTACCACCCAGGGGTAGCCGGCGGTCACGAGCTGGCTGTTCATCACGAAGCGGGCGGTGCGGCCGTTGCCGTCTATGTAGGGATGGATATAGACGAAGAAGAAATGCCCCAAAACCGCACGTACTAAAGCACTCTTCTCCTCCATCATCAAATCTGACAACGCACTCATCGCGTCTAAAACGGCATCGGGATTCAACGGCGTGTGCATGGAATTGCGGATATAGACCTGATGCCTGCGGTAACCCACCAGATCCGAAGCCTTCACGATGCCCACCCGGATGCACGGCTCAAACAGCTGGAAGTGCCAGTCCTGATGTTTTTTTACGTACAGCTGCGCGGGTGCCTGCCCCGAGAAACAGTCGGCAACGCCCTGCTTCAACAATTCGTACGCCTGGTAATAGCCACGGGCGGCCAACGCATTCCTGCGCTCCTTGTCCGCCTCATCTTTCTCGGGATCCCAATCACCACTCCGCACCCGCTCTAACAGTCCTTCCGTGATCTTGTACCCCTCAATCGACAAGGAGTGGTAGCTGTCTTTCACATACGTCGCGTCCATCATCGCCAGCACCGATGCCGCATCCTGCTGTATGGGCTCAACTTTCAACGTCTCCAAAACCACCTTCCGCATCTGCGTCCACATCAGGCGAATCCGTGACACGTAGGGAGGCACCGCAAACATCCCCATGCGCACATCCTCCTCAAACGGGTTCTCCTCCGTCACCGCATGTCCCACCTGACGCATTCTACGCAACAGTTCGTCAGCCATCTCTCCCCGGCCAATGGAACGCAGCGCACCTGCCACGCGCCCAACGCGGGTGGTGTGCCCTCCATCGATGGCTGCCGACACTATCGGCGATACGTCCCGCAGACTGGCCAAGCATGACCTTGCCTCCAAAGCGTCGTGCCGAAAATAGTCGGGTCCCGCCATCAACAGGGCATACTCCATCGGATATAACCGCACGCCATATCGCGGTTCCTGCACCACTTCCAGCGGCAAAGAAGCCTTGATATCTACAATTGAAGTCCCGAAGGGCAGTGGCAGGATGTTGTTCTTTCCCAACTCACTACGCACAATCAGTTGCTTTGGAATGACTGTTTTTCCACTGTAATAATAAAGCGAAAGCTCAGGCGACAGACACCAGTCACCACCGAAACGCTTTTCCAAGTAAGCCGTCACGAAACTCCAATAGGATACATACCACACCGTGGAATCGCCCTCGCTCCCCGGCGACGATGGAATATACCACCCCCGGATGACCATCTGCAAATACCCGCTGTTCACTAATCTCTCCGTATGCGTCCGTCCTAATGTGTCCGCCCCTTGAATCACCAAATTGTCCCCGTGGGCATCCTGGTACTCCTTCAGCACCGCCAATGAATCCGCCAATTTCTCTTGTATTGTTGCCATACTTGTACTGTTTCTGTTCCTATTAGTTTATTCCGATTTATTGTTGTTAGTTTTTATTGTCTTACTGTTGTTAGTTTTTGACGCTGCAAAGATACAAATATATTTCAATATCACGTTTTTAACTTTGACAATTGTGGTGAATGGTATCGAAAGTTGCTCCTTGGTGCGTTTTTCCTCACGGTATCCCGTTTCGCAAATTCAGATCTGTACCCCGTTGTTTTGCATACCTTTGCTGTGCTGTTTTTCACCCAATGTTGCTCTCGCACACGTCCGCATCCGTCTGCGGGAGAATGTCCAATAAAATCGTACTTTTGCACCTCGAATTTCAAAAAACAGCCGTATGAAAAACACCAAATTGATACTGCTCCTCGCAGCAGTGACGCTGACCGCCGTTGCCTGCGGTTCCAAGAAAGAAACCCCGAAAGAGGAAGCCCCCAAGATGCTGGTCCTCTACTACTCCCAGACCGGCAACACCAAGGCCGTGGCGGAGGCAATCGCCAACAAGCTCGGTGCCGACATCGAGGAAATCACGATGGTGAATCCCTACGATCCTGATTTCCAGGCGACCATCGACCGTTGCAAGAAAGATCAAGAGCAGGGCATCCTCCCTGAGATTCAACCCGTCAAAGCGGACATCGCCAACTATGATGTCATCTTCCTCGGCTTCCCCGTGTGGTTCGGGACGTACGCGCCGCCCGTGACCACCTTCCTCAACAGCGCCGACTTCAGCGGAAAGAAAATCGTACCGTTCTGCACCTTCGGCAGCGGCGGACTGGAATCCAGCGTGAAGGACTTGGCGGTGGCTGAGCCTGGTGCGGAGATCCTGCCCGGCTACGGAGTCCGCGCCGCCCGTTTGGAAGCGATGCCCCAAGAGGTGGACAATTTCCTGAAAACCAACGGATTCCTTGAGGGCGAATATATCCAACTGGCGGACTTTCCCGTGCAGCACGAGGCTAGCGCTGAAGAGGCCGCCATCTTCGACGCGGCGGTCGATGGCTACCCGATGATCCATGCCAAGGCCAAGACGGTGGCCTCCCGCGACCTCCCCGACGGCACCGAATACCTCTTCACCGCCGTCAACCTTCCCCGCGAGGATAAGCCGGACATGCCCACCGACGAGATCCAAGTTTATGTGACGGTGGAAAAAGACAAAGCGCCGGTGTTCACGAAGGTGATACGGTAGTTTTTTTCCGTCAAACTCGCTGGTTTGAGCAGAAAGGGTCTGCGATGTTCCGCGAAGTCTGCGGGAAAAAATTACGGCAGACTGCAACCTTTTGACACTTTTGCGTCATTATTGTAAAGTTGTTTAAATGAACTCAATATGAAAAACATCTCCTTTGTGCTGGTTATCCTCTCGTTGCTGTTCTCGGGTATGGCGCAGGAGCACGAAAACCGTGACTATCGTGCTGAACTTGATTTGCTGGGCGGCTTTCCCCTCTTCGCGCTCGCACCTGACGGAACCTGTTGGCTGACATCGGGGCGGGGCAAAGTCTATTACACCGATGACATCCACTCCGACTGGCATTGCGCCTCGCCGCTCGATCTAGACGATAATACGTGGATTGAGCTTGGAGATTTTGCCTTTTTGGACTCCTCCACCGCTATATGTGTCATTTCCGACTATGACCTCTACGGACTATCTGACGATTGGGGTTTATATTATCGAACCGATGACCGGGGTAAAAGTTGGACACGACTCCAAGTCGGGGAAGAAGTCCACCTTAAGCATATTTGTAGCGATGCAGATAGCCGTGTTTGGATAGCTGGATCCGGATACAATGACATCCTCTATTTCTCCGAAGACAAGGGCAAGACTTTCACCTTCCGGAAACTTCCCGTCAGATTCGATGACTGGGCTGGCGTTACAGCAATAGACATGCGCGACGGGCAGTACGGGTTGGCCGGAGTCAACATCAAGCACGACACCTTCCCGCTCCTGCTGACGGAAGACAATTGGCGCACTTCAAAACGGATTCCCTCTCCGTTAGGAGAAAGCAAAGAAATCAACAAAGTATTGATATGGAATGATTTATGGGTGATTCAACAAGGGAAGGAAGTCTATTATTCCTCTTCTCAAAACCTTCAGTGGCAACGTTTTCCGGTCACGGTCACGGATTTTTATCCCGACAGGGAGCGCGGACATCTGATTGCCATCACCGACAATCTTGACGTGCTTGATTTCAGTTCCCCCACAGATTACCGGTCGTTTACCCGCGAACCGCTGCCCGCAAAGCCTGCAGAGGCCGCTGTCTATCACGGAAAATTGTATGTATGGACGGTCGGTGGCTTCCTCTGCAAGGCAGACGAGGATGGGGTGGTTTTCGCTTTCCGTGGCTATACTTCGGATGAGGGCATCGAAAAACCCTATATGGTGAGGGACGGCGGCCAGCAGCTTTGGGGCGTTGACTTCCGCAACACGCTCTGCTTCGCCGACAAATCGGATGGCAGATGGTATCGCAAGCAGTATCTCCCAATGAATGTCGAAACATTCAAACTATTAAGTGACAGTGTGGCGCTGTTTTGGGACGGGCAGCGGCATTACACATACTCCCTTGCCGACGGCCAGCTGCGTCCTTACACCCTTCCCGCACCGTTGGAGGACTTCCTGAAAGCCCCGATAACCGAGGTCGTTCTCTGCGGTGGGCTAACAAAATACCGTAGCGACACCGTCCGATACACTGTCACACCCGACGGCGATCTGCAGGCGAATCTTGCCACGTTGGTCTTAAACCAGTATGATCCCTGTTTCCCGAAAGCCAACGCCAAATACAAACGGGAAAGAATAAAGTTCCAGCATATCGCCAGTCGTCAAGAATTGGACAGCATCCTTCGTGACATCAACCGCGACTACGCCCACATTCCCAACATCGCCGAATTTCAAATCGCTGAAAAAGACCGCCGGAAATACTACAAACTATTGGACGAATTGGACAAAAAGGACATGATGTATGTGTACCCCAGAAGAAGAACTAATGCTTTTGATTATGATTATGCGGAGAATTTCTACCAATCAGTGCCAGATCGAATCGACACGCTGAGTGCCAACACAGTACGGAAAATCCTGTACAAAGATGAAAACTGGAGGACAACTGGCGGAGTCTATTGGTTCGAGGTTCAGGTCATCAACAGCCGTCATGACACGCTCTGTTTCATCCATTTCAATTTGCGTAACGAATATGCCTGGTTCATTCCGTGGTTGACGGAATACAACGGCATCCCGTTCCGGTGTTACAGCCTTTCGCTTTCACGTTGGGTGTCGGAGTGCCTTCCAGAGAAGTTTTACGTCAAAGAGAGTTTCGATAATGCCCGTTTACTGTTACAGACAGCGGACTATTTCTGGAAACAGGAGGATTAGGGCATGCGAAATCTGCGGGGAAATCTATAAAAATGTATTTTCGCAGCCTGTTTTCGAATGATTTTCTAAACGTTAAAAAATGAAAGAAAAGACTGCATTCATCACTGGGGCCAACAAAGGAATCGGATTTGGCATTGCAAAACATCTCGGCCTGAGCGGCTGGAGAATCATCATCGGGGCGCGAAATCAGGAGCGTGCGGAGAAGGCCATCCGCGAGCTTACCGCCTTGGGCATCGACGTGCCCGGATGGGTACACGTGGAACTGGCCGACCTCGCGAGCGTGGAAAACGCCGCCCGCGAGCTGAACGACAAATATCCGGAACTTGCGCTGTTGGTGAACAACGCCGGCATCCCGGGCGACATGGGCGTGGACAGCCTCCATACGGAACTCAGCGACATTCGGGAGACCCTCGACGTGAACTTCGTCGGCACTTTCGCCCTTACCAAGCTGCTGATGCCTCTGCTTGCGAAGAATCACGGCCGGATTGTCAACGTCACCGTGCCGTCGGAGATCAGTCCCTACTGGCATCCGTTAGCCTACGTGACGAGCAAGGCCGCCCAGAACGCCATGATGGGCGTGATGGCCATCGAGTTCCGACAGAACAACACCCCGTTGGAGATTTTCTCGGTGCACCCGGGCCCCACCACCACCGACCTCAACGGTAACATGAGTCTCCCCGGCTTCCACGACATTGACACGGTAGGTGAGAAGATGGCCGAGCTCATCAACGACGGTCAAAGCCACCAGGGCGAATTCGTGGAGCTTTACCCGATTGTGAAAGAAGATTAGCCGAATGGTTTCCCCGCAGAACTCGCTGGTTTGCGTGGAAAATGGTCTGCGTTAATCTGCGAGATCTGCGGGAGAAAGGAATATCGCCCGTCGGAAAAAAGTTGCAATATGCATTCCGATACATTGGAAAAAAGTTGTATTTTTGCAGTCTGAATCCTGGAAAAAAGTTGCATTATGCTTCGTAGAAAAATCGATAAAGTATTTTGCGACAAAAAAGCAAACACGAACTTGACTTTGTTTTGCCCGCTGAGGAGGGTATTCAGATTGTGGAGGTGAAGTCTGGAAGCAATTTCCGCCGTCACGCCTCCTTGGATTACGCTTTGGCGCATTCACATTCTATAATATCCGAGGCCATAGTGCTTTGCAACTCCAATGTGGTGCTGGCTAATGGCATTCGCTACCTGCCACTGTATATGGCTATGTTTCTATAGTATTCTTTCAATTTGAAATTATAAGATGTGGGAATCCGCGAAATCTATGAGAAAAAACAAAACATAAAGGATATGACCACAAAACTCTTTTTCCAAGCCCTGACAAAGTTCCTCGCCGGATTAGTGCTGGTGGGGGCGTTGCTGTTTGTGCCAGCGGGCACCTTCGCCTACTGGCAGGGATGGCTTTTCATCGCCCTGCTGTTCGGGCCAATGTTCATTGCGGGTGTGGTGCTGTCGCTCCGCCAGCCCGAGCTGTTGCGCAAACGATTGGATGCCAAGGAGAAGCAGGGGGAACAGAAGTGGGTGGTCGCGTTAAGCGGTCTGATGTTCCTTGCGATGTTCGTGGTGGCCGGCCTCAACTATCGTTTCCAATGGTGTCTCTTGCCGGATTGGGCGGTATATGTGGCCTCCGTGGTGCTCCTGATCGGCTACGCCCTCTACGCTGAGGTGCTCCGCGAGAACGTCTGGCTGTCGCGCACCATCGAGGTGCAGGAGCATCAGAAAGTGGTGGACACCGGGCTGTACGGCATTGTCCGGCATCCGATGTACGCCGCCACGCTGGTCCTCTTCCTCGCTATGCCTTTGGTGCTGGCTTCCCCGTGGTCGTTTCTGATTATGCTGCTCTACATCCCCATCATCGCCAAGCGCATCCGCAACGAGGAGGTTGTCTTGGAGCAGGGACTTGAGGGATACATGGAGTACAAACAGAAAGTTCGCTACAAGGTGATTCCGTTTGTGTGGTAGTGGGATGCCCGCTGAACTCGCTGATTTGCGAAGAAAACATGGAGACGTTACGCATTGTGTCCCTACTCCCCGTACATCTCTTTCTTCCAGCCATCAAATGCTTGGTTCCATTTTTCGGACAACTGTTTGCGGTATTGGTCGAAAAGGGCAGGATGCTCCTTTTGCAACACGATGTAATCATCAAAAAAAGCTTCCCACATCGCATCGGAATCCCCGTCTGGGAATCTCAATTGCCCCATACGCATATAGGCAAACATAATGCCTGCACTGTCGGCGTGCGCGTATTGGCTTGTGGTAGTCCATAATTTGCCACCTTGCAACAACACCCAAATCTCAAATTCGTCATAGGTCACCGGGATAGTCCCCAAAACCACTTTTGCCGAGGGCTGACTCTTTCCGTAGCCGTACTCTTTCAGATACCGCTGCAGCCGTCCGGAATAGGGAATGACATAGTCTTCCTCGTGGGTAAACCATTGCATATCCGCCTGATATATAGCCTGTAAAGAATCATTCTCGGCCCAACCGCAAGTATAAACTTGCCAACCTTGACCCGAATGCTCATCTACGGGACTGAACTCGCCAGCGCCAATGTCCAATCCTTGTGAATCGGGTATCCGGAAATCGCCCCAGTTGCATTTCTCCATCCGGGTGAGGCCTTTCGAAGTCCACACCCCCTCGTACTGGCGGTTACTGTAACCGTCGGCCAAACCTAACTTAAAAGCATCGTAGTAGAACCGCCCGTTAATCTTTGCGAAGCCAATCCACATTTTGCCCGTCAGGACCCCGCCGCCGGAAAATTCGTCCTCATCGAACTGGAAATGCCCGCACAGCTTCCCGAATTCTCCCGTTGACGGCAGATTTTCTTTCTTGCACAAGCGCATGGAGTCCAGCGTGATGGTTCCGGAGAAAAGCCGGATGGTGTCGCGGTAGCGGGTGCGTCCCTCCACCGCATAGACTCCGTTACCCATAAACCGGACGCTGTCGTAA
Organism: uncultured Bacteroidales bacterium; assembly: GCA_947165685.1. Classification (GTDB taxonomy): domain Bacteria; phylum Bacteroidota; class Bacteroidia; order Bacteroidales; family WCHB1-69; genus F23-D06. The sequence goes on along the minus strand of CAMVBK010000008.1, from coordinate 45,397 downwards.
TGGATGTAGAACCGCTGGAAGTCACGGCCTCGATACCCGATGGGCTCGAACTCGGAGGTTTTTTCGAGGAACATAAACTCATCCTTTTGGAAACAGTAGTCGGGATTTGTCAGGATGGAGTCTGCAAGTATCACCCGTGTAAGGTCAATGTTGCGAAGCTCCTCCATCGTGACAGCCGTCGTCTTCCCGCCGACCTTGCAGGCGGTCAGGAAGAGTGCTGCCGACAATGCTACCAACAGGATGCTTAAGATTCTCTTTGACATAGTGGTTCGTTCTTTTCGAGGGCAAAAATACAAAAATTATCCCGCAGAACCCGCTGATTTGCGCAGAAAATGGGTTGCGATGTTCTGCGAGATCTGCGGGAGAGACTATTTCAGCGCCCCCACCGGACACACCTTCTTGCACTGCTGGCAGAGAATGCACTCAGTGGCGTTCTTCCGTTTGCGCGAGTTGTTGTTGACCTCCACCTCCATCGGACAGACTTTCAGACACTTGTCGCAATGGATGCACTTCGCCTCGTCGCACTTGATGCGCAGTAACGAGAAGTAGCTCATCGGCTTTAGGAAGACGGTGATCGGGCAGATGTACTTGCAGAAGGCGCGGTTGTCCTTCAACACGATGGCCAGGACGATTCCGACGGCGTAGTAGAGCACATTCCCGGCCACGAAAAGGTAGAACATCGTCGTTTTGTCGGCTTTGCCGAGGCACATCAGCAGGATAACGACGGCGAGCGACAGCGCGAACATCACATAGCGCACCCATCCGAAGGATTTCCTTGGTTTCGCAGGCTGCTTGTAAGGCAGCAGGTCGAGGATCATGGCGGTCCAGCAGGCGAACCCGCACCAGCCGCGCCCGAACAGCAGCGGTCCGAAGATCTTGGCGATGAGGTAGTGCAGCACCCCCGCCCCGACGACCCCGGACAGCAGATAGTACCAGAATCCCTCCATCTGCATGTTCTCGCGACAAATAAGGCCGAGGAACACCAAAATATAGCTGCCCACAGTGAACTGCACGAACTCTCGGGCATGTTTCCGCCCCGTTGCCATCAATACTCCCCCGACACCGAGGCAAATTCCGATGTAGGAGAAGTTCAACAGAAAGAAGAGGTTGCCTGTTGAGAGCCAAAGCGATACGGCAATGACCTCGAAAATGGCGAACAGGAGGATGGGGGTTCGGTATTTCTTCATAACGGGATGTTTTTAACGGCGCGAAAATAGGAAAAATATTCTCCCGCTGAACTCGCAGACTTGCGCTGAAAAAAGTCTGCGGTAGTCTGCGAGAAAATACTTTTTCCCTTGATGCTTTCGATTTTCAAAAGTTGTATTTTTGCCGCGAAATTCATAGAAAAGAACAACGAAACAAATACCGTTTCCTATGTGTAAACTATCCTACTCCCCTGATTCCAACTATGTCGAGATTACTCTTGACAATAATGGGCTGCTTCAATTCATGGATTTGTTGCGGAGCAAAAAGGGAAAATTGAGCTTCCCGTCGTCAAATACCATATCGGATATGATAAGTGTCCGCTGGTTGGAGGTGATACCTGTCCAAAAGGAAGTGTTTTCAGGTACTGATTACCATGTTATGTGCTTGTTTGACCTGGAATCATCTACTGTACAATTTCATTTTGATGAGGATGGTTTCTCGGAGATGCAGTATATCCTGAACTTCATCCATGAAACGGGTGACCACTTCCACATGTTTGCCGACTTTGACTTGTTTGTTGGCAAAGAGGAATCGGAGGAGATTTCGGTGATTAAGGCAGTGACAATCTATCTGCAAGAAGAATCCGCGTGTCAGTAACCTCATCAGGTTGGATAAAGCGTAGTATTAATAATTGGTAATAAAGATTAAGTAAGAATTATTGTATGAAAATCGAAATTGGAGAATCATTAATCTATACATGGCTTCGTCATGTGAAAGGATGCCAAATTGTGCAAACTAATTGGAGACCTTCTGAATTTTGGTCATTAAGTAATCAATCAAATTTACAGAATATCATGGATGCTATTGACCAGCTATTCCCAGATTATTCCATTTTTGGTCACAAGACGAGAGTATCATTACAACAATATTTGGCTCAGGCTGAAATTGATGTTATTGGTGCTTTTGATTTAAATAATAGCATCATTGCCGTGGATGTTGCCTATCACGAAAGTGGTTTAGGTTATGGGAGTAGTGTTGAAAATGTAGCAAGAATCTTAAAAAAGTGCTTACGTTCTGCTATGTGTATTTATGGTTATTTTAATAGAAAATCTGCTGAGATTGTATTTGCTACTCCTAAAATCCATAAATCTGATTGGCCGTTAATTTTTCAAAGTATTAATGAACTAGAAGTTAAGCTGAATCATTTAGGTTTTGGGTTCGTATTTAAGGTAATTTGTGATCAGTCTAGCCCTGATTTTCAAACAGAGATATTCGATGCTGTAATGGGTGTGATGAATAACATTTGTGATTCCAACGAGTTGTTTGTGAGAAGTGCTCAACTATTGCAAATGTTTTATAATATATCCTCTAAAACAGAAAGGAGCAGTGGCGAAAGAAGAGAAATCGTCACATCTGGAAACATTCCCCATGTTCATAAAAAAGTTCACGGTGCCTACTCGTTCAAAACGTATTTAGGTGCTGTTACAAATAGTAATGGTTGTCGTTTTTCAAGTTCTACGATTAATAATTATTCTTCAGCCCTTAATTATACTAAATTTCAAGAAATATTGGAAAAACATGGTCTTCCGACCGATATCAATCTATGCACTGATATTACAAAATTGAAAACGGTCTATGATGAGCTTAAGCAACAAAATACTATTCTTTCACGACAAATACATGCAGACCGTCATGGTGCTTGTACATCAGCGTTGCGCGAATATGCTAATTACTTGAGGAAGTTTTTATTAGCTACTAATGATAATAATCAGATTTTTGATTGAGAGTTAATGAAAAATGGAAAAAACTGACAGACTGTATTTGTTCAACTTTACCTACTATAAGCGTGCCGGATATGACCATGAAATGAAATTCCCTTTTTGCGAATTGGTGTTTGTGAAAAGTGTAGAAGAGTAACACTTATACTACTTCCATTCTACCGCTTCTGTAAGGTTTCTTGTGTTTTGTTGATTTTCCCGCAGACCACGCAGATTTGCGCTGATATTATTTCTGCGTTAATCTGCGAGTTCTGCGGGAGAATTGTTCTGTTGTTGATGCTTTCGATTTCAAAAAGTTGTATCTTTGCCCCGACTTTCTGTCAAAAGAACAATGTATCATCTATGTGTAACCTATCCTACTCCCCTAATTCCAACTATGTCGAGATTACTCTTGACCGTAAAGGGCTTCTTCAATTCATGGAGTTGTTGCGGAGCAAAAAGGGTAAATTGAATTTTCCGCTGTCAAATACCACATCGGATATGATAAGTGTCCGTTGTTTGGAGGTGAAACCTGCCCCAAAGGAGACCTTTTCAGGTACTGATTACCACATTATGTGCTTGTGCGACTTGAAATCGTCCGTTGTTCAATTTCGTTTTGATGAGGATGGCTTCTCGGAAATGCAATATATCCTGAACTTCATCAATGAGACTGGTGACCATTTCCACATGTTTTCCGATTTTGACTTGTTTGTTGGCAAAGAGGAATCGGGGGAGATTTCGGTCATTAAGGCAGTGACAATCTATTTGCAAGAAGAACCGGTTTGTCAATTATCTCGATAGGTGATATGAATTTCAGGGGGAAGCGTCATATCCTACATTGTGCAAGACACACATTGAGGCCCGTGCTTTTCAGCATCAATCTGTGAGATCTACTGGAGAAGTTGTTCCCGCTGAACCCGCAGATTTGCGCTAAAAAAAGTCTGCGGTAGTCTGCGAGATCTGCGAGAATCTATATATCAATATCTTTCGATAAAATCCCGCACTAACCGGAACAGCGGCTCGTACGTGTCGAACACCGCGTGCTCCCAGTCGTCGTTGACGGTGTGGTAGTACTGGAACGCGTCGCCGCTCTCGTTCTCGAAGAGGATGCACGGCACGTGGCGCAGGGCGAACGGGTAGTGGTCGCTGTTGCCCTCCAGCTCGGCACGGTTCAGTCCCTTGAAATGGTGTTTCTCATCGTTGATTCGCTCCATCAAAGCGTAACCACGCAATCCCTCGTCGCTGACCTCGCAGTACTGCACCGGGTTGTTGTCGCCGATCATATCGATGTTGAACAGGTACTTGATCTGTGACAGAGGCACGACGGGGTTGTGTTCCACGTAATATTCCGAGCCGCGCAGGTTGGCGTCCTCGCCGGAGAAGGCGATGAAGTACATGTCGTACTCGGGACGGTTCTTGGCGTAGTAGGCCGCGAGCGTGACGATGGCGGCGCTGCCGGAGGCGTTGTCGTTGGCCCCCGCATAGAACACCTTCTTGCCGAGGTTGCCGAGATGGTCGTAGTGCGCCGTGAAGACGTAGCAGCTGTCGTGTCGCCGGCCCTCCACCTTGGCGATGACGTTGAAGAGCTCGTAGTCCTTCAGAAACTCGTTCTCGATGTTGACGGTGATGGTCTTGGCATCCTTCGGGAAGTCGGAGGTGGCCCAGATGACGGGCTTGCCCATCACCTTCTCGCCGTATGCCTTGTAGAATTTAAGCAAGGGAGGCCACGTCTGGATCATCCCGGCGTTGGCGCATTCAGTACCGCCCCAAATTTTCTGGAAGTCGCCGTAATGACGGTAGGAGAACCAGAAGTCGCAGACCACGAAGCAGTCCTTGTACTCGGGTTTCGCCAGGTCGGCGAACATTTTCGCTGCGTCGTAGTTGTTCGTATCGACATAGTAGAGTTTGTAGGTGCCGCGCACGCCGGGAGAGTACTCGCGCATGGAGAAATCGACGCCCGGGCTCAACTTCTTGCCATCCACAGACATTTCCATCTTGCCGGGGAAGGTGTTGATGTCGATAGTGAACGGCTGGCAACACACTTCGTCCACGCCTGCTTTCTTGTACTCTTTCAACAGGTACTTCCCTGCCTTGTTGGCGCCGCCGTAGGCATAGCCGCGCCCCTGGTACTTCGCGGAACTCAATTCTTTGACAATCTGCTTGTAGCGTGCCAGATCCTGCGCCTGCAGTGAAGTTCCGGGAATCAACGCCGCCAATAGGAACGCCAATGCTAATAGAGTCAGTTTTTTCATTGCTTCGGGTATTAAATTCAGCAGCAAAAATACAAAAATATTTCTCGCAGATTTCGCAGACTAACGCAGACTTTTTTCTGCGTAAATCTGCGAGTTCTGCGGGAGATAATATTTTTCCGCCAAATGAAAACACATTCCCGCATTTTGCGTACTTTTGCCGCCGGAAAAAAAGTGCCTTATGAGAAAACATTGGATTGACAATCTGCGTTGGGTCACCGTACTGTTAGTGCTGTTGTACCACGTCATCTACTTTTACAACAACAAGGGCGTTTTCGGTGGCGTGGGCGGTTTCGGCGACGGTCCGCAGTACCAGGATGTGCTGATGTACATCCTCTATCCGTGGTTCATGCCGCTGCTGTTCATTCTGGCGGGCATCAGCGCAAAGTACGCGTTGGACAGACATTCCGGCAAGGAGTGGTTCAAGTCACGCACCCTGAAGCTGCTGGTTCCTTCCACCATCGGATTGTTTGTCTTTCAGTGGATGACGGGCTATTTCAACACCCTCGTGGCCCGACAAGATGTGCTGGCTTCCCTAAAGCAGCCTGCTTTGTATTTCCTTTGGGTGATTAGTGGCACAGGACCGTTGTGGTTTATCCAGGATCTGTGGCTGTTCTCGCTGATTCTGCTGCTGATACGGCGGATAACGAGGAACTGGCATTTCAAAATAAAGAATGAGAAGGTTAAAAAACACCTTCACGACAACGAACCATATCTCCTGAACATTTTAACCTTGATTATTTGTGTGCTGTATTGGCTCGGCGGGCAAACGCTTATTTTCAACCCGCGCCCCGAATCCGCAGACGGACTCTACAACCTCTACAAGCCGCTGTTCTACCTTATTTTCTTCCTGCTGGGCTATTATTGCTTCTCGTCAAAGAAGATACAAAAATACCTGTCTGATGGTTGGTGGATAGATATGGCTTGCGCCATTGTGGCTTGCGTTTATCTTTTATTTGACACATACGGCGAGAACAACACCACACCGCAGTATCTTGCCGACCCCTTCAACTGCATCTATGGCGGGTTTATGTGTCTCGCCATGATGGGTTGGTTTATAGCCAAATTCGACAAAACCAACGCCTTTGCCGGATATATGACCCGCTCCAGTTTCGGTATCTATATCGTTCATTACCTGATTATTGCAAGCATTGGCTCCATGATGTTTTATTACACTCAGCTACCGCCTGTGGCGATGTATCTTATTCTTATTGTAGCGGTTTTCACCCTGTCGCCACTGATTTACGAAACCCTCCGGAGGATTCCATTTGTGCGGTGGTGTGTGTTGGGGGAGAAGAAAAGTAAAGTAAATAAATAATTGATATACAATGACAAACAAAGGTTCAAACAAACACACTCTTCGCTGGATTCTGCTGATATTGATTTTCGGCGGCATTTTTATTCTGTATTTCCATGCTTACTTCGGCGGCTTCAAGAAAGTAAGACCCATTGATACCGAAGAATTTGCGAAATGCGCAGGCCACATTTCCGACATCACCATCCCCGATTCCGTCCGCATCATTGCACTGGGTGAGGCCACGCATGGCAATGTGGAATTCCAGCAGCTCAAACTGGATGTTTCCCGCAGTCCTATCGCGATTGGGTGTCTCCAACATTACTCTACGATGGGGTGATTCTTGTAACGGAGGCGCAGCCGATCGTGGTGCTCCAGACAACAGAACCGTAATCTTAACCAACAACCACCAACAGCAAACCTCACCAACACGAAGTAATAAACAGCCAAAGGCTAACCAACAGCCGAAGGCTCACCAACATACACTTAAAATATGAACTGGACCATCATCATCGTTGAAACCATCATTATGACCGCCGCGTTCACGGTCATGATCCTGATTCCGCTCGTGAAGAACCCCGTGTGGTGGATTCACGACTATCCGGAGGACATCCAGGAGGAATATTTCAAGACGCACGAGCGTGTGCCGTCGAAGTTTTTTACCAAGACCGTGCTGCTCAAGAAGGGTTTTGCGTTACTCTTCACCCTTGCCGTGATGCTCGGTCTGATGAAGTTGGCCGGCGCCTATAACTTCTGGTCGGCGTTCGCGCTGAGCTACGGCATCTGGCTCGTCATCGACTGGTACGACTGCTTTTTCCTCGACTGGGTGCTCTTCGCCAACATGAAGTCCGTGCGCCTGCCTGGCACCGAACACATGGACGCTGCCTACCACCAGAAAAAGTACCATTTTGTGCAGTCGCTGTGGGGAATGCTCATCGGGCTGATTCCGTGCTTGATCGGGGCGGGAATCTATGCGTGGCTGTGTTGTTGATTTTATCTCCACTGCCGCGATGATGTGGATTGACCCATCAGGCGTGAAATTCGGTATGGATCCCCTGTCGGTGCTGCTGCGTGCGAAGATGCCCTGGCCGCACTTGTAGTCTATACAAACCACAGCACCTCGTTACACGAAAAATAAGGGTGTGCCAAAACGTCACTTTTGACACACCCTTTTCTATCGGTTAAGACCGTAAAGTACGCGTGATTATTGCGTCACTCTTTCGAGCCACTTCACCATGCCGAGCATGATGGCCATGGAGACGAAGCAGACCACGGCGAAGACGGCCCAGCAGTACTTGATTGGCCAAGCGTTATACATCACCGGCCCGAGCCAAATCATCAGGTTGCCGATGGCGGTGGCACCGAGCCACAAGCCTTGGCACAAGCCCACCATGTGGCGCGGAGCCACTTTGGAGACGAACGAGAGACCCAGCGGGGAGATGAACAGTTCGGCGACGGTCAGCAGGAAATAGGTGACGAGAAGCACCCACGGAGCAGCTTTGCTGAGACCTGCGGCGGCCATTTGTGCGGCATCCAACAGACGGAACTCATCGCCGGAAGGATAGTTTTTGGCGATGGAGAAAATCATCAGGAACAGGTATGCGCTGCCGGCGATGGCCATGCCCAAGGCAATCTTGCGCGGGGTGGACATGGTGACGCTCTTGTTGAAGATAATCATCAGCGGGGTGAGGACGATGACGAAGAAGGGGTTCAAAGCCTGCCAGATTTCAGGGGCGATGGCATCCGTCTTGACGAAGTCACGGGCGAACACAGACAGGGACTGGCCGTTCTGGTGGAAAGAGAACCAGAAGAAGATGGCGATGCCTAACACTGCGAAGAGGGCATACAGGCGTTGTTTGATTTCCTTGGCCATAGCCATTTTCTCCTCAGCGGTGTATTCCACCACTTGAGCTTGCTCCTTCTTGGCGGGTTGCGGGAACTTGTACTTGTTGACCAGGAAGATGGTCAGGGAGATAGCCATGGCAATCACAGAAGCGATGAAGGAGAAATGGACACCCTGGTTGAAGACCGTGATGTAGTCGGAGCAGAATGCGGCCGTGTCGGTGAAATTGTAGCCGGGTTGCAGCACGGCGGCCATGGTCTCCGTGAATTTCTGAGTCTCTTGACCGTTGGCGAGATACTGGTGGCACAGTCCGGACATGTCGGCATTATAGACGAAGTTGTGCGCCTTCAGCCACCATTCGCGAAGGAACGGGGCAATAAACGGGGCGAAGAAACCGCCGATGTTGATGAAGACGTAGAAAATCTGGAAGCCGGAGTCGCGGCGTTTCTTGGCGTCTTCCAATGCCTCGGGTCCTTTTTTCGCGGCTTCAGCCTCGAATTCGTCGTACAGCTTGCCGACGATAGCCTGCAAGTTGCCCTTGAACAGGCCGTTGCCGAAGGCGATGAACAGCAAGGCCATGCAGGTGATGGTCAGGATGGTGGCCCAACCCGCACCGCTGTCCAAGATGGCACCGTCAGCCGTTTTGCTGAACAACGGGATGGCCATTGCCACATAGCCGATAGCCATGATAATCAGACCCCATTGGATGGTCTTGTTGTAGTTTTGCGTTCTGTCGGCGATGATACCGCCCACCAAACTCAACACGTAGATGCCGAAATAGAAGACGGAATAGATGATGCCGGCGGTGCCGTCCGGAAGACCGAATTTAGACACCAGGAAGAGAAGCAGCACGGCGTTCATGATGTAGTAGCCGAAACGCTCGCCCATGTTGCTCAATGCTGCGGCAATGAGGCCTTTCGGGTGGTTTTTCGCTTCTTTCACATAATAGATGATAAACGGCACAATAATCAATGCGCCGACAAGGCAAATGATAGCAGCTATACTCATAATTATTGATTTTTAATTGTTTACAGATGTTGGTTGATTTTCGCCACTAATTCCTCTTTCTTGATGACGCCGACGTGACGGTCAACGAGCTCGCCGTTCTTGATGAAGACCAGCGTGGGAATGTTCATGATGCCGAACTGCATGGCGATGTCGCCGTTCTCGTCGGTGTCGCATTTGCCGACCACGGCCTTGCCTTCAAACTCGGCGGCGACCTCTTCCACGATGGGGGCAATGCTTCTGCACGGACCACACCATGTCGCCCAAAAGTCGATGACGACCAGCTTGTCACCCTTGATCAGGGTTTCAAAATTCTCATTGTTAATTGCTAATGCCATAGTATTTAGGTTTTAAAATTATTAAGCCGCAAAGATACGATTTTTTTAATTCATTGCCCACAATCGAAAATGCATATTGGTTTTCAATTTTCAATTGTTCATTTTCAATTATTTTGTATATTTGCCACCGAGAAATTTATAAGATAATGAAACATCTGAAATGGTTTACGGCTCTCAGCCTCTGCGCAGTGATTTTGCTCGCCGGATGCACCAAGTTCGGTACAGCGGTCTCCTCTATTATTAGTACTGATTACGAAAACAAACAGCTGACTGTCACGGCGTTAGTTTCCGACAATGGTGGCTGTGACTACTACGTGGAACAGGGTTTCTGCTATAGCCTCTTTCTTCCCCCGTCACTCACCGACATCTACACGACGCAGGTGAAAGTCGCCACCCATTCCGAGGTCGATACCTTCTCAGCCACTTTCACCTTGCCGTTGGTCGATACCGCATACTATGTTTGCGCCTACGTGAAAAACAGCGCGGGTCTCTCTTACAGCCCAGTGGTGAAAGTCCCCACCGGCAATGTGCCCGACAGTACAAAATATGCCAACAATCAATAATAAAAATCCAATAATATAAATATGAAGAAAATTCTCGCCATCAATCCTGGAGCCACCTCCACGAAAGTTGCCATTTTCGACGGCAACGAACAGATATTCCTGAAGAACATCAAGCACTCCACTGAGGAGCTTTCGCAGTTCGCCACCATCGCCGACCAGTATGAATTCCGCAAGAACATCATCACCTCCACGTTGGAGGCGGAAGGCATCAACTTGCATGACATTTCCATCGTAATGGGTCGCGGAGGACTTGTAAAACCGCTTAAATCAGGTGTTTACAGAGTCAATGATTTGATGCTTGAGCATCTGAAGATGGGCTACAGCGGGCAGCACGCTTGCAACCTCGGCGGCCTCATCGCCGACAGCATCGCCAAATACATCGGACTGGAATGCGCGTATATCGCCGATCCCGTGATGGTTGATGAAATGAACGACATCGCCCGCATCTCCGGTCATCCCATGTTCGAGCGGCAGTCCATTTTCCACGCGCTCAACCACAAGGCCATCGGGCGCATGTATGCGAAAGACCACGGCACGCGCTATGAGGATCTCAACTTGATCATCACCCACATGGGCGGCGGCGTGAGCGTCGGTGCGCACGAGAAGGGCAAGGTCATCGACGTGAATCAGGCCTTGGACGGCGAGGGCCCGTTCTCTCCCGAACGTTCCGGCTCCCTGCCGATGAACCAGTTCCTGAAAGCCTGCTTCAGCGGTAAATACACTCAACAGGACATGCAAAAGATGCTCGTCGGCAAGGGCGGCTATGTCGGCTACTTCGGCAGCAACGACGCTTACGCCGTGGAGAAGGCGGCCATCGCCGGCGACCCGAAAGCAGAACTCCTTGAAGAAGCTTTTGCCTACCAGGTGGCCAAGCAGATTGGCGAAAACGCCTGCGTGCTCAAGGGCAAAGTGGATGCCATCGTGCTTACTGGAGGCATCGCATACGGCAAGCCTGTTGTGAACCGCATCAAGAAATACGTGGAATGGATTGCCCCCGTGGCCGTTTATCCTGGTGAGGACGAAATGGCAGCCATGGCCTTGAACGCCAATATGATACTAAACAAGGAAATCGAAATTCAGGAGTACGTGTAATGGTCACGTTCGCGCTCTACAGCCGTCCTGCCGCCGGATCGCAACCGCTCATTGATTCGGTCGTCGCACACATTCTTTCCCAGGGTGGGGAAGTGGTTCTGCACCGAAATATTGAATGTGAAAGGATTGGTTTACAACGTTTTGAGTCCTATAAGGATCTTCAAAATATTGAAAACGTGGATTTTATGGTTTCCATTGGCGGTGACGGTTCCTTCATCGATGCCGCCAACCTTGTCGGAGACCTGGGCATCCCTTTGGTCGGCATCAATACCGGGCGCATCGGCTTCCTGTCCGCCATCAAGAAAGACAACTTTGAGGCATGTGTCAACATGCTGATAAACAGACAATACACATTGGAATCGCGCTCACTGCTCCACATCGAGGGCAGTGAGCCTTTGTCCCTTGGCACACATTTCGTGGTGAATGATGTGACCATCCGCGCCACCGACAGCGACTCCATCAACGCCATTTCGGTCAACACCGGCGGTCAGCACATCAACACCTATTGGGCCGACGGGCTGATTGTGGCGACCCCGACGGGTTCCACGGCCTATTCCATGAGCTGCGGCGGTCCCATCCTGCATCCGCAGACCGACGTGGTGGTGCTCACCCCCATCGCGTCGCACTCGCTCAGTGTCCGCCCGTTGGTCATCCCGGCATCGCAAACCTTGGAAATCACCGTGAAAGGACGCGGTGGAAAATATTCACTATGTGTTGATACACAGCGAGTTATATTGAATGATGATGTGAGATTGCGCATCACTAAAGAAAATTTCACCATCCAGACTGTCCTTTTCGACAACACCAACTTCTACGACACTATTCGTGAAAAATTGCTGTGGGGGTTGGATAAAAGGAACGATTAGCTGTTGGCTGTTAGCTGTTGGTTGTTAGCTGTTGGCTGTTAGCTGTTGGCTGTTAGTCAAGTAGAAAAGCCAAGGAACCAGAATGGATGGCACCCGTTAAAAGCCGCCCGAGGGGATTGCCGATATTTCAACAATTTTGTGTTTATTTTTTTGTCAGACGGTAATCTTAATAAAAGATTATTAATTTTAATTTTGTCAGATTGAAAGTAATTGTGCGAACTTGTATGAAATACGTCAAGCCAATAGTCCGTATTCTATTGAGTATCACTTTAATAGTGGTATTTGTTTTGGCATGTGTCTATATGCCGAAGCAGCGCTGTGAGCGTATTTCCGCAGTGGTTCATACGCAAAACGAAAGCGTCACCCTCACGCCGAAGGATGTCGAGCGCCTTATCGCGGACGCGAAAATCGAGGTGGTCGGCAAAGCCGTGAAAGAGGTTGACCCAGGTGAAATCACCAACCTGTTGAAACGGAACCCCTACATCGCCTCTGTGAATTTCGTGCATTTCGCCGGCAAGAAATTGGTGATCGACTATACGCTGAAAAACATTGTGCTTCACGTGTTTACCCCGAATGGGGAGCACTATTTTGTGGATGACAACGGAACTGTGGTGCCGTTCACTTCCAAAATGAAAGACTACCTGATGATTGTCAACGGGAACATCCCCGACAACTACACGTCCTGTAGGAAAGCTCCCCGGAAAGTCCAGGAGGCGTTGGCTTTGGCGGAGAAAATCAACGAGAACGACTTCTATCAGGCCATGTTCCGTCAAATATACGTAGGAGGCCGGGGGCTGGAGCTCACCAGTTCGGTCGGCAGCCAGAATATCCTCTTCGGTTCGATGGAGAACGCTGACCAAAAGCTCAGGAACCTCAAGACCGTCTATGAGAACGGTCTGTCTCATAAGGGCTACAACACCTATGCCCAGTTAGATGCCCGGTACAGAAACAGAATTATAGCAACCAAAAAATAACCCGCGCGTATGGAGAAAAACTACTCAAGCAACAACTTCGGAAGCAATAACATGGCGAGCGACATCGTGGTCGGCCTCGACATCGGCACCACCAAGGTGGCCACCATCATTGGATACCTCAACAACAGGGGTAAAATCGAGATTCTCGGCCACGGGAAATCCGCCTCGAAAGGGGTGGAGTTCGGACTTATCCAGAACCTGCTGAAGGCGCAGGACAGCATCAAGACCTCTGTGCAACTCGCCGCAAGCCACGCACGGATGGACGGGATCAGCAGCGTGTATGCCGGCATCGCCGCCCGCCACATCCGCACCGCCAACTGTAAGCACTACATCTTCCGCTCCAACCACAACGCGCTCATCACCCAGGAAGAACTCGACGGGATGAAAGAGGACGTGTCGAATATCGCCCTTCCGCCCGACCAGGAAATCATCACGATCATTCCGCAGAAGTACGTGATCGAGGATTCTGCTGACGGTTCCAGCCACGAATCTCTCGACCCGGTGGGTGAATTGGGTACCAAAATAACGGGTTATTATCAGATTATTACTGGAAATTATCACGAAATCAACAAGATACACACTTGTATTTCCAACGCGAACATTAAGACCGAGGAACTGATTCTGGAACCCATCGCCTCCGGCCTCGCCTGTCTCACCGAAGATGAGAAACAACGCGGCGTGGCACTGATTGACATTGGCGGCGGCACCACCGACATGGTCATTTTCCAAAACGGGCACCCGAAATTCAGCAAGGTGATACCATTTGCAGGTTCCGTCATCACCCGCGACATCGCCAATGTGTGCAATATTCCCGAAGACACCGCCGAGGAACTCAAAATCAACCACGGCAGCTGTATCCCGGAGAAAAGTAACCCCAATCGCGTTAGTACGATCCTGCGCCCCCACGGACAGGCACCGCTGAAAATCAACGACGAGCAACTTGCGAAAATCATCTATAGCCGTGTTCACACCGATATTCTGGGCTTTGTGAAGCAGGAGCTGGAGAATTCCGGTTGCATGAAAATGCTCCAGAACGGAGCGGGCCTTGTGCTCACCGGCGGCGGCGCCAGACTGCGCCATCTTGTCGAACTGTGCCAGTACGACCTCGGCCTCTCCACCCGCATCGGCAACCCAGGCATCGGTTTTGCCGACTCGCTGTCCAATGAACTCAAACAGCCTCTCTACTCCACAGCGCTTGGTCTGCTTAAATATGGTATCGAGGAACAAACCAAAGATGCACCTGCCTTCCCGATAGATGGGGGAATGGAAGAACCGCCGGCTCCACCTGCCCCGGAACCTCAACCAGGGACAGGCCCAAGAAAAAGGAAGAGGACAGGGCAGCTGATCGAGTCGCTGAAAGAGACTATGGGACGCATCTTTGACCAAATTTCGTAAAAAACCAACCATTAACCGAAAGTAATATAATATAAATATGGATAAGATAGAATTTATGCCTGCCGATTATGGAGCGAAAGAAAACTCCTCCGAAATCAAAGTGATTGGCGTGGGTGGCGCTGGTAGCAACGCCGTCCAACACATGTACGCTGAAGGCATCCAAGGGGTCGATTATCTGGTTTGCAATACCGACAAATGCCATCTGAATGCCTGCAAGATTCAGGATAAACTGCTGTTAGGCAACGGTCTTGGTGCTGGATCCATTCCTGACGTGGCTCGCGAGCTGGCTGCTAAGAGCGAGGACAAGATCAAAGAGTTCATCGGGGAGAACACCAAGATGCTCTTCATCGCCGCCGGAATGGGCAAGGGTACTGGCACGGGAGCCTCCCCGGTAGTCGCCAAGGTTGCCAAAGATATGGGCATCCTCACCGTAGGTGTCGTCACCGAGCCTTTCCGCATCGAAGGTAAACGCAGAAGAGAGGCTGCGGAACAAGGAATTGATGAAATGAGCAAGTATGTCGATTCCCTCATCGTGGTTAACAATCAGAACCTGATGAAGTACTATAGCGCGATGGAAATCGACGAGGCATACGCCCAAGTCGATGATGTTCTCAAAAACGCTGTGAAGTGCATTGCCGAGATCATCACCGTCACCTATGGGCAGAATGTGGATTTCAACGATGTGAAGACCATCATGCAGAATAGCGGCAAGGCCATGCTCGGCATCGCCACCGCCGAAGGCGATGACCGTGTGCAGAAAGTGCTTGACGATGTACTCAACTGTCCGCTGCTCGACAACGCCGACATCAGCGACGCCAAGAACCTTCTCTTCTTCGTCACATACGGTCCGTCCAAGAAAATCACCATGGGCGAGCTGGAAGTCCTCCAAGACCGGTTCGACGAATTGCAGGCCGACAACGTGAACCTCATCTGGGGCCACGGTCTCGACGAGAGCCTGGGCGAAAGCATCAAGCTTTCCCTCGTGGTCACCAATTTCAACTCTGCGCAACAGGGCGAGAAAGAGACTGAAATCGTGATTAATGATACGGATCAGACAATTGTGACCACTGAGGACGGCACAATGACCACCAATGTGACGGAGGAGCAGCTCGGAAAGATGCAGACCGAAACGGAAAAAGCCGTTGAAACCGAAACCTTTCCCGTTGACGAAGAGACTAACAGCATTTTCGAACCGCAGGAACCAGTATGGCAAAACACTCCCTCCACAACCTTTACTTTCGCCCCCGATCCGCAACCTCATCTCGCAGGCAACTATAATAACGACGAAGACTTCAACAACATGGTCAACACGCCCACTATAGTGCGCGATCGCATGAATACCGTTCAAAGTCAGTCTCGGGTGATGGTCGAGGAGGAACCGGTCAGTGCCGTTTATTATGAACTGAAAGACGATGTGAATGACGTATTTCACGGATTCGCGGATTAAATTCGAAGATTTGCCGCAGAAATGCGGACACTGATATCCAATTGGCGACGGCGGCAACAGAGAGTGCCGCCGTTGTTGGTTTAGAAACCATTATTTTGTTATTTTTGCCGCGATAAATCCAGAGTTTCGAAATGAAATGTGAAATGAAGATAAAGCACGTCATCCCTGTCGTTTATGCCCTGCTGCTCTTGGTGGTTGTGTTTACGATGCCTTCGTGCCGCCGAAACAGCGATGAAGGCACTAAACTCGAATTCTCCGCCGACACAGTGCTGTTTGATACGGTGTTCACCACGGTCTCATCGAGCACCCGCACGTTTACCGTGCACAACACGACCGGCTCCCCTGTGGAGGTCGATATTGCACTGGCCGGCGGCAAACAGTCGTACTACAGCATCAATGTCGATGGTGTGGCAGGCACGGAGTTCCGAAATGTGGAAATACCGGCGCACGACAGCCTCTTCATCTTCGTGAAAGTGAACATCGACCCCACGAACCAGAACACCCCTTACTTAGTGACCGATTCGGTGATGTTCTACCAGAAGGAACGCACGCAGTCGGTGCAGTTGGTGGCCTTCGGGCAGGATGCGCACTTCATCGTCCCGAACGCCGGCTCCGCTTCGATGCCGTATCGTATCGTCGCGCACGAACACGAGCACATGCACTGGACCAACGACAAACCGTGGGTGATTTACGGCTGGGCAGTGGTGGATTCTCTCGGAAAGCTCACCATCGACCCAGGCACGAAAGTGTATGTGCACAAAGGTGGGGGCATCTGGGTCTATCGCTACGGTAACATCCACATCAACGGCACCTTGGACGAGCCCGTGACCATCACTGGCGACCGGCTGGAGTCGTTTTTTGCCAACGATTATGCTATGTGGAACGCTCTTTGGATTAACGAAGGCAATGAGGACAATCTCATCGAGAACACCATTATCTCCAATGCCTCGTACGGCATCCATTTGGAGGCGCTTGAGGAATATACGGGCAACAAGACCGTCATTAACAACTCGGTGATTCACAATAATCAGGAAATGGGCATCCGGGCGGAAGGCGCCAACTTGGAGATGAACAACTGCCAGGTCAGCAACAACGGCAAATACAGTCTCGCGCTCATGGTGGGCGACTTCACGCTTAACCACGTGACGGTGGCCAACTATTTCACGCAGTCGTCACGGAAAACTCCGGCCTTGGCCCTGACCAATAACTTCGTCAAAACGGAAGTGATGGGCGGCGAGGCCTACAATGTGACCTACGTGGGCGATGCCAATGCCGCCTTCAACAATTGTATTTTCTACGGTTCTTTAAGCAATGAGGTCGGCTTCGGCAAGGAAAACGGCGCCGAACTGAATTACACATTCCGGAATTGTATCGTGAAACGGGATTCCATCCATAATGAGCATTTTATCCAATGTGTGAATGCAAATCCCAAATTCATCGCCACCTACAAGCAAAACTACAACATTGAAGAAACATCGCCGGCTGTGGATGCAGGTATGGAAGGCTTGGGCATTGCTACCGACATTTTGGGCCGCCCCCGCAATGGACTGCCTGACATTGGAGCGTATGAATACTACCCGATTCCGGAAGAGAAGAAATAGAAGGGTAAAGGGTTAAACCTTGAACTTTGAACTTTAAGATTTGAACCAAAAAAATCGTATCTTTGCCGCTCATTTGAAAAAGCATTTACGATGAGCGTTGAATTATCAGAACAGGAAATCATCCGCAGAAAGAAATTGCAGGATCTGCTCGATTTGGGCATCGATCCTTATCCCGCCGCTACTTACGAGGTGAATGCCACCACGGCTGAGATTTTGGAGAAATTCCCGCAGGACAACAGCCTCTTTCAAGAGGTTAGCATCGCGGGACGCATTATGAGCCAGCGCATTATGGGTGCTGTCTCTTTCTATGTGCTTCAAGATGCCGTCGGCAAAATCCAGATTTACGCCAAACGTGACGACATCTGTCCCGGCGAGGACAAAACGATGTACAACAGCGTGTTCAAGAAATTGGACATCGGCGACATCATCGGCGTGAAGGGTTTCGTGTTTACTACGCAGACCGGCGAGACCAGCATCCACGTAAAGGAGTTCACTATCCTCTGCAAGTCGGTGTGCCCGCTGCCCATCGTCAAGGAAAAAGACGGCGTAGTGTATGACGCTTTCCAGAATCCGGAGCAGCGCTACCGTCAGCGCTATATCGACCTTATCGTGAATCCGCATATCAAAGACACGTTCATCAAGCGCACGCTGTTGGTCAATACGATGCGTAACTATCTGAACGAAAAAGGATACTTGGAAGTGGAAACCCCGATTCTGCAACCGTTGTACGGCGGTGCGGCGGCCCGTCCCTTCAAGACACACCACAATACCCTCGACATGACGCTCTACTTGCGTATCGCCGACGAATTGTATCTGAAGAAGCTTATCGTGGGTGGTTTCAACGGTGTCTATGAGTTCTCCAAGGACTTTCGCAACGAGGGCATGGACCGCTTCCACAACCCTGAGTTTACCCAAATGGAACTGTATGTGCCTTACAAGGACTACAACTGGATGATGGACACCGTGGAGGAAATGGTGGAGCGCATCGCCCTCGCGCTTCATGGTGACACCAAGGTGCAGGTTGGCGACAATATCATCGACTTCAAGCGCCCGTGGAAACGCTACACCATGTTCGAGGCTATCGAGCACTTCACTGGCACCGACATTTCGGAGATGACCGAGGAGCAGCTCGCCGTTTTCGCCAAAGCGCAGGGCGTGGAGGTTGACAGCACCATGGGCAAGGGCAAGCTTATCGACGAGATTTTCGGCGAGACCTGCGAGTCGAAGCTCATCCAGCCGACCTTCATCTATGACTATCCGATTGAGATGTCTCCGCTCACCAAGAAACACCGTAGCAAGCCGGGCCTCACTGAGCGTTTCGAGGCGATGTGCAACGGCAAGGAAATCTGCAATGCCTATTCCGAACTCAACGATCCGCTCGACCAGCGCAAGCGTTTCGAGGACCAGCTGGAACTCGGCAAGCGTGGCGACACCGAGTCGATGGTCTTGGACGAAGACTTCCTGCGTTCCCTGGAAATCGGTATGCCCCCGACTGCCGGTTTGGGCATCGGTATCGACCGTTTGGCAATGATTATGACTAATTCGCCCTCCATCCAGGACGTGCTCTTCTTCCCGCAGATGCGCCCGGAGAAGAAGGCCCCTGTGACTAAAGACGAAGATTTCACCAACTTAGGCATCGATGCCGCCTGGCTGCCCGCCCTCAAAAAACTCAACATTTTGACATTGGAGCAACTGAAGAGTGCAAACCCGAATAAGTTGCTCAACGACTTGGGCGGTTTGAGAAAGAAGTTGAAATTGGAAGTCCCTGCGGCCACGAAAGAGGCCATCCAGGAATGGATAGATAAAATCGTGTAGTTACCGAAAACACAATAGAGAGCGGCGATCGTCGCTCTCTATTCGTAATAGTCGAACCGCAGGTGTTTCACTGAAATGCCTTTGTTTTGTAATTCCTGCAGCGATTGGATGCCGATTTTCAAATGGTTCAGCGAAAAATTTTCGGTCACGCTTTTGTCAGACTGCGCGGTTTTGACCCCATCGGGTTGCATGGGCTGGTCGGAAACCATTAGCAGGGCGCCCGTTGGGATGCGGTTGTAAAAGCCGACGGTGAAGAGCGTGGCGGTTTCCATATCGACGGCAGTCGCGCGGATTTTGCGGAGATACTCCTTAAATTTTTCGTCATGCTCCCAAACGCGGCGGTTGGTCGTATAGACGGTCCCAGTCCAGTACTCCAAGCCGTAACTGCTCACAGTAGCGGAAATGGCCTTCTCTAAGTTGAAAGCAGGCAGCGCGGGAACTTCTTCCGGAAAATAGTCCAAAGAAGTACCCTCCCCTCGAATGCCCGCGATGGGCAGAAGCATCGCCCCCAGTCCGATATAGGACTTCAGGCTGCCGCATTTCCCGAGAAAAAGAACCGCTTTGGGCTTCACTGCCGTCAGGAGGTCCATGATGGTGGCGGCATTCGGGCTTCCCATCATGAAGTTGATGATGGTAATGTTGTCGCTTGTGGCGCACTGCATGGATTTTTCCATGCCATAAACTTTGGATCCCGTCAGCGCGGCGAAATTATTCACATAGTCCTGGAAATTGGTCAGCAGAATATACTGCCCGAATTCTTCCAGGGGCATTCCGGTATAACGCGGAAGCCAGTTTTTAACGATGTCGTCTTTGGTTTTTAGCATTTGGTTTAGTGGTTTAGTGGGTTAATGGGTTAATGGGTTAATGGGTTAATGGGTTAATGGGTTAATGGGTAGATTATTATGTGACAAGATCAAAGACATCCGATTCTGCAATTTGGAAATCAGGGATGGCATGGCCGATATGGTCGAGCAGGGTGAAGTTGATTGCTCCATTTCGGTTTTTCTTGTCATTTTTCATATAAGGCATCCATGCTTCCAGAATTGGCGGTGTCAGTTTCACGATATTGAAATGGTCGGACAGGAATTTTTGGATAAGAATCCATTCTTGTAGGGGCAGACGACCGAGTTGCGCGGAGAGCAGGCTTTCATAGTAAAGGCCTTGCGCCACGGCGATTCCGTGTGGCACGGGTGTGTTTTGCTTCGCGCTCCACTTCTCCATTGCATGCCCGATGGTGTGGCCGAAGTTCAGAATATGCCGGATTCCTTTGTCAAATGGGTCCTCCTGCACAATTTTCCTTTTGAAGGAAATGCAGAACTCGACATGTTCCTGTTTAATATTTGACGGAGAAGCCAAATCGAGCAATTCCATGAACATCGTATGCGAACCTATAAGGGCGTATTTGACCAATTCCCCAAATCCGCTGTCTAATTCTTCCTTGGGAAGCGTGGATAGAAAGTGAGTGTCTGAATGGAGCTGAATATCAGGGAAATAGAATGTTCCTATTCCATTTTTCAAATTGGGCAGATTTACGCCGGTTTTGCCGCCGACAGCAGCATCAATCATGGCGAGCAGGGTGGTGGGACAATTGGCATAGCGGATGCCGCGCTTATAGGTGGATGCCACGAAGCCGCCGAGATCCGTAATCATGCCGCCGCCGAAATTCAAGAGGAAAACTTCGCGGTCATACTGTTTTTCAGCCAAAAAATTCCAAACCAGATTAGCAGAATCTATGTTTTTGTTCTTCTCGCCGGCCTCCACCACCAGTTTGTCCATACAAACGACTGACGAAAGGCCGTCAAAATAGTCGGTATAGAGTCGGTCCACATTCCGGTCGGTCAGAACCATCACTTTTTGGACGTTCTCACGACGGAAGTGGTCTGTCAGCTGTTGTATGATGTCTTGTTTGCCCATTATCCCTCCATTTGCACGGCCACATATTCTGTTTTCCCGTCTAATGGTGGATTCAGCTTGCAGACTTTCGCTGTCACGAACAGAACGCTCGGAAATTCCCGCTTGATATTTAGGATGATGTGGTCGGCCACGGTTTCGATGAGGTGCCGAGGCACATTCATCACCCGTTGTATGGTCTTATAGACTTTTTGATAATTCACGGATTTCTCTACGTCATCACTTGATACGGCCTCTTCTGCGTCATACGTAAGCGTCACGTCCACAGTGAAATGCGTTCCGATTTGCTGCTCCTCTTCAAAGCATCCGTGGTACGCGTAGAAACTCATTTTCTGCAAAGATATCGTACATTTTTTCATATCTCTATTATTTTTTTTGAATTGCCTATTGTTTTCTGTTTGCTATTTCGGTGTCATTTTCAGCATCACAATGGTGATTAGCAGGAAGATTATGTTTGGAATCCACGTGCCGAGCACGGGCGGGAGGCCGCCGGAGACGGAAAACACGGTGGAAATCTGTTGTAGGAAGATGAAGGTGAAAACCAGACCGATTCCGATAAAGATGTGCACTCCGACGCCGCGAGTGGTCTTCCGGCATGAGACACTCACCGCTAACAAGGTCATGATCAGGATGCCTAATGAATTGGCAATTCGCTTGTGTTGCTCGATCTGGTAGTTGGCTAACAGCGAGGACCCTCGCATCTTCTCTTCCCGGATGAACTGCCGTAACTCCCTGTACGACATCGTCTCTGTCACGTAGGCGTCCTGGTAAAGGTTTCGTGGCAGGATGTTCAGCACGGTGTCAAACTCCTCCCCTCTGTAGATCCTCTCCTCGTTGTCAGGCGTGATTTCCCGTTTCAGATACCGGTGCAGCTGCCATTGTTGGTTTTTTTCGTCATAATTGATGGTCTGGGCGGAGATTTTTTTCCGTATGCGGGCACTGTCGAACTCTTCGTATGTGAAATTGTAGCCGATGTTCTCCATTTTGTCCCACCTTTCTACAAAAACATAACTGTTCTTTGAATTTTTGACATGCAGATAGACAGAAGAGCCGCCCCGTCGTCCAAAATACTGGTACTTGAATTCATTCAGTTTCTTGTTTGTCGAAGGTACGATGAAGTTGGCCAAAATCAATGACAAGACCATGATGATGGCCGCTCCCGTCACGTATGGGACCAGCATGCGATTAAAGCTGATGCCGTTGTCGAAGATGGAGATGATTTCGTTGCGTGTGGAGAGCTTCGAGGTGAACCAGATCACGCTGATGAAAGTGAACAGCGGGATGAAGAGGTTGATGAAGTAGGGGATGAAGTTGAGGTAATATCCCGTAATCACCTCTTTCCACGGCACGTTGTGGTTCAGAAAGCGCTGGATGTTTTCCGACATGTCGAACACAATGACGACCGTCATCAGCAAGGTGATGGCGAACACCACTGTGCCCAGCATCTTTTTGAGCAGGTAGCTGTCGATGATTTTCCAGCCGATTATCTCCCGGACGCGCTCGTTGAACTCTCTGATTCTTTCAATCACTTTCATTTTTTGCAACTCAATTAACTGCTAAACTATTCCTTCAGCCATTGGTCGAGCCAGCGGAAGAACTCTCGTTGCCACAACATGGAATTCTGCGGTTTCGACACGAAGTGGCACTCTTCGGGGAAATAGAGGAATCGGCTCGGGATGCCTTGTATTTGTGCGGCGTCGAAAGCCTGCATGCCTTCGGTGTAAGGGATGCGGAAGTCCTTGCCGCCGTGGATGACCAGAATCGGGGTGTCCCAATTGCCCACGAACTTGTGCGGCGAGAAGCTGTAGCTCTTCGGTGTCGGCGTTTTCCAATAAGGTCCCTCGATGTCGTGATTGGCGAAAAAGAGTTCTTCGGTGGTGCCATACCAACTCTCGAAGTTGAACATGCCGCAGTGCGCGATGAATGCCTTGAAACGTTTTTGGTGGTGGCCGGCGAGCCAATAGACACTGAATCCGCCGTAGCTGGCGCCCACGCAGCCCAAGCGGTTTTCATCCACGTAGGGCTCTTTCGCCACATCGTCGATAGCGGCGAGGTAGTCTTTCATGTTCTGTCCGCCGTAGTCGCCGCTGATTTGGTCGTTCCATTCGTGGCCGAAACCGGGTAAGCCCCTGCGGTTCGGCGCGACGACGATGTAGTCGTGGGCAGCCATCATCTGGAAATTCCAACGGTAGGAAAAGAATTGGCTGACAGCTGATTGCGGTCCGCCTTGACAGTAAAGTAAGGCGGGATATTTCTTGGTGGAGTCGAAGTTCGGGGGCAAAATCACCCACACGAGCATCTGTTTGCCGTCGGTGGTCTTCACCCAGCGCTTCACCGACTTGGCCGGCGTGATTTTGTCCAAAACATCTTGGTTAATAAAACTGAGCTGCTGTACGGACTTGTCTTTCAGTTGCACGGCGTAGATCTCAGACGGACAGGCGTGCGTGGTGCGGATCACAATCAGCCGGTTGCCATCCACCTGCACGGTGTTATAGTCGTAGTCGCCGTCCGTAAGTTGTTCAATGATGCGGGATTCCACATCTATCTTATAGATTTGATGGGTGGCTTCTTTGCAGCTGATGAAATAGACGGTGCGGCTGTCTTCGCTCCAGACGAGGTTCGTGGCATCTTGGTCGAAGTCAGTGCTGTAGTCTTCGGCGGTGCCTGTGGTGAAGTCGAAGATCATCAGGCTGTGTTTTTCCGACTCGAAGCCGTCGGTCTTCATATTCCACCATGCCATTTTCTTGCCATCGGGTGAGATAACGGGGTCCATGTCATAGCCTTTGTTGGCTTCCGTCAAGTTGATGGTGTTCTTTGAGTTGAGGTCGTAAAGGTAGATGTCGGTGTTGGTGCTTTCCGCGAATGCCTTGCCGGTAAGTTTTTTACAGCAATAGACGAGTTTGTCGCCATCGGGATGCCAGGACACTGCCTCCATGCCGCCAGACGGCGGGTTCGGGCAGTGGAATTTCTGACCCTCAAGCAAATCGATGGCATTGTTCATCGATGGGTAGTCGGCCACGAAGAGGTGGCTGTAGGTACCGTCGGCCCAGTAATTCCAATGGCGGTACATGAGGTCGTCGTAGATCATGGCGTCGGCTTCGGGCAGGTCTTTGTAGCGGTCGGCGACGGTGGGATCTATCCGCACGTTCCGGAAGTAGCAGATGTGCTCCATGTCGGGCGCGTAGCCAAAGCCGTTGATGTCGCCATCGACATCCGAGAGGGCCTTGGCGTTCTTGCCGTCGGGGTCGGCCTCCCAGATCTGCATGCCCTTTTCCGTCGGGCAAAGGTATGCAATTTTCTTTCCGTCGGGACGCCACACCGGTTGCAGCTCATTCTCATCGGAAACGGTGATGCGCGTGGGTTCGCCGCCGGAGGCGGGCATCGTGTAGAGCTCCGTGTTGCCTTTGTTGGCGCGATAGTCGTAGTAGGTCACCGCGTAGAGCAGTGTCTGGCCGTCGGGTGACACCTGCACGTCGCCCAAGCGGCCGAGGTACCAGAGGATTTTCTCATCCATCACCCCCTTGGAAAAATCGGGCGTTTCGCGGTTTTCTTTGTCAATTGTCGCAGAACTTTTCTCGCTCTTGTTTTGCTTGCAACCACTTATCATAATCATAATCAGTGATAAACAGAAGATTGTTTTTTTCATTTTGTGGATTTGACGTTATTTCTCGTATCGTTGAAACAAAAGGCAAAAGTACAAAAAAAAACGATTCTTCATTAAAAGGAGGTCTTGTTGTTTGTAGTTTCATGGGATGGCTCATATCCCGAAAAAAAATGTATCTTTGCCGTTTGTTTGTAAGATAACGGAAAAATTTATGAAAAAAAGACTGATTGGTTGTATCGCGCTGAGTATCATTGTGTTATTTTCGTGCTCATCGCCCAAGAAAGTAAAGACGGACGAAGCCTCTTCCTCTACAGGCACCATGGAACAGACATCCAAAACCCAGAATAAAGATAAGATGACACAAGTTTTGCTTAAGACCACGTTTGGCGACATTACCATCGCCCTGTACAACGACACTCCTGCCCACAAAGCCAATTTCGAGAAGCTGGTGAGCGAGAAGTTCTATGATGGAGTGCTCTTCCACCGCATCATCAAGGGCTTCATGATCCAGGGCGGTGACCCCGACTCGAAGACCGCGAAGGCCGGCCAGCGTTTAGGCAGCGGCGATGTGGGCTACACCATCCCTGCCGAGTTTGTGCCGACGCACTTCCACAAGCGCGGTGCCGTCTGCGCTGCCCGCATGGGCGACAACGTCAACCCCCAGAAGGCCTCCTCCGGCTGCCAGTTCTACATCGTTGATGGCACTGTCTATGACCAGGCCAAGCTCAACATGATCGGCCAACGCACTGGCAAGACCTTCACCCCCGAGCAGACCCAGGCCTACACTACCGTGGGTGGCGCCCCTTTCCTCGATGGCGACTACACCGTCTTCGGTGAAGTGGTCAAAGGCATGGACGTGGTTGACAAAATCGCTGCCCAGCAGAAAGACGCCGCCGACCGCCCGTTGGAGGATGTCAAGATCATCAGCGCGAAAATGGTGGATTAGTGATTGGTGATTAGTGATTGGAAATAACGAACCCCTACCATCATCAAAACACCTTCCTTGAAAGGGCTGAAAGCCCGTCCTATGTCAGCCCAGGGTGAACGCAGTGAGCCCTGGGGCTCCGACGAATGAATGAATGAAATGAATGAATTCGACGAATGAATGCGATGAATGCAATAAACGCAACGAATGAAATGAATGCAATATGAAAAATATAGACGAAATAAGAGCGGAAATTGAAAATTACCAAATCGAGAGCGCGGAAAACCTGGAGCAGTTCCGCCTGCAGTTCCTGAGCAAGAAGAGCGAGATTCAGGCCCTGTTCGGCGAGATTCGGAACATGGCGCAGGAGAACCGCAAGGAGTTCGGCCAGCTGGTGAACGACCTGCGCGACATGGCCCAGAACCACTACAACGAATTCAAGACTCGATTGGAGGCGGTCACCGACAAAAAGGCTAACCTCATCCCCGACATCACCCGCCCCGCCGCGCGGCAGAGTGTCGGCGCGATGCACCCCATCTCCTTGATGATGAACGAGGTGCGCCGCATCTTCGAGGACATCGGCTTCTCTGCCGTGGAGGGTCCTGACATTGAAGACGACTGGCACGTGTTCACCGCCCTCAACTTCGCCGAGGAGCACCCTGCCCGCGACATGCAGGACACCTTCTTCATCGAGCTGCACCCCGACGTTTTGCTCCGCACGCACACCTCCTCGCTGCAGGTGCGCACCATGGAGAAACAGCAGCCGCCCATCCGGGTGATTTGTCCGGGTCGTGTTTTCCGCAACGAGGCTATCACCTCCCGCGCCCACTGCATTTTCCACCAAGTGGAAGGCTTGTATGTGGCGGAGAATGTGTCGTTTGCCGACATGAAGCAGACCCTGCTCTATTTCGCCCAGCGCATGTTCGGCGACGAGGTGCGCATCCGCCTGCGCCCGTCCTACTTCCCGTTCACGGAGCCGTCCGCCGAGATGGACGTCTCCTGCAACATCTGCGGCGGCAAGGGCTGTAACCTCTGCAAGCACACTGGCTGGGTCGAGATTCTCGGCTGCGGCATGGTCGATCCCAACGTCCTCGAGAACTGCGGCATCGACAGTACCAAGTACAGTGGATTCGCCTTCGGCCTCGGTATCGAGCGTATGACCATGCTCAAGTACCGCACCAACGATATCCGCCTCTACTTCGAGAACGACGTTCGCTTCCTCTCACAGTTCAAGGCCGCCACACGTTAGTTAGCCGTAAACCGTAAACTGTAAACCGTAAACCGTAAACTAATATGACAAAAACGCAAAAAAGGATCAATAACCTGATCGGCATTATCATCGGTATAGTGGCCTCGGCCGTCTATATCATGACCGCCGAACCCACCGTGTCGTGGTGGGACTGCGGTGAATACATCGCGACGACCTCGAAACTGCTCATCGGACACCCGCCCGGAGCCCCCACGTTCCAAATTCTGGGGCGCATCGCCACGCTCTTCGCCGGCGGTGATGTCACCAAGATGGCCTTCTGTGTGAACTGCATGTCGGCGATTTGCAGCGGCATGACCATCATGCTGCTCTACTTCAGCTTGGTGCGGCTTGCCCGCAAGCTCGTGGCCAGGTGGGGCGAGATGAACACCCCGCGCTTCATTGCAGTGCTGGGTACCGCCCTCGTTGGTGCGTTAACGTACACCTTTTCAGATACCTTCTGGTTCTCCGCCGTGGAGGGCGAGGTGTATGCCATGTCGTCGTTCTTCACAGCCTTGGTGTTTTGGTGCATCCTGAAGTGGGACGAGGAGTATGAGCATCCGAAGGCGAACGTCAACCCTAATCGGTGGATTGTGCTGATTGCTTACTTGGTGGGTCTTTCCATCGGTGTCCATCTGCTGAATCTGTTGACGCTGCCCGCCATCGGCCTTATCATCTACTACCGCCTCTCCCCGAAAGCCACCGGCATGGGCGCCGTGCTGGCGTTCGCGCTGATGTCGTTCGCGTTCGGCATCTTCTGCTCCCCGATGTGGATGATTCTGATCTGGCTTTTCGTGACCACTCCGCTGCTCATCCTCTGTGCCAAGAAAGGTGCGCTGACCTCGAAAGCAGAGTGGGGTGTCACCCTCTCGCTGATCGTCTCCGTTGCCTTGCTGGGCTTTATCCTTTGGGGCATCGTGCCCCAAGTGGTGAATCTCTCTGGCAAGTTCGACCTCTTCTTCGTGAATACCCTGCACATGCCTTTCAACTCCGGTGTGATTTTCTTTTTCCTCCTGGTGTTCGCTATCATTGGCTGGGGCATTTGGTACGGCTATAAGCGCAACAAGCCGATTTTCTCCATCAGTGCCTTCTCACTGATGATGCTCATCATCGGCTACTCCACCTTCATGACCCTCGTGATCCGCTCCAATGCCAACCCTACCATTGATGAGAACAGTCCGGAGGATGCCGTCTCGTTGCTCTCCTACCTCAATCGCGAGCAGTACGGCTCCAACCCGCTGCTTTACGGCCAGAGTTACAACACCCGGGTCATCCGTATGAAGGACGGCAGCCCCATCTACTACCGTGATGAGGATACCAAACGCTACAAGGTCTCAGATCCGCGCAAGGGCAGCATTCCCGAATACGACCCCAAGGGCTCCATGTTCTTCCCGCGCATGTGGTCCTCTGAGAAACGGTCGCAGTACATTGACTGGCTGAACAACCGCTACAACACTGACAGTCCGTCCGACAAGGAGAACCGCAGGCTGCTGGCTCGCGGCGGCGCGCCCACTTGGCAGCAGAACATCAAGTTCTTCCACACCTACCAGTTAGGCTATATGTACTGGCGTTACTTTATGTGGAATTTCGCCGGTCGCCAGAACGACCTGCAGGGCCATGGCGACTACCAGAACGGCAATTGGATTTCTGGCATCGGGGCCATCGACAAGCCGATGGTCGGGGATTTGAAGGACATGCCCGCCTCCATGGAGCGCCCGGGACACAACAAATACTACCTGCTTCCGCTGTTGTTGGGACTGGTGGGGTTGGTCTTCCAGACCAAAAACGATACCAAGCATTCTTTCGTGGTCTTCATGCTCTTCGTGATGACCGGTGTTGCCATTGCCGTATTCTTGAACATGTATGCTTTCCAGCCGCGTGAACGTGACTACGCTTTCGCTGCTTCCTTCTACGCTTTTGCGATGTGGGTGGGTTTTGGTGTTTTGGGTATCTACCGCCTCTTCGAGAAGCTGCAGAGCAAGAGCGTGCAGACATGCGGTGCGGTGCTCACCACGCTGGTCTGCATCGGCCTGGTGCCTTGCGTGATGGCCAAAGAGAACTGGCACGACCACGACCGCTCCGACCGCTATACTGCGCTCGCCGTGGCTAAGAACTACCTCGATTCCTGCGAGCCCAACGCCATCCTCTTCACCCTCGGCGACAACGACACTTTCCCGCTTTGGTACGCCCAAGAGGTGGAAGGCTACCGTACCGATGTACGCGTCTGCAACCTCATGCTGCTGAGCACCAGCTGGTATGTCGATCAGATGAAGCGCAAAGCCTACGAATCCGAACCGCTGCCCATCTCCATGACGTGGGATCAGTATAAGGACGGCACGCGCGATGTCCTCTATTTAGAAGCGGGCAACAATCAGTTCCTTGATCTGAAGATGGTGATGGACTATGTGAAATCCTCCAATTTCGACAATACTCGGAGTCTCTTCCTGTTGAAGCAGAACAGTGGTTATCCGACCAATGGTCGCCCGATTCCTGCCAGCTTCTCCCTGCCGGTTGACAAGGCCAAGGTGTTGGCCAACGGGACGGTGGCTGCCAAGGACTCCGCTCTCGTGGTGGATAAGTTGATGTGGAACATGAAGACCAACGGCATCAACCCGCTTACCAAGGCTTACATCGTGATGATGGACATCTTAGCCAACAACAATTGGGAGCGTCCCGTCTATTATGCCTCCACTGCCGGTTCTGAAGCCTATCTCGGCTTGGAGAACTACTTCCAGCTGGAAGGCTTCGCCTACCGTTTGGTGCCTATCCGCAACGAGTCCCGCTCCTTCGGCGAGACTGGCCGCATCAACTCCGAGCGTCTCTATCACAATTTGATGGAGGTGTTCGACGACCACAGCCGCTTGGATGCTGTGAAGAATCCTGGTGCGCAGCATGAGGCCTACCCGTATGCCTGGGGCGGCTTCAACGACCCGAAGCTCTATCACAGCGAGGATAACACCCGCTTGGTGCCGCTCATGCGCCGCCTCTATGCCCGCCTGGCCGAACAGCTGATGGCGGAAGGCGACAAGGAGAAGGCTCTCAAGGTGCTCGTGCATGGCAACGAGGTGCTGCCCGATGTCAACTTCCCGTATGTCTCCGTGATGTCCAACATCTACGGTTACACGCACGGCTGCATGACCTACATGGAAGATTTCTTCCGCGTGGGTACGCCGGCGGCCAACCAGGAAGGCATGAAGATGGCCAACCGGATTTGGGACGAGCAGGTCGAACTCTTCAATTGGTACAACAACCGCGACGAGCGCACCCTTGACTTCCGCAGCAGCGATATCCACTACGACTTCCTGTTCCTCCACTACATGATGAACAATGTCAGGTATCCGGATAATAGTCTCAAGAGTCGCTATAAAGAGTTGAAAATCAACAATGTGGCTGAAAATTATGCCAAGTCGCTGCAAGGGACTATCTCCGCGCAGCTGCGCAAGGCGGAGCTTGACCAGCAGGCCATCGCCGGTGCCCTCCAGGAACTGCATCAGCTCCAGGAGATTGCCGAGATGATTGGCGACAGCCAGACAGCCCAAAAGGTTCAGGGCATCGCTGCTTCCCAAATCGACATGCTGGGCAGCCTCTCCCCGGAACTGTCCGCCGCCTTCCGCCGCTTCTACAGCGAGATGGGCCAGCCACAGACTGTGGGCGAGGAGATTCCCGCCGATGAGAACGAACCCGAAGGGGAATAGTCATTCTTTTAATCGACAACATAAATATGTAGAGACGCGAAATTTTGCGTCTCTACATGTTTTAAAAACTTGTCGGAAGTGAGAAAAAAACGTATTTTTGCACGTTGTAAAATCAAACCAAAATGAAGAAATTTGCAGTGATATTGTGCGGCTGCGGCACATTGGACGGCAGCGAGATCCATGAGTCGGTGATGACCCTTTTGGCCATCGACCGGAATGGCGGCGAATACCAGATTTTTGCCCCTGATGATTGGCAGTACCATGTGGTGAATCATGTGACGGGCCAGCCGATGGAGGATCGTCGCAACATGCTGATAGAGGCGGCCCGCATCGCCCGCGGCAACGTGAAGCCCATCGAGGAATGCCGTGTGGCGGACTTTGATGCAGTGGTGTTCCCCGGCGGCAACGGTTCCGCCAAGAACCTCTTCACCTACGCCTACGAAGGGGCGAACTGCTCGGTGCGCGAGGATGTGGCGAAAGTGATACGCGCTTTCCATGATGCCGGAAAGCCGGTGGGTGCTCTTTGCATCGCCCCCGTGATGATTGCCAGGGTGCTGGGCGATGTTACTGTCACCGTGGGTAGCGACCCCGGTACGGTCCGCAACGTGAAATCCTTTGGCACCAAACACGAGATCACCGTCCAGAAGCAAGTTTGCTGCGACACGGTCAACAAGATCTTCACCACGCCCTGCTACATGCTGCCTGCCCGCATCAGCGACATCGCTGATTGTGCAGACAACCTCATCAAAGAGATGATAGTGGCTATGGGCTGTTAGCTGTTGGCTGTTAGCTGTTAGCTGTTGGCTGTTAGCTGTTAGCTGTTGGCTGTTGGCTGTTGGCTGTTGGCTGTTGGCTGTTGGCTGTTGGCTAATGGCTACTGGTGGTAAAACCAATGATAATAG
This sequence comes from uncultured Bacteroidales bacterium, assembly GCA_947165685.1. Taxonomy (GTDB): domain Bacteria; phylum Bacteroidota; class Bacteroidia; order Bacteroidales; family WCHB1-69; genus F23-D06. The sequence continues at coordinate 13,729 of CAMVBK010000008.1, read as the reverse complement.
CCAACAATTATTGTGCAGAAAGTATAGTAAACAACCTAATTTTCTTTGTTAAAAGCGAAAAAGCAAAGAGCCAAAAGCCAAATGAACAACATTGTCATTGTGGGGTTTTCGGGAGCGGGCAAGAGCACCATCGGGAAACGGCTCGCCGACAAGCTGGGCATGACCTTCATTGACCTGGATTTGTACATTGAAGAAAAGTATCGGACGTCGATTCCCTTGCTGTTCCAGCGGTACGGGGAACCGGCGTTTCGCACGTTGGAGCAGGCCGCTCTGCGCGAGGTGCTGGGTTGTGACAACGCCGTCATTGCCACCGGTGGGGGCACCCCCTGTCATGGCGATGCCATGGCGCTCATCAATGCCCATGCCAAGAGCATATACTTGAAACTGACGGAAGATCAGTTGGTGAACCACCTATTGCATTCCAAGAAGAAACGTCCGTTGACGAATCACTTGAATAAAAGTGAGTTGCGTGAATATGTTCGGAAAAAACTCGCCGAGCGAGAACCCTTTTATCTGCAGGCCCAAAAGACCCTTGTTCTGGAAGATTTCCCTGCATCAACGGTTAATTGTTAGCCTTTCCATATCCCCGCCATTTTTCCAGTACGGCAGCGAAATCCTCTGGCAGTTCCGACTCGAACAGAATGTCCTTGCCGGTAATGGGATGTTTGAAGCCCAATGACTTTGCGTGCAGTGCCTGACGAGGCATCAAAGCGAAGCAGTTGCGGACAAACTGCTGGTATTTGGTGAATGTTGTGCCTTTGAGGATGCGGTTTCCACCGTAGGCTTCGTCGTTGAAGAGCGGGTGGCCGATATGCTGCAGATGGACACGAATCTGGTGGGTTCTTCCGGTCTCCAACTGGCATTCAATCAGTGTGACATAGCCGAATCGTTCCACCACGCGCCAATGCGTGACGGCATGCTTGCCTTGGTCGCTGCCTTCCGGGAACACCGTCATCACCATGCGGTCTTTCGGGTTGCGTCCCACATTTCCTACAATCGTGCCAGCGTCTTCCTCCATGTCGCCCCACACTAACGCCCAATACCTGCGTTCCAGGTCGTGGTCGAAAAAGGTTTTCGCCAAGCGCATCTGCGCCAGCTCATTCTTGGTGACAGCCAGCAGCCCGGAGGTGTTTTTGTCGATGCGGTGCACTAACAGCGGTTTCATCGGTGAGCCGTCTTCCAGTTTCTGGTCCCGAAGGTAATAGTAAAGCGCGTTGACCAATGTGCCGGTGTAGTTGCCGTAGGCCGGATGCACCACCATGCCCGCCTCCTTGTTGACAATCAGCAGGTCGTTGTCCTCATAGACGATGTTCAGCGGGATGTTCTCGGGCAGGATTTCGGTGTCATTCGGCGGGTTGGGCATCAGTACCGAAATGGTGTCGCCGGGGCGCACTTTGTAGTTTTGTTTCACCGGCTTGCCGTTCACCAGAATGCAATCCGCCTTCGCTGCCTGCTGCACCTTGTTGCGCGAGGTGTTGGCAATCAGGTTGAACAGGTATTTGTCGATGCGGAGCATTTCCGTGCCCGCCGTCACCTCAAATCGAAAATGTTCGTATAGTTCGTCTGTCGGTTGTTGGCTGTTGGCTGTTGGCTGTTGGTTGTTCATCCCCTTAACTATATAAAAGTATTCCGTTTCTAAATTATTATCTTCCTAAAAAAACTAATAGCTAAAAGCCAAAAGCGAATAGCCTGAATTATCTGTTGCACGCCTTGCAGATGATTTTCTTCGCCTCCTCATTTTCCAAGATGCAGGTCGGCAGCTTGTCGATCAGGCCACACAAGCGGGTCGGGTTCTTCTCGGACGCTAATTTCACGGCTTTGGTGAAGAGTCCGCTCAGGTAGGCCTCTTCGCGGTGTGCGGCGAGCGACACGTAGGAGAAGATGAAATCCTCGGAAATGGTCGGGTCGTCAAGGAACGGGGTCATCAACGAGAGGGAGTACATGTAGTCGTAACGCTTGTTAAAGTAGGAGGCCAGTTTGAAGGCGTTTTTCCAACTATCCATTTTTTCGTTACGTATCTCCTTGATTTTCTGGTAAGTGGCATTGACCAACGCAGTGGTTTCGGCATTTGCAGGCAGTGTGTCCAAATAGTTGATGATTTTGAACTGATATTCCAGGTTCAGGCTGTTCACGCGGTCTTTTGGGATGGCGGGGATGGTGTAGAGCTTGTCGATGGCGGCCTGCGTCTTGGCAATGTCGGCCGTGGTGGTGATTTTGGCGGCCAGCACATCGCTCACCGTAGTGTTGTAGAGCAACAACTGGTTGGCAGTGTTGAGGTTATAGATTTTCGTCATCTGTTCTGCCATGGACGGGGTCAATTTTGAATTCTTGTAGTACTGGGCGTAAAGTTTGTTGTTCAACAGTGTCTGGTACTCTTTCTTAAACGGGATTTCCATTTTTTCCAAAGAAGAGGAGGAAAATTTGCCGTTTTCCACCTGCTTGAGGATGAAATTCTCCACCGACATGGCGAAACCGAGTTGCTTTGGGTTTTTGATCGCGTTGTTGAATTTCCAAAGGGCAAAGGCTTCCTCGTCGGACGGGGATTCGGCGTAGTAAGTCACTGTTTGGCGCAACTCCATGGTGCGGAGCGGTGCCAAATAGCTGGTGTCCAACACTTTGGCTGCATATCGGTTGTATAAGCGAAGCTCTTTGGCTGCCTCTTCCAGCGTTTTGAAGCTCAAGTCGTAATATTCCTCGTGTTGGGTCACTTTCTCCTTGAATTCGTCCCAGCAATAGTCATATACCAACTTGATGTCTATGCCGGGGAAGTAGCGCTGCAAATCCTTTTTGACGGCGTTGGCGCGCTTCTCTTGGATGGTCTTGTAGGCGGGGTCTTGGTAGTAGTCGGGAGAGATGTGCGAGATGAGTTCCACACTTTTCACTTTGTAAGGAGGAAGGTTAGGGTCTTTTTTGTCGAGATTGAAGCCGGCGGCCGTATAGTCGGTCTTTTTGGCTTCGTAGGGGAAGGAGAGGGATACCTCGCCGTCTTCGGGCGAAATTGTCCATTCGCCGGTGCTCTTGATGCCGGTCTCGTCTTTCACGAAGTTGATTTTTTCGGTATAGTCGGCACCTTTGCTTTCGATGCGTTTGGCCATGACGGAGCGACAGACCCGATTGCTCTCTTTCAAGACTAACACGATGATTTCCAGATTTTTGCTATCGTCAACTTCGGCGGGGAGATCGCCGATTTTGGCGATGAGCTTGCCAGATTTGAGGTTGGTATTCTCGTTGGCGGCCATCAGTTTCTCGAACGTGACGGGCTTGGTGACCACGCCGCGGTGGTAGAGGTCGTAGTCCACCTGATGGTTGTCGCATTCATATTGTCCTTCCTGCACGATGTCGATGGCAATGGCGTCGCCCTCCTTGCCGATGAGGCGCTTCAGTTCCTTGTAATTGTCGCAGTTGAGGTAGATTTCGCCGTTTTTGTTAATGGAGACGTATTCGGATAGGGTCTCCAGTGCGGGTTCGGAAGCGCATTTCTTGCACACTTTTTCGTCATAGCCCTTCAGTCCTGCCTGTCCTTTGGTGTAGGGCAGGTCTTTTTCGCCGTAGCCCGCCTTGTAGTGGTTGAAAGTGCGGTCGTTGCCGAGCACAAGGGAGATGTACATGCTTTTCATGGCCATGTCGGTGTTGAAGCCGAAGCCCATGTAGGTGTATTGCCCGTTCAGCATCACGTCGGCGGTCTTCACGTTTTTGAGAATCGACTGCACAAGTGCAAAGCAGAGGTCGTAGTAGGTGTATTCCGCCTCGCCCATATAGGCCTTCGCTTTGGCCACTAACTCGTCGCCGTTGCCGGCCAGCCCGTACTTGCGCAGCCGGTAGTAGGTGGTCTTGTACGGTGCATTGTTTTCCAAGGTCTTCTCATCCTTAGAAGCTTGATAATCAGCTTGAAATTGCGCCGTGGAGTCCAAAGACACGTCGTGTTTCATCTTCGGCACATAGCGGAATTCGGCGCGTGCCAAATCCACCATGTCGGTAAAACATTGGTACAGGATTTTCTCGTCGTAATTGTTTGGTGCAAAATTCCGCACATATTTGGCATTTTCCTTCAGGGATGCTGGATTGAAACCGCTGTACTGGTTTTCAGTCTGTGCAAATAGTAATGTATTGAAAAACAATACTATAGAAAGAATCGAGAGCGTAGATTTTCTATTCATAAGCGACAATTTTAACATTTCAAATTTAATGTAGCAAAGGTACATAAATTTCACAATCTACAACCCCGGTTTAATTTTTTTGGAAAAAAAGCTTTTTTTCGATTTAGTCCTCTTTTTTTGTCCCCAGTGCTTTTTCCACCTCTTCCACCAGCTTCTCGCCGCGGAATGTGCCGAGGATGACCCCGTTGCTGTCGATGACGACCACGTAGGGCACGCCGCGGATGCCATACAGCAGCGAGGAGTTGTCGCGAAGGGTGTCCACTAATTGCGGGTAGCTGATGTCCAGTTCCTTGACGGCCTTGTCGTGGTCTTCCATCTTGTCCCAAATGTCAATGCCGATCACCACCAATCCGCTGTCGGCGTATTGTTTGTGCAGTGGGATCAGCGTTTCGAGGATTTCCTTGCGGCACGGTCCGCACCACGACGCCCAGAAGTCCACGATGGCGACATGGCCTGCGATTTTCTCCCCAAGGGTCGTTTTCATCCCTGTGGCGTAGTCGATGGCCTCGAAGTCGCGGAACCGGTTGCCCGGCGTCACCAGCATTTGCGCCTGGAGTTTGGTCATGTAGCGGTTCAGCGGCGGGAATCCTTTCACTGTAGTTGGTGCGGAATCATAGAGGGAGACGAGGCGGATGATGGCAGGGGTCGGTTCATCCCCTCTGTCTAAGTAGATGTCCTCCGTCACCACGTCGGCGATTTCAAAGAGAATGCGGGCGGCAGCGGGATTGTCGAGGTTCTCCTCGTAGTAGCCCCATCCGATGGAGTCCACCAGCTGCTTCCGGCGTTCGTTGCAGCTGTAGTAGATGGCCTGCAGGGAGTCGAAGGCCGGCCCTTCGCCCGCGGCCATCATCTGGTAGGCGGTTTCGGTCCGCTCTTTCATCAGCGCCCGGTTCCCCTGCATAAGCCGGTTGAGCTGTTCCGTGGGCTTGTTCCCTTTCACCTCGCCGGCGGGCATCTCAATCGTCATTTGGCTGCCCGGCATCACCAACAGCTCGACAAACAGGTTGTAGTCGTTGGAGTAGAGGGTGACCATCATGGCGGAGTCGGCGTGCCCTTGAAGCTGGAACCTGTTGCCGGCCACCGCTGCGGAATCCACTGCCTGCTGTCCCGCTGCCAGGGTGACGAGGACCCCGTCCATGTCCTTGACTGTCCCCGTTACGGTGAAGTTGGGATGTTGCGCGGAAGCAAGCATAGGGAAAATCAGCATCGAGAAACAGGTGATGATTGTTTTGTACAATGTCTTCATTATAAGATTATTTTGGTTGTCAAATTTTTTTCCCCCCCATTACGCCTTTGTTTAATTAATAATATAGTTTTAGCTGTCTGCTACGGTCTATATGCCGTCACAGATTTAGTTATTGTCGGGTTGTTCAATAAAGACAGTTTATCACTACTAAATTCCCATCCGTATTCCCCATTGTAAATAGGTGGCAAATAATATTCAATGTGAAGCCCCGAGAAAGTGGCTACAGACATCGGGTAATCTCCGATATATCGGATTTCCGTTCCCTCTGGATTGGCCGGTGCGGCAAAGGCAGTCGTTTCGCCGTCCTTCTTTGTGGTGACAGCCACGAGGATGGTATAGCCGTTGCTCTGCCGATAAACTTGGCAAGAGTCGAAGGCAATAGCTTCATGGTTCACTTTTTCATAGAGTTCCTCCATCTGGTGCGTCAGGCGCTGGGCGATAGTGTCCGTTTGTTCCAAAGCCACCCCTTTGCCAGCAGTTCCTTTTCGCTTGCATGAAACCGTCACCACAAGAATCACCACCAAAACCGCAATTCCCCAAAAAGTCATTTTGTTCCTTCTATTTTTCATAATGCCTACGAATAATCAAAACTTTGTCCCTTTGAACCTTGAAACCTGAAACTAATGCGATGCAAAAATAGACATTCTTCCCATATCCTTTCTCCTACCCAATATACATTATGCTATTTTTATGCTTTTATCCATTTTTTGAGCATAAAAATCAATATGTGGATATCTGGCTGACGAATCGTAGATTTATCTGAAAATCAATAACTTATTTCTCACAATGTAGGGCTGTTTATCTCCTCATTTTTTAATATGTCCCTGTTGCGTATTTGAGTATAATAAAAGCGGTGTTGAATGTGCGATTTTTTATATTTTTGCTACCGAAATCGATGATATATGAAAGGAAAAAAATCAAACGCTCCCCATTTTGCTGTACAAGCGGTCTGCGCTATCGCGGTAGTCCTTTTTTTCGGCAACTTCTGTCAGTTGCGGCCCGTAGCATGGCCCTGCCTGTATAAGGAGTACCTTTCCGGAGTGATTGCGCTTATCCCTGTATTTCTGAACATCTATCTGTTTTTCCCGTTGTTATACCAGAAGAATAAAAATGCCAGCTATGTGCTTTTCTCCTGTTTAAGCGTTTTGACGGCATGCTTTGCTGAAATGTGGATGGTTTATCCGCAAATCAAGGCGATGACAATGTATCATTCTTCGGCGGAGGTAGTCTCGTATAGGATTTTTATTAGCGGATTGTGTGTCCTGTTTCGGGACATCGCCTTTGTCTGTTTTGTCTTCTTGATACAAGTGTTGCGTGAGAACAAGCGGTCTCGCCTTGAAATGGAAAGCCAGGTGCTTACCTCCCATAACCAGATCCAAGCGCAAGTGGAGGAACACGAATCTAAGGAAAACTTGGAACACTTTTTGTTGGATCAACCTCAGAATCAAACTGATGATACCAATAATTTACATAATGGGCCGACGAGTCCTGTTCAAAAGCACCTCCAGGGAAAATCATTCGACAAGAAGGGGATTACGCTCTTGAATGTAGATGATATTCTGTATTTCCAACAAGATCACAACTACACATACATATATGTAACGGACGGCCAGCGTTATTTCCGTTATGGTTCCTTGCATGAGGTGATGGGATTGATGACTGAGAAAAAAGGGGTTCAGATTACCCGCAACACGTTTGTGCTCTATCGGTATGTGAATCGCCATGACAAGGAGACCGTCTGTCTGCGTAATCCTCTAACAGATAAGGAGATTAGTCTGCCAATTTCCTCTTATTACACTGATAGTGCTCAATCCTCCCTTTCTGAATATTTCCACAGCAGGGTGGGGAAAACTCAAAAGCTACCGAACGCATTCTCCGACGTTTTGCCTAAAAAAAAGAGTAAGCAAGCGGGAGCTGTTTATTCGTTCATTGAGAACCACCCCGGTTGTTCGGCGGTGGAGATTAAGAAGCATAAACATCTGTCCATAAGTACTATACAAAGGATCATTGTATGGTTGAAGCAGCAGGAAATGGTTGAGTATCAAGGATCGAAGCGGTCAGGCGGGTATTTTGTCATCAAAAAGCAGAAGAAATCCCACTCAGACACGACAATCGGACCGGAAGCCCCGATTCCTCCGAAATCCGTCATTTTGTCTTAACAAATAATACTTAAAATTGTGGTAAACAGTTAGTTTCCAGGTAAATATTTTCTTGAAATTGCCTTTGGAACGATTGAAAAAAAGCGTACCTTTGCGGTGTAAAAAAAGACATATTCAAGTATGGCAAGCACCATTTACACGGAAGATCAGGTTCGCGATTTGGCTCGGACGAAACTCCATTTGGAAGAAACGGAATCCGCCCAGGCAGGTGTCGGTCAGCTCACTTCATTCAATCAGTTGGGTTTCCGGGGAGTGAAAGACCGTCCGGATGGATGGTATTTGCCTAATGAGACGCATTACCCCGCCCTTGTCCTTGAAGTAAAAGGCAGTAACGTCAAGATTGGCGACAAGGAACGTGAAGAGCTTTGGAAAAACATCCGCATTGTACACACTCGGTATAAACATGTTGTCGGGCTGCTCTATAATGGGTATGAATTGGAGGTTTATAAAGATAACGAGTTGGTTGTTGGGGAATGCGATTTGATGGATAAAGAACACTATTTAGGTCTGTTCTCCACCAACCGTATCAACAAGATGCTCATCTATTCGCTGACGCATAGCATCAACGACACCCTGCATTTCGATTTTCTCATCAAGAACCTTTACCATCGAATGATATTCACGGCATGTGCACTGGTGGCCAAACGTTATGGGGCTGCGTTGGCGAAAGGCATGTCTTTCAGATTGTTCACTACCGCTATTCGTGAAACGCTCGAAAGCTCTTTGTCGGAGGATTTGGCCAAAAACCAAAAACTCCAAATATTGATAGACGTTTTCTCGGAAATCAAATTGAACACACAGTGCAAGCAGGATGCCATCAACCAGTTTATCGAAGACATCTCCAAAATCTCCGACAATATCAACTCCGATTTTTGGAACGGCGAGGATGTGATGGCCATATTCTTTAATGAGTTCAACCGATATAAAGCCAAATCGGAGTCTGGGCAAGTGTTTACACCCGACCACATCACCTCTTTCATGTATCAGATTACGGATACCACAAAGCAGGATACCGTACTTGATGCGGCTTGCGGCAGTGGCGCTTTCCTTGTAAAAGCTATGTGTAACATGATTAAGGAGGCTGGTGGGGTACGTACCCAAGAGGCACGTGAGATTGCTCAAACTCAGCTTTACGGCATTGAGTTCGACAGGGAGATATTCGCGCTTGCTTGTGCCAATATGCTGATTCACAAGGATGGAAAGACCAATTTGGAACATTTGGACAGCCGTTCGGCAGATGCAGGATGGTGGATGCGCGACAAACCTATCACGCGGGTATTGATGAATCCGCCGTTTGAAAATAAATATGGATGTCTGGATATTGTGGAAAATGTGCTTTACAATGTGCCTCATGGAACTGTGTGTGCTTTCATTCTGCCAGACAACAAACTTGAAAAATCCCGCGGACGTGTGCGCCGATGGTTGCAGGCTCATAGGCTGACAAAGATTATCAAGTTGCCAAAAGAGATTTTTTCAGGTGTTACCACAAGTATTTTCATGTTTACGGTTGGCACCCCCCAAAGCAAGCATGAAATTTTCACCTGTTATATGGCTGACGATGGTTTGGAGACGATCAAGAATCAAGGGCGGCACGATATTCGTGGCCGTTGGGAGACCATAGAGCAACAGTGGGTTGACATTGTCCGCAAGCAAACAGGAAGCGACACCATTAAATGGATAAGTCCTGACGAGCATTTAAGCTACCAAGAGGATATTAAGGTGCCGGTGCTCACACGTGCCGATTTCATGAAGCGCACATTGGCCTACGCATTGTTCAAACAAAAGATAGACGAACAGGATTTTTTTGAAAGTGCACGAGACCATCTGTTGTATGGTGCCCCTTTGGCCACGGAATATGAAATTTTTTTCGCACCTGTTGAGGGAAACGAGTTGCCACTTGACACTGAAAAATGGAAAAGTTTCCGATTAGGAGGCAAGGACGGCCTCTTTACCATTGCCAAAGGCAGTCGTCTGACTAAAGCTGACCAACATGACGGACGCATCAATTTTGTAGGTGCATCAGCTTTCAACAATGGTATCACCAACCATATCGGCAATGACAATCAGCTCAGTCAAGGAGGCACCATCTCGGTTTGTTACAATGGTTCCATCGGCGAGGCTTTCTATCAGGACGAGCCCTATTGGGCCACTGACGATGTGAACGTGCTGACCCCAAAATTTCAACTCACTCCGCACATTGCCATCTTCATCGCCACAGTCATCAAGAACGAAAGCGTGAAGTATGCTTTCAATAACAAATGGACAAAAGATCTTATGGAAAAATCTGAGATACTCCTGCCGACAACAGCTGACGGAACTCCGGACTTTGATTACATGGAGCGTTATATCCGATCTTTACCCTATTCAAGGCTTTTCTGAATATGAAAACCTTTCTTTTCTGTTGTTGACATAAAAGAAAGCAAAAACATAAAAAGGCATTTCGAAGATTTTGGGTGCAAGTTTAGATTCTTCCGAAATCCGTCATTTTGTCTTAACAAATAATACTTAAAATTGTGGTAAACAGTTAGTTTCCAGGGAAATATTTTCTTGAAATTGCCTTTGGAACGATTGAAAAAAAGCGTACCTTTGCCCCCAGTTTAATTAATCATGTAAGAAATGGAAAAAGAAGAAATGAAAAACAATGTGAATGCTGAGAAACTGAAAGTGCTCAATTCCACACTCGAAAAACTTGAGAAGACCTTCGGAAAAGGCTCCATCATGCGCATGGGCGAGACGCACATCGAGCCGATGGACGTCATCTCCACCGGTTCCATTGGTTTGGACACGGCATTGGGCGTGGGCGGTTTCCCGAAGGGCAGAATCGTGGAGATTTACGGTCCCGAGTCCTCTGGTAAGACCACGTTGGCCATCCATGCCATCGCGGAGGCGCAGAAGCAGGGCGGCATCGCGGCCTTCATCGATGCGGAGCACGCCTTCGACCGCTTCTACGCGGAGAAGCTGGGCGTGAACACCGCCGAATTGCTCATCTCCCAACCCGATAACGGCGAGCAGGCGCTTGAAATCGCCGACAACCTGATCCGCTCCGGCGCCATCGACATCATCGTCATCGACTCTGTGGCCGCCCTCACCCCGAAAAGCGAGATTGAAGGCGACATGGGCGAGTCGAAGGTCGGTTTGCAGGCGCGCCTGATGTCGCAGGCCCTGCGCAAATTGACCGCAACCATCAACAAGACCGGCTGCTGCTGCATCTTCATCAACCAACTGCGTGAGAAGATCGGCATCATGTTCGGCAATCCCGAGACGACCACCGGCGGCAACGCCCTGAAGTTCTACGCTTCCGTCCGTCTCGATATCCGTCGCCAGACCCAGATTAAGGACGGCGACACGGCCATCGGTAACCACGTGAAGGTCAAAGTGGTGAAGAACAAGGTCGCGCCTCCGTTCCGCACCGCCGAGTTCGACATCATGTTCGGCGAGGGCATCTCCAAAGCCGGTGAAATCGTCGATTTGGGTGTCGAATACAATATTATAAAGAAGTCCGGCTCGTGGTTCTCCTACGGCGATTCCAAACTCGCCCAGGGCCGCGACAGCGTGAAGCAGCTGCTCAACGACAACCCCGAACTCTCCGATGAGATCGAGGCCAAGATTCGCGAGGCCATCAAGGAAAACATGAAATAATGAAGACGAAGAAAACCATTCTGATCCTGTTGTCGGTCTTGTTGCTGTGCGGTTACGGTTGCAGGAACAAGAACCAGTATGCCGACCTGCCTGAGGAATTGGCCGAGCTGTGCCTGAACATCGACAAGCATCCCAAACGGGCCGAAAACTACTACAAACGGGCGAATTACTATTACCTGAACAAGGATATGGACAAGGGCATCGCCGACATGCAGACGGCCATCAAGTTGCAGCCCGACAGCAGCAAGTACTATGTCATGCTCTCCGACCTCTACTTCGGCAAGCACGAAACTGATTTGACCGAGGAGATGTTGTTGAAGGCGATTTCTGTGGATGAGGATAATAATGAAGCACGTTTGAAACTGGCTGAATTACAGTTTCTTACACGGCAATATGAAGATTGTGGCAAAACGATAGACGAGGCGGTGCAGCGCCAGCCTCATAATCCGAAGGCCTACCTCACGAAAGCCTTTATGCTCAAAGAGATGCAGGATACGGTTGGCTATCTACGTATGTTGCAGTTGGTTATCGACCAGGATCCGCGCGAGGTCAAGGCTTACAGCGAGTTGGGTTACTTCTACCAGCAGAAAAATGACCCGATAGCCGTTAGTTACTACCAGAACGGTTTGAAGGTTGATCCCAACAATGTGGAGCTCCACTATAATTTAGGCAAAATGTTCCAGGATATGAATAAGTTGGAAGAGGCGGAACAGGAGTACAAGACGGCCATTTTCATCGACTCCACACATATTCCGTCGCTTAACAATCTGGGTTACTTGTACTTGGATGATAATATCAAAAAGTATGATGAGGCCGTGACACTCTTCACGCAGGTGCTGCAAATCAACCCGCAGTTTGTGTATGCTGTCTGCAACAGGGGGGTGGCTTACGAGTATTTGGGCAACTATGTGGCTGCGCGGAAGGACTATGAGGAGGCGTTGAAACTCTCCACGAACTTTGAGCCGGCCATCCTGGGACTGAACCGTTTGGACAAACATCAACACTAAGTAATGCGTATGAACGAGAACCTTGACCCCACCAAACAGCATCTTTCGGCATCGGACAAGGAGTTCGAACGTGCGATTCGTCCTGCGCAGTTCACGGATTTCCAGGGGCAGCAGCAGGTTTTGGAGAATCTGATGGTCTTTGTGCACGCCGCGAAGGGGCGTGGCGAGGCTTTGGACCATGTCTTGCTGCACGGCCCTCCCGGATTGGGCAAGACCACCCTGTCGCACATCATCGGCAACGAGATGGGCGTGAACGTGCGGGTTACCTCCGGGCCGGTCATCGACAAGCCCGGCGACCTGGCCGGCCTGCTCACGAATTTGGAGCCTCACGATGTCCTCTTCATCGACGAAATCCATCGGCTGTCGCCAGTGGTGGAGGAATACCTCTATTCCGCCATGGAGGACTACAAGATTGACATTATGATCGACAGCGGCCCGAGTGCGCGGAGCGTCCAGATTTCCATCAACCCGTTCACCTTGGTGGGTGCCACCACGCGTTCGGGTCTGCTGACCGCGCCGTTGCGCTCGCGCTTCGGCATCAACCTGCGTCTGCAATACTATGACGCACAGACCCTTGGTAACATCATCAAGCGGTCGGCCGGCATCCTGGGCATCCCGATCGACGAGGATGCAGCCTACGAGATTGCTTCGCGCAGCCGTGGCACGCCCCGTATCGCGAACCTGTTGCTTCGCCGTGTCCGTGACTTCGCGCAGATCAAGGGTGACGGTACCATCACGCTGCCTATCACGCAGATAGCGTTAGCGGCACTGAATGTCGATAAGCACGGCTTGGATGAGATGGACAACCGGATTCTGAGCACCATCATCGAGAAGTTCAAGGGCGGCCCGGTGGGGCTGAGTACCATCGCCACGGCGGTGGGCGAGGATCCCGGCACCATCGAGGAGGTCTATGAGCCGTTCCTGATCCAAGAGGGCTACCTGATGCGCACGCCGCGCGGGCGCGAGGCCACCGACCTGGCGTTCACCCACTTAGGCAAGTCTCGGTATGTGTCCGGGCAGGGGGAGCTGTTTTAGTTTCAAGTTTCAAGTTTCAGGTTCAGGTCTGAAACCAAACGAAGTTTAACTATGTGGAAAGCAAAAAAGTTTGAAGATCTAACCATCTTTCAGATGGCGAGGAATTTGTGCAAAGAAGTTTACGCAATCACTAAGGAGGGTGAGTTTCATAAGGATACAAGATTTGCTCAACAGATTCGTGCTTCAGCAGGTTCTGTAATGGATAATATAGCAGAGGGTTATGAGCGTGATGGTAATAGAGAGTTTATAAACTTCTTGTATATAGCCAAGGGATCGTGTGGTGAAGTTCGCAGTCAAATAATTAGAGCTTCTGATGTCGGTTTTATTGATAACGAAACTGCTACGCGAATTTACAATGATTGCATCAGTCTCTGCAAAGCCATCTCCAAGTTCATCTCTTCTCTAAAAAAAAGCCATATTACAGGACTGAAAAACCTGAAACTTGTCAATGCCTGAAATAGGTTGACCGTTTTTAAACACCAAAGT
>CAMVBK010000007.1:0-98951 GCA_947165685.1 uncultured Bacteroidales bacterium | reverse complement strand
TCGCGGCTGACGGCTACATGAAGATCGACCCGCTGGCGGTGACGGTGAACATCACGGGCAACAACGACACCAAGACCTACGACGCCGCCGAGCACGAGGTGACGGGCTACACCGCCACGGCCACCAGCGCGCTCTACAAGGTGAGCGGCGACACGCCCGACTTCGGCCTGAAGAGCGGGGAGACGGCCAGCGCGAAACGCACCGACGTCGGCACGACCGACATGGGCCTCACCCCGGCCAAGTTCGAGAACCACAACAGCAACTTCACCGTGACCTTCGCCATTGAGGCGGACGGCTACATGAAGGTCACCAAGCGTTCCCTCACCCTCACCTCCGCCACCGACTCCCGCGAGTACAACGGCAACTGGCTCACCAACAGCACGGTGAACGTCACCGGTGAAGTCTGGGCCACCGGCGAGGGCGCGACCTACAATGTCACCGGCAAGCAGCTGCTGCCCGGCCAGAGCGATAACACCTTCACCTACACGCTGAACAGCAACACGCTGGCCTCCAACTACGACATTAACGTGGTGTTCGGCACGCTCACCGTGACCGACCGCACCGAACCCTACCAAATCACCGTGACCTCCAACTCCAACACCAGCCCGATCACCTACAACGGTCTGGAGCACAATGTCAACGGCTTTGTGACCACCACATTCACCGTGGAGGGCAACAACTACACCGTGACGGGCCTCAGCGCCTCCGTGACCGATATTTTCGCAGGCACCTACCCGAACACCATCACCGGCGCGGCGGTGGTGAAGGACGAGTACGGCAATGATGTCACATCTCAGTTCGATGTCAGTAAGGTTACGGGTAATCTTACCATCGGCAAGCGTCCGATCAGCTTCACCATCGCGGCTGAGAACGCCTCGAAGGTGTACGACGGCACGCCGCTGACGGTCTCCTACAACCAGCTGATCGTGAACGGACTCGCCAGCACCGACCAGTTGATCGGCGGCACGATCACCACCAACGACTTCACGGTGGGCCTGTACCCGATCTCTGAAGGCAACATGTTCCGCATGATGGTGGAGAAAGCCTCCGTCAAGAGCGGTTTCTCCATCCAGCACTCCTCCGGCGAACTGACGAAGACCCTCGCCAGCTATGCACCGACCTTCAACATCACGCTGTCAATCACCTCCCGTCCGCTTACTCTCATCGCTGATGACGCCACCAAGGTGTATGACGGTACTCCGCTGACAAGCAACGGCTTCACGCTTACCAGTACGTTGGGCACAGGCGATGCCGTGTCTGCCACGGTGAACGGTTCGCAGACTTGTGTGGGTGAGAGTGCCAACGTGATTGATCCCGCCACGGTGCAGGTGATGCACGACAACGGTGACGGAACATTCACGGATGTCACCTCAAGCTATGGTCCCGTCACGCTGACCGATGGTGTTCTCAAGGTGACTCCGGTGACTTCGGGCTTCAGCTGTCCGGCTGCCATCACGATCACCCTGACGGAAGGCAAGTTCGACACTATCGTGCCACAAAGTTTGCTCGGTAATCCGAGTCATGATTTGATGACGGTGGGTCGCGCTCAAGCTGCGAACAACCTCGCCGCCCTCAACCCCATGGACGAAGGCGACCATACGGTGGTGTGGACACTCTACGACGACTGCGGCAACGCGATGACCTCCTGCGAGCAGGTCGTCACCGTGGTGTATGCGCCGTGCGAGCCGGTGCTTGGCTATGACGGCCACGACTACGATGCCGTGCGTATCGGCTACCAGTGCTGGCTCACCGAGAACCTGCGCAACACGGTGGATGCCGATGGCCACCCGATTGCCGACTACCATGCCTACAAGGAGAATCCGGACAACATGGAGAAGTTCGGCTATCTCTACTCTTGGTACTCCGCAGTGGGCGTGCCTGAGGGTGATGATGCTGCCGTGCCGGCCACCCTTATCGGTGCCGACGGCCAGCCCTACGTGCAGGGCATCTGTCCGGAAGGATGGGGCGTGGCCTCCTCCGCCGACATCAGCATCCTCAATTATACGGCTGGAGACGCTGCATATCTGAAGGATACGGATCCGCAGTACTGGTCGGCGGGCACTCCCGGCCAGGAACCGAACACGGGCTTCAAGGATCGCGCCAATGGCCGCTACAACAGCACCCTCGGCCGCTATGAGGGCATCTATTCGAACTCCTATTTCTGGGCTTCGGATGCCACGCCCAACAGCTCCGTCGCTGTCGGTGCCGAGATCAACTACTACTGCTCGTCCATCCTGACGCAAGGCTATCTCAAAACAGACCGTCAGGGCGTGCGCTGCGTGAAGAAACAGTAGCGGTTCCTTCGGCTGTGTGAAAAAAAGAAGGCTGTCTGCGAGGTGTCGCGGGCAGCCTTTTTCGGTTAGTGGGTTGGTGGGTTTAGTAGGTTTAGAAGTTTAGTAGGTTTAGAAGTTTAGTAGGTTTAGAAGTTTAGTAGGTTTAGTGGTTTAGAAGTTTAGTAGGTTTAGTGGTTTAGTGGTTTAGTGGTTTAGTAGGTTTAGTGGTTTAGTAGGTTTAGTGGTTTAGTGGTTTAGAAGTTTAGAAGTTTAGAAGTCTTTTAGTCATTTGTTATAGTCATTTGTTATAGTCATTTGTCATAGTCATTTGTCATAGTCATTAGTCATAGTCATTAGTCATGGTCATTAGTCATAGTCATTAGTCATAGTCATTAGTCATAGTCATTAGTCATAGAGGTGGTTTTTACGCGGCAAAGATGGATTTTCTTCGGTAGAGAGTATGGTTGGTGTGGTGATTGTTTTCATCCTCATGTCGTGTGAATGAAAAAAATCATATCTTTGCGGCCATAATTCATCAAGAAAATTGGACATGAAAAAGATAATTTTGCGGCTTGTCACGGCCTTTGCAGTGCTGCTTTTCGCGTTGCCCGTCCGTGCGCAGGTCGATACGGCTTTTTGGTTCGCGGTACCGAAATTGTGCAGCCATGCACACGATCCCATCACGCTGGTCGTTTCCACGCTGAATGAACCCGCCACGGTGAAGCTGACCAGGGCTTATAACGGTGTGCAAGTTGGGAATACGTTGACTGTGCCCGCCAATTCGTCGCAGACGCTGACCATTGTCGCAAATTCCAGCGGGCTGTCGAATTTCGAATGTAACCATAACACCACCTCCAACAATGGACTTTACGTCCATTCAACGGCCAAGATCAATGCGTATGTGGCAGTGCAGCAGAACAACAGTGAGATTTATGCCTTGAAAGGCGGCAACGGATTGGGTACCCAATTCTATGTCGCGATGCAATATCATTACGATAACGGAAACGGTTCGGGTTCAGGCTCTTATGGGCAGGCGCGCAACAGCGTGGAGGTGATAGCCACGGAAAATAATACGACAGTAACCATTACCCCTTCAGCCACTTGCGGAACCCATCCGGCCAATGTTCCCTTTACTGTCACTTTGCAGAAGGGGCAGGTCTATTGCTTCGCGTCCAATTCCCAGCTTGGATCCAACCATTTGTGTGGCAGTACGATAATTTCCGACAAGCCCGTGGTGGTGGATGTCTCCGACGACTCCGTGACGCCACACAGCACGCCTAACCAAACCACGAATGACGGCAATGGCAGCGCGGATTTGGTGGCGGACCAGCTCGTCCCGGAAAGCAAGGCAGGCAGCACGTATGTCGTCATGCCTTCGCCTTCCGCGTGCAACAATAACGCAACGGCCAGCAGTGGAGGCGGTAACTACTATTTAGACTATGCTTTCGTCTTTGCTTTGGAAGACAACACCACGGTGAAAATCTGGAAGCAAAACTACCAGAGCGAGACCTATACCATGAACAGAGGCGACAAGATCAAGTACCATTTCACCAACGACTTCCCTATCACAGTGGATGCTTACAGTGAAGATCCGGAGACGTTGGAACGCGTCGAAAAAAAGGTGTTCGTGTTCCAGGTGACGGGGAGCGGCAGGGAGTTCGGAGGCACCCAGCTGCCGCAGATTGTATGTACGGGCTCCGAGGCGGTCAGTTACCGTCCCATCAAATCCTACCACGACCATTCGAAATTGCTGTATATGACGCTGTTGTGCCATACAGACTATACAACTGGCTTCCAGGTGAACGGGAATGCGAATTTCTTTGCGGCCAGCGATTGGCAGGAAGTGCCCGGCATGCCAGAATACAAGTTCTGCCGCAAGAATGTGTCCAATAATTTCGCCCCTACCGTCTCCAATATGATCCCTTTCAGGGTCACGAATTCCCTCGGGAAGTTCCACATGGGTGTCTTTGATGTCAACAGACAGGACGCCAACAACTACGACGACTGCTCCATCAGCTATTTCAGCAATTATGCGCCGGAAAGCCATATCCGATTTGACACGCTCATCACGCTGCACGACTATGCCCAGGGCGACACCATCTTCTTCGCCTTCGACAGCGTCGATGTCACCATTACCCGTATTCTCGGGCCGGACGGTTTCGACCTTACCGAACCGCCCTTCTATATTCCCAACGCCATGCCGTCGCAAAGCGGTCAATATGTGGTCGTGGCGGAAGACAACGGCCTCTGCACCCCGACCCAATACGACACGACCGAAATCACCATCCACCCGCCGGTCTATTCAACCGTGTATGACACCGTCTGCCCCGGAACGGCCTATTCCGGCCACGGCTTCGATCTCACCGCTGCGCAGACTGCCGCCGTCGGGACCGTTTATGACACGTTGGAATTGGAGCCGGTGGTGTGCGTGTGCGATAGCTTCCTGGTACTCGAACTTAATGTCCGCGACAGCGTGAAAAAACATACGGTCTATGACTCGGTTTGCTACGGTGCCGCCTACACCGGCTTCGGCGGGCTTTTCAGCTTTCCGGCCGATAGCGCGATGCAAGTGCGCACTATCTTCGACACCGTGCATCTTACCCCTCAAGGAGAGGGTGCCTGCGACAGCCTGCTGATCCTCGAACTCACCGTCCGCGACAGCGTGCGGTCGGAGTTCAGCAAGTTCGCCTGCAACCAGTTCACCTGGAACGGGCACACCTACGTGGAAACCGGTGACTACCGGCAGACCCTTGTGGACCGATTCGGTTGCGACAGCATCGTGACCCTGCATCTGGAAATCGACACGCCTGCCGTGGTCATCACCACCAACGGCGAAGACTTCTGCGAGCACGGCGAACTGATCTTGAACGCCGAGACGGTCTATGAAGAGTATATCTGGAACACCGGCGAAACCACCCCGTTTATCACCGCCACCCAGCCGGGGCTCTACACCGTGACGGTCACCCAGGGCGAATGCCAGGCAAACGACCACTATACGGTGCCGGCCTGTGAATTTACCCTGTACATACCGAACACGATAACTCCGTCGCGGTCTGACGGCCTTAACGATTACCTTTACCTCCCCGAATATGTGCACCGCTTTATCACGGAGTTCGACATCGAGATTTTCGACCGATGGGGCGAGCTGATCTACAAGACCAACGATCCCAATTTCCGTTGGGCCGGTGAAAAAGCCCATGTCTCTGACACCTATATTTGGATTATCACAGTCAAGAATCTGGACGGCAAACCGTTTGTCTATAAAGGCACCGTGACCGTCCTTTAACCATTCACGAATCATCATTCACAAATCACAAACCCATCATGAAGCGTTTCTTCCCCATGATTTTATGCGCGGCGGCCTTGGTGCTGTGCGCCTCCTGCAAGCAGGAGAAAACGGTGCCGGAGTTCATCGACAACAAACCTGCAAAAAACACCGCAATGGAGAATTTACTGACACGCCGCAGTGTGCGTCAATACACTGCAGAGATACCTCCGATGGAGGTGATTGAGGAAATCTGCAAGGCGGGCACGTACGCCCCCACCGGCAAGAACAAGCAGAGCCCGATTATCATAGCCGTGACCAATCAGGAGATGCGTGACAGCCTCAGCCGCATGAATGCCCGTGTGCTCGGCAACGACAGCATCGACCCATTTTACGGAGCTCCCGTGGTGCTGGTGGTCCTCGCCAACCGCGACACGTCATACACCTACCTGGAGGATGGCAGCCTCGTGATGGGCAACCTGATGAACGCCGCCCATGCCAAAGGGCTCGGCTCCTGCTGGATCCACCGCGCCAAGGAGATGTTTGAGACGAAGGAAGGCAAGCAGATCCTCGCAGACCTCGGCATCGAGGGCGACTACGTGGGTATCGGCAACTGCATCCTCGGCTACACCGACGGTGACTACCCCGAAGCGAAGCCGCGCAAAGAGAATTGGGTGTATTGGGTGAAATAGCTTTTGGCTGTTGGCTGTTGGCTGTTGGCTGTTGGCTATTGAAACCTGAAACTTGAAACCTGAAACTTGAAACTTGAAACCTGAAACTTGAAACCTGAAACTTGAAACCTGAAACTTGAAACTTGAAATGCCAACATTGCACCCTTTTTCATATCACGGGTTG
The DNA here is from genome assembly GCA_947165685.1 of uncultured Bacteroidales bacterium. Taxonomy (GTDB): domain Bacteria; phylum Bacteroidota; class Bacteroidia; order Bacteroidales; family WCHB1-69; genus F23-D06. The sequence goes on along the minus strand of CAMVBK010000007.1, from coordinate 92,558 downwards.
TTGCCGGAAACGTTCAACAACCCGTTTGATTATGTGCCGCATCCCGTGTGCGAGGCGGCCGTGGCGGATCTGCTGCCGCATGTGGCGGAGCTGATGCGCGGTAATCCCGAAGGCAAGATGTTCGGGGTACTGGTGGTGACGAAAGAGGGTGATTCATCATTATATTATTTGGCGGCCTTTTCGGGGCAGATTGACGACCGCTACGACCAGCCTGGCTTCGTGCCGCCTGTCTTCGACTTCCTCACCCCTAGCGGCTATTTCAAGATTCATGAGGCCGAGATAACGAATCTGAATCGGAAAATGGCTGAAAGGCAATCTGATCATGCCTACTTGCAAGCTTTGGAGTCTTGGCGATGTATAGAAGCAGAAGCCGAAAAAGCTGTTTTTGCGGCCAAGGCGAATATGCTTTCTGCCAAAGAAAAGCGCGATGCCGAGCGTTCCCAAAGGACGCTGACAGCCGAGGAGGAGGCCGCTTTCGTTCGCGAGAGCCAGTTCTTGAAGGCGGAGTTGCGGCGGACGAAACAGCGATGGGCGGAACGGGTCGCAGAGGCGAAAGCGACGGTGGAGACATATACCCGACGATTGGAGGTGCTTGGCCGTCAGCGGAAAGCAAAATCGGAGGCGTTACAGAACTGGCTGTTTGAGCATTTTGTGATGGTGAACCATGCCGGGGAGAAACGCAACTTGTTGGAGATTTTCCGCGACACCGTGCAGCAGTTGCCGCCGGCGGGCACGGGCGACTGCTGCGAACCGAAACTGCTGCAATACGCTTACACGCACGGACTCAAACCCATTCAGATGGCGATGTTCTGGTGGGGAAAATCGCCCGAAGGGGAAATCCGCCACCATTTGCATTATTATCCCGCCTGCTCGGGCAAGTGCAAACCGGTACTGACGTACATGCTGCCGCCGGAAGTGTTCACAGATTCTTCGCAGCGCCTCTCTTCCGAGCGGTTGGAAATCGTCTATGAGGATGACGATTTGTGGGTCGTGAACAAGCCTCCGGGGATGCTGAGCGTGCCGGGAAAGTCGCACCGAGAATCCGTAATCTCCATTTTGCAAGCGCGTTGCCATGACGGCGAGACACCGTTGGCGGTCCATCGTCTGGACATGGACACCAGCGGGTTGTTGGTCGTGGCCAAGCACAAGACCGCGCATTACCGTCTGCAGAAGCAGTTCAGGGACAGGCAGATACACAAAACCTACGTGGCAGTGTTGGACGGCGAACCGTTGCCGATAGGGGAGGAGGGCCGCATCGAGTTGCCGCTTGCCCCCGACCTGATGCACCGCCCGTTCCAGAAAGTCGATAAGGAGCATGGAAAACCCGCCGTGACGGTCTATCGTGTTGTTGGCGAACATGTTGTGGAACTGCATCCGCTGACGGGCCGCACGCATCAGCTGCGCGTCCACTGCGCCCACTCGGAAGGGTTAGGTTGTCCCATCAAGGGCGATAACCTCTACGGCCGCCGTGCCGACCGGCTCTACTTGCACGCCGCGCGGATTGCGTTCGCACACCCGATGAGCGGGAAAGAGATGGTGTTTGAGTGCAAGTCGGCGTGGTGAGAAAAAAGCGATTACCCTCTTGACAAGCGGTCTTTTTTGTTGTATCTTTGCGGCAGAAAATAAAATACAAAATGGCAAAAGAATATACTCCAAAAGATATTGAAAATCATGAGGTTGACGATCCTCAAGCCCAGTATGTCGCTTCCGCCCAAAGGACTTTGCGCACCATCACCGAAGAAGAGATGGATCGAAGTATGACTTTGGAGGAACTTGACAACCATTTGACAGAGCTTATTCATCAACATTACCATGCAAAATAATGAAAGTAATTGTTGATGATGTTGTTGTGAAAGAGATTGACAGTTTCTACTCTGCTGCCATGAGTAGGCATATCACATTGTCTGAGGAAACTGTTATGGCCAAGAAGAAAAGGCTAATAGAGGCTCTTGAGTCATTGAGCGATTATTATTTCATATACCCAAAAGCAAGGTTAAAACGAAAGTGGATTGAAAACAATTGGTAGGAATACACCTGTGAGGATTTCCATTTTGCATACGAGATTGTTCGTGATAAAAATGGCCAAGAAATCATTTTTGTTCGTGATGCGGTGCACAGTTTGTTATACTATTAATTATTGGTGTCCGCTAAAAGTTTCGTGCGCGTGCGCATGCGCGAGGCTGTAATAGCCACGCTGGCGGAGGCACGGAAACTGGCTCATTTAGGCGTGACGACCATGCCCCGCTGATCAACCCTTTCCGATGCCAACGCTCGCCGTCCGGAGGCCTTTTTCGAGGACGTGTACCGCGATTTGTATGCCACCCACCGCCAGAAGCTTTTGTCGGACAGCCGGGGCGGAGAAACGCCCAAATGGATGGAAAAACTCCAAATCATCGACTCCACCACCATAACGCTGTTCTCCAACCTCATATTCAAGGGCGCGGGACGAAACCCCAAAAGTGGAAAAAAGAAGGGCGGAATAAAGGTGCACAAGGTCATCCGTGCGCTGGAGGGTGTTGCTTCTGACATCAAGTTCACTTCCGCCGCAACACACGACAGCTTCATGCTGGCACCGAAGAACTTCGAGCGGGGCGACCTGCTGGCCTTAGACCGCGCGTATCACGCTCATGTATTACGTGGACTTCCTGAGTTTCTTCGAAAACCCTGAAAAAGACTGGCAGAAGGTGCTGCTGGAAGCTGCAGAGCCGCCTCCACAACTGGAGCTGGATTTTTAGGGAAGGGGCTTGGAACTGTCACTCGAAATCTCCCACACTGGTTTACAGAGGGTTACGGCTACGAAAAACTTATTTTTTGTTTTTAGCGGACAGCAATAAAAAAAGTGTATTTTCGCAACGGTGTTTCCTCATTCTTCGGTCACAGCGTCTCGCAGCGTATGGGAACGTGCAAAAAGACAGTAAAAAAAGAATCTTAACAAAATTTACGGTATGAAAAAAACAGGTTTATTCCTTGCATTGGCGGTTCTGTTGTGTGCAGGGCTGTCATCCTGCAACAGCGACAACAACTATGATGGTACTCCGACACCTTTAAGCTGGGTTGACTTGGGACTGCCGAGCGGCCTGCTGTGGGCCAGCCAAAATCTGGGTGCCCTAAGTCCCGTTGATTACGGCGATTATTTCGCATGGGGTGAAAAAACGCCGAAAGAGGTCTATGGGTGGGAAACCTACGCCTACGGCTACGACTGGGACAAGCTCACCAAATACTGCGGCAGCGACTTTCACGGTTGGAATGGCTACACGGACTCCCTCACCAACCTTGAAGCTTCCGATGATGCCGCCACGTTCTGCCTCGGTGACGGTGCCCGCACGCCGAGCTATAACGACTGGCAAGAACTGATAGACAACACAACCAGCAAATGGACCACCCGCAACAAGGTCCGCGGACTTCTTTTGACCGGCCCCAACGGCAAGACCCTCTTCCTGCCCGCCGCCGGTGGTATCGGCAGCACGGACCTCCATTACGTAGGTGAGATCGGTCGTTACTGGTCGGATTCGCTGTACACGTACTACCCGGCTTCTGCGATGGCCTTCTCCTTTGATGCGCAAGGTCAAAGAATGTACGATTTCGACCGTTGCGTTGGATTCTCTGTACGCGCGGTTCGTGCCCGTCAGAACTAACCCTTTTCGCAGACTTTTGTGTTTTCTTGGTGCGAGACCTTGAATGATGTGCAATGATAATGATGACCTTGTAAAAGAAAAACTATTCACCCTCAAACATAATGATATGAAAAGAACCTTACTGATTTTCGCCACCCTGTTCGCGATGGTGGCTTACGCGCAGGAACCGCTGAACACGGCGGTTAGCAACATCGACCCTCCCCATCAAAATTACGTCGGATGTATTGATGGAAGCGGGAACTGCCGGTATCTGATCTTCCGCGACAGACTCCTCAACGATTTCATCAAGCTGAGCCGTGACATAGTGGTGGAGGTTGCCAAGGACGGCAGCAAAAGCAACGTGTTGAGCATAGAACGGAATATGGATTACAAGTATCTGACCGCTTACGAGGATAACGAGAACATCTATATGCTCTATCGGCGTAGCAACTCTTACACGAGGGAGTTCACCCTGTACCTCAACACTGTGCCGAAAGAGGCCGACATCGACAAATGGAAACCCAAAGAGCTCCTCACACTCAAAAGAGACTTCAGTGACGGTTTCCAGATGGCCACCGCCGTCGCTCCCGACAAAACCAAAGCCGTCTTGCTGCTGCTACAGGTGAAGACGGCTGGAATGTTTGATAAGGATAAATCCGACAAGCTGAAAGGTTCCGCCGTGATGGTCTTCGAAGGGGACAAGATCAAAATGTCGAAGCCGCTGGAGTTTGATGTGGAGAACAACACCCTCCAGTTCCTTGACCTGTCCATCGACGACAACGGGGAGATCCTTTTGGCCCTTGCCTCATTCAATACCCAAAAGGAAGATGAGGGCAAAAAGGGGAGCCCAAAGGTGACATTGAACCCGAACGAGACCGTCCATATCTACAAGATAACCGAAAATGAGGTGTTCTCTTCCAGCAGTGCAGCGGAATTCGGGCATGTCTCCAACGGAAAACTGCTCGTCACCCAATCCGGTCAGACGATCCTGGGCGGATACTACTCTCCCGAGAATCACAAGCCGGAGGAGGGCAGTTACCTGTTGACGATAGATGCCTCGTTCGCGAATACCAACATCAGCAACGAGAAGTTCCCCGAGGAATATTTCACCTACAAGCACCCGAAAGTTACCAAAAATATCCGGGATTTTAGAGCAGTTCCTGTTGAGCTGCTCGCTTTCGACAACGGCACCATAACGCTTCTGGGCGAAATGCGTGCCTACCAATCCAACTTGGTCACCCTTTTCAAATTGGCAGGCCCCACACTCGTTTCGATGGCCGACAACACTGGCAACCTTACGAATTTCCAGATGGTTACGAAACATCAGATTACCTCTTTGTCGGACTCTCCCTCTTTGTTGTTCTCCTACCACGCCATCATGAAGGACAATCTCGTCCATTTCATCTATACCGATAACCTCACGAACCTGACAACCGGCACCAATGAACCGTTGGAGATCAAGGACTACAGTTACAAAGGGAAGTGTGCCGCCCACCGGACGCTGGACAGCGAAGGGCACCTTTCGGACCCCGAGATGCTGATGGACTATACGGCTTACAAGAGTGTCCTGTTTATCCCGCTGACCGTCGAATCGGACGGTCTCTGGATTTACCATTCCGAGAAAAACAACGCTATGGTTTCCTGGTTGCCGCATAATTTCTGAACACCTTAAACGTGCGATACGAAATGGCGGATCATCACATTTCATATCAACCTGAAACTCGAAACCTGAAACCTGCTATTTTCCAACACCGTCATCGCACAGACGGTGTTTTTTTGTAGAGACGTGCCATGGCGCGTCTCTACTGTTTCGAGAACCGAAACATCGTATGACTCCGATAAACCTCCCCCGGCCGCAAAAACGCATTCGATTCCGGCCAACGCTGGTTCGGCGAATCAGGGAACTTCTGCGTTTCGAGGCAGACGGCAGCCCGCTGCTGATAGACGTTTCCGTACTTGCCTTTCACCGTGCCGTCAAGGAAGTTGCCGGTATAGACTTGCATTCCCGGTTCTGTAGTGTAAACCTCTACGGCAATGCCCGTTACGGGACTCTCCAAGCGGGCGCACGGACGGGAATAGTCGCCTTTCGTGTTCAACACCCAGTTGTGGTCGTAGCCGCGCCCGATGCGCAGCTGCTCGAAGTCGGCGGCAATGTCGCGGCCAATCGGTTTGGGCTGCCGGAAATCCATCGGCGTGCCCCCCACGGATGCCAACTCGCCTGTGGGGATAAACGTCTCGCCAATAGGCGTGTAGCGGTCGGCATCGATGGTCAGCAGGTGGTTGAGGATGTCGGTGGAGGCGTCCCCGTTGAGGTTGAAGTAGCTGTGGTTGGTCATGTTGATGACCGTCGGCTCGTCCGTAACCGCCTCATACTGAATATCCAGCGCATTGTCGTCCGTCAGCAGGTAGGTGACGCGGGCACACACATTGCCCGGGAACCCGCTGTCGCCGTCCTCGCTGACGAGACTCAGCACGAGCCGGTTGTCGCCCACTTCTTCAACGTTGAAGATGCGGTACTGCCAGCCGTCCGGACCGCCGTGCAGGCAGTTCTTGCCATCGTTTTGCGGCAGCTGGTACGTTTTCCCGTCGATGGTTATCTGCCCGTTATTCAGCCGGTTGGCGTATCTTCCGATCGCCGCCCCGAAGTCGGAACGGTGGTTTTCGGGAAGGTAGTCTTCCACGTTTTCGAACCCGAGCACGACATCGCGCAGGATGCCTTTTTTGTCGGGCACGAACAGCGACACGACACGTCCGCCGAGGTTGGTGATGGTGGCCCGGAGGCCGTGGGCGTTTTTCAGTGTGAAAAGGTTGATTGTACTATTGTTATAATCCACATTTGTTGAAAATTTATCTCGAAGCTCATAAATTCTGTCCATTATAATGTCTTGCTGTTTTTCGTTGAGCAGCAACCCGAATCTAATCGTATTCGGATTCCCATTTTCCGACGTGTAATGTATTCGAAGCGAGGCATTATACAAGTACGACCTCCTGAAAAAAGTCCACCAAGGTGACTCGTATTTTTCAATTTCCACGATACTGTTCCATGGGATAATTGTTTCTCTGTCAAAGAGTTTTTTGAGATGGATAACCATACCTTTTTCATCATACGACACGGTTTCCACGCCCTTAACCTGCCAAACAAGCATATCCAGAGCGTACAAAGTATAAGCTACCGGCAACATCAGCAGCAATATAAAAAACAATATGCCAAATATATCGGGCCACTCGTCTATTATCCACCAGATAAGGGAAATCAAGCCGATAATACAGAATGCAGAACCGATGAGTGTACACAGACCGAAAAGGAGTATGAGATCCGGCTCCGGGCGACTGCGCAGCAGTTTGGTGTGGCCGTCGAGCTCGTTTTTGTCAGATTCGGGATTTGTGGGCATAATAATCCTTTTTGGGTGGCAAAGATAGTTTTTTTTCGGTTTCAAGTTTCAAGAAGGAAATCTCCTGAAATCTAAGATTTGAGACCGACTGTGTTAAATTACGTTAACGCGTCGTAGTATAATGAAAAAATAGTACTTTTGCGGTTCGAAATAGGATATAGAAACTATGTGTACTGTAACAATAAATGTAGATGATGCCACCGTGAGGCGTATTAATCCCGCCCTCACCACTCGTGAAAGTATAGGCCAATGGCTCCAAGACAAGGTGAATCTGCTGATTTCGGAACTTGCCGCCATACCTATCACATCCCCCAATGCACATACCGCCGAGGAGATGCAGGTCATTCTGCTTGACCGCATCCGCAAGGCTGAGGCTGGTGAAGAGCCTTTGGTCTCACATCAGGAAGTTTCTGATTCGATCCGTTCGAAGTATGGTTTTTGAAATAGAGTGATTGCGAGGTGCTCAACGTGAACTTGACGCCGAAATCGAGTATGTGCTTGGCAGATTTGGATTTAGCGCCGCCCGGAAAACCTACAGAAGAATAATGGACGAGGTAGAGCGGTTGGCATCATTCCCCCATATCGGAGTGCAACATGAAAGTGCTACTTACAAAGGTTGTAAAGTTCGAAAAATTATCATTCGACAAGTTACCGTTTTTTATTCTCCTCAGCCAGACAAGGTGACTATTCTTGCTATTTGGAACAACTACCATGATTCCGACAACATCCCTTATCGTTTGTCGGAATTGGAATAGACCTATCGCCTATTATTATTTCCCGAAACCCTCCACGCACAGCTCCTTGATGCGCTCTACAACAAACTCCTGTTGGTCTTCGTTGAGCAACAGTCCGAACCGCATCTTTTTGGTCTTGCCTCTCGCGTTTTTATAGGTCAGACAGAGTGTTTCGTCCCCATCTCGCCCTTTAAACTTATACCACGGATAAGAAAAGGATTCCACATTCAAGATGCAGTCCCACGGAATCCGCCACTCCTTGCTGAACAGACTTTGATGCTGGATAAGCAAATCTTTGTCCGAATAGGTGACGAGCTCCTTCCCCTTGATCTGCCAAATCAGCAAGTCTAATACCATGAGCGTGTAAGCAACGGGGACACCACAAATGATAAATGCCTGAATGAAAAGGTGTAAAAACGGCCAAAAACCGTCCAAACCCTGCCATCCGATTTCAATCATCTCGGAAATCACGAAATAAAACGCCATAAAACAGAAAAACAACCCGATAAGCGTTGCTATCCCGAATACCAGAATGTTATCCGGCTCCGGGCGGCTGTTCAGTAGTTTGGTACGGCCGTCAAGTTCATTAGTGTCTGTTTCGGGGTTTGTTGACATAGAAGTTCCTATTAGGATGGCAAAGATACTATTTTATTCATATCTACGCAAAATCGGGAATATTTTTTATCTCCACGTATCACACGTATCTACACGTAAAAAAAAAAGGAGAAACGAGTGAGTAAACGTTTTTTTTGTACTTTTGCCGCAGGTTTTGGTGGTGATGCCTGCTGCCCGTGCGAAGATTTTATCTCACCACTAATGAAATTAATGTTTAACCGAAGTGTCATGGTTTTTGTCACGAAGGTACGGGCTAATAGAATTGATAAAAGCTTTGGCACATAAATAAGATTAAACATTATGAACTACACTGAGTATTTCAAACTTCAGGCAAAAAATCTTTTAAAAGATTACAAAACTCGTATTTTCAGCCCTGAAGATGGCATTTACGAGTACAATCCAAAGTTTTTTGACATCACGGGGATTTTCCTTGATTTGGATTTGAATGATGACAAATCAGATTTTAAGTTCACGTTAATGAATGCCCAGCATGTCATTGCAAAACTTGCAGGTTTTTCTAATTGGGATGATTTATTGAAAGCAAATCTTTCAGAGTTAGAACTTGCACATCTACTGTATGACAATGCCCATAAAATATCTCTTGAAGAATGGAAATCGTACATCAGAGAAGCCGAACTTGAGAATTCTATAAAATTTAATTCTGAAACAAAACTTGAGATATTCAAACAGGTGTTCCTGAATTCAGATGAACATCGTAGTGATACTGTTCCCTTTGGTTGGTCTATTCTTGTGGATATGTCATAGGCCTTTTCTGTTTTGAAATCGTGCCTGATGTTGCGAAAGGGGCAGACGATCATGTTTGGGTAATCGTAGGTGATCTTCCTCCGGCCTATATTGACATTTTAAGTGCTCCATCCGCACATAGTGCATTGGATTTGTATATTAAACTGATGGAAGAATGGGCTTCGAAAGTGAACAACGGCGAAGACATTTCCGATTGCTATCCCATCAATGTGCCTGCAACCAAAGAGTATGCCGATATGCTCACAACAAGAATGAATCTTTTGAAGGGGGATCACTTGCCGTTGTTAGAGGAAAAATGATTAGGCTGTTTACATGATTTTTTCATGCGTGGAAACGTGTCCGCACAAATAAATGTGTTCGGAAACAACCGTGTGATTGAAAATAATGTATCTTTGCCGAATAATGGGAAACGGCACCGCCGTCCTTATTTAAATTTAATGTCTTAAAAGAACATATCGAACTATGAGCTTGTCTGATGAAGAAAGAGTTGCGGTAGTGAGTTACCGTATTGAAAAAGCGCAAGGTGAAGGTTCTTTTGGATAAGATTGATATTTGTTCAGATGGCTTATCTCAACCAATGTTATCTCTCCTATTATTTGCGGAGCGGTTTGGATCATGATCAGGTGGTATTTTCCAATCATCAGGGACGGTTCCAGGCTCGTGATTTCCGCCCATGCTGATGTCGCTGTATGACAACGACCCGTTGCAGTTTCCTTTCAATTGGGAGAATTTTGAAAAAAAACGGTGCCCCAGTCTGCAAATGGTTAATCCAAAATGCTTCGTTGTTTCTCTGCCAGGTTACTCTTCAGAGCGGGTTGAATTTATTTGAGCCCGAAGTAGAAAACGTTGAATTGTCAGAGTTGTTTCGTCCGGAACGCATTGTCAACAAACGTGTTTTCGCTTTTTGGATGAACGGAAGTTTTGTTGTGGAGTATGGGAAGGTGGAAGAGGATATGTTTGGGATGAAAGAGATGAAAGTAGATAGAAGACAGACGATTACGTTGGATTCAGGTCGTGTGGTGAAGTCCGAATGGTCGCCGTCGGCTTTCGAAAGATAACTCGTTGATAGTTCTCATGCACACGGCGTTCCAGGATAGAGTGTCGCGCACCGATCTATGATGGCGTTGGCGTTTTCAAAGCCCGTGTCGCAAACATTTTTGTTTCTGTTCCCGTCGTAGCCCATTACGAGGTGCATGGTGTCATAGCCGATGTTGATGAATTGCAGAAGCTTGCGATCTCGCTTTCCTGCTGCTGCTTTGTATTTCTCTATTGATGGATGTCCTTTGCCGTTGCGAATAGGCAGGACAGCGTCAAGCGCGATCAGACATCCTTTCCATAGGATATCGCCTGCCGTCTTGATGTATTTGCGGTCTTCGTATGACTTTGTTTCAGGGTCATAGTTCGCATTCTTGATAATCTCTTTCGCGTTTGCCACATACCTTCGGGCTTCTTCAATGGGATCTTTCTTTTCCATGATTCTTGATTCTTTTTGTTTATAAAAATGATGCTGCAAAGATATAATATTTTTTATATGTATGCCAATGACTTGGTAGGATTTTTTTATTGCTGATAATTAGATAGTTGAAAATAATGGAATTAAATTTTAACTAACATTAGTTAATTTGCGTATGGCATTTTCGCAAAAAAAAAGAGGCCGCCCAATCGGACAGCCCCAATCATTATGCATTATGAATTAATCCAACTCCATCACCGTTCTGTTCGAGGGTCGGTATCCCAACTTCTTCATCAAATTGCGCTCGAATTCGACCTTTGTGGCGAATTTCTTCGGATCTTTCTTCTCTTTCGGGCTCCAGACGCACTCAGAGAGGGCGAACAGGCGCGGCATGATCATGTATTCGGCCGTTTCGGGGTCGTTGACGAACTCGGTCCAGAGGTTGCACTGGCCGCCGAGGATGTGCTTCTGCTGCGCTTCGCTCAAGCCCTCTGGCATCGGGTCGAAGGAGTAGGCCTTTCCCAAGGAGACGTAGCCCTCCATGCAGAGACGCTCGTCCTTGTCCTTGCTCTGGTAGTAGTTGAAGTAGCAGTGCGTGGTGGGGCACATGATGACGTCGTTGCCGTGCTTGGCGGCGGTCTTCGCCACATCGAGGCCCTGCCAGCACATGATGGTGGAGGTGTTCACCATGTCGTCAGATACGATGTCGTCCCAGATGATGGCCTTCTTGCCGAGGGAATCCAAGTGGTGCTCGATTTGGTTCATCAGCCACTGCTGGAGCTCGAATTCGTTTTTGAGTCCCTTGTCCTGGATGCGTTGTTGGCATTTCGGGCAGACCTGCCAATTGTCGTTGAAGGCTTCGTCGCCGCCGATGTGGATGAGCGGGTAGGGGAAGAGCTCGGCCACTTCGGTAAGGACGTTTTTGTAGAAGGTGAGCACGCCGTCGTTGCCGGCGCACATGATGGCTTTGGGCGGCCAGTAGGGACCCACGGCCACGGTGTAGGGATAGTCGTCGCAGGCATACTGCGGATAGGCGGCGAGGATGGCGCTGCAATGGCCGGGAATCTCGATTTCGGGGATGATGTCGATGTGGCGGGCGGCGGCGTAGCGCACGATGTCGCGGACTTGCTCCTTGGTGTAGAAGCCGCCGTAGGTCATGGGCTCGTCAGGCATCACCGGGTGCAACGTGTCCCAGGAGGTGCGTTCGGGCCGCCACGCTCCTACGCGGGTGAGCTCAGGGTAACGGTCGATTTGGATGCGCCAGCCGTGGTCGTCGGTGAGGTGCCAGTGGAACTTGTTGATCTTGAAGAACGCCAGCATGTCGATGTACTTCTTCACAAAGGCGGTGTCGAAAAAGTGGCGCGACACGTCGAGATGGGCGCCGCGGTAGCCGAAGCGCGGGTAGTCGGTGATGACGCCGCAGGGCACGGCGAAGGTCTTGTTGTCGGCCAGCTTGTCGGCACCGGCCATCTGCATCAGCGTCTGCATGGCGTAGAAGAGGCCTGCGGTGGTGTTGGCCTCCGCCACGATGCGGTTGGGCTTCACGGTGAGCACGTAGCCCTCGTCGCCAATCCCTTTGATCTCCTTCTCGCTGATAGAGAAGAGGATGGAGTGCTTCTTCGCACTCTCCGCGTCGCCGAGGTTGGGACGCAGTTTGAAGTAGTTCTCGTAAAGGTCGCGGATCATCTTGGAGGTCTCCGACGATTCTGCGCCAAGGTTCCCGAAGCAGAGCATCGTTTTTTGGTCGATGGTGAACTGCCCCGCCTTCGGGGTGACCTCCACCGGTTCGGGAATCACGACAATGGCCTTGGGCTTCTGGCAGCCGAACAGCATGGCGGCCGCGAGGATAAGCATAAAGAATGTGCGTTTTTTCATAAGAAATTGTTTGAAGCTGCAAAAATACACATTCTTCAGAATTGTGCATCGACAAAAGAATGATGCAGACGAGAAAAAAGTTTGAAAATGAATTAATATTCAAATAAGTGTGAGAAAAAAAACTATTTTTGCGGATGCAAACATTCATCATTTAAAATCTAAGCATTATGGGAAAAATCAACGATCTTAAAAACGCGGCTTTGGCCTCCCTGCGGGGCAAATGGGGCTCCTTCGTAGGCCTCACCTTCATCTACGTGCTGCTGTATGTGGTGGCTCAGGCTTTCGCCCAATTCGGCACCATCTTCCAGGGAAGTACTTTCACCACGCTGACCTACATCTTCATGTCGGTGGGTTTTGTCGTGAGCATCCTCCTCATCCCGTTGCAATACGGCTACTGCATCGCCTACCTCAACTCCTCCCGTCAGGACCTGCCGGCCGACATCGGCGACCTGTTTTGCGGTTACCGGCGTTTCATCGATGTGTTTGTCACCGTGCTCCTGCAAGGCCTCGCCATTGCCGGTGCCATGCTCTTGTCCATCATCTTCATTGCAGTGGTCGTGGGACTGGGTCTGATGGAGAGCCACGTCGTCCTGTTCACGTTTATCGCTGCCGTGCTGATGATTCCCGGCTTTGTTTTGGCCATCGCCTACGCCATGGTCTTTTTCATTCTGCATGACAAGCCTGAGCTTCGTCCCGTGGACGTGCTTCGCGAGAGCCGCAAGATGATGAATGGCCATAAGATGGAGTTCTTCTTGCTGATGCTCAGCTTCTTCGGCTGGATGGTGCTGGCTGTGTTGACCCTGTTCATTGGTCTTCTGTGGCTGGCTCCCTATATGCAGATGACGGAATTCAAGTTCTATGAGCGGCTCCGTGCGGAGTACGAGGGTGTGCCCGAGGAGGAGATGCCGGCATCGGATGAAATGCCGCTCCAGGAGGCGTTTCCGCAGGAGGAAGAACCGGTGGAACTCTCCGAGTAGAGCGGGGTTCCTTTGGTTTTCTTTTGGAACAAGCGCAAGAATGTCGCGACAAAGAGACGGTCTTGCGCTTGTTTTATACGCTGAATCTGTTCCCGTTATGGTCAGAACATGGTTGGTTGGGCGGGTGCTTGCATGGTGAATGTCTCTTCGCCGGTAAGTTTCAGCACGTATAGCCCTTGGCGGCTCGCGTAGGTGTCGGCGCCGCCCGCATAGTCGATGGCGGCCACTGCCACGTAGAGTTTCTTGTCCGCAAATTCCGTGTACCATTCTTTGCAGTGCTTCATTTGGCTGAGGAAACGGTCGATGTCGTGGTTGTCGCAGCGGGATTTCACCTCCACAATGACGGCGACCGTGGTATCGCACAGTGCCACGTCTATCTCCATCACGTCTTGCCCATCTTTCTTGGCCTTGTGCACGCCTTCGTAGATGCGGTCGATCTCGATGCCCTCCTGCTTGAAGAGCGAAAATGCCGCCGGCTTGCATAGGGCCTCCACCAGACGACCCCATTGGGTGGTGAACACGTCCTTCATTTCCCGGATGGTCTCTTTTGTTTCCTTGCTGATTTTGTCCAGTTTGGCGTCGCGCTCCGCCTGTTCTTTCAAATAGCGTTCATAGTTGGCATCCATACGGCGGCCATTTTCTTTGATCGATTCCAACAAAGCTCCGAAATCCGGGAATTGCTGGATTGTTGTCTGTGCGTTTTTCATTTTTGTTTTCTTTTATGTGTAAAGTAAATGAATTGAACGCTGCAAATATACAACAAAAACAATATCGAATTTCAAAATTTAGAGAAAAATTATTTTATTGTAAATCAATGTGTTATAATTTTCAAATGAAAAATATTAAGAATTAATTGTTAATTATGTGTTTTGTATTTCGCAGAAATCGGAAGGGGTTACGTCTCTATCGGGTGGAGAACACCACCTTCACCGGCGCTTCCCACTCGCCCATCATCGCCTTGAATGTCTTTGCACTCTTGGCTGTAACCCAATCGAAAGGCAGGCTGAGCTGACGGGTAATGGTCACTGTTTGACCGTCTATCTGCACGTCAATCAGTAGTTTGGCCTTCTCGACGGTGATTTCCTTGTGCACAGACTTTGTCAAGATGCGGACATTGGCGGGCAACTTAATCGTGTAGGCGTATTTCTCGACGGCTCCATCCGTGCACACATCGTATTGCCGGTCATTATGGATGTTCACAGAACGGACTTGCGTGCCGTAGTTGCCGTTGTCAATCGTCAGCTCGTAGTAATTGCCCATGAGTTGTGAGACCGCGACCTTCGCCACTTCGATTTCTTGTGGGCGCAAGGTTTCGGTCATTGGCGACTGCACGTTTTTACGCTTCACGACAACCTTGGGGTCAGCCATGTTGCCGTCCTCGACGATGATGTCGGCGGCCACATCCACGTTGACGTCAATCTTCTCCTGAGACCATTGTTGCCCGTCCAAGCCGATGAACGAATTCCTGGGGTGAAGCACATAGAGGCTCAAGTCCTCGACTTCGTCTGCCGAAATGTAGTAGAACGTCTCACCCACCTTGACATAGACCATGGATGTCGGGTCTTCCGTCAGTGTTTCAGAGAGGAAGATAAATTGCGCCTCGAATCCCAAACTTTGCAACACCCTTGCCAGCAGGATGTTCTTCTCTATCGGCAGTGCGCAGTTGCTGCTCCAGACGTAGCTTGGCGAGGCGAACATGTAGTTCAGCACTTTGGCATCCACGTGGTTGGTGCGAATATGGTCGTGGATGTAATCCCTGACGTACAAGACTTTGTCCATCTCAGTCATCTCTTCCGTGAAACGACTCTTGAAAAAGTCCGTAATGGTCTGGTTGTTAAATTTTTGCATTGAGTTTTGCTGTGCAATCCTGCCAACGATATGATGCGGCTCGTCCATGGTGTAAAACGTGACTGCCTTGTAATCGCCTGGGAAAATGTACTCGTCGGTAGGATATTCTGGCAGATTGGTGAAGGTCATTACGGTGGTTTTCATCCCTTTGCCGGTGCTCTCGGTTTCCGTGTAGGAAAGTTTCCCGTTCAACACAAATTTCGCGGGCTTATAGTCGGGTGCGGTCACGCTGACCACATACTTCTCCACCGGTACCTCCTCCTGCAAATCTACTTTTTCCAGCAACTCCTGGAAGAAGAAGTTCTTGGAACGGATGGTGTAGTCGAGGACGATGACGGCATCGTACTCCAACGCCGTGTGCGTCACCACCATCGTGCGGATGCCGTTGAGCCGCTCGCACTTCGTGCAGCCCTCCGGCAGCATCGGGTTGAAGGCGTTTTCGGGCGTCTCCACCTTGCTGCCGTCCTTGCGGATGGTGTAGGCCTCGTTGATGATGAGCTCCTGAAAATCAGGATTGTAGGTGATGAAGGTCTCCCCGAAATGGTCGAAGGTCATCCGCGTGAAGATCTGCAGCTCCGTGCGCTTCCGGAACTCCGTGGAGCCATCCGTGTTCAAGGTGTAACTCTCGGAAATGAGTTTGTAGATGGCGTCCTTTTCGGGGGCCTTTCCGAAAACCGGCACTATGGCGCAAATCGTTAATATTACCAATACGTATTTTTTAATCATATTCATCGTTTTTTCATTATCCGTCCTATGGCTCGCTATCGCTCACCTGTCTCACCTGTCGTATGGCTCGCTATCGCTCACCCTATGCTGACATACGACGCCCTTACAGGGCTTTCAAGGAATTATTTTTCTATATATATTTTTTTTCGGTATAAACTGCTAATTACTAACTGCTAACTGCCAACTGCTAACTATTTGATGAACACCACTGGTGCTCCCATATACCCCCGCTGGCATTGCACCGCCTTGCGGAAGGCGGGCCATTCGGAAGCTTCATAGACGCGCTTGCCGAGGCTGACGGTCTCGTTGAACGTCACCATGTTGTAGCCGATCGTGTAGCCGCCTTTGAACGAGATGGTCGGGGTGGCGAACTGCTGGGCCTGGGGCGTGCTCACGCGCAGGTAGCCCGACGGTACCCTCATGGTCTCGCTGATGACGACGTAGCGCGAGCAGCGGTCGGTGAAGGGATGGTCGCGCTTTTCGAGGCGTGTGTCGTAGTAGAGGTGGCGCATGGCGAAGGTGTAAAACCCGTTGGCAAGGAACGGCGTGGCGATGACCTCGTTGTCGGTAACCGTTGCGTAATCAGGGATCTCGAACTTGTACGTGATGCTCACGGGCTGCTTGAGGTAGTCGTCCTCGCTGGTGTATTTCACGCTCTTGAGCTTCGCGTTGGGGTACTCCTGGTAGAAGCGTTCCTCCACGTTTCTCCGCCACTCCGTACGGAAGCCGTAGAAGACCCCGCGCACGGTGCGGTCGCTCTGACGGTCGGCAGTGATCGTGACGGTGCCCTTCAGCGTGCCGTTCTTGGTGACCTGCGTCTGCGCGGTCATCTTCACGTAGTGGTTCTTCGGGTTGGAGACGGGTGTGAGTCCCAGTTTTGCGCCGTTGGGCAGTCCCATCAGGTAGTTCTGCTGCTGCTCGGCGCTGGACCAGAGCTCGCCGCGCACACCCGGCACCCACGTGGGGTCGAGGAGCTGGTAGTTGCCGTTGCGCCGCTGCACCACCGTGATGCAGTGGTTGAACTGGTCGGCGGGGATGTCCTCGATGCGCTCGCCGGCCATCGTCATCGCCGCGTAGGCCTTGAAGCCAGCCGCCCGCAACATGCCGATGAGCATCCCGGCCTTGTCTTTGCAGACGCCGCAGCGGTCGCGGAAGGTCATCTCGCACTTGTGCAGTGTGTAGCCCTCGCCGTCGCCCATGGAGATGCCCGAGTAGCGGATGTTGTCGGCCACCCAGTGCGTGAGGATGTCCAAGCTGTCGTTCTCAGTCTTCGCCGGTATCAGCAACTCGTTGACCTTCTGCCGGATTTCCGGCGTGGCCTCGAAGCTGCCGAAATCCTCGTTCACGCCGTAGAACCACATCGACTTGGATTCCCAGTCTTTCGCCGTGGTCACGATGAGCTTCGCCTCGATGTCGTTGCTGGCCACCGTGTAGCGCGGGGTTTTCAGCGGGAAATAGTCCTTGTTCTCGAAAGTGAAAAGGGTGCGGTCGCCGTCTTTCTCGGTCTTCACAGACACGCCTCCGTTATAGATTTTGTACTGCAAGTTCTTGCTCGTCAGCACACTGACCTGATAGACTTTCTCCTGGATGGGCTGGCTGCCCCAGAAGGGGACGATGTCGTAGAAGTGGCCGCGCATAGGCGGGATGTACTTCGCGTCGGGGTCGTCGCCCTGCAGCAGCGCGTAGGTGAAGCCCTTCTTGTAGGTGAGGAACTCCACCTCGTCGCCGGGTTCGAGGCGACCGAGGGCGACCATCTTCTGCCGTGCGCCCCAGTAGATCATGTGGGCCGGCGCGGGGTAGTCGCAGACCATGAAGTCGGGGTGTTCCTCGGTACCGTCGTGGCGATAGACGACCACGTCGCGGATCTCGCAGTAGGCCGACAGGGGATCGTAATCGACGATGACGGTGTTGTAGTCGCGTCCGCCGGCATCGCTCAAGATCCGGTAGCGCTGATGGTTGACATAGTGGCTGAGGCCGTTCTCCTCCATGCGCACGGTCATGCTGTCATAGAGGGTCACGCGGTCGTAGCCGGCGTAGGGGTCGTTCTCCTGCGCCATCGCCGCCATGCCGAGGCACAGCAGCAGGGTGGTCCAAAGTAGGGTTCTTATGTTCATATTCGTTCAAAAAAGCACCGACAAAAAGTGCGGTGGTGCTGGGATTTTAAAGTGACCATGCAGCGTCACTTTCGTGGCAAAAATACATTTTTTTCGCGTACTATATTTATAAACGGGATATATAATTATTTCTATCTGATTACCAGTTGTTTGCGGCTAAAAATCTATGTGAAACGACACCTGAAATCCCCGTTTCGGTCAACTTGCGACAGATGAACTTTTTACGATGAGAATTTTTCGCAACCAATTGTCATTCAAAGAATTATTTGTGTATTTACCGCGAATTAGAATGGGCAATGAAAGAGACCAAACCGACATACAAGCAGCAAGTTGACGTCTTGGGATGAATTAAACAATTAAAAATCAAATAGTTGAACAAAAAGATACAAAGAAATATTAACAAACTGCAACCTTTTGGATTTTTTGTGCCATACGAATGGATAAAAGAATTAATTTTGCAGCGTTGTTTGCTTATCTTGATGTTTAACGGACTTCGGATCAAGGCCGGCGGCAACGCGAAGAAGTAAAAAATAGAAGTCCCCCTTTATTTTTTAGGTATATCATGGTAAAAATAATCAGAATTTTGTTGTTTTGTTCTTGCAGCTTTATAGCAATTAAAGCGCAAGCCCAATGTAATTGTGACAGCATTCGAGAGGTATTAATTCACACAAGGATTTGTGTAGAACATAGCCCGTACAAATGCATTGTGGGTCCTTTTCACACGTTGTTTTACCCAAAGGACACGTTTCTGCTTGTCACAAATTATAGTTTTGAAGACTGTCTAAGAATTTGTGATGATAAATTCCCATATCCTATATTTAAGTTGTGTTCAGATGGTGAAATTCAATATCATTACCATCTTAATGGTTTAGAACTTCCGTGGGACACTATTGAGAAATTAGATTTTTCAAAAAATTCGAAAAAAGATTTGTTGTTACATGCTGCTTATTCTCCAATTTTTAATGATAAAGGGAAAAAAGAATGCATATTAGGATTCAATCTGTTTCTAACAACATTCGTTCCAATATACTTAAATGGCACTCTTGTTCCATTTGAGCAGTGTGAGGCTGTGCTAAATCAGATAAATTCAGATGATGTCATTTCAGTGCAACGTTCCGAAAGAAAGTATAGACGGAAGAATGATAGAATTGATATTATCACAAAGTGAGAAAATCATGTTTTTAGCAATGAAATAATATTTAAATCAACTATAATTGATAATAAGATTTTTAAGTTTCGCATGTTTGTTTTCAACTATATGAACCTCTGAAAAAAGCCTTTTCTTGCAAAGGTGTTGTCATTCTCGATGCCGAGACTCGCGTCCGCACAATGTTCGCCCGCGCCGCAGCGGCCTGCTGCGGCCGGAAACATTCTTCACTCGCTTGTTTTTCTTCTTTTTTAACATGCGAAACTTGAATTAGAAATTAGTAATGGGTAGGAAGTTTCCATATTACAGGCAGCTCGACGCCATGGATTGCGGCCCCACCTGCCTGCGGATGGTGGCCAAGCACTATGGCAAGCACTACTCGTTGGAGACACTCCGGCAGAAGAGCTTCATCGGGCGGGAGGGGGGTGAGCATGCTCGGCATCAGCACCGCCGCCGAGAGCATCGGCTTCCGCACCATCGGCGTGCATATATCTTTTGATCAGCTGGCCGAAGCGTCCCTGCCATCCTCCCGTTGTTTCACCACCCTGTACCCGCCAAATCTCTTGCTGCCGTCGTACTGGATTTTCCCCTGCTTGCGGAGTTCCGCGATGCAACGCTCGATGGTGCGGACGCTGGTGTCTGAGGGAAACTGCTCTGCGATGAAACGGGCGTTGCAGCCTGGATTGCGTTCCACAATCCCGAAGATGGACGAAAGCCGGGACTCCAGCTCCGAAAGGGTCCCCTCTGCAGGCCCCCTTTCCGGTTCGGTCCCGGTTTCGGGGTGTGTTTCGGAGGGTGTTTCAGGGGAGCGGGAATTGTCGTTTGTCCCTGTGACAACTTGGGGGCAGTCAGGATTGTCCGTGTCGGTGGAGACATTCTGCAAGCGTCCCTCATAGTAGGACTGAAGGGCAAAGAGCATCCGGAAAGAGAATATGCCTGTGTTCCGCTTTTCCGCCCGCCCATGACAACCAAACCCCGAAATCCTGCGAAACGCCCCGGTTTTATTCCGCCAATTTAATCCGCCAAAACCCGGTTTAATCCGCCATTTAATCCGCCAGATTTTGCCAGACACCTGATAATCAAGTTCTTTTATTCCGCCATTTAATCCGCCAAAAAAATATTCCGCCTCGCGTTTTTTTGGGGATTTTTATTCGGGAAAACTGTATCTTTGCGCACCAACATTGGAATTTGTTCACCAAATATATACATTTTATGAAAAAAAACATATTGATTGCTGCATTCTTTCTTGGAATCTTGTGCTCATCCAATGGACAAAACAACCACAAACAATACTATAAAAACATCAACAGGGCGGAACTGTTATACGATGCACGTCAATTCAAAAAGTCTGCAGCTTTTTACGAACGGGCTTTCAACAAAATGACCCCTTTCTCCCGTGACATAGACAAGTATCTGTTGTTATACAGCTACAACCACTGTGGCAAAGAGGACGTTGCTCTCAAATACGCGCATGTACTGGCCCAAAGGGATGATCTTTGGCCCAAACGCTATATCGGCGACACTGTTTTTCAGAATAAGCTAAAAGTTATTAAGGACACAACCATGGTTTTAGTGAATCCATTCCTGAAACAGGCCATAGATAGTTTGCGTGCGCGGGATCAGCGGGTCAGAAAGAGTTGTTCGAACTCTGATGAAATGAACAGGCAGGTTGCCATAATAGATTCGGCAAATATGAAAAACCTTCTTGATCTGTTTCAACAATATGGTTTCGTTAATGAATGTAATGGGGGCAACCTTGCTGTTTTAACTGTCGAATTGATTTTTTTACATAACAGCAAAACGCGAAATATCGACCTTCCTTTCCATATTTTGGAGGACGCTGTGAGACAGGGCACTTATGACGCAAGGTCATTCATGCACCTTTATGATGATTGCATGACATGGCGGTCGGAATCCGGACAACCCGTGAGCACCAGATATGGCACAGGTTTTGAACATTACATGGCGTATGGCAACACCTTGTTCATCTACCCTCCTGACGATGTTCGAAGAATCAACAAGAATCGCGCGTCTTTAGGGGTTGATGAAACTTGGTGTGATTTCGAGAAAAAACTTGTAGAAACATTTATGAATTGTGGTGCGGGATTCGTTATGATGAACACTGCTGTTGGCGGAGGAGGAACGGAAGAAAAAGAGGCTTCTAAAATCATTGCCGAAATAGATTCGGGTCAGATTAATGGGAAATATGTGATACGGGAGATAGATTGCGACGGATTATTTGAGGTTCAATAATAAAACATCATAACGATATAGAACAAGTCTCATTGTCATTGTATTTTGGAATCGTTTTTTATGAAAAGCACTTTGTTTTCAATCATCTTGTTTCTGTTGTCATCCCCCCTGTTTTCCCAAAATGACACTCTCGCGTTCACGGTGCGTGGGGTGCGATTTGACATGGTGAGGATAGAGGGGGCCACCTATCAGAAACCCAATTATTATGGGGATTCGATGAGTCGCTTGAACTATCACGTTCCCAAGCCGGTGAAATACGCCAATTCCATGAACGGCTACAGCACCGTTGTGCTCTCAAGCTACTATATTGGAAAATTTGAGGTCACACAAGATCTGTATCAGGCTGTGTTGGGCAAGAAAAGCAACCATTCCTATTACCCGTACAACTACAACTCAAACGCACGGTCATGGAAAATGGTGAAGGATGAAGGACCTTTCTTGAGATACCCTGTCGATTGTGTGACATGGGGCGAAGCCCAACGGTTTGTCGATTCGCTGAACTCCATTACGGGGTTGCGTTTCCGGTTGCCTACGGAGGCGGAATGGGAATATGCCGCTTCGGGCGGGGAATTCGAATACAAATACAGTGGCAGCGACAATTATATGGACGTGGCGTGGGGCTGGGACAACGGCATGGCGCGGTCGCACGTGGTCGGACTGCTGCAACCGAACAAATTCGGGCTTTACGACATGAGCGGAAATGTCAGGGAGTGGTGCTCAGACTGGTTCTCCCCCTATTATTACAAACCGAACGTGACATACAAAAACCCCAAAGGCCCGTCAAAAGGCACGCTTAAAATTCTGAAGGGCGGATCCTGGAGCAGTGAAATGGAGAGAACTATGGAATATTTCATGCGTGCAGGCTGTGACACTTCCCTTACGGCATTGGACATGGGCTTCCGCATCGTGCTTGACGGCAATTCCCCCACTGACAAAACAAACTTTTAAAATATGAAACGACAATTATTTATCATCTTGCTTCTTGGGACAAGCGTTTGCCTCTCTTGGGGACAAAACGGCCCGAAAAAGTATTACGAATACATCAATAAAGCCGAGTTGGCCTATCTCGAAGTGAGCGACAACAACGATTTTGGGCAAAAGGCGGCTCAGTATTATGAGAAGGCCTTTGCCGTCTTTCAAACCCGTATGGACAGTGATCCCAGCAAAATGAAAGGGAAATACATAATTAAGGGGGACAAATGATGTTGATTCTTTCAGAACAGACCGATGTCACGACAGACATTGTCTGCTCATGGCTCAATCACTATGGATGTAGCTATCTCCGTGTAAATGAAACGGACGCCTCTGACCTGCAACGGTCAGAGAAGAACAACTTCATTGGGTAAAGCTCCGCCACAGTGTGCAACAGACCGGTGGCGGAGCGGAAATCTGTCAATCTTTCAGTTGGAAATTTAAATCGAATTATTCATGAAAAAAACAAGCATCGTTATACTTTTGTTACCTTTGCGGTTGATGTCACAACCAAATAATGCTGAAGAAAATTATTGGCAGTATCATAAATGGGTGATGCAGGCTGAAAATGCATTTTTCGAGAACAACAACATCGACAGCTGTCTGTTTTACTATGATATGGCGTTTGACAATTATAGCTTCAACTATGTGAACGATTTGGTAAATGCAGCACAAATCGCTTACTATACTCAAAAAAACGAGTCCTCGTATCACCATGGCCATGGTTTCGAACACTACATCCATAAAGCTGTAAAATTTGGTCTCCGATCAAGCCACATTCAACGCATACCAGCATGGAGAGATTCGGATGTTTATGTCGATTTTCAAAAATTTGAAAAGACGCAAGAGGGGCTGGCATACCACCGCGAGTATTTGAATTCCATAAATGTGGATTATCTTTGTCTAATATACAATCTTTGTATCGAAGACGAGAAAATGACGTTGGACAAGTATGAAGACATCACAACCAATCGTTACATTGACAGCATCTTAATGTGGAATGATAGACTTTTGTATTACATAGAGGAATACGGATTTCCCGGGCAGAAACTTCTTGGAATTGATGACGACAAACTGTTTGAGGAATTGGGCATACCCTGTCTTGACTTTGCTACAAGAGTGCAAAAAGATTCCGCAAAATTAAGCTGGATAATCGGGAACGAGCCCATGATAAGGATTCTGCCATCTGGAGATACGTTTTATATAGAATATGAAAAGGTTGATACTATCATTTACAAGATGAACACAGATAAACTTTCACAAAATCTGCTTGAGGTATTTTTTGTGCATCACTGCTGCCCACCACCATACCTGGAAGAATATGCGATACAAGAAATAGCAAAAGGTAATCTTCATCCAAGATTTTACGCCTTCCTCTCTGATCTCAATGGATGGGACAAACGTTTCCCTTCATTATGTCCAGAAGGGGGAATCATTAAATTCAAGGTCAGCTCTTCTTTTGCAAACTCACAAGCACAATCAACATACACTGACGATATGGTTGATTTTATTCGGGAAAAATATTGCATTTGTTCAGTGGCAGCAGACAATGCCAAAATTAGTTTTGGTAAAGAACATGGTTTTGTGTTTCGATGGGGACATACGCAATATTTTTAATATGGATAAAATTATCATACAATCAGTTTTCAACGACAGGACTTCTAAAGATGTATGTCGATGGATAGAATATTACGGTCATCATCTCAGCGACCCGCAGACGGAAAACCAGATCCGCAACAGGCTCTCGTTCCGCGACTTCCTCGGGCTGGCCAGCGGCGACAAGGTGCCCGACGAGAAAACGATATGGACCCTCAAGGAGGAATTGACAAAGAAAGGCCTTTTCGAGGAAGACAGGAGCGGCGAGTTGTGGAATCCCGAAGAGGGCGACACCGCGAGGAGGAGAAGAAGCGCAAGGCCAACAAGAAAAGGCAGAAAGACACGGACAAACTGCAACCTTTTGGATTTTTTGTGCCATACGAATGGATAAAAGAATTAATTTTGTAGCGTTGTTTGCTTATCTTGATGTTTAACGGACTTCGCATCAAGGTCGGCGGCAGCGCGAAGAAGTAAAAAATAGAAGTCCCCTGTATATTATTTGCCTGAAGATGCTTTCAGGGTTGTCAAAGAAACCAAAGAGAAAATCGACAACGGTGCCATAAAAGGCGAATATTATGTTTTACCAAAAGAATTGAGATGAAAAAAACAATGAATATTATGGCATTAATTATCCTTTCACTACATGGCATTTCGCAAAACGATAGCATAGTGGTTCGCGTTAGAAACGTTGATGTTGTGATGATGAAAGCGGAGGGAGGAACTTATCAGCGAGGATGCACCTATGATGAAGATTGCCATGGTTGTTGTCTTAAACAAGTGAGAGGAGAACATTCTGTTACTGTAGAATCCTTTTATATGGCGAAGATAGAAGTGACGCAAGAATTGTATCTTGCGGTAATGGGGGAAAACCCATCTTGGTTTAAACCAGATAGTGCAATTACACGTTACTTAAAGCGTCCTGTTGAATCAATCAGCTGGTATGACGCACAAGATTTTATAGACAATTTAAATGCCATTACAGGATTGTATTTCCGATTGCCGACCGAGGCGGAGTGGGAATACGCTGCTCGCGGAGGATGCCACGATGACCCTTTTGTTTTTGCTGGCAGTAATGATGTGGATGAGATTACGTGGTATCATTACGATGATCCTAAAATTTTGAATGTATGCCATGCATGGACAATGCCTTCAGGAAAAAAGAAACCAAACTCTCTGGGGTTGTATGACATGACGGGCAATGTGGCGGAATGGTGCAGCGATTGGTATAGCGACAACTATTATCAAAGGCAAAGGCGTTTTCAGGATCCCCAAGGACCAACATCAGGAGAAACGAAGGTTGTTCGGGGTGGCAGTTTTGGTGTTTTGCAACATCCATCCTTGGAGGTTCGTTATCGGCGTGGTGTTTCCCCTGAAAAGAAAGATATGCATATCGGTTTCCGTATAGTATTGGATAAAAACTAGATTCAAAAAAGTATGAGTTCATTGATATTAGGTGAAGAAGAAGATAAAAGTAGTGATATTGTTTGCGCATTAACAAGACTTACACAAGACTTACACAAGACTTAGACAAGACCTACACAAGACTTAACAAGACTTACACAAGACATGTCTTGCAACTGATCCGAGTTGACGGGTTAATAGAGTTTGCATAGAGTTGCTATAGAGTTACCATAGAGTTAGAGCTTTTTTTTGAACCGTTACGGACAGCCAACTACTAACTGCTAACTACTAACTGCTAACTATATAATGTCTTTCTCCTCAATGAGATTGTTCAGTATCGCATACACCGTCAATGCCGCGACAGACTTGATGCCGGTCTTGCGGACGATGTTCTTGCGATGGGTGATGACGGTGTGCACCGAGATGTTGAGGGTGTCGGCTATCTCGTTGTTTTTCAGTCCTTTGGATAGACAGACGAGCACCTCTTTCTCGCGGTCGGAGAGGGGGGCGTTGTCGGTTTCGTCGCTGTCGGTTTGGATGGTGTTGACCACTTGGTTGATGGTCGATTTGATGCGCTGGAGGTCGTCGTTGAGCTCGATGACGCCGGCGAACTGCCGTTGGTGCTGCGACTCCACGTAGGTGGTGATCAAGCCGATAATGCGCAGGTTCGGCAGGGTGTCGAACTCGGCGCGGATGGTGGCGCGCTTGGCGTAGTCGAACAGTACCGGGTTGACAATCAGAATGTTGGGGCGTATGGCCGTGATTCTGGAATACAGAGCGCCGAGGTTGTCGGTGGAAAAGACCACTTCGGCCTCGGGAAGCTCTTCCAACAGCTTTTCAAGTCCTGTGCGCAGGATGGTCGATGGCTCGGCAATGGCAATCTTATTCATGGCGCTTGGATTCTAACAGTTGGATGTAAGGGACTAAGATCCGGTCCTCCATCATGGCGTGCTTGGCAATGTCGTTGGAGAGAGCATACATGTCCAACAGCATATCGACGCGCTCGTCGGAAGAAACCTCTGCGGGTATGTATTTGAGCAGCAGGTTGGTGAGGTCGTTGAGGGTGTCCTCTATGTCATCGTGCTGCTGGTGGAAGGTGCTTTTCTGGTAAGAGGCCGACTCCGTAGCGTCCTGCTCGGAGATGAACTGCCGGAGGTAGGGGAATATCACTTCCTCCTCGTACTGGAAATGTTTCTTGACCTCCTTGCGAAACTCCGTATAGAAGTTGGAAATCAGCGTGCTGTATTTCGGATCCATGGGCTCCAGCAACTTGTGCAGGTGCCGTTCGATGTGCGGCAGCTTGTTCTCCAGATAGTCCACATGCGACTGGGTCAGGTATTGCAGGATGTCCGTCATGGGGCACTGCTGCAGCTCGTTTGCGGTGGGGAAATAGTCGTTTTGGCAATAGACGCGGCTGATGAGCATGAAGAGGGGTTCTGAAACCCGGTGCTCGGCGCAGAGCTGCCCGATGCTCTTCTCGCCGAACCCGAGGGGAATCCCAAGACGGGGAAGAATCGTCAATAGACTGTGGTACTGATGGATAGCGTCAGCCATTTTCATCTTCGGCGACAAATGCGGTACGGATGTGGTATCGATATTCATTTTTCAAATTTTCCGCAAAAATACATTTTTTTGCCATTTCTGTGTTTGCAGGAGGCGATGAAATGTTGTGCTGTGTTTGTCAAAAAAACGTATCTTTGCCGATTCAAAATTATTGCGATGAATACGACAAGACAGCAGAAAATTGCGGCCATGCTGCAGCGCGAGCTGGCCAACATCTTCCTGCAGGACAGCAGGAACGTCTATAAGTGCATGATTACGGTGACCAACGTGACCATCACCCCTGACCTTTCCATTGCCCGAGCTTACCTGAGCATCTATAATACGCAGGATAAAGAAGTGATTATCAATCTGATAAAGGAAAATACAAAAGATATCCGTTATCGGCTCGGCCAGCAGGTGCGCAACCAGTTGCGCGTGGTGCCGACATTGGAGTTCTTCCTTGATGACACCCTGGACTATCTGGAGCATATCGATGAACTGCTGAAAAAATAGTGGCTCAGAAGGCGCATAAGACGGCTCTCTTCCTGGCGTGGCGTTACCTTTTCTCCAAAAAGGAACACAACATCATCAACGTCATCTCCGGGATTTCCATGGTCGGCATCATGGTGAGCACGGCTGCGCTCGTGGTGGTGCTTTCGGTGTTCAACGGCATGTCCGACATCATCGGCGGCTGGTTCAACGCCTTGCATGCCGACTTCGAGGTCACACTGCGCGAAGGCAAATCGTTCCCGGTGGACAGTTTCCCGGTTGCTGAAATATCGGAACTGTCTGATGTCAAGTGTGTTAATGAAATTGTCTGCGACATGTCGTTGGCCAACTACGATGACCGGCAGGAGCTGATTTACCTGAAGGGTGTCCCCGACAGCTATTTCCGCGATTACCATTTTGAGGACATGTTGATAGACGGCGACACGGCGCTACGGAAGATACAGCAGCCCTGCGCAATTCTCGGTACGGGTTCCGCCGGAAAGCTGGAAATCAATTTGTTGAGCTACAAATTGATCAAATTGTATTATCCGAAACGCACGAAAAAAAGCTTCGCCAATGCGGCAGATGCGTTCAACACCCGCTACATTCTTCCCAACGGCGTGCTTTGCACGAACACCAACTACGACGAGAACTACATTTTCTGCCCGATTGATTTTGTGCGCGACCTGATGAACTACGACGGGGAGGTTACGTCGATGGAAATCCAGCTGCGCGAGGGCGCGAATGCGGACAAATGTCGCTCACAGATTGAAAAGATCATTGGCGAGAAATACCGGGTCAAGGACAAGTATGAACAGGAGGACTCGCTGTATAAGACGATGAAATCAGAGAAGTTTGTCATCTACCTGATTCTCGCTTTCATCCTGATTCTCGCCGCCTTCAACATCGTGGGCGCTTTGGGCATGTTGATCTTGGAAAAGAAGACGGATACAGCTGTGTTGTTCAGCATGGGGGCTTCTAAATCGCTGATACAGCGAGTTTTTGTGTATGAGGGGCTGTTGGTGTCTGCTTTGGGTGGCCTGGCCGGCACCGTGCTGGGCGCTTTCATCTGTCTTCTGCAGCAGACCTTCCATATCGTGAAGCTGGGCGGTGGAGGCGTACATTACGTCATTCCATACTACCCCGTTCAAATCCGTCTGACAGATCTTTTGCTTGTGCTTCTTACAATATTTATAATCAGTGCTTTAACGTCTTTTATACCTGCGTATAACCTCAGAAAATCCAATTTGTATCGAAATACCGCGCTATGAAAAAATATCTCTTGTTGTCGCTCTTTTTTTGGTCTGCATCCGGGCTTCTGGCGCAAACGGCTATCGGCAGCTTCCGTGCGCATGTCTCGTTAAAAGGCTTCGTCTCCGTGGCACACGACACCCGCACGGTTTATGCCGCTTCGGACAACGGGCTGATGCTGTTGGACAAAAGCTCCGCCTTTGAAGAGTCTCCGTCGTTGTCGTCCTGGTCGAAGGTGGATGGCCTATCGGACATTGACATCGTGAAGATTTTTATGGATGAAACATATAACACGCTGATAGTCTGCTATAAAAATGGTAATATAGATTTGGTGCGCGACGACCGGCTGCTGAATTTTCCCGATGTGAAAGACAAGGCGCTGACCGGCTCGAAGCAAGTGGCCAACTGCCGTGCCTTCGACGGGAAGGTCTTTCTGGTCTATCCTTTCGGCATTGTGATTCTCGACCTGGAAAACACGGTGATTGCCGACACATGGTTCACCAAGCGAGCCGGCGAGCCGTTGACTCCGACGGACATCGCGCTGGTTGACGGGCGGTTCTATGTCTCCACCACTGCAGGTGTGTTCAGCATTGAGAAATCGTCGCCCGTGATCAACGACTTCATGCAGTGGCGGCAGGAGAACGACTGGCATGTTTCCGCGTTGGCCGGTGTGCCCGGTATGGTATATGCGGTAAAGAAGCCGGCGGCGCAGACAACGGGCGGCAGGGACACGCTGTGTGTGTGTGCAGATGGCGTATGGAACAAGACGGAAAAATCGTATCTTGCTGTTCAACAGCTGAATAGCAAGCATGACACTTTGATGGTTTGCGACTGGGACGGGGTGGAGCTGATGAATGCGGACATGGAGCACCTCTATTCTGCCTATTGGTATGAAAACGGGGTGGGGCCTGATGCTCGTGAGGCGGTGCTGGACCGGGACAACATCTGGGTGGCGGACCATGTGTATGGGCTGGTGCTAAACAATATGACGTACTTTTCGCATCGTTTCTTCCAGGCTTCCGGTCCCTATTTTGACTATGTGGAGGGGCTGACCTCCTGCAATGGGGTTGTAGCGGCGGTGCACGGGTCGCGGAAGGCCTCATCGGCGTATGCGCCCGCTTTCCGGTATCCGGTGCTCAGCTGGTTTGAGAATCAGGAGTGGCACTACAACGACATGGATTTCCTGGCATTCGACACCAGTGGTTTGACATACGACCTTAACAATGTGGCCGTCAATCCGTCCGACGAAACGGAATGGGCGGTGGCCTCCTGGGGCAACGGGGTCTTCAAGTGCAAGAACCATCGTCCTGTGGCGCAATACAGCTCCGACAATTCCATCTTGTGTGCCTCCGTGGGCGACAGAGTCCAGGTGTCAGGGTTGCAGTTCGATAAGAAAGGAAATCTCTGGATGACGAACAGCGGTTGCCAGGGAATGCTTAAAATGCTGGAACCCAATGGAGAATGGCATTCCTACAACATCGAATTGGGGAATGTCAGCACTGCCTACGAAGCGGTGACGGCGGAGCATCTTCTCATCGACTCACGCGGCTACAAATGGGTGAACTTCCCTCGTGCGGGTGTCCGTTATCCTCTTGTCGCTTTCTATGACAACGGTACCTACGACAATCGTGGCGATGACCGGCTCGCCCGCATCGACATGAACGCCGCCGCCGAGGTGAGCTCCTCCACGGTCTATTGCATGGCGGAGGATTTGGACGGCGAAATTTGGATCGGCACCGACAAGGGGGTGAAGGTGATTTACTACCCCAGCAAAGTGTTCGACGGCAATGTGTTTCCAAGGAATGTCCTGTTGGAACAAGATGGATATGTGTCGGTTCTTTTTGAATTTGAAGAAGTTACAGCTATCGCGGTAGATGGAGCCAACCGGAAATGGATTGGCACCAACAAGGCCGGTGTCTTCTTGATGAGTGAAAACGGACAGGAACAACTTCTGCATTTCACCGCCGAAGACCACCCGCTCTTCTCCAACCAAATTGTGGACATCAACGTGAACCAGCTTACGGGAGAGGTCTTTTTCGCCACAGCCAAGGGTTTGGTCAGTTACAAAGGCACGGCCACAAAAGGTTTCACGAGCTATGAAGACTTGCCGGTCTATCCGAATCCCGTGCCGCATGGTTATACGGGTGCAGTGGCTGTCAATGGCTTGAAAACCAATTCATTATGTAAGATTACGGATAGCGCTGGAAATCTGGTTTGGCAAGGTTACAGCGATGGCGGACAGCTGGTTTGGTATTGCAAGGATTTCCATGGCAACCGACCTGCCTCGGGAGTCTATTATGTGATGGCCTCCGATGAAGAGGGGAAAGAAAAAATTGTAACAAAATTCGTGTTTGTCAATTAGTTGCTGAAAGATGGTTGTATCAACGCCTGGTATCGTGATGCGCGCCACAAAGTATGGCGACACTTCTTTGGTGGTGAAAATTTTCACTCAACGGCAAGGAAACCAGTCGTTTATCGTTAAAAATGCCTTTCGGAAGAACAATCGGTTCGCGGCTTCGTATTTCTCGCCTTTGGCCATGTTGGACATTTCCTACGAAGACCAAGGCAAGAGTTCGCTGAAGTATTTGAAAGACTTGTCGCCGCACCGCACCGCCACGGATTTGTTCTTTGATCCGGCTAAAAGTTCTATCTTGTTGTTTTATAATGAGATACTGTATAAGCTGCTGATGGATTCCGGGGAGGATGAGGTGTTGTTCGATTTTTTGGAGGAAGAAATCGGCAAAGTGCACAATGCTTCCGGGAATCTGGCGGAACTCCCGCTGCGCTTCCTGCTACGGCTCAGCATGGTCATGGGCTACTATCCCGAGGACAACTACTCTCCGGATGCTCCCTGCTTCTCGTTGGCAGACTGCCGCTTCCAGCCTTTTTTTGTTGACGACCCCAATTTCTTGTCCGCTCAGCAAAGCGAGTATCTGCATCTTTTGCTGAACACGGAAGAACCTGTCAAGGTCACGCGCGGCGTGCGCAACGCCCTGCTGAAAAGCCTGGTCGCCTATTTCCAGGTGCATAACGACCAGATCCGGAAAATCGACTCCTTGGAGATTTTATCGACAGTGCTGCACTGACAGCTTCTGCTAAGGAAACCTGTTTTCCGCATATACTTCAAGACATTGGCTTTTTCTTTTTTTTTTGATTTCCGTCATGGCGCGATGGCAGATATTTGCTATCTTTGCGCCTTAAAAATGTAATTCCAAATTATGAAAAGAGCGATTATCAGTGTAAGCAATAAGGAAGGCGTAGTGCCTTTTGCTCAGGAACTTGTGAAGTTAGGTTACGAGATCATCTCCACGGGCGGCACCCGCAAGGCCTTGGATGCAGCCGGTGTTCCTACCATCGGGATCAGCGATGTGACCGGCTTCCCCGAAATCATGGACGGCCGCGTGAAAACCCTGCATCCCAAGGTGCACGGCGGGCTGCTGTCGGTGCGCACCAACCCTGAACATGTCAAGGAGATGGAGGTGAACGGTATTGTCCCGATTGACATGGTGGTGGTAAACCTCTACCCCTTTAAACAGACTATCGAGAAGGAGGGAACCACATTCGAGGATGCCATCGAGAACATCGACATCGGCGGGCCTTCCATGCTTCGCAGTGCGGCAAAGAACCACGCTTTTGTGACCGTGGTGGTCGATAACGCCGACTACGGGACGGTGTTGGAGGAGTTGCGCACCCACGGCGACACTACATTGGAGACTCGCCGCCGCCTGGCCGCCAAGGTGTTCCGCCACACTGCCGCCTACGATACCTACATCGCGACTTACCTTACCGACAAAGTGGGAGAAAAAGAGCCTGAAAACCTGACTCTTACGTTCTCCAAGAAGCAGTCGTTGCGCTATGGGGAGAATCCGCACCAAGAGGCCGCCTTCTATGCAGGCAAAAAGCAGGGCTATTCGATGGCATGGGCGGAGCAGCTTCATGGTAAAGAGCTGTCTTACAATAATATACAAGATGCAGATGCGGCATTGCAGATTTTGCGCGAGTTTGACCGTCCGACGATGGTGGCGGTGAAGCACAAGAATCCGTGCGGCGTGGGCATCGGCGAAACCGCTTTGGAGGCTTGGACCCGTGCATACGAGGCCGACAGCGTCTCCATCTTCGGTGGCATCGTGGCCTCCAATCGCGAAATCGACCTGCCCACCGCCGAGGCGATGAAGCCCGTTTTCCTGGAAATCATCCTCGCCCCTTCGTTCACACAGGAGGCTTTCGACCATCTCGCCACCAAGAAGAACATCCGCTTGATGACCTTCAGCACCGACAAAACCAATGCCGACGAACGCATGTTCGTGAGTGTGGCGGGCGGTATGCTGTGCCAGTCCATCGACCGCAAGCGCTTCGAGGACTATGCGTTGAATGTGGTGACCGAGAAGGCCCCGACGGCGGAGGAGATGGAGAACCTGAAACTCGCGATGACCATCTGCAAGCATGTGCGCTCCAACGCCATCACGGTGGCCTGCGACGGCCGCATTGCCGGTGTCGGCGCCGGACAAATGAACCGTGTGGGCGCCGCCCATATCGCTCTCGAAGAGGCTAAGGAGAAGGGACTGACGGGCAACCTCTGTCTCGCCAGCGATGCCTTCTTCCCCTTCGACGATGTGGTGAAAATGGCCAAGGAGTATGGTGTCACCGCCATTATCCAACCCGGAGGCAGCGTCCGCGACGAGGATTCCGTCAAAGCCTGCAACGAAGCCGGCATCGCGATGGTGTTCACCGGGGTGCGGCATTTTAGGCACTGACGGTTGGCTGTTGGCTGTTGGCTGTTGGCTGTTGGCTGTTGGCTGTTAGCTGTTGGCGTTTGATTACGCTGATGAATTCGTTGATTTGTCTTTCGATGAGATGTAATTTTTTTAATAATGTTTCGAGGGTTTGTTGACTTATGTATTCCAAATTAAAAGCTATCTGTAATTGTGTTTCGACTTCAAAGGCTGATCCGAGACTGATGCTTAAGAAACGAATGAAATCCTTTTCAGACTCCCGTGATGATCCTTCTGCAATGTTTGACGCAATAGATACCGAAGCTCTTCTCAATTGATTACTTAAACTATACCGTTCGTACGAAGGAAAATCGAGAGAGATTTTGTAAATTTCAGTGATCAATGATACCGATTCATTCCAAATCCTGTAATTTCTGAAGTTTCTCATTTTTAAGAATTAATAGTTAAATTCGCACAATGTAAAAATTAATATTTTTGCAAAAATACAAAATTTCTAATATAGCTATACCAAAACATTCGTATTGTCAATAAAAAGCCAAAAGCCAAAAGCCAAAAGCCAAAAGCTAAAAGCCAAAAGCCAAAAACCAACAATCATGCAGTCAACGATAAACCCCAACATCGAACCATCCTGGAAAACAGTCCTGTGGGACCAGTTCCAAGCGCCTTATTTTGCCGAACTGAAGGCCTTTTTGCAAGAAGAGAAGCGGCACTATGTGGTGTTCCCGCCCGGACCGAAGATTTTCAACGCTTTCGACTCGACGCCTTTCGACAAGGTGAAGGTGGTCATCATCGGCCAGGACCCGTACCATGGCGAGGGCCAGGCCCACGGACTCTGCTTCTCGGTGCAGGATGGGGTGCCCATTCCGAAATCGTTGCAGAACATCTTCAGGGAGTTGGCGACGGACGTGGGCTTTGTGCCGCCGAGAAGCGGCAATCTGCAGGCCTGGGCTAACCAGGGGGTGCTGCTGCTCAACGCGACGCTCACGGTGCGGGCGCATCAGGCGGGGTCGCACCAGCGGCACGGCTGGGAAACTTTCACCGACTGCGCCATCCAGCGGCTCTCCGAACGGCGCGAAGGGCTTGTTTTTCTGCTATGGGGAAACTATGCTATTGAGAAACAGCGGCTTATCGACACTTCCAAACATTACGTCCTCACGGCGCCGCATCCGTCGCCGCTGTCTGCCTCGCGCGGCTTCTTCGGCTGCCGCCATTTTTCAAAAACGAACGAAATCTTGGTTTCGATGGGGAAAACGCCCATCAATTGGCAGTTGTAGTCCTGCCTTTTTTCCTACGCGCCAGGTGTCTCTTCCGGGCTGCGGAACAGCAACAGCGGCACGAAGATGGTGAACAGCATGCGGCCGGTCTGCGCGTTGAGCGTGTCCTCCACCAGCATGGAGAGGAATAGCAATGCGATGAGGGCGAAATAGACGAAAGTCACCCGGTTGCGCATTCCGAAGAAGGGATAGGCTAACAAGAAGACGAAATAGACCACGGGGATGATGCCGGCGGCGAGCCAGTAGGTAAGGAACTGGTTGTGGCTGCCGCGACCGTGTTTTTTGTCGGCGATGGGGGAGTGCTGGAGCGCTAACTGCCGGTCCAGGGCCGCCCGCTCCTGCCCGACACCGACGCCGAACAGCCAATTTTCGCGGATGAGGCTCCATGTTGCCCTCCATAGTTCCACGCGCTCCAACAGCGACGACTCGTTGATGATGCCGTAGTGCCGGTAGAGCGAAAATCCGAAGTAAGTTTCGTACAGCGTGCGGCGCAGACTGGTGTTGTGCGTGTAATAGACGTTGGCCTGCCGCCGCTCGATGTTGCGGATGTCCTCGTCGCTGAGGGCCATCACGGCGGCCGAGTCCTTGCGCATTCCGAGCGAGTTGAGGTAACGCACCAGGGTGGCGGCCGTCAGTTCGTCGTAGGCTGTGCCGGAGCGTCGAGCCCAGGCGCCCGGAAGCTCCTCTTCACAGACGTAGTAGCCGATATGGTAGCCGTTCTCCACGATGGAATTCTCGTCAAACGTGTAAGGATTCCCCGAGGCGGTCAGCGCGGTCGTGTCGGGCGCGGTGTCTTTCACGTGGCCATAATCGTATGTGACATAGAATACATATACTATGCTTGAAGTCAGCAATATCAGCGTGACACCGCCCAAAGCCCATTTGAACCTGCCACTTTTCTGGATGAGGATGAGATGGACAAGGTAGCAGAGCGCAAGTACCATCAAGATGATAATGCCAGAAAGTGTTTGTGCATAAAGCAAATAGGGGATTAATAATATGGTGATAATCAGATAGATGTACTTCAGCCATCCAGTTCTTTCCTGATGGTGGAAGGCATAGTGCAGGCAGAAGACCACGGACATGACCACGCAGAGGCTGAAGCGGATATGGTCGATGAAGCGCGACATCTGGCGGAGGTCGTCTATCGGATGGGTTTGTGCGTAGCCGAAGTTCCAGCAGCAGCCGAAAAGGGTGGCGAGGATGAATGCGCTGAAGATAACTTGCAACTCTTTTTGGCTGAATGGCTTGGAGGATATGACGATGATCGGGGAGAGGAGAAAGGGAAGCATGGCGAGCATCTCCTTGCCTGCTGCAGCCCAGTCGGTGACGTGGATGAGCCCGATGGCGTAAATGATGTAAAAAGCTGATAACCAGAGTCCCTGTCGGTTTTCGCAGGTGCGCTTCCATTTTTCTGGCCAGTTCCATTCGGCGATCCAGTTGAGCAGCAGGAGAAAGGTAGCCAGCCCCATGACAAAGTGCGACAAAGGCATGGCTGCGGCCAGCGTGACGGTGCCGAGCAGGTAGAACAGGTGGTGGAAATCCGCGCGGCGCATCTCCTACTTTTTCGGCGAGAGGATGGATTGGTAGCGGGCGGAGTCAAGCAGCACGCTCTTGGCCGTTTCGATGTAATTGTCGTGGTGCAGGCTGTTGATGAGCTTGCCGGTGCTGTAGTAGTAGCGCGACACGATTTCCTGGGTCAGGGCGCGCTCGATTTCGGCCTTGTGGGTGGTCAGGTCCTGCGTCTTGAGGCTCTCCACCTGGCTTTTCAGCTGATTGTAGGCGGCCTGGATGCTGGCGAAGGCGTGGTCGTCTTCGGCGGCTGTCTTCAGCTCCTCCAATTTCTCCTCTATGGAAGTGGTGCAGGTGTATTTCTTGGCTTTAAGGAACTGCAGGAACTCGTTGTAGATGGCGTCATCGACCACGAATTTCTCGGCTTCGGCGATGCTCTCGTGCTTGGCGCGGTAGTCGTTGGCGAAGTCGAAGACGGCCTGCTCCTCGATGAGGGCGGAGAGGATGTCGGGGACCCGTTCCTCGGGTACGGCCACGTCGGGCTCCACACCACCCTTGTCATAGACGGTGCGGCCGTTCTTGGTCTTGTATGCCACGGCCAAGGAGTCGGGGATCTTGTAGCCGCCCTTGGTGGTGTCGCGGTCGAAGTATTCGATGTTTTGCACGCAGCGGCCGCTGGGAATGTAGTATTTCGACACGGTGACCTTCATGCTGGTGTTGTAGTCCATGGAATAGACCTTTTGGACCAGCCCCTTGCCGAAGGACTTCTGTCCGACGATGACGGCGCGGTCGAGGTCTTGCAGGGTGCCGGAGACGATTTCGGAGGCGGAGGCGCTGTGTTCGTTCACCAGCACCACGATGGGGATGTTGGCGTCGGCGGCTTCGTTGCGGGTCTTGTAGATGTTGTTCATCTCGGCGATTTTGCCCTTCGTTTCCACCACGGCGATGTCCTTGCCCACGAAGATGTCGATGATGTTGACGGCCTCTCCGAGCAGGCCGCCGCCGTTGTCGCGCAGGTCGATGATGAGGTATTCCATGCCCTCGTCCTTGAGTTTGGTGAAGGCGTCATAGACCTCCTTGCCGGCGTTTTCGAGGAACTGGTTGAGCTTGATGTAGCCCACTTTGTCGCCGAGGATGCCGGAGTAGGGGATGTTGGGCTGTTTCACCTTTTCGCGTTTGACCTTGAAACTCAGGCTCTTGCTGTCGGATGGGCGGAATACGTCCACCGAATAGGTGCTGCCAGGCTGTCCGCGCATGGCAAGGATGAGGGCCTCGATGTCGCGGTTCTCCGACGACTGTCCATTGATTTTGAGGATACGGTCGCCCACGCGCAGGCCGGCCTTCGCCGAGGGGCCTTCGCCGAGCATGTCAGCGATGACGGGCTTCTTGTCAATCATCTTCAGGGTGACGTCCACGTCGCCCGACTCGCCGGCGTTCATCATGCGGTAGGTCTCAATCTCCCCTTCGTTGTAATAGACGGTGTAGGGGTCGAGGCTCTTGAGCATGGCCCGGATGGCCGTCTGGGTGAGTTCGCCGGGGGAAATCTCGTCGGCGTATTTGTTGTTCAGCTCGTTGAGCACGCTGATGAAAATGTCCACGTTTTTGACGATTTCGAAGTCGTTTTGCGCGGACACGCGGGTGAAAATCCCGGTAATTGCAATGAAAATGGCGGTTATTATGTTTTTTCTCATATTTATTTTAGTAAGTTTAGTGAGATTAGATAAGTTTAGTGAGATTAGATAAGTTTAGTGAGATTAGATAAGTTTAGTGAGATTAGATAAGTTTAGTGAGTTTAGTAAGTTTAGTAAGTTTAGTAAGTTTAAGTTATAGTCACTAGTCTAAGTTATAGTCACTAGTCTAAGTTATAGTCACTATCTGCGTTGCCTTCCGATTTTTTTGCCGAAGTTGAAGGAGAGGTAGCCGGTGAGGTAGAATTTCCTGGCGGGGTTGAAGGCCATCTGTTGGATGAAGGGGAAGACCATCTGGACCTGCACGCCGACCTCAAGGGCGCGGAGCTTGTAGTCGCTCTTGGCGAAGTCGAAGGTGAGACCGGTCTTGGCGTAGAAACCTGGCCGGGCGATGGTTTTCATGATGCCGGTGAACATGCGGGCGCCGCCGAGGATGTTGTTGAGGTTGTGCTTCTCGGGGTCGTAGCGCACGATTTCGGAGAATCCGGTGTTGTAGTTGAGCACCTCCACGTAGTTGGGGATGCCGATGCCGAGGGCGGGGCCCGCCGACAGGGTGTAGCGGATCTGCACGCCGCCCCAATAGGGCTTCAAGTGCAGGGTGCGCTGGTAGCCGTAGCCGCCCTGCACGAAGAACAGGTAGTAGAGCTGCCCGTAGCGGACCGGGCGCACGTTCTCGTAGAAGGCGTTGATGGAGCGGATGGACTTGGGGTGCCGGTTGGTCATGAACTGCATCTCCCAAAAGTGCTTGTTGTAGAGGTCGGGGGTGCGGCCGTGCTGGAACCCGACGCCGAGGCCCGCAGTGTGCGCGAAGACCTGGAAGTTCCACTCCTTGTCGGTCACGTCGTGGTAGTACTCCCCGACGTTCTGGGCAAACGACAACAAAGAAGCCGCTGCCAACAGCAGGGTCAGCAGCGCTTTCCTTTCGGGGCGTTCTCTCATGTCTGTCTTCCGCATGGGAAGCGGATGCTTAGTTCGCGTTGTCGGGGTTCTCGGCCGGCATGTTGTACGCATAATGGCCGTAGGCGGCGCAACGGTGCTGGGTGTCGCACGCAGAGAAAACCAGTACGGAGCCTAAAAACAGAATTCCTAAAACAATAATCTTTTTCATTTTTCCGAATTTTTGAATCAAACGGCAAAAATACGATTTTATTGGATTGCCGCCCATTTTTTGTATTTTTGCCGTTGAAAATTCCAAGCGGGTCTTCACGATTGAAGATGCGCATTTTATTTTGCGGAGAACCGATTAACTGTTGATAATGTTATGAAATTCAAGAAATTAGAAATCCATAATATCAATTCCATCGCGGATGCGGCCATCGATTTTGAACGTCTGATGCCGGAAGGCCAGCATATTTTCATGATTTGGGGTCCCTCAGGAGCGGGCAAGAGCACCATCCTTGATGCCATCTGCATGACGCTTTTTTGCAAGACCCCTCGCCTGCAGAGCATCGCCGAAAAGAAGGAGAACCAATATGCCGACCCGGAGTTCCAATTCAGCGACAAGTCGAAGGGCATAGCCATCAACGACCTGCGGCAATATCTGAAACGGGGCACGAAAGAGGGCTGGTGTAGTCTCCAATTTGTTGGTAATGATAGCGTTGCATATACCGCTAAGACGGCGTTTTCCATCAATCGAAACGGAAATCTCAACAGCAAGGAGTGGTCGCTGACTTCCGAGAACGGCGTCTGGACGAAGGATCGTGACATCGAGTCCCAGATTGTGGCGGTCACCGGGCTGAACTACGACCAGTTTTGTCGCACCACCATGCTCGCGCAGGGCGAGTTCACCAAGTTCATGAAGAGCGACCAAAATGCCAAGGCGGAAATTCTGGAAAAACTGACCGACACGAGCATCTTTTCAGAAATCGGGAAGCGTATTTATGAAAAGTTCAAGGAACAGGAGAAGTCGTATGAGCAGATAGAGCGCGAAAACGAGAACGTTGCACGATTGAGCGCCGAGCAAATTGCTGATTACCAGCTTGATATAAGTAAAACCGTTGCGGAAGCCAACCTTATTGAGGAAGAGTTGAAAGAACTGAACGCGAAATCTTCATGGATAAAGCAATTGTTTCAATATCAGGAAGATGTGGCTAAATCGGAGAAAAACTGGAAGGCAGCGGAAGAAACGCTCCGCTCGGACAAAAACCGGCAGCTGCAGCAAAATATCTTACAATGGGAACAGACTGAAA
Source organism: uncultured Bacteroidales bacterium (assembly GCA_947165685.1). Taxonomy (GTDB): domain Bacteria; phylum Bacteroidota; class Bacteroidia; order Bacteroidales; family WCHB1-69; genus F23-D06. The sequence goes on along the minus strand of CAMVBK010000007.1, from coordinate 52,398 downwards.
ATGAACGCAAGAGCTACCTCGAACGTCAAGAACTTCTGCGGTCCCGGCAGTCGTTGCGGAATGACGAGGCGGTGTACCAAAGGCAATATCTGGAAGTCACGGCTGGCGTTTTGGATGTGCGGGAAAAGTTAGTGAAAGTCGCTGCCGACATGGAAAAGATAGACGATGCGTTGCGGAAGCAATCCTACAAGGAAGAGACTTTTTTGCAGGCACCTGTTTTGGTGGAGAAGTTGCGCCAGTTAGCACGATCACGGGAGGAACAAGGGAGAAAGTCAGTCCGCATCGCGCAAAACAACGCGAAAGTTGTGGAAATCGAGAAAAATATCGAATTGTCCAAGTCGAAAATCGACAAGTTCACCGGAGAGATAACCCAGAACCAGCAGGTTTTGGATGAATTGAACGAACAGGCAAAACAGTATGACTTTCAGAAACTTGTTGAAGAACAAACGTTGCAGAAAGACCGTGCCCGTGATTTGGAAAATGTCAAAAATTCCGTGCAACAGCTTAAGCGTCAGCAAGATGAAATCAATCTCATGAAACAGTCCGTGTCGGAATTGCAACAGAAGCAGCAGTTCCTGTCAGAGCAGTTGTCGCAGAAACAGGCGTTGTATGCGCAGGCGCAGGAGGCCCAGGAGACGGCTCAAAAATGCTACGAGGCCTCGGCGCAGAGCGTCAATCAGTTTGCCAAGCAGATGCGCGCCATGTTGCAGACCGGCGACACGTGTCCTGTCTGTGGACAGAAAGTGGAACGCTTGCTCACCAACGAAGCAGTGGAACGGAGCGTCGCGCTGTTGAAAAGTCAGTTGGATGCGTCCAAGCGGGCGGTGAATGACGCGAAAAAGGCCGTTGATGAAACGGTGACAGCCCAAACAGCCGCCGAAGCCATGCTTGCAGTGCAGCAAACCGAACTTCAAAACAAAAACCTCGTCAAGAAAAATGCCCTTGCCGCCTTGACTGAAATTTGCAGCCGTTTGCAAATCGAAGTGTCTGAAACTATTTTGGAACAGATTGATAAACAGAATGTTGAAGTAGAAAAAGCCTTGCAAGAAACGGCGAGACGCATCCAGTTGGCACAGGAAATTTCCAAGAAGTCGAAGGCGGCTTCGGCGACGTTGGAAGAACTGAAGAAGCAGGTCGAGAAGCTCATGCTTTCGCAACACAACGACGAAGTGCAACATACCAACCTGAAAACGGAGAACGGGGCACTGCAGCAGCAGATGGCGGAGTTTGCGGAAATCTCCCAGTCGTTGGAAAGCGAGTTGTCCGGCTTCCTGAACGCCGTTTATCCCGGTTGGGAAAAGGATATTGCCAAGACGGTGCAAACGTTGACAAAGGAGGCAGAATCGTATGCCGGCCTGCAAAAGAGCCGGTCGGACCAGCAGGATTTGCAAATGCAGATGCAGCGGGAGGTTGACCAGATCGGGCTGTACGAGCGGAAGGTGAAGGGACTGTTCGAGTGGACAGCTGCCGAAAAGGGGGCCAAGTGCGACGGATTGGCGGGAAAGTGGATGGATTTGGCCGAGAAGTGCGCTGTCCTTTCGCAAAAGTCGGCTGACTTGGCCGTGAGAATGAGCCAGGTGGACAGCGTGTTGAGCGATTTTTACACCCGCCAGTCCGAGATTTCGGAAGTCCTTCTGTCGCAGTTGGCCGCCACGACCGCCGAGGAGATTGCGCGGTTGCGCGGGCAGTTGCAGAATGTGCAGGAGCAGGAGCGGACGGCACATGGAAAGCTGCAGCAGGCGCAGGAAACCATGCGGAAGCATTTGGAGACGAGACCTGCGATGGAAGATGGTGAGCAATTGGACGAAATCGAGCGGCAAATAAAGGAGAAAGGCGCGATTAAGACGGAAAAAATGCAGCGGGTTGGACAAATCCGGTTGATTCTGCAGCAAGATGCCGACAACAAGCAGAGGTATGCCGACACGTTGGCGAAGCTGGATGCCTTGCGGCAGCAGGTGCGGCAGTGGGAGCGGCTCAACAACGTCTTCGGCGACAGCACCGGCAGAACTTTCCGCCGTATCGCGCAGAGTTTCATCCTGCAGAAACTGCTCGACAACACGAACTACTTCCTCAGTATGCTCTCCGACCGATACGAGCTCACCGGCGCGGGCCGCGAGTTGATGATCTTGGTGAAAGACAAGTACTTGGGCGACGCGCCGCGGCCTGTGGAGATGGTCTCTGGCGGCGAAAGCTTCCTCATCTCCATCGCCCTTGCGCTCGGCCTTTCCAACCTCGCCATGCAGGGCATCACCTCCGACTTCCTCTTCATCGACGAGGGCATCAGCCAGTTGGACGGCACTCTTTGCGACAGCGTGGTGAACACTTTGCAGCAACTTCACCATATTGTACATTGTAATATCGGGATTATCAGTCACTTGGATGTTCTTGCCGATAAAATTCCAACGAAGATCATCGTTCAGCCCGTGAGCCACGGAACGAGTGCGATCACGTTCAGTTAGTCCAGGATTGACCGTCTGTTCGAATCCCAAAAAGGGGGCGGAAAGAGTTCCCTCTTTCTGGTTTCAGTGTGCAAAAGAAAAAAGTGTAATTTTGCATTTTTGTTTTATTATTAGTATTTTGAATATATTATAAATTTACTACAATGAATAAATGCATGATTATTAAGCATTTGATGCTTGTGTTTTTGACTGCGGTACTCGCGTTTGGCGGTCACGGTTTGGCACAAGTCACGCCGTATCCTACCGACACTGTTTACCATTCGTTGTTTGGATGCGATAGTGTGAAGCTTTCGGCAAACGGCACTGTCTATCACCGCGATACAGTGGTGAAGATTCCGCACTATTCGCCTGTGCAAGGGCAGATTGTGATGGATGTGCTGAATGTCTATCAGATTGCGATTGGAAAAAGCTATGACGTGACCGACACGGTGTCGGCGCGGGTGTGCAAAAACAACCTGCCATACGCTTTCCGGAACAATTTTTACGTGGAGAGCGGCGACTACTGGATCAGCACGCCTACTCGCAACGGTTGCGACAGCGCGCGCACGCTCTTGAAACTCAGAGTGGTGGAGGGTCAGCATACCACGGTCACCCTTCCGATGTGCCCCGATCAGCCTTCGGTGACCTACGAAGGTATCACCTTCACCGAGGTTGGCAGCTATGACTTCACGCAAGGCTATAACGCGGACGGTTGTCCGATTGTGAAGACCTACAACGTGATTCGTTACCCGGATGAGCGGGACACGACTCGCGTGGAAGTTTGCCAGAACGACTTGCCGTACAGCTTCATGGGCCAGAGTTACAATACTTCGGGAACCTATTCTGTGCCCCATTTCTCTCCACGGGGCTGCGAGACTGTTTCGGTGCTGATTCTCCAAGTCCGTCCCTCCGCTGCCCAGACCGACACGATCGATGTCTCTGTTTGCCAGACGGAGTTACCATATATATATAATGGTATGGAATATAATGCCGCCGGCTCTTATACGGTGGCCATAGACAGCCGCTATGGTTGCGACAGTGCGTTGGTGACCTTGAATCTTCAAGTGACGAAACCCCAGATGGACACGGTGACCGTGAGCCTCTGTCCCGACGCTTTTCCGTACGAATACGATTCCGTGCATGTGTTCAACGCCCCGGGCCGCTATTTCATCGACCGGGAACCTGATACTGCGTGCAGCAAATTCACGTTGTTGCTGCTGAATGCCAAGCCTTCAGTGAGAGATACCGTTATGGTTTGCACCTCCGACAGCTCTTACGTCTTCGGCGACACCACGTTCAAGGCATCTACGGTGTTCACATACGCGCAGACGAATACCAGTGGTTGCTTAGACTACCACACACTTCGGATTAACCTCAACAACAATCCGGTAAAAGACACGATTTCGGCGACTGTTTGCGCGTCGAGGCTCCCTTATGAGTTTTATGGCAGAGAGTGCGTCGGCGCCGGTTTCTATACGGTGGCCTTGAAAAATGTTGCAGGATGCGACAGTATCTTCAAGACGTTGGATCTGACGGTCACTCCCGACAATCAGATTGTGGAGTCGGCGACGGTGACGCGGAACGGCATCCCGTACGCTTACCACGACACAGCCTTTACGGCCTCGGGAGCCTATACCGTCAGGGTGCCGGCTGCCACGGCTGCGGAGTGCGACACGCTATATACGTTGAACCTGACGGTGGAACCCGTGTTCAATACGGTTTTGGATACGACGGTATGTGCGAACGCTACGGTCCAGTTCCTCGGGAACTCGATTACGGAACCGGGTGCCTATACGTTCACCTATCATCTGTCGGGCTATGACAGTGTGGTGACATTGAACGTGCGCCATAACCCCACCTACGTGGCCGCAACGGTCTATGCCGAAGTCGGCGAGTATGACCTGCCTTACCGTTTCGTGGACAGCGCGTATTATACCGCTGGCTACCATGAGCAGATGCTTACGACGGTGAACGGCTGCGACAGCGTGGTCTCCCTTTTCTTGACGGTTAACCCTGCCGTCATCAATACGGACACTGTCTATCGCGAGGTGTGTTCCAGCGATATGCCGGTCACCTTATTCGACAGTGTGCTCACGCAGGCGGGTCTTTACCGGTTCCTCACACGCTCCGCATCGGGCTACGATTCGATCTTCTATGTTCGCCTGACTGTGAAAGAGTCACCCACTCTGACTTTGTCGGGTAACCGCTACCTGTGTACGGGCAGCGAGGTGACGCTGTCGGCGCAATCGACCGGCGGGGTCTTTTTGTGGAACAACGGCTCCACGCAGTCTTCCATCACGGTGAGTGTGGCGGGCACCTACGCGGTGACAGTTTCGAACGCCTTCGGCTGCACGGCCTCCGCTTCTGTCGAGGTGGAAAGCGTTACGCCACCTCCGGCCGGCATTCTGGGTTACGAGCAGGTTTGTAAAGGCGGAAGTGTGCTTCTTCAGGCTATCGGCGGCACGAGCTTTGTCTGGGAAGACGGCACCGCGAACAACATCCGCACGGTGACCCCGGAAACGACCACCGTCTATACGGTGACCGTATCCAACACATACGGCTGTTCGAATACCAAGAGCATCCGTGTCCAGGTGAATCCGCTTCCTACGGTCGCGCTTACCGGCAACACCAGCATCTGTGAGAATCAGTCCACCACGCTGTATGCGTCTGGTGGTACTACCTATTATTGGAACACCGGCGCTCACGCGAGTCGTATCACGGTGAGCACGGGCGGCACCTATTCGGTGACGGTGACGGATGCCAACACCTGCACGAATTCCAGTTCGGTGAATGTGACGGTGCACACGCCTCCGACCATCAAGATCAACGGACGGGCGGCGCTTTGCCAGGGCGGCAGCACCACGCTGACGGCGGCGGGTGCCTCCACCTACGAGTGGAACTCCGGCGAGGTCTCGCAGTCGATTACCACCTCTTACGCGGGAACTTATACGGTTACGGGCACGGACCAGTACGGATGTTCCGCCAGCAAGAGCGTGACGGTGGCGCAGGCTCCGGTGAACGCCAGCATCACGGGCAACCGTTACCTTTGTCATGGACAAAGTACGGAGCTGACCGTCACGGGCGATGCCGATAATACCTACCGTTGGTTCGACGGAAGCACCTCTAAAGGCATCACCATCACCGCTGCCGGACAATATACGGTCACGGTGACCAATGCCGGCGGCTGTCAAAACACCTTGTCGGCCACGGTGAGCGAATATAACACTGTAGTCCCGACCATCAGCGGCAACCTGACGATTTGCGAGGGTCAGTCCACTACGTTGCGCGCTTCTGGCGGCAGAAGCTACGAATGGGACGACGGCAGCATGCTTGCCTTGATCACAGTGAATGCCACGGGTACCTATTCGGTGACTTCCACGGATGCATACGGCTGTACGGCCACCGCGTCCGCCACGGTGCTGGTGAATCCGGCGCCTATTGTCAACATTGTGGCTCAAAACAGCGTCTGCAAGGGGAATTCGGTCGTGCTGACGGCCATCTCCTCGGCAAATACCTATAATTGGAGCACCGGCCAGAACACCGGTGCCATCACGGTCACGCCGAATGTGAACACGAACTATACCGTGCTGGTGACTGACGAGAACGGCTGTACCTCCACGGCCCAGAAGATGGTGACGGTGGAACCGCTGCCCTCCGTATTCGTCAACGGTCCCGCTGCGGTGTGCTTCGGCGACACGGCGGCCCTTACGGCATCGGGTGCTTTGGATTATCGATGGAGTACGGGCGAGTTCGGCGACAATATCGCGGTGACCGCCACGAATACCTACACGGTTACGGGAACTGGAGCCAACGGCTGTACGGCCACGGCTCAGAAGACGGTGACCGTTAATCCGCTGCCGGTGGCCAATGTGACGGAGACGGTCAGCATTTGCCGCGGGCAGCAGGCGCAGCTCGTCACGGATGCGCCGGCGGGATGCACGTACGAATGGAGCACGGGCAGCCACCAGAGCCGCATCATGGTGACGGAAGCCGGCGAATATACGGTGACGGTGACCAACACCAACCTCTGTTCGCAGGTCTATCACGCGATGGTCACGGTTTATGAACTTCCGCAAATAAGCATCATCGGCAATAGTGAGATCTGCGAGGGGCAATCGACGGCCTTGACGGTTGCCGGCGACGGCATCACGCAATATGTGTGGAGCAACGGGGACCACAACCCCAGCATCACGGCCAATGCCGCAGGACAGTATTCCGTGACGGCCACCAACGGCCATGGATGTACGGCCACGGCCTCTCGTGGTGTGGTGGTACACGAACTTCCCACTCCGCAAATCAATGGCAACCTGACCATCTGCAAGGGCAAGAGCACGACGCTGATGGCCACAGGTGGTGTCACTTATCTTTGGAACACGGGCAACACGGGCAGCAACATTGCCGTTGCCCCCTCCGCCAACCAGTCCTACTCCGTGACGGTGAGCAACGCATACGGCTGTATGTCCAGTGCTTCGGTCACCATAACGGTGAATGCGCTCCCGACCGTCACGTTCAGTGGCAACACGACTATCTGTGCCGGTGAGACGACGACCGTTACCGCCACGGGCGCCAGTACTTACGCCTGGTCCACGGGCGGACAGAACGCCTCCGTGGTGCTGGGTAGCGCGGGTACCTACAAGGTGACGGCTACCGATGCGCAGAACTGTACTAACACCGCCTCCGTCACGGTGACGGTGAATCCGAACCCGAATGTCCAAGTCTCCGGTTCCGACTATATTTGCACGGGCAACGTGACCAATCTGACGGCTTCGGGCGCGGCCACTTACCAATGGAACACGGACGAGACGACAGCCACCATCGCCGTCTCCCCGGCTGCCCAGGCCACCTACACGGTGACGGGATATGACACCAACGGATGCCACAGTACGGCCTCCAAGGTAGTGAATGTGGAACCGCTGCCGGTGATCAGTGTCACGGGCACGAAGACCATCTGCGCCGGACAATCGACCACGCTGACTGCCACGGGCGGCTTAAACTATGTGTGGAGCAACGGCGCTACGGGCAACAGCATCACCGTGTCGCCCTCAACCACACAATCCTACGTGGTGACGGTGACCAATGCGATGGGCTGCGTGTCAAGTATGGAAACGCAGGTCACGGTGAACAGCTTGCCGCAAGTCACCTTCAGTGGCAACACGGAGATATGCGACGGCGGTACGGTGACTCTCACGGCCGCAGGCGGTAACGCCTACCACTGGTCCACGGGCGAGGAAACTGCTGCCATCACGGTTGGCACTGCCGGATACTACCGGGTGACGGTGACCAATGCCCAGAACTGCGTGAACTCTGACGCGGTGTATGTCGTGGTGAACCCGAATCCGGATGTGCAGATTTCCGGTGCCGACTATATATGTACAGGAGCTGTCACCACGCTGACGGCTACCGGCGCGAACACCTACGTGTGGAGCACGACGGAGAACGGGGAATCCATCTCCGTCTCACCGTCATCCACCACTACTTATACGGTGACGGGCTACGATTCGAAGGGCTGCCAGGCGGTCGCCACTAAGGTGCTGAATGTTGAGGCACTTCCGGTTGTCGCGGTGACGGGCACGAAGACCATCTGTGTCGGACAATCGACCACGCTGACCGCCACGGGCGGCAACACATTTGTTTGGGATAATGGCGAGACGACCAACAGCATTACGGTGGCGCCTGCCGCCACGCAATCCTACGTGGTGACGGTGACCAACGCGCTCGGATGCTCGTCCAGCCTCTCCACTTCGGTGACGGTGAATGCGCTGCCGACCATCACTTTCAGCGGCAACACGACCATTTGCGCCGGTTCGACGGCCACGGTGACCGCTGCGGGTGCCAGTACCTACACTTGGTCCAACGGCGGACAGACCGCCTCCATTGGTGTGACGGCTGAGGGCTATTATCGCGTCACGGCCACCAACGCCCAGAATTGCAGAGCGACGGATTCCGTCTATGTGACGGTGAACGCGAATCCGGTGGTGCAAATTTCCAGCAACAACTATGTGTGTGCCGGAAGCATCGCCACGCTGACCGCTTCGGGTGCAAACACCTATCTTTGGAACACAGAGGAGGTAACGCCCTCCATTTCGGTTACGCCTTCCACGGCCACCACTTACACGGTGACGGGTTATGACGCCAACGGTTGTAGTACCACGGTGAGCCGTGTGATGAACGTGGAGGCACTGCCGGTGATACAAGTCCTTGGAACGCGAACCATCTGTGCCGGACAATCCACCACGTTGACGGCAACGGGCGGTGCGGCATACAGCTGGAGCACGGGTGACACCATCAACAGTGTGGTGGTGATGCCCACGAGCAGCCAGTCCTATGTGGTGACGGTGACGAACGCTTACGGTTGTATGGCCAGCTCCGCCGTCACGGTGACAGTGAACGCGTTGCCACAGGTCACTTTCAACGGCAACACCACGATATGCGCCGGCAACACCACCACCATCACGGCGGTGGGCGCCAGCTCCTACAGTTGGAGCACGGGTTCGCAGACCGGCAACGTGAACATCGCCACCACGGGCACGTATTACGTGACCTCCACGAATGCCCAGAACTGCTCGAAGGTTGACTCTGTCTATGTGAAGGTCAATCCGAAACCGGTGGTGCAAATCGCCGGAAGCAACCATGTGTGTGCTGGCAGTGCCGTGTCGTTGACCGCCTCAGGCGCCAACAGTTACCAGTGGAACACGGGTGAGACGGGCGCGGAGATTTCCATAGCCCCGACTGCCAACACTACCTACAGCGTCACGGGTTATGACACGAACGGCTGCTTTACCACGGTGCAGAAAGTGGTGAATGTGGAAGACATTCCTGTGGTTCAAATACTTGGGGAGAGAACGATATGCCAGGGACAGTCCACTGTCCTGACAGCTACGGGCGGCACTTCTTACCTGTGGAGCAACGGTGCCACCACGCAAGACATCGCCGTTTTCCCGAATCTTAGCACCTCTTACACGGTGACTGCCTACAATGCTTTTGGCTGCTCGGCCACAGCCACGGCGGTGGTGACGGTCAATGTGCTTCCTTCCATTATCTTCAGTGGCAACACCAGCATCTGTCAAGGACAAAGCACCACCATTAGCGTGGTGGGCGGCAACTCCTATTCGTGGAGCACGGGCACCACGGGCAACTCCATCACGGTCAGCGCACCGGGTGTCTATAAGGTGAATGCCATCAACTCCCTGAACTGCGTGCGCACCGACTCGGTGACCGTCGTGGTTTGGGATAATCCGGAGGTCAGCGTCTCCGGTTCCAGCCTGATCTGCCAGGGCGCGACGAACGCATTGACGGCCTCCGGCGCGAACACCTATGTGTGGAGCACTGGCGAGGGCGGCGCGGCCATCACGGTCATGCCGCTGGAGACGACCACTTACAGCGTTGTCGGGTACGATGAGAACGGCTGTAGCTCAACAGTCAGCAAAGTGGTGAACGTGGAGACGGCTCCGACGGTGTACATTTCCGGCGACCTGGCCATCTGTCACGGCGAGTCAACGACACTCACCGCTTCCGATGCTACCGAATACCTTTGGAGCACCGGTGCTACCACGAACAGCATCACGGTGTCCGTGCAGGGCGCCTACACAGTGACGACAAGCTCCGCGAACGGCTGCCAGTCGGTGGCCTCTGTGACGGTGTTGGACAACCCTGTCCCGGTCTTCACGCTGAATGCCGTCGGCAGCATCTGCGAGAACACTACGGAAGTGCTTTCAGTGACGGGCAACAACAGCTACGCTTGGAGCAACGGTGAGACGGGTTCGCAGATTTCGATTACCGAAGGCGGTCTTTACACCGTGACGGCGACCAACAACTACGGGTGCAGCCAAACCGCCAATGCGTATGTGGCCCAGCTGTCTGCTCCCGCGTTGGACATTATCGGCGTGAATGAGCTCTGCCAGGGCGACACCACCGACCTTGTGGCTTCTTCCGATGCGGAACAGTTCGTCTGGAACACTGGCGACTCCACGCAGTCGGTCACGGTGGTTCCTGACAACACCCTCTACACGGTTACGGTGACGGGCGCCAACGGTTGTTCCACTGTGGGGCAGCACCAGATTACGACGCTCCCGACCTATAACCTCACAGTGACGGGCACGGTCTGCGAGGGACAGCCTTTCTCGGATTATGGTTTCGAAATTGCCGCTTTGGACACGTTTGGCACATTCACCTATACCCGCCAGCTCCAAACGGTGCACGGCTGCGACAGCACGGTCAACCTGTTGCTGACTGTCAGCCCGCTGCCGCGTTTGGACACCATCAACGGCAATCCCAACATCACGCAGCATGGCAACGTCTATTTCTCCATCAACAACCCGTTGTATGTGAGCAATTATGAATGGCGTGTCTCCAACACGCACTGGACGCTGTCCAATACCAGCTTCAGCAATGTGACACTGAATGTGACAACCAACGGATCGGGCATCCTTACTGCAAGAGGGGTCAACAATTGCGGTTACACGGAGACCTCTCTCAGCCTGTACTGCAACGTCGGCATCGAGGACTATGCGTCCCAGGCGCAAGTGACCCTCTATCCGAACCCTGTCCACCAGTCGCTGTTCATCAACTTGGAGAACGCGCCCGAGGTGAGCAAGGTGCGCCTCTACAACGAGGCTGGCCGTCTGGTCTATCAGGCTGACTGCGACGACACCCGTCTCGAAATCGACTGCACCCGCTTCGCCAACGGTCACTACACTGTGCAGTTCCTTGACGAGAAGGGCAAGAGAGTGGAAGCGCGTAAGATTGTGGTCAATAACAAATAGTTTAGTAGTTTAGTAGTTTAATAGTTTAATGGGTTAACCGACACCCCAAATAACCCATTAACCCAATAACCGACTAACCCAATAACCGACTAACCCAATAACCGACTAACCCAATAACCAACTAACCCAATAACCGACTAACCCAATAACCGAATACCCCATAACAATGGAATACAGCTTCAGGGAAATCGAGAAAAAATGGCAGGCGAAATGGAAAGAGACAGGCCTGTATAAAACCGAGATAGACAACGCCAGACCGAAGTTCTACGTGTTGGACATGTTCCCGTACCCGTCGGGTGCGGGATTGCATGTGGGACACCCGCTGGGCTATATCGCCTCCGATATCTACGCCCGCTACAAACGGCAGAAGGGCTTCAACGTGTTGCACCCGATGGGCTACGATGCCTTCGGGCTGCCGGCGGAGCAGTATGCCATCCAGACCGGTCAGCATCCCGCCATCACTACCGAGCAGAACGTCAATCGCTATCGCGAGCAGCTCGACAAGATCGGTTTCTCGTTCGACTGGGACCGTTCGTTCAAGACCTGCGACCCCGACTACTACAAGTGGACGCAGTGGACGTTCATCCAGCTGTTCAACAGCTACTACTGCAACCAAGCCAATCAGGCCCGTCCGATTTCCGAGTTGGAGGAGGCTTTCGCAGCCAACGGCACTGAAGGGTTGGACGTGGCGCAGACCAAGCCGATGGAGTTTACCGCGGAAGAGTGGGGGAGTGCTTCCGAGAAGGAACGTCAGGAGATCCTGATGAACTATCGTTTGGCCTACCTCGCCGACACGTGGGTGAACTGGTGCCCGAAGCTCGGCACGGTGCTCGCCAACGATGAGGTGGTGAACGGACTCTCCGTGCGCGGCGGCTTCCCCGTGGAACGCAAGCTGATGAGACAGTGGATATTGCGCGTCTCCGCGTATGCCGAGCGTCTGCTCCAGGGCCTCGAAAAGGTCGATTGGACAGATTCGCTGAAGGAGATCCAGCGCAACTGGATCGGTCGGAGCGAGGGCGCGGCCGTCTGGTTCCCGTTGGCCAAAGAGGGTCAGCTGGATTGGAAGAAGATCTATATGGGCGGCAATGTCGAGGGGGTCGAGAGTGAGACTGCCTTCGAGATTTTCACCACCCGTCCGGATACCATCTTCGGTGTGACGTTCATGGTCTTGTGCCCTGAGCACGAGATGATTGAGCATATCACCACCCCGGAGCAGAAGGCTGAGGTGGAGGCATACGTGACGTGGGCCAAGAACCGCTCCGAGCGCGAGCGGCAGGCCGAAGTCAAGAAGGTGAGCGGCGTCTTCACCGGCGCGTTCGCCATCAACCCCATCACCGAGGAGCGCATCCCGATCTGGGTCAGCGACTACGTGCTGAGCGACTACGGCACCGGCGCCATCATGGCCGTGCCCGCCCACGACAGCCGCGACTTCGCCTTCGCCCGCCACTTCAACCTGCCCATTCGCCAGGTGGTGGCCCCGGCCGTCGATGAAGTCAGCGACCCTGACACTTGGGCGGAGAGCCTCGACAGCAAGACCGGCGTGTGCGTCAACTCCGGTTTCATCACCGGCATGGAGGTCAAGGAGGCCGGCAAGGCGGTGATTGAGAAGGTGAAGGCCATGGGTATCGGCTACGGCACGGTCAACTACCGCCTGCGCGACGCCATCTTCAGCCGCCAGCGCTACTGGGGCGAACCGTTCCCGATTTACTACAAGGACGGGATGCCCTATCCCGTTCCCGAGTCCGAGCTGCCCGTGTTGCTGCCCGAGGTCGATCAGTTCCTGCCCACCGAGACCGGCGAGCCGCCGTTGGCCCGTGCCAAAGACTGGACGTGGAACGGCTATCCGCGCGAGTACAGCACCATGCCCGGTTTTGCCGGCTCCAGTGCCTACTACCTTCGCTATATGGATCCGAAAAATGATACCGCGCTGGTTTCCAAGGAGGCTGACGAGTATTGGCAGAATGTCGATCTCTATGTCGGCGGCGCGGAACACGGCACCGGCCACCTGATCTACGCCCGCTTCTGGAACAAGTTCCTCTTCGACCTCGGCATCAGCTGCAAGGACGAACCCTTCCAGAAACTCATCAACCAGGGCATGATCCAGGGACGTTCCAATTTCGTCTATCGCATCGTCGGCACAAACAAGTTCGTGTCGCTCAACCTGCGCAAGGAATACGAGACCACGCCTATCCACGTGGATGTCAACATTGTCCGTAACGATGTCCTCGATTTGGAGGCGTTCCGCAACTGGATGCCCGACTTCAAGGACGCGGAGTTCATTCTCGAAGACGGCCAGTACATCTGCGGCTGGGAAATCGAGAAGATGTCGAAGTCGAAATACAACGTGCAGAACCCCGATGACCTGGTGGAGAAGTACGGTGCGGACACGTTGCGCATGTACGAGATGTTTCTCGGACCGGTTGAGATGGCCAAGCCGTGGGACACCAACGGCATCGAGGGTGTCTCCCGCTTCATCCGCAAGTTCTGGAAGCTTTACTTCGACGCGGAAGGCAACTTTGCCGTCACCGACGACGAGCCGACCAAGGGCGAGTGGAAATCGCTGCACAAGACCATCAAGAAAATTGAGGAGGACAACGAACGCTTCTCCTTCAACACGGCGATCAGCGCGTTCATGATTTGCACCAACGAACTCACGGATGCCAAGTGCCGCAAGCGTGCCGTCTTGGAGCCGCTTTGTATCCTGATGTCGGCCTACGCGCCGCACATCACCGAGGAACTCTGGTCGCTGCTCGGTCACGAAGAGTCTGTGCTGAAGGCCGCCTATCCCGTCTATGACGAGCACTATATGGTGGAGGATGAGTACCTCTACCCGGTCTCCTTCAACGGCAAGATGCGCCTGAAGATGTCGTTCCCCGCTGACTTCGGCCCGAAAGACATTGAACCGAAAGTCCTCGGGAATCCCGATGTGCAGAAGTGGCTTGACGGCAAAACCCCGAAAAAGGTGATCATCGTCCCGAAGAAGATTGTGAATATCGTGTTTTAGCTGTTAGCTGTTAGCTGTTGGCTTTTAGCTTTTAGCCAATAGCCAACAGCCAATAGCCAACAGCCAACAGCCAACAGCCAATAGCCAACTGCCAAAGTGAAACAGAAGGACTTCGTTTTCAACCTCTGTCTGCTCGTCTTCCTCAACCTTCTCGTGAAGCCGTTCTGGACGCTCGGGGTAGAGGTCGGGGTGCAGAATGCTGTTGGCGCGGAGGGGTACGGGCTCTATTTCTCCTTGTACAATTTCACGCTGCTGTTCTACATGGTCTTGGACATGGGGACGGCGAACTACAACAACCGCAACATCGCGCAGAACAGCCAGCTTTTAGACAAGCATCTGTCGCATTACATCACGCTGAGGTTGCTGCTTGGAGTGGCCTATTTCGTTGTGATTTACGCGGTTGCGTTGATTATCGGCTATCGCGACTATTCGTTGAGGTTGCTCTTCTGGATAGGCTTGAATCAGTTCCTGAGTGTCTTTCTGCTTTATGTGCGCTCGAACATTTCGGCCCTCCAGATGTTCAAGACCGACAGTGTCATCTCCGTGACAGACAAGCTGTTGATGATTCTTTTTTGCGGCCTTCTCCTTTGGGGGCGTGTGACCGACCAGCCTTTCCGGGTGGAATGGTTCGTTTGGAGCCAGACGGTCGCGTATGTCATCACCATCGCCATTGCGCTGGGCATTGTGCTCCGTAAGGCGAAACTGAAGCGGCTGAGCTGGAACCGGACTTTTTTCATCGCCATCTTGAAGCGGAGTTTCCCTTATGCGCTCATCACCTTGCTGATGGCGTGCTACTACCGCATGGATTCGGTGATGTTGGAGCGGATGCTCCCGGTGGGAGTCGGGGCGGCGCAGTCCGGCATCTATGCCTCCGCATTCCGCCTTTTGGATGTCTTGACGATGATTCCCTACCTCTTTTCGGTCATTTTGCTGCCGCTGTTCGCCAAAATGCTGAAACAGAAAGATGATGTTGTGCCCATCGTGCGCACCAGTTTCTCCCTTCTTTTCCTGTTCTCGGTCTCAGCGGTCACCATCCTGTTTGTCTATGCCCAACCGGTGATGCAAATGCTTTACACGGCGCATGTTGCGGAGAGCACCGCCGTGTTCCGGCTTATCATTTTCGGCTTGATTCCAATCTCCATGAACTATCTGTTCGGCACCTTGCTGACAGCCAATGGCAGCATGAAGCAGCTGAACCTTATTGCCGCCATTGGCATTGTCATCAACGTGACCGTCAACCTGTTGCTGATTCCGCGTATGCAGGCGTGCGGTTCGGCGGTGGCGAGTTTCTGCACGCAGTTCGTCGTGTCGGTCTTGCAGTTTTTCTTCGCGCTGCGCATCGTCGGCATCCCGCCGAGGTCGCTGCCGTGGCTGCGGTGCGTGCTTTTCGTAGCCGTGTTGGTTCCGGCGGTGTGGCTCTCTCCGAACGTCCTGCATGTACACGTGCTGTGGCAGTTGGTTGCTTTGGCGCTTTTCGCTTTGGCACTCGCCTTTGCCACGGGGCTTGTCTCTGTCAAGGACATTCGCGGCCTGAAATAGCGTTTCATCCAAATGCCGACGGCGGCGTGTTGCAAAACCGTATCGCAGGTATCGACAAGGTAACGGATTATGGCTTCAAGGTTCATAGTTATAGTCATAGTTATAGTCATAGTTATAGCATAAAGTCTTTTACTTTTTTCTTAACTTTGTGTATTTTTTTTTGTGTATGTTTGCCGCAGCTAAATCGGAAATGTGGTGAAAGCGGTGACTTGTGGTGGAATCGTGTATGACGGCGACCACAACCCCTATCCTACGGTGGAGGTGGCTGGCTACTGCTGGACGCAGAAAAACCTCCGTGCGAAGCATTGCGCCGATGGTATCACGCCAATCGCGACGGCGATGGTATATGCGTCTGCAGCGCACCCTGATGCCACGGCCAACGAGGAGACCTACGGCCGCCTCTACAGCTGGTTTTCGGCGGTGAACGTGCTGGAAGGCAGCACCGAGGCCCCGGTCTCTGATGCAGACGGCTACGTGCAGGGCATCTACCCCGACGGCTGGCATATTCCCACGGAAACGGAAATGGCGGCCCTGAAAGGGATTAGCTCCCACGACTTGAACGCCACCACACTTTGGCAAGGGGCTGCAGCTTCCTTCTACACCAACAGCACGGGCTTCACGGCCCTGCCCGCCGGCCTCTACAACGCCTCCCTTGACCGTTTCGAGGGCCTCGGTACCCAGACCGACTGGTGGAGTGTCACGAACACCGGCGGCTCCGGCACCGACATCACCACTGCGCACACCTGCTGCAGCGCCTACTACTGCGACCATCTCATCGACCGGCAGCACCTCCCCACCAACGCCCTCAGCGTCCGATGCCTCAAGAACAATTAACAACACTTATCCAATAAGGGCTGAAAGTCCGACCTATGTCAGCCCAGGTTTCATGATAGTGAGCCCATGGTTCGTAGCAGAACGTTCGCAGCGAGCCCTGGGCAAATCAATGTACAATGCATAATGTACAATGTATATGGACTATAATGTGCAAATCAATGAAGGGGTGTAACCAATGCCGCGAATCCCCGTAAAAAATATCGAAAATATTTTTGCGTGTTTCAATAAAAAATGTATTTTTGCGACTTGGAATATAATGTAAAATAGTATAGATATGAAAAGTAACTTTTCCTCTCTGAAATTCGTGGCTGTTTCTGTTTTGATGGCCTGTTTCACAATGAGTTACGCGCAATGCGATCAGGGCAATATCTATGGCCAGCGCGGCCAGAAGTCCGGTTTCGCTATCGTCTTCGCAGACTCAAACGGACAGCATGTCGCGCCAACGGCAGCCATGACGCTCCCCACTTTCAAGGGGGGCAACAAGGCCATGTGCCGCTACATCAACAAAACGAAAAAGTATCCTGTCAATCTGAAGAACCAGAAAATCTCCGGCACCACGACTGTCCAAGCCAAGGTGTTGAAAGACAGTACACTGACGGATATTGAAGTGGTCAGCAGCTCCGGCTATCAGGAGTTCGACGACGAGGCTCTTCGCGTGGTGAAGTCCTTCCCTAAGATGATTCCCTCCACCCAGAGCTGCGAGGCCCAGGATATGATCGTCCAAATCCCCGTGACCTTCATCTATGAAGAAGAAGTTGCTGCCGACAAGAAGAAAGCTGAGATGGAAGCGGCCAAGAAAGACCTCATGAAGCCCATCACGCTCTATTTCGAGAACGACCGTCCGGATCCCCGCACCAAGCAGGATTTCACCAGTACGGAATATGTCGGTCTGTACAACAACTACATGGCCGCCAAGAGCAACTACGTGACCAGCGCAGGCAAGGGCCTGGCCGGCGCGCAGAGAACCAACGCCCAGAATGCCGTCGAGTCCTTCTTCAACGACTCCATCCAGACCGGCTACAACCGCTTGGTGAAAATGACTGACTTCATCGTGGAAGCCCTGAAAGACGGCCAGACTGTGGAGTTCACCATCAGCGGCTTCGCCAGCCCGCTCAGCAACAGCGACTACAACAAGCACCTCTCCGCCCGTCGTATCGAAAGCGTCCTCAACTACATGAAGATGTCGCATGGCGGCTACCTCGCACCCTATATCAACGGTTCGAGACCCGGCCTCACCATTCATAAGGTTCCGGAAGGACAGGTCAATCACAGCTTCTCCACCACAGCCGTCCGCGAAACCGTCTATGGTCTCCAGGCTGCCAAGGACAGAAAGATCGTCATCGACCGAATTTCGATCAAGTAAGAATATACAATAACTATATATTGTAACAAGAGAGGGACGTCCGAGCAGGCGTCCCTTTTTCATTGGCGGACTATAGAGGAGAAAATATTTCCTTAACTCACTAAATGATAATGTGTTATATTGTAAAAGTGGATTGTGTTAAAAAAAATATCCCCAATGTGATGTGAATAAAAGAAAAAAGTGTATTTTTGCAAACTTTTTGAAGTGGAATGCAAAGGCGAGTGGAAAGAAGGGCTTCGAATCGCGTAACTCATTGATTTCACGGACTGTATGAACATAGGGGAGAGTAGAGGTGTCAAGGTTTTTATGGTTGCGTTTTGTCATAAATAGTTGCATTTTCACTCCGAAAGTGGACTATTTTTTTTTGAATATTAGTAATAAAAATAAATTTTGAAGGGATGAAAAAGATTAAAATCACACAAGTAAGAAGCGCGGTTGACAGACCCGCACGTCAGAAGAAGTCTTTAGAGGCTCTGGGCCTTCGCAAGATGCACCAAACTGTTGAACACGAGGCCACTCCCCAAATTTTGGGCATCGTGGACGCAGTGAAGCACTTAGTAAGCGTTGAAGAATTATAATTTTAATAACCAATTGAATATCAAAGAAATGGATTTACACAATTTAAAACCGGCAAAAGGATCAACACACAGAGAACGCAGAATTGGCAGAGGACAGGGTTCCGGAAAAGGCGGCACTTCCACGCGCGGCCACAAGGGCGCACAATCCCGCTCCGGTTACAGCCGTAAAATCGGTTTCGAAGGCGGCCAGATGCCTATCTACAGAATATTGCCCAAGAGAGGTTTCAAGAATATCAACCGTGTGGAGTACAACGCCATCAATGTCAGCACCCTGCAAAAGCTCTCCGAGAAGCTCAATGTGGAGAAAATCGATCGTGAGGTGCTTGTGAACAACGGCTTGGCCAAGAAGAACGACCTCATCGCCATCCTGGCGAAAGGCGAGCTCACCGCCAAGGTGCACGTCGTGGCTGACAAGTATTCTGCCAAGGCGAAAGCCATGATTGAACAGTGCGGCGGCACCGCTGAACTCGTCAACGCACCCGCAGCCGAGTAACATCACTAAAAAATCTTTACAATGAAAAAGTTCATCGAAACCATTAAGAACATATTCAGGATTGAGGACCTGAGGAAGCGCATCCTCTATACCCTCTTCATCATCCTGATATATCGCTTCGGTGCCCATGTGGTGCTCCCGGGCATCAACCCCGGAGCCATCACGGCGTTCAGCAAGGCGGCCAGCGAGGGTCTGCTCGGTATGCTCGACCTCTTCTCCGGCGGCGCTTTCTCCAACGCCTCCATCTTCGCGCTGGGTATCATGCCCTACATCACGGCCTCCATCGTGGTGCAGCTGTTTACCCTCGCGGTTCCCTATTTTCAGCGCCTCGCCAAAGAGGGTGAGAGCGGTCGCACCAAGATTAACCAGATTACCCGCTACCTGACCGTGGCTGTCCTTGCTGTGCAGGCTCCCGCCTACATCGCCCAGCTCACTGGCCAGTACCCCGGCGCCATCGCCCCCTCCATGTTGGAAACCCGCATCCTCGGATTCTCCGCTTTCGCGATCTGCGCTTTCATCCTGCTCATCTCCGCTACCCTGTTCATCATGTGGCTCGGTGAGCGCATTACCGACAACGGCATCGGCAACGGTATCTCCATGATCATCATGATCGGTATTATCGCCCGACTGCCCTTCGCACTTCAGGCTGAGTTCACCGCACGTATCACCGAGATGAACGGCGGTCCGATCATTTTCATCATTGAGCTCGTCCTCATGATGCTCATCATCGGCCTCTGTATCCTGCTCGTGCAAGGCACCCGTCGTATCCCCGTCCAATACGCCAAGCGCGTCATCGGCAACAAACAATACGGCGGTGTCCGCAACTATCTGCCCCTCAAGGTGAACGCTGCAGGCGTGATGCCTATCATCTTCGCTCAGGCCCTGATGTTCATCCCGTTGACCTTCGTCAACATCTCCCAACAGACCACCACGGGCTTCTGGAGCAGCTTTATCGACTACAACCGTCTGGGTTACAACATCGTCTTCTTCCTGATGATTATTGCCTTCACCTATTTCTATACGGCCATCACCATCAATCCGCAGCAGATTGCGGAGGACCTGAAGAAGAACAACGGCTTCATTCCCGGCGTGAAACCCGGCAAGCAGACTGCGGAATACATCGACAAAATCATGTCCCGCATCACGTTGCCCGGCTCTATCTTCCTCGGTATCGTGGCTATCCTGCCCGCTATCGTGCGCCACTTCGGTGTGAACCAGCAGTTTGCCCAGTTCTTCGGCGGCACCTCCCTGCTGATTATGGTGGGTGTGGTGTTGGATACGCTGCAACAAATTGAAAGCCACCTGCTTATGCGCCACTATGACGGCCTCACCAAATCGGGCCGCATTAAGGGCCGTACGGGCGGCGGTGTCTATGGTAACCAAATCTAACCGACGGGAAAGAGATGTCCAGAATAGCCAGATATACGGAGGAGGAGTTCGCGAAATTGCGTGAAAGCGCACACGTCGTGGCGGTCACCTTGGCCGAAGTCGCCAAGGAAATCACCCCCGGCGTGCCGCTCTCCTATCTTGACAATGTCGCGGAACAGTGCATCCGCGACCACCATGCCATTCCGGCTTGCAAGGGCTATATGGGCTACCCCGCCACTTTGTGCCTCTCCGTCAACGACGTGGTTGTGCACGGGATACCGACCCCGAACCAGTATCTTCGCGACGGCGACATTGTCTCCGTGGATTGCGTGGCACTGCTCAACGGCTACCATGGCGACTTTTGCTACACCTTCGGGGTGGGCGAAGTCGATGAGGAGACCAAACTCCTGCTCAAGCGCACGAAGGAGTCGCTCTACAAGGCCATCGAGGTGGCCAAGGCGGGCAACACCTTCGCCCAAGTGGCCAGCGCCATTGAACAGTACATCGCCCAGTTCAACTATTCCGTGCCGGCGGAGTTTACCGGTCACGGCATCGGGCGCGAAATGCACGAGGAGCCGAGCATCCCGAACTACGCGGTGCGGCGGTTCGACAGCCTCAACCGGACGAAAATCGAGAAAGGCATGTCCTTCTGTGTGGAGCCGATGGTGAAAATCGGCCTCGGCAACGCCAGGGACCGGAACGTGTTCATCAGCAAGATCGACCGTGACGGTTGGACGTCCCATACACCGGACCGGAAGCCGGCCGCCCACTTCGAGCACCAGCTCATCGTCACGGACAAGGGGACCGAGGTCATATCCTCCTACAAACTGTTGGGTGAAGTCATTGGAACAGAAGAATTGTATTAAAATAAGATAAAAGTATGGCAAAACAATCAGCAGTTGACGTTGACGGCGAAGTCATCGAGGCCTTGGGTAACGGCCAATATCGTGTGCGCTTGGAAAGCGGGCACGTGATTATGGCCCACCTGTCGGGAAAGATGCGGATGCATTACATCAAAATCATTCCCGGCGACCGCGTTCAAGTGGCCATGTCCCCGTATGATCTTACCAAAGGACGAATCACCTATCGGCACAAAGTGTAGGACCTACGGATTTCAAAGAGCAGCCTGAAAGGGCTCGGTAAAAACAAAAAGAAATTTAATAATAAAAACGATAAAGAAATGAAAGTTAGAGCATCTGTCAAGAAAAGATCAGAGGATTGCATTGTGGTGAGACGCCATGGTGTGGTTTATGTGATAAACAAGAAGAACCCGAAATTCAAACAGCGTCAGGGTTAATCACAGGAATTAAATAATTAATCATCATAAAAAACAATAGAATAATATGGCAAGAATTGCAGGTATTGATTTACCGAAAAACAAACACGGCGAAATCGGCTTGACCTACATCTACGGGATCGGCAGAAGCACGGCCCAAAAGATTCTGACGAAAGCCGGTATCAGCTGGGACAAGAAGGTAAATGAATGGAACGACGATGAGTTGGCATTGATTCGTGGATTGGTGAACGAGATTAAGGTGGAAGGACCGCTCAGATCTGAGGAGCAGATGAACATCAAGCGTCTGATGGATATCGGTTGCTACAGAGGCATTCGTCACCGTTTGGGTTTACCGGTGCGTGGTCAAAGCACCAAGAACAACGCCCGTACGCGTAAGGGCCGCAAGAAAACTGTCGCAAACAAGAAGAAAGCGACCAAGTAGTAATTAAACCGTAGAATAATATCAGTATGGCAAAAAATACAAAAACAACGAAGAAGAGAGTTGTTCGAATCGAGGCTTCCGGCAAGGCGTTCATCTATGCCTCCTTCAACAACGTTATCGTCTCCCTCACCAACAACGACGGTCAGGTGATTTCCTGGTCCTCCGCTGGTAAGATGGGATATAGAGGCTCCAAGAAGAACACTCCCTACGCCGCCCAGATGGTGGCTCAGGACTGCGCAAAGGTGGCATACGACCTCGGACTGCGCAGAGTGAAGGTTTACGTCAAAGGTCCCGGACAAGGCCGTGAGTCGGCTATCCGTTCCATCAACACCACGGGCATCATCGTGGAGGAGATCACGGATGTCACCCCGCTGCCGCACAATGGTTGCCGTCCTCCCAAACACAGAAGAGTATAATTATCATTCACCATCGAAAAAATATAGAATATGGCAAGATATACTGGACCCAAAACGAAAATCGCAAGAAAGTTCAAGGAACCCATCTACGGTCCCGACAAATATTTTGAGAGAAAGAACTATGCCCCGGGTCAGCATGGTCAGTCTCGCAGACGCACGAAACTCTCTGAGTACGGCATGCAGCTGCAGGAGAAACAGAAAGCCAAATACACCTACGGTATCCTGGAACGTCAGTTCCGTAAACTGTTCCACCAGGCTTCCCGCATGAAGGGTATCACCGGCCAGAACCTGATGCAACTCATCGAGTCCCGCCTCGACAATGTGGTGTTCCGTCTGGGCATCGCGCCCACCC
The DNA here is from genome assembly GCA_947165685.1 of uncultured Bacteroidales bacterium. Lineage (GTDB taxonomy): Bacteria > Bacteroidota > Bacteroidia > Bacteroidales > WCHB1-69 > F23-D06. The sequence goes on along the minus strand of CAMVBK010000007.1, from coordinate 29,533 downwards.
GCAACGCAGCCCGTCAGCTCGTCACGCATCGCCACATTACGGTCAATGGCACCATTTCCAACATCCCGTCCATGCTGCTTAAGCCCGGTGACGTGGTGGAAGTTCGCGAGCGCTCCAAATCCCTTGAGGTTATCGAGAACTCTCTCAGCGGCAAAGCGATGAACTACGCATGGCTGGAATGGGACGGCAATCTTAAGGTTGGCAAATTCATGCAATATCCTCAGCGCGAGGAAATTCCGGAGACCATCAACGAGCAGGCAATCGTCGAGTTGTACTCCAAGTAATAATGGTTTAGGTGTTTAGGAGTTTAGTGGTTTGACCTCGTAAACTCCTAAACCAATAAACTTCTAAACAAAAAAACGAACGAAAATGGCAATATTAACATTTCAGAAACCCGATAAGGTCATCATGAACGAGGCCGACGATTTTCATGGTGTATTTGAATTTCGTCCGCTGCAGCAAGGCTTCGGCGTTACCATAGGCAATGCCTTGCGCCGTGTTCTGCTCTCGTCTTTGGAAGGCTATGCCATTACCTCCGTGAAGATTGAGGGCGTCGCACAGGAGTTCTCTTCCATCCCCGGTGTGATGGAAGACGTGCTTGACATTGTGCTCAACCTGAAGCAGGTGCGCCTCAAAAACAAGGTGGAAGGTTATACCTCTGAGAAGGTGTCCATCGTGATCAACGGCCAGGATACGTTCAAGGCCGGCGACATGAACCGCTTCCTCAACTATTTCCAGGTGCTCAACCCCGATCTTCTGATCTGCCGCATGGAACCCACCGTGCGCCTAAACATGGAAATCACCATCGACAAGGGTCGTGGTTATGTTCCCGTGGAAGACAACCGTCAGCTTCACGACGGCATAGATGTGATTGCCGTGGATTCCACCCATACGCCCATCAAGAACGTGAAATATACGATCGAACCCTATCGTGTGGAACAGAAGACCGACTTTGAGAAGCTCATCATCGAAGTGGAAACCGACGGCTCTGTGCATCCGAAAGACGCCATCCAGGAGGCCGCCAAAATCCTGATCCAGCATTTTGCGCTTCTTTCCGATGAGAATATTTCCCTTGATGCACCCGATCAAGTTGACCAGCAAGAGGTAATCGAGGATAATGAGAAGAATATCAAACAGATTCTTCAAGCAAAGCTGATCGACATGGACCTCTCCGTGAGAGCGCTGAACTGCCTGAAGTCCGCTGAATTGGAGACCTTGGGTGACTTGGTTGCCTTCCACAAGGCTGACCTGCTGAAGTTCCGCAACTTCGGTAAGAAGTCGCTCGCAGAACTGGAGGAATTGGTTCATAACAAGGGTCTGGAGTTTGGCATGAATGTAGAAAAGTATAATATAGATAACGAATAAAACAATGAGACACGCGAAGAAAATTAACCATTTAGGTAGAAAAGATGCGCACAGGAAGGCTATGCTGTCCAATATGGCCACCTCCCTGATTATGCATAAGAGAATCAGCACTACTTTGGCTAAGGCAAAAGCGTTGAGAACATACGTTGAACCCATCGTGACCCGTTCCAAGGACGACACGACCCACTCTCGTCGTATGGTCTTCTCCGAGCTTCAGAACAAGTATGCTGTCACTGAGCTGTTCCGCGAGATTTCCCCGAGAATCATGGATCGTCCGGGTGGTTATACCCGCATCCTTAAGACCGGTTTCCGCAAGGGTGACAATGCCGAGATGTGCATCATCGAGTTTGTAGATTTCAACGAGACCTACACCGTAGAAAAGACTAAGAAGAAAGCCACCCGTACGCGCCGTAGCAGCAAGAAAACTGCCGCTCCCGCCGAGAACGTGGCTGCCGAAACGCCGGCTGCAGAAGTGGAAGCTCCCGCTGCCGAGTAGAATTTTGAATTTTGAATTGAAACGAGGCGGTGTCCGAAAGGGATGCCGCCTTTTCTTGTTTGTGAGATTTGGCGAAAAAATCGTATCTTTGCGACCTATTTTTGTAAACGCCTGTGATTATGCGCATTAATGATATACTCCGAATTAAAAAGACTTTCTCTTTCGAAGTTTTTCCGCCGAAGCCAGAGATCAGCAACCTGCAAGATATTTACGGCACGATTGACGCACTGCAGCAGTATCGCCCCGATTTCATCAGTGTGACTTTTAAGGCATCGGGTGACAACAGCCGCAACACGTTGGAATTGGCACGCTATATTCAGCGACACACCCATGCCGAGCCATTGGTGCACCTCACCTGCGGGTCGCTTGATCGCGATGAAGTGGATGCCGTGACGGAAACTCTGGAAAGGGAGGGCATAGAGAACGTCCTTGCCCTGCGTGGCGACAAGCCCGGCGAGTCTCCAGAAAACTATCTGAAGTGTTTCCGCCACGCCTCTGAACTGATGGCATACCTTCGAAGCAACCACTCTTTTTGCATGGGCGGTGCCTGTTATCCCGAGGGACACATCGAGTGCGACAGCCTCTATGATGACCTTCATTTCATGAAAGCCAAGCAAGATATGGGGGCTTCGTTTCTCATTACCCAGCTTTTCTACGACAACAACTACTTTTACCGGCTGCTTCGTGTGGCTAAAAAGATGGGCATCACCATTCCGATTATTCCGGGCATCATGCCACTCACCAGCGCTACCATGTTCAACCGAATTATGCACATGGCCGGTGCGAGCATTCCTTTTGAGCTTCGCGTGCTCTTCGATCGCTTCCAAAACGACAAGGAAGCGATGTATGAAATTGGTATCGCATTTAGTGTCAATCAGATAATTGAACTGTTGGCGAATGATGCCGATGGTATTCATATCTATACGATGAATAACGCGCGGGTGGCTGCAGATATCTATCAACGCATTCATCATGTCATCGAAAAAGAACTGCGTTGATGCGGGAGGCTGTGCTCAGATATTTGGGGTTTCGGTCGGATGCCATGGTTGATGAACTTACGAATCATCTGATAGACATGGCGTTACATGATATAGAGTCAACAGCCGAGTTTCGGTATGTTGATGTCTTCTATGACATCCCGCAGCCCTTCATGCAGGCGCATTCCGCCTATATGGATTATTTGGCGGGCTCGGAGGGATATTTGCTTTGCGCCTGTACGCTCGGTGTCGCCGTGGACCGTCGGCTGAAACGGTTGCAGATGGAGGATATGGCATACGCGGTGGTTTTTGATGCCGCCGCTGGGGCATACGTGGAATGCAGGGCCGATGCACATGAGAAGTCTTTGCCGTTCAAGGAATTGGGTTTTCGGTTCTGTCCGGGTTATCAAGGCACACCGTTGAGTGACAATGTGGAGATAGCCCGTTTGGTGAAGGCCAGCCAAATCGGAATCAGTTTTTTGGACTCCGGACTGATGGTGCCAATGAAATCGATGACGGGCATCGTCCGAATCGGTGGGAGTGCCCGTAAGAGTTGTGCGAACTGTGTGGCGGCTGAAGCATGCAGTTATCGGACGCGCGGGGAAACCTGCTGGATGTGACCAAAGTAGCCGGGTTTGCGGCGCGTGTAAAAGGTTCGGGCGAGGGAAGAGGGCTGTTCGTCGCGAAACGTGGTGTTGTTCCGGTCGGGGGTGCGAGAGGGATTGAAGTGGAAATGTTTTTTTGCGGGAGTGACAGCGTCCCGCAGTCAGGGCGAGAAGCAGATTGCATCTGCGGAAAGCAGATGTCTCCGAAAAAAAACATTGTAACGGAAAGCCCGACGGCGCGGGGAGGCGCCAACGTTCCCCAACGTTGGTTCATTGATGCTTTTTTGCGACGCTTGGAAGCGTTGCCCCCTAAGCCGCGCCGGCTCGCCCAAATAAAAAATAAAAAAGTTGATGCGTAAGCCCTGGGGAAATTTGCCAGACGAAGCCTTCATGTATGAAAAAAAATTATCTTTGCGCTTTAATATGATGTGATTTGTATGAAGTCAATAAGAGTTTTATCCATTGTCGTTTTATCTGTTTTGTTAGGGCTTGTCGCCTCCTGCAATCGCGGCGAAGGCACTGGCGGTACCGGTGCTATTGAAGGGACGGTCTTCAAAGTGCTGCATCCTGACGACAACTACAATTTGGAAACCGACACGGTCTTGGCCGCCAAGGAAGACGTGTTTTTGGTTTATGGCACCCGGAATTTCTACGGCGATGACGTAGAGACCGACCATACGGGACTTTACCAGTTCAAGTACCTCCGTCCGGGCACCTACACCGTCTATGCCTATTCCAAGATGGCTTCCGACGAAAGAGTGGCAGTGTCGCAGACCGTGGAGGTGAAGAGCGGCGAAACCACCTTCGTGCCAAATATTTACATTCATGATGGAAAAGCTTACGGCACCTCCATCCTGAAAGGTCGCGTGTGGGCTTACTACATCGACAAGAACGGTAATGTGATTTCACAAGGGTGGGCATACGGGCAGCGTATGTACATCCAGCGGCAAGGCGAGGACTTCCCGTGCGACGACGTGCGTGTCGGCATGGACGGCGTGTTCGCTTTCCAAAAACTCTCTCCAGGCAATTATACTGTGTTCACGTTCAGTGAAGATGTGGATGAAATCCCGTCGGTGGTCGCTAAAAGCATCGCCGTGACGGAAATGGACCAGATATATTCCTTCCCGGACACGTTCAAAATCAATGTCAACCCATAAAGGTCGTGGGATAAACGTCCTGTGCGTTGTAGGTCAATATAAAGAATCAGAATTTTGATGAAATGAAAAGAATAGTATTGTTTTTTGCGTGTTTATGCTTGTGCTTGTTCGTTGTTTCCGGACAGTCCGAGAGTAAGAAGGAGTTGCGCAAGAATTCCACGACCAAAGTGTGGAAGACACCGGTGAAGGGCACCCGTTACTTGGACGAGGTGACCAAATACGATGCAAAGGGACGAAAAGTGGAGGAAATCGAATACACTTCGAATGGGAGTTTGCGCGCCCGTTGTACATACGAGTACGATGCGAACGACCGGGTGGTGCGCGAGGTGGTCTATGACGACCGCAACAAGCCGTTTAGAATCCATAAAATCGAATACAACGCTGACGGCACGAAAAAACGTCAACTCAACTATACGGCCAAGGGCAACCTTTTATCCGTCAAGGAGTATGAATATATTCGTAAATAATTTGAGATGAACGAGTTAGATTGTGTGTTGCAGCGAATGGAACCCATCTCTTTGGAGGCGATGAGTAACGTTAAACTCATGAACCGCGTCGATAGTAAATTTCCGACGAATCGTGGGACGCTGTTGCGCATGGCACCGCTGTGGGCCGAGGGTTTCTATGTGCAAGAGAGTGAATGTCAGCGTATTGCGAGCTACAGATCCCTCTATTTCGACACGCCAGATGCTCTTACCTACACTATGCACCATAACCAGCGGCTGCATCGGCAAAAGGTGCGTCAGCGCATTTATGTGGACTCGAACACAGCCTTCTGTGAAATCAAGAACAAAAAAAACACCGGACGAACCAAAAAGAAACGTATTCCTATCCCTGTTGAGGCGTGGGGCGACCTGTACGGATTGCCCGAAATGGCAGATTTCATCCGCGAAAAGGTGTGGGTGACCGATAGGACGCTGTTGCCGCGTCTCGAAAACGCATTCCGCCGCATCACCTTGGTGAACAAAGCCATGACCGAACGTGTCACCATCGATTTTGGTATAACCTTTCATAACCATGTAAGCGGCTGTGATGCAGATGTTTCTGATTTAGTGATTATTGAGGTGAAGCAGAATGGCGCGTTGCCGTCCAAGTTCAAGGAGTTGTTGCGAGAGGCGCGGGTGAAACGGAAAGGACTGAGCAAGTATTGTCTCGGTATGCTGCTCACCGACACGCACTTGAAATACAACCGTTTCAAGGAAAAGATTCGATATGTCAATGCGTTAACAAATCAAAATTATACTATAAAATCGTTGGAAAATGATACAAATGGATGACATTTTGTTCGATTCGGACATTGCGAGCGAATTCGGCAGTGCGGAGTATTCCGGGCTTTTCGGAATCCCATGGTTCGACGGCCCGAGCTTATGGCAGTTGCTGCTCCGTTTCACCTTGAACTTGGCGGTCTGCTGGCTCATTGTCGGTCTTCTTTACTACCGGAAGAGCAAGCGCCGCGACTACTACTTCACCTTCATGCTGTTCAGCATCACTATTTTTTTCCTGATTTTCCTGATGGACAACGTGCGGGTGCAGATCGGCTTTGCGCTCGGATTGTTCGCTATCTTCGGCATGATACGGTACCGAACGGAGACAGTGCCCATTCGCGAGATGACCTATCTGTTCGTGGTGGTCGGCATCTCCGTCATCAACGGCCTCGCCATGACGGTGAGCTATATGGAGCTGTTCGTCACCAATTTGCTACTCGTACTGGCCGTTTGGCTGTTCGAATCCATCCATCGACGGACACATCTGGAAAGTAAAATAATTGTGTATGAAAAGGTTGCCTTGGCGCATGCAGATCGCGAGAACGAACTTTTGGAGGATTTGAAAGCGCGCACAGGCCTCGATATTCGCCGCGTGGAAGTCGGCCATATCGACTATCTCAAGGACATCGCCTACGTGAAGGTCTATTACGCCACCGACAAGCCCGAAAACACCATCAATGAACTCACCAAAATAAAAAAAGACCATTATTTTTAACCAAACTTTTTCCAAAAAGGGCTGAAAGCCCGACCTATGTCAACCCAGGGTGAGCGTCAGCGAGCTCTGGACAGTGCGTCTCAGTGAGCCGTAGGAATAAATGTGACGAATGAAATGAAAGGAATCCGCATCATATTAATCGTGACAGCCGTATGGATCTGTGGTGTGGTGCACGCCCAAACGTTCTCCATGGGCGGTGTTATGGGAGCGGAATGTGAGTTAAAAATCCTTAACGGGTGGCATGTCTCTGCAGAGGGCGAGCTCCGTTTCGACCACGATTTCACCCGGTATGATCGCGCCAAGTTGGGCATCGGCACTGACTACACGTTTTGGAGGAAGCGCCTCAAGGTAGGGGTGGTCTATGACTACTTGAACTATTACGACCGGGAAGACCGCTATTTTGAGAGTCGTCACAGATTGAAGGGCTTCGTGTCGGTTGCCCCCAAGTTCGGGGACTGGAAGGTCGCTTATCGCGCCATGGTGCAATCAACCTTCCGTGACGAGCGGCGCGGAAGCTACAAGTACAACCCTAAGACGTATATGCGTAATCGTCTGCAGGTCACCTGGTCGGTGCCCTATCGTCCGTTGAAGCTCTATCTGTCGGAAGAGTTTTGGTGGCGGCTATACAAGCCTGGTGACAACATCATCGATCAGTTGCGCACCATCGTGGGGGTCAAATACGATATTAACAAGCGGCATTCATTGGACTTTTTTGTTCGGAGTGACAATGAAATCCAAGTTAAAAATCCTGAAAATGTGCTCTTCTTTGGGATTGTGTACTCATTCTCTGGGCCGAGGGAACTTGTACGAAGGAGTCCAAGTTTCATAGGAACGCCGGCATTTTAGCGTTGTTTGATGTTTTACGCGGTGAAGAAATAGCTTGCTTCACGTTGATGTCCTCATCGCCAGCTGTTTATACTTGTCAGTATTGTGGATGTTGAAGGTATCCCGTAGGCTTATCCTCCCATTGTACGGACTACCTCTTCTGTTAAACCGGCAATTTTCGCTACTTCGGTCGGGCTAAGACCTGCGGCGAGCATGTTGCGGACGAGTAAACGTGTTCCTTGTTGCAGCCCTTGTTGCAGTCCTTGTTGCAGCCCTTGCTTCAGCCCTTCCTCGCGTCCTTGCTTCAGGCCTTTCTCCAGTCCCCGTTCCTCGCCTATTTTCTCCCCCTCGTCCCGTCCGATGCCCTTCCAGGTGGCCTCCACGCTGACGCCGTCTCAGTATCTGTCGTAGAGGTACTCCTCCGCCTCGTCGTAGTTGATGACCTCCAGCAGTTTGACGGCCTTGGCGATGTCGGGGTCGGCGAGGAGTTCCGGCGCGGGTGTCCTCGTCTTGGCGGTCATCTCCGTGAAGTAGCGCATCCACAGGTCCTTCTTGGAGTCGCCCTTCACGGCCAGCTTCTTGTACTTTTCGATTTCGGCGAAGACGATCTTGAGCCCGTCGAAGACGCGGTCGGTGTGGTAGATGTGGACGAACTGGTAGGGGTGGTACCATTCGCTGAGCCCCTTGTGCAGGTCTCCGGTGACGAAGTTGAGGGAATAGACGGGCTTCAGGAGTTTGTAGCGTTCCCCCTCGTTGAGCTGGCGGACGTAGGCTTTTGAGGCGTTGAAGAAGACGCGCTTGAAGAAGTCGGACTCCCAGTTGAGCTGCATCTCGACGAGGAAGGTCGCGCCGGCGGAGTCGGTGCAGTGCAGGTCGACGATGCTGTCCTTGCGGGTTGGAGTGTTGGGCATCAGTTCGGGCGGGAGGTAGCGCAGGTCGGTGATGGTGCGGCCCTCCTCCAAGGGGAGGAAGGCGTTGAGCAGGCTGGCGGCGAGGTCGATGTGCTCGCCGAAGACCTTCCGGAAGGTGACGTCGGTCACGGGGCTGAAGTATTTGCAGTAGTTCTTCATGACGACAAGTTTTAGGTTGCAAAGATACAACGGAAAAACGCTGTTGTCAAGGGTTTTGCGAAATTTTTTTAGTGCTGATAATCAGATATTTGGAAATACTGATAAATATTATTAACAAATATTAGTTAAAATATTCGGGATGATTTCGCAGAAAACAGAGGCACTTGTCGCGAAACAATTATTTTGTACTTTCGCGGCCGAAAATAAATAATGAATAAACCGATATTATGGAAAGAACAGTAATGAACACATGGGATTCGTTCTCCTCGGGGGCGAAGCAGTTTTTGAACGACATTCTGTTCCACTACATGCCAAAATTTGTGGTGGCGTGCATCGTGCTTTTTGTGGGCTGGAAGCTCATCAACCTGCTTAACAAGATGATGAAGCGGGCTTACGAGCGGCACAAGGTGGATCCTTCACTGCAGGAGTTCCTGCATTCGCTCATCGACATTCTCCTCAAAGTGCTGATTGTCCTCACAGCCATGGGCATCATGGGTATCCAGATGACCTCGTTCATTGCCATCCTCGGCGCGGCGGGCGTGGCCATCGGCATGGGCCTCCAAGGTACGCTCCAGAACTTCGCTGGCGGTGTCATCATCCTGTTGCTCAAGCCGTTCAAGGTGGGTGACTATATCGAACAGGGACCCTATTCTGGATATGTGGACAGTATCCAGATTTTCAACACCACGTTGCGCACTTATGACGCCCGCAAGATTATCGTACCGAACACCGAACTGGCCACCAAGTCGTTGGTCAACCATTTCAACATGCCACAGCGCCGCGTGGCCATCGATGTGGGACTGGCCTACGGCATGTCGGTGGAGAAAGCCAAGGAGGTGATGCTGAAGGTGGCCGCCGACAACCCGTTGGTATTGCATGAACCCAAAGCCCCGTTTGCCACTCTTGAGGATTTCGCCGACAGCTCCCTCCACATGCGACTCTATGCCTGGACACTCCCTGAAAATTATTGGGACACGCTCTATTCGCTGAACGAGGGAATCTACAATGCCTTCCGCGAAAACGGTCTCGAAATCCCTTTCAACCAAATGGATGTGCATGTGAAAAACGATTAGAAGCTAATGGAATACAAAAAAAACGGAGTCCGATGGGGTCGGGCTCCGTTTTTTGTTGGGCGGAAGTGATTCGTATTATTTCCGGATAATGGGCAGCGAGGCCGTGCCCTTGTTGCTGAATACCTTGACGATGTAGGTGCCGGTGGCGAGGTCGCTGATGGAGATTTTGGCATTGTTGCTGTTTGTCTCGACGGTGCGCAGCAATTGGCCGTAAACATTGTAGAGCTCCGCTTTTTCGATGGCGGTGCTCTCGTCCTTGACACTGACGGTTACGAAATCAATGGCGGGGTTCGGATAGACGCTGAGGCTGTTGCGCAGCTCGTGGTCTGCGATACCGCTCGGATTGTAGTCATAGACGGCAACTTCGCTGTTGGTCATGCCTTCTTTCATGGCGATGGCCTTGATGGTGTACTGCACATTGAGTTGGAACGGTACGTCTGACGTGAACAAGCTGGCGTTCTCGTCCGGGACGGAGCCGTCGAAAGTGTAGCGAATGTCGGCACCGTCGGTGGCGCATGCAAGGTGCATGAAGTAAAACTCGCCGGAACGGTAGAAGGAAATTTCGGGCGTGGCCACGGTGTCGAGCACCACAACGGGATGAATGTTGATGTCGTTGTTGTCGCGCGGGTAGATTTGGTAGCCGTAATTGGTGGAGTAGCTTACGAATCCGGTCACGTCGGCGATGTCGCCGGTAGAAATCTCCGTGGTCACACTGTTGAAGCGGTTGTAGATGGCCATAGTGTCTCCGTTTTGCACGAATTGGGTGGCACTGATGAACTCTACGTCGCTCAAATGCACTAATCGGGCTTCGTAAACGTCAGCGTATTGCGTCTTGATAGCGGAGATGGTGGCATCCATCGGAGTGACGGTTACGGGTGTTCCGGTAGCAGCGGCGGGGTTGTGTGTGGGCAGCATCTCCACCATGCCTTGATAGAGCGTGTATTTTCCGAAAATACCGCCCTCAATCACGTCTCCTTCGTTGTATTGGGTGGTGATGACCGGCGTGTTGTAGTCGTAAATCAGCAGGGCCGCGCTGTTGTCCTCCACATACATGAAACGGCCGCTCCGGAATACGAAGGTCACATCGCTCATGATCTGTTTCTCCACGTTGGTCTCGGCGGCAGCTTTGAAAGCGGCGATATTGGCTACCTGTTCGGGGAAGCTGATGGTGACAGTGGCGTTGTCGCTCGGCACCATGCCGGCCTTCCAGGCTTTGGCGGTGATAGTGGTGGTGGTGCTCACGGTGAAAGGAGCGTTGTATGTTGTGGAACTTTCCGTCGGGGTGGTGCCGTCGGTAGTGTAGCGGATTACGGCATCGGCATCGGCGCACGTGATGGTCACGGTCTGCGGCTCATAGTAGAGATCCGTGGCGGGGGTGATGACGGGCGCGTTCACCGTGTCGGGTGCTTGCGGCTCGTTGATGGTGTAGGAGCCCGTGGTTACGTTGCTGTTCTCCCAACCGCTCTTCATGGCGAAGGCTTTCACGGTGTAGGTGCCGGGCGTGTTGAAGACAACGGGCGTGCTGTAGGTGGCGGATTGAGCGTCCGGTTCGCTGCCGTCGGTGGTGTAGTGGATAGTGGCATCGGACACGGTGCAGCTCATGGTCACCGTGATGAGGCTGTCACTGACTTCCGTGGCGGGGGTCAGCACGACGGCAGGCAGCTGGGCGGTGGCGGCCAGGGCGACCGTTGCGCTCAGCGTGTCGGAAACGATGGTGAGGGTGCCCGTGGCGGGCTCGGTGCCGTCAAAGGTGACAGTGACTACCGTGTTGCTGTTCGGGTTGGCGATGCTGCTCGGATTCACGGTGAAGTGCGTGTTGTCGCAGCTCAGCGTGATGGGGTCGGCGAGGTGGGCGCCGCTGATGGTGATCTCCTGCGCGAGCTGTGTGCTGCTGAAGTTCAGTGCAGTGGCGTTGGCGGTCAGAATCGGGTCATACACGATGGTATAAGTGGCCGTGGCCGTTGCGCTGGCCAGCCAGTCGGCCTTGAAGGCTTTGGCCTTGACCGTGGCGGTGCTGGTCAGCATAACCGGTGCGCTGTAGAGTGTAGAAGTCTCCGTGGGCTCGGTGCCGTCGGTGGTGTAGCGGATTTCCGCATTCTCCGTCGTGCAGGCGATGCTGAAAGTCACGCTGTCGGCATAAGTGCCGGTGCCGGGCGTAAAGGTGGGCAGAGCCACGGTCGGGGCGGTGATGGTCACATCAAGTGTGGTCACGTCGCTGTTCTGCCAGTTGGCTTTCACGGCGATGGCCTTGACCGTGGTGGTGGTGGTGATTTGGAACGGAGCGCTGTAGAGCGTGGAGGCTTCCGTGGGCGTGGTGCCGTCGGTGGTGTAGTGGATTTCCGCGCCGTTTTCCGCGGTCATGGTGACGGTGGCATTGAAATAGAAGCTGTTGTCGGCGTCCGCCTCGTCACCGGAAGCCGCAATGACCGGAGCGTTGAGCACCGGTGCGGTGACGGTGAAGGTGGTGGTGGCGGTCACGGCGGGCGTGAGGGCGGCCTGGCTCATGTCAACCAAAGAAGCCGTGATGGTGTGCGTGCCGGCGGGCAGCGGGGAGAAAACAGCCTGCAGCAGCATGTTCAGACCGGTCTGGTCCAAGTAAGCGGGGCTGGGGAGCCCGGCGGCGGTCAGCAGCGGCGACTCGACCTTGAGGTAGCCGTCGGTGCCGAGGGTGAAGTTCTGGATGTCCACGCCGATGGGTAGGGTGTCCAACGTGCTGAACTGGCTGCCGTCAGCGGGAGCGGTGATGGCGAGGGCGGGCGTCAGGACGGGAGCTTGCGTGCTGAGGTCGCTGTTGTGGCGAGGATAGATTTGAACGCTCCCATTATAGATGGCTGCGAATCCCGTGACGTTCAGCGTGGTGTTGGCCGCAAGGGTGGTGTCTATGTTAAAGCGGTTGTAAAGTACTATGGAACTGCCGCTCTGCGTGACGGTGGTCTGGTTTTCGCCGGTGAACCCGTCGGGGAAGTTCACATTTTCGAGCGTGACGAGTTGCGCGTCGTAGGTGCTATAGTTGTTGATCAGGTCGCTCATGGTGACCACAACGGGGGATACGGAGCCGGTGCTTGTCGTTGCCGCATCAGTGTTTTGAGAGGCTGACATTTCCACTTGGTCGGCAAAGACCGTGCGAGTGCCCATCAGTCCGCTGATTTGGTCGCCTTCCTCGTAAGGAGTGGTGATGGTGTTGCCGTAGATGAGCAATCCACCGGTGGCGTCTTTCACGTAGGTGTAGTAGCCCTGCCCGAACACGTATGTTACATCGTTGGCAATCAGATAGGGCTGGTTGGCCGTTGTCTGAGCCTTGAAGTCGGCGATATTGTTCACCGAGACCGGGAAGGTGTAGGTGGCAGAGGCCACTATGCTGTTCGCGTATCCCGCGGCCGTGGCAATGGCTTTCACCGTAGTGGTTTGGCTGACGGTGAAAGGAGCGGTGTAAAGTGTGGAAGAATTGGTCGGGGTTGTGCCGTCGGTGGTGTAATAGATGGAGGCGTTGCTGGTTTCAGAGGATAGGGTCACCGTCACGGGACTTGTGTAGATTCCGGGAGCCGGAGTGATGGAAGGCATCTGTGCCGCATTGCCTGAAGGCCCCGTCGGCTTGTAGTAAATGGTCATGGAAGTCACGCGGATTTGTTGGTCTCCATCTACATCGAATTTGAAAAAGTTGTAGTTGCTGCTGCCGAAAGAAAGACCGAAATTCGCATATTGATTGTTGGATACGGTGACGGGAATGCTTCCTACAAGATTCCAGGTTGTACCGTCTGTACTGCCGTAGATATTCACGTCATCTGTTCTGTAGCCCATGTTAAAAGCCAGACTGTCGATGTAGAACGGCAGGGCGTAGGTGTAGAAGTTTCCGTCGTGTGTCGCGCTTGAATACACCCGCAACTGGGTGGTGAAATGGCACTGGTTGGTCACGATGGTGACATTATTGTCCAGCACGTGCACCTCGTTCTCTGCATATTGGGTGCCGGAAGGGTAGTTGCTGAAGGTGTAGGTGGTTTGGGCGAACGATAATCCCGCCAAACCCATCAAGCAGCAAAGCATAAAAGCTGCTGTCTTGAAAAAAATAAAATTCTTTTTCATACTCTATTATTTTAAATAATTTGATATTCAATATATTGCGGATTCCTTTAGAAAGGAATACCAAACGGCAAATATACACTTTTTACAACCCTTTCGGTTGCAAAAGCTGTCGCGACCGGTGCGAGAACCTTTCCAGTTCCGTGATGCGCAGCAGCTGCTGCAGTTCCGTGCCGGGCGTGTCGGCGAAATCCGCGAAATAGTGCCACAGCTCCTTCAGGTTCGCCAGCGTGCCGCTTTCCCCCCGTAGAGGCAGCAACACCTCTGTGAGCCGCTCGTGAAACGCCAGGAAGCGGGCTTGCCGGTCTCCGGTCGCCATGCCCTTGATTTCCTCTGCCAGGAAGGGATTCCGCAACATCCCTCTTCCCAACATCCAGCCCTTCACCTGCGGAAACTTCTTGGAAAGCGACAAAAAGTCTTCCCTCGTGAAGATGTCGCCGCTGTAAATCACGTTGTGGGTGGTGATGGACAGGAATTCTTCGAACAGGTCCCAGTGCGGTGTGCCGCTGTATTGCTCATCGCCCAAACGGGGATGGATGACGATGAAGTCCAATGGATATTGGTTGAGCCGGCGCAGGATTTCCCGTCCTTCGTTAGCATCGTGCAGGCCGAGCCGCATCTTCAGCGAGAGGCGGAACGGTGTCTTGCTGGTGGCCTCCCTGACGATGGCTTCCACCAGGTCGGGGTGGGGCATGAGGCCGCATCCGCGCGTGTGGCGCACCACGGGTGAAGAGGGACAACCGATGTTGAGGTTGAATCGACTGTGGCCCCACCGGTCGTGCAGCATTGCCATCGTCTCCGCGACAGCCTCCGGACGGTTGCCCATGAGCTGCGGAACGAGGGGCAAGGCGGTGTTGAGGCCGGGGTCGATGTCCTGCCAGACCTTCGGGTTGAGTTTCCCTTGCGGCTGCGCGGGCAGGAACGGGGACATAAAAAAATCTATGCCGCCAAAGTGACGGCATAGGGTGTTTCGGAACGTCCGGGAGGTGATCCCGTGCAGCGGTGCCAACCAGATTTCAGGTTGCATCAGCGTATCACGACTTTGGTGACGGAATGGTCTCCTCCTTCGTCAATTTGGAGCAGGTAAATCCCTGAGGAAAAGGATTTTGTGTCAATGTTGGTCTCTCCAGAGGCTTCGCCCGACTGCAGGGTTTTTCCAGTGAGGTCGGTGAGCGTCCAGCGGTAGGTGTTGCCGCTTGCCGGCCGAATGTGAAGCCTGTCGCTGGCGGGGTTGGGGTAGATTTCACCATTGTGCTTGCCCCAAAGGGAAATGCTGACACCGCTGTAGTTGAGGCTGACATCGTCCACGCACAGTACGGAGCTGCTTCCCATCTGCAGCGAGGAGAGTATGATAATCATGATGGAGTCGCATTCGGCGCCTGCTTCATTGAAGTTAACGGCAATCTGTTCGTAGGCGTCCGGATTCGCCGGGTTGAACATTTCGTAGGCATAACTGACGGGCGTTCCGTTCAGCTTGGTCATGGCAACCATCATCATCTGGTCGCCTTCCTGCGGTTGATATTTAACCCACGCGGAAACGGAGGTGGGGGTAACGGTGCAGGGCACGCCGGGAGCCAGTATCTTGGCCAAGCTGGCCAGCGACGACAGGTTTGAGGGGTCAAAGCCGCCGCCGGTGGTGTCTTGCATCGCTTGGACGATGGCCATGATGTCTTCTAACGGAATGGAGAAACCCTCCGACTCACCTGCCTGCAAAATGCCGGGGATGTTGAAGTTGTATTGGGTGTAGGGGATGGAGAAGTCGGCCGACTGCAGTTTCACGGCAGCCGTGCCCGAGTGCGCGTCGGTGGATTTGCTGCCGAAATTCACCTCCACGGGGAGGTTGACGAAAGAGGTGATGTTGCCGTGCAAAGCAACCGTCCAGTTCACTGGTTTCCCGTATGACCACAGTTCGAAGTCGCTGTTGGTGATGGTATTCTGCGCCCGCAAACTTGTCATGCCTGCCAAAATAACAAAAAATAGGACTATTTTCTTCATATTTACCAAAAATTAAAATGATTTTCTGTTGATGAATGTGCCTAAAGAATGGTGATGGACCCTTTGTGTCGGGAAGAGATGCCTTCGTAATCAATGATATACAAGGTGTATGTGTAAGTGGCTCCGACAAAGAGCTTGCCGTTTTCGGAACCGTTCCAGCGGAAGTCCTTGTTGGTGGTGTGATAGACCATGTCGCCGTTGCGGTTATAGACCGTGAACTCCAGCTCTTGGATGAGGTTGCTCTGCGGGATGAAGAAGTAGTCGTTGATGCCATCCATGTTGCTCGGAGTGATGGAGTTGGCTAAGTTGAGGAACGGCTTGCAGGCGGGGATGGTGATGGTGCCGGGCGGGTCGGAAACACAGCCTTCCTCGTCGGTGATGACCACGCTGTAGGTGCCCGGCGTGGTGATGGTGATGCTCGGGGTGGTCTCGCCCGTGTTCCATTTGTATTCCGTCACGTCGCTCTCCGTTTCCGCCGAGAGAGTGGTGGTGAACTCGTCGCAGTAGTCGAGGTCGAAGACGACGTTCACTTTGGGTTTGCGGATGATAAGGGTGACGTCAACCAAGCTGTCGCAGCCGTTCCAGCCCAAGCTTTCGTACTTGACGCGGCGTGTGCCTTCGGTGGACCAGCTCTGTGTGTCGCCGAAGTAGGCCGCGTCATACACGTAAGGCAGCTTTTCTTCGCAAGTGTAGATGGTGTCGGTCCCGAAATTGGTCTGCAGGGCGGTGAGGTCCAGGAAGATGGTCTTCTCCAAGGTGTCGGAGCAGCGTTGCTCCTCATCTTGGATGATGATACGGATGGTGGCCTCGCCGGTGGTCGTATCGACGGTGGAGTTGTCGAAGGTGTAGGTGGGGGTGGTGTCGTTCTCGGCGAACTGGATGAACTGCCCGAACCGTTTCACTTGCCATTGGATGAACTGTGTTTGCTGCACGATGGTGTCTTCCGTGGCTCCGGCGGAGGTCGGGGGAATCACGCTGATGATTGAACTGGTGTCGTGGAATTGCACGGTCAGGTCGCAGTTGTCGTATTTCTGCTCAAAGTCGAAGCCGGCATCCAGATAGTAGGACTTGATGTGTGCTTCATAAACGAAGGGTGCTCCGGTGTAGGAGTACATTTCGCAGCGGTAGTAGGGCCAGAGGCGTGCGCTGTCGCGGTTGATGTAAATGTCGTAGAGACCGTTGCAGGTGATGCCGGCCGGTGGATCGTCCACGTTCAGGTAGCGGTTGCAGGCATCCAAGGAGTCGTAGCCGAAGTGCCAGATGTAGGAGTGGGTTTCCCTGAATCCGGGGGGTACCGACAGTGCCACATCCTCGTTGCCGCAGGCATCCACCTGGATGGCGTTGGGAATCATCTTGGCCGTGAACATGCAGTATGCCCAGTGGAATTCGGCGGAGCAGGCGTAGCAGCGGATGCGCAGCTTCACCGAGCGGTGCTGCGCGGCGTGGGCGCTCAGGTCGAAGGCGATGGGCTTGTACTCGAACCAGCCCACGGTTTGGGACGAGTGTCCGCTGGTTTGACTTGAGGGACACCTGCGGAAGTTGAATGTGGTGGGGGTGGCCTTCGGATGGGCCCAATAGTAAGTGGTGATGCCGTATTGGTCGGGACCAACCTGAGTGGATTCACAGCTTTGGCAACCGTCGGGGCAGGCCATGAACCGGTTGTAGGGCCAGTTGGGGTTCGGCGTGCCGTTCTGCCTTTTGTAGTAGCCGCTCGGAATCAGTTGCCCGGTCTCCCCGTCCAGCACCTCAATGTAGAATTGCGGGTTTTTTGTAGAATAACAAGTGCCTTGGCATTGGTTGTTCTGGTTGCTGGCATTGTGGGTGGTGACATCTTCCTCGGCAAAGGTGAACATGACCAACAGGGTGCTGTTGCCCTCCTGCGGGTAAAACCAGTACTCGATTTGGGAGTGGTCATTACACACTGCACAACCACTGGAACAATCGTTGCAGCCCAACATGACGACGGTGTCCTGTGGATTGTTCCAGTCCATGTTCCAGCTCGGGGGGAGGATGGGTTCGTGGTAGTAATTGGACCCGCCAAGGCTTTCGCAGCGGCACGGGTCATTACCGTTGGTGGTGACGATGCGGTGCGAGACTCTGCCGTTACTTTGGTTGATGCCCGGGCTGGTGATAGCGGGCGGTTCATTGTCGCCACTCCAGTCTAAGCTGGTGCTGTAGGTGCACTTTACGTAGGGTGCCGAGATGGTGTTGAAGTTCAACGGCCCCTGCGACGGCTGCCACGGCGCGTACTGCGCGAAAAGTGATCCGCTTGTTGATAATACGCTGATAATCAGTAGTGTGTAAAACTTTTTCATAATTCGAATACCTTACTATATCATGTTTATAACGAAATCTCTCCCCATTTGTGACAACCCCACCCCCAAAAAAATATACTAAACATACTAAACTTCCTAATCTTCCTAAACTTCCTAATCTTCCTAAACATCCTAAACATCCTAAACATCCTAAATCAATCCGCCATCCACCTCATCACCTCCACAATCTGCGGCTCCTCATACTTTTTCGACAACTCGGCGAGAATCTCTTTCGGGGCGAACCCCGCTTGTTGAAGATTCTTTATCTCGTTGGAAATCAATTCAAAAGACTTGTTTCGGATTCGTTGCGTCTGGTGTCGGCGGCACACGTCGCATTCCCCGCAGGGGGTGCTGTCCCACTCCCCGAAATACTGCAGCAGTAGCTGACTCCGGCAAACGTTGTCCGTCTTGACGTAGTTTTCCACGGCGGCAAGTCGTTCTGCGGCCTTCTCCTTCCGGAAATCGTAGATTTTCTTGTCGAAGTAGAGGTATTTTTCGTTGATGCGGTCCTTGAGGAAGACGATCAGCGGGATGTTGCTGCGGGGCTGGTAGGAGAGTATTTTTTCGCTTCGGAGCTGTTTAAGTTGTTCGATAACAGATTCTTCCGTGGTTTCCAGCCGGTTGGCAATCAGTCGTTCGTCGATGTCTGCAAATTGGGAGAAGACTCCGGTATAGGAGCGCAGGATGACGGTGATCAGCGGCTCGGATTCGGGGTGCTCTTTTTGGTAGCGCAGCAGTTGGTCGCCGTCGAGCTGGAACTGCAGTTCGGATTTTTCGCGCAGATGTTCGGAGACAAGAATCACGCCGATGTTCTGTAGCAGTTTCAGCGCGTTGAAGTACTGTGTGGCGTTCATCTTCACGGCGTGGGCGTGCCGTTCCATGGAAAAGGGAAACGATCGGCCTTGTCCGGTGCCGAGCTCGATGTGGTGGTCCTGGCATAGTTCGCGATAGACCTCGCGCACGCGGTCGAGTTCGGGGAAGGTGAAGGTGAAGTTGCGTTTGAGCTGCGCGATGTCGTTGTGGTCGTAGAGCAGGATAGCGACGGCGGGCTGTTCGTCGCGGCCGCCGCGCCCGGCCTCTTGGAAATAGGCCTCCAAGGTGTCGGGCAGGTCGATGTGCACCACGAAGCGCACGTCGGGCTTGTCGATGCCCATGCCGAAGGCGTTGGTGGCGACCATTACGCGGGTTTCGCCCTTCATCCAGCTCTGCTGCTTGCGGTCGCGGTCGCGCGGGTCGAGGCCGGCGTGGTAATGGTCGGCGGAGATGCCGTTCTGGCGCAGGAACTCGGCGGTCTCGGCGGTGCGTTTGCGGTTGCGCACATACACGATGCCCGAGCCCGGGTAGCGGTTCATGATGCGCAGCATGCGGCTGTTCTTGTCCTCCTCATAGACCACGAAATAGGTGAGGTTCGGACGTTTAAAGCTCTTTTGGAAGACGTTTTCGGCCTTGAACTCCAGCCGCTGCTGAATGTCCTTGACCACCTCGGGAGTGGCGGTGGCGGTGAGGGCGAGCACTGGCACTTCGGGGAATACTTTCCGGATCTTCGCGATTTCGAGGTACGGCGGCCGGAAGTCATAGCCCCACTGGGAGATGCAGTGTGCCTCATCGACGGCGATCATCCTGACGGGCATGCGTGCGAAGTTGGTCTTGAAGCTTTCGGTCTGGAGGCGTTCAGGGGAGACGTAGAGGAAGCGGTACTCGGGATCGAAGAGGGCGTTGTCGATGGTGGCCTGAAGCTCGCTCTGGCGCATACCGGAGTAGATGGCGCCGGCCTTGATGTGGCGGGCGCGGAGATGCTCCACCTGGTCCTTCATCAGCGCGATGAGCGGGGAGACCACGATGCAGAGGCCGCCCTTCACGAGCGCGGGCACCTGGAAGCATATCGACTTGCCGCCGCCGGTGGGCAGCAGCGCGAGTGTGTCGCGCCCTTCCAAAACCGACAGGATGATGTCCTCCTGCAACGGCCGGAAGCTGTCGTAGCCCCAGTGTCGCTTCAGCGCCTCGCGGGCGAGTTTTCGCAAGTCTTGTGCCTGTTCCATCAGATTGATTCAAAACAACGGCAAATGTACATAAATTATGAATACACACAGACAAATGAAATTGCCGCTGTTTTCGAGTGTTTTCGCAATCCGCAGATATTGTCCCGAAAAGCGTGTGTGGTGACGAAATTTTCTGAAAAATGAAAATGATGTTAACAATTATTTCTTAAAATAAATATTTGCTGAATTGTAAAGTGTTGATTATTAACTATAAAAATATTTTTTGATGTTTGAGATTGACAATCGTTTTTGTTGTATCTTTGCGGCGTTAAAGATGAATGTCATCAATATAAGGAAATCATGGAAAAGAAAGATCCCATTGAAGAAGCCCGGCGGTATGTGGCCAATGCCGAGGAGGTCATTGAGAAGGCCGACTACGATCCCGAATTGAAGCGCTATAACGACAGCAAGTACGTGAAGATGGCGGGGAACGCTCTGTGGAGCGGTTGTCTGATTGTGCTGGACGCGTTGTTCGGCATATCCAAGCGTAAGGGCCGTCCTGACATAGGAAAGTACAAGGAAGCGGCCGGCAAGCGTGACAAAAAGCTACTGGCTTCCGTTGTGGACGGCTATGAAGCCATGCATCTGTTTATGGGCTACGACGGCACAAAAAACAAGAAAGTATGCGATTCGGGTTTTGAGTATGCGAATGCCATTATCGACCACTGCGCCAGGCTAATGCCGGCGAAAGCGCGTGTTAATTAAGAATTTAAAATTTAAAATTGGGGTACGGTC
Organism: uncultured Bacteroidales bacterium; assembly: GCA_947165685.1. GTDB lineage: Bacteria > Bacteroidota > Bacteroidia > Bacteroidales > WCHB1-69 > F23-D06. The sequence continues at coordinate 8,824 of CAMVBK010000007.1, read as the reverse complement.
GTGGAGCTGTGCCCTTTTTTATGTACAATGTGTTCGGTAGATTAAAAAATCTATCTTTGCATTACGAATCAATTCAAATATCCTGTCAATGAAAAATCTAATTATCAGTATTTTAGCATTAAGCACCATCATGATGTCGGTATCTTGCAACAAGAAAAGCAGCGGGGTTCCCAAGGTGGAATACCCCGAGACCAAGAAATGTGACACCGTCGATCACTATTTCGGCACGGCCGTCCCTGATCCTTACCGCTGGCTCGAAGACGACTACTCCGAGGAGACCGCCAACTGGGTGAAGGCCCAGAACGCGGTGACCGACAAGTTCCTGTCGCAGATTCCTTTCCGGGAGAAGATGAAGCAGCACCTGAAAGACCTGCTGAACTACCCGAAGGAGGGCGCGCCGTGGAAGAAGGGCGACCGTTATTTCTTCTACCGCAACGACGGTCTGCAAAACCAAAGCGTGCTCTATTACAAGAACTCCCTTGACGGCGAGGCTGTGGAACTGCTCGACCCCAACAAGCTCTCCAATGACGGCACTGTTGCGCTCTCCACACTCGACATCTCTGACGACGGCCGCTACCTCGGCTATGCCATCTCCCGCAACGGTAGCGACTGGCAGGAGATCTACGTCAAGGATATCGAGACCGGGAAGACCCTCGACGACCATTTGGTGTGGGTGAAATTCTCCGGCATCGCCTGGAAAGACGACGGCTTCTTCTACAGCCGCTTTCCGGAACCCAAGAACGAGCTCTCCGGCGTGAACGAGAACGGCAAACTCTACTACCACAAAGTCGGCACCGACCAAAAAGAGGACCGGCTGGCCTACGAGGACCGCACCAACCCGAACCTCAGCTTCTCCGCCGAAGTTGTCAACAAACGCTACTTGGTGATTTACGGCAGCGAATCCACGTCCGGCAATTCGCTGTATTACAAAGATTTGGAAAATCCGAAGGCGCAGTTCATCAAAGCTGTGACCGATTTCACGGACGATTATGCCGTGATTGATGAGATCGACGGACACTTCCTCGTGATGACCAACCACAACGCTCCGGAGTACCAGGTCATCAGCATCCCGATCGGCAGCCTCACGACGATGGGCTGGACGGAGGTCATCCCCGCCACCCCGGGCGAAGTGCTTACGGGTGTGAGCCACGTCGGCAAACGGCTGATCGCCAACTACACCAAGGATGCCCGCTCACTCGTGAAGATTTTCGATGAGAGCGGCAAGTTCCTCGGCAACCTCGACAACGACATGATCGGTACCATCGGCGGCTTCAGCGGTGAGGCCGACGACACGGAGACCTTCTATACCGTGACCTCCTACGTCACCCCGGCGGCGATCTACCGCTACGATGTAGCCCAGAACAAATCGACCCTGTACAAGAAGTCCGAGATCAAGTTCAACGCCGACGAATACGTCACTGAGCAGAAGTTCTTCACCTCGAAGGACGGCACCAAGGTCCCGATGTTCATCACCCATAAGAAGGGCATCAAGATGGACGGCAGCAACCCCACGCTGCTCTACGGGTACGGCGGTTTCAACATCTCGCTCACCCCGAGCTTCAGTGCGACGCGGGTCGCCTGGCTGGAGCAGGGCGGCGTGCTGGCCATCGCGAACCTGCGCGGCGGCGGCGAGTACGGCAAGGCGTGGCATGAGGCCGGCACGAAGCTGAAAAAGCAGAACGTTTTCGACGACTGCATTGCGGCGGCCGAATTCCTGATCAGTCAAGGATATACCAGCAAGGAGAAATTGGCGTTGCAAGGCGGATCCAACGGCGGACTGCTCGTCGGCGCGGTCGTGAACCAACGCCCCGACCTCTTCGCGGTGGCGATCCCGCAGGTGGGCGTCATGGACATGTTGCGCTACCATAAGTTCACCATTGGCCGCTACTGGGCGGTGGATTACGGCACCAGCGAAGACAGCAAGGAAATGTTCGAGTACCTCTACAAATACTCCCCGTTGCACTCTATCCAAAGCGGCAAGGAGTACCCCGCCATTTTGGTGACCACCGCTGACCACGACGACCGGGTGGTGCCTGCGCACTCGTTCAAGTACGCGGCTGCCTTGCAGAACAGCGACATCGGTGACAAACCGCATCTTATCCGTATCGAGAGTAACGCAGGCCACGGCGGCGGCAAGCCCTTAGACAAGGCCATCGACGAGGTGGTCGATATCTACTCGTTCATCTTCTTCAATATGGGGGTGGAACCGAAGTACTAAGTGTGATTTTCATACACCGTTGTCTCTTTTTTGGACACCTTTATGTTTCCGATGTAATCATATATCACTGATATTGAAATATTTTCTATTTTTGGCACAGATTTTGTGAAGTATGAGGACGGGATGTAACAGGGTGTGGAATCCAAAACAGGAAGAATGAACAAACGAGGAACCATTATCGTCGTAGATGACAATCGAAACGTTTTAGCGGCGTTGAAACTGTTGTTAGAGCGTGTTTTCGAGGAGGTGGTGACGCTTCCATCGCCTGTGACGTTGTTGCGCCAGATTGAGCAGTGTCGGCCCGATGTCATCTTGCTCGACATGAATTTCTCTGCCGGTCTCAACACGGGCAACGAAGGGCTTTTTTGGTTGCGGGAGGTCAAACGTTTCCGCCCGGAGTTGCCGGTGGTGCTTTTCACCGCATACGCTGACATTGAATTAGCCGTGGCGGGCATGAGAGAGGGCGCCGCCGACTTTGTGGTGAAACCGTGGGACAACGACCGCCTCGTTGCAGCCTTGACGCGCGTATGCCAAACGGGAAAGACGAGTTCCAAGTCATCGGACGGCATGGCTTCTTCTTTGTTTTGGGGTGTTAGTGCGTCGATGCAGGAGTTGCGGATGATGGTGGAGAAAATTGCCCCTACGGATGCCGCCATCCTCATCACAGGAGAGAATGGTACTGGTAAAACATTGTTGGCTAAGGAGATACATCGTCTTTCCGCTCGCCACGGAAAACCGTTTGTGACGGTGGACTTGGGTGCGCTGTCGGAGACCCTCTTCGAGAGCGAGCTGTTCGGGCATGTGAAGGGCGCGTTCACGGATGCGAAGGCCGATCGTGCGGGCAAGATTGAAGAGGCGGATAGCGGCACACTTTTTCTCGACGAGATCGGCAACCTTCCCTTCCCGCAGCAGGCCAAGATGCTGACGGTTCTTCAAAACCGCACGATTACCCGGGTGGGCAGCAACAAGAGTGTTCCAGTGGATTTCCGTCTCGTGTGCGCCACTAATCGCAAGCTTGACGAGAAGGTGATGCGCGGCGAGTTCCGCGAAGATCTCTACTATAGGGTCAACACCATCCATTTGGAGATCCCGCCGTTGCGCAACCGTCGCGATGACATTCTGCCTTTCGCTGACCGCTTTGTGGAGATTTTCGCCGAAAAATACCGAAAATCGGGCCTCAAACTGAGTTCCGAAGCTGTCCGCAAGCTGATGGAACATCCGTGGTACGGCAACATCCGCGAGCTGGAACATGTTGTGGAACATGCGGTCATCGTTAGCGAGGGGGGCGAGTTGCAGGCGCGGGATTTCAGGTTGACGACCCCAATTGCGATGGATAACGCCCATGAAATCACTACGTTGGAAGAGATGGAGGTGGAGATGATCCGAAAGTGCATTACCCAATGCGGCGGCAATCTCACCGCAGTGGCCGCCACCCTCGGCATCACTCGGCAGACTCTATATAATAAGATGAAGAAGTACGGAATCTAAGCGGGACGGTTGGGGACGATGACAGGATGCATCTCCCCAGTGGGTTGAAAGTATGACATGTGTCAATCCAGGGAGAGCGGAAACGATTCTTAGCACAATAACGAATAGAAATGGTAGTAATAACGATAGCAATTCTCCTTGCGTGGGGCGTTACGGCTTACGTGCTGGTTCGTCGCAACCGTCGCAACTCCGGGCGTATCAGGTTCTTGTCGGAGGCGGTGGCAGGCGGCGACTTCAGCTTTTCGTTTCCGGAGGATGACCGCAGGCACAGCGATCGGGTGATGGCCGAATCGCTGAACCGGATTCGAGAGATGTTGGAGCGCACGCGGCAGGAGACCATCGACAAGGAGCGTTACTACGCGCTGATTCTGGAGAGTGTGCGTACCGGGATTGTCGCCTACGATGAGCAGGGCTTCGTGACGCAGACCAATAGCGCGGCGTTGTCGCTTTTCGGATTGCCGGTACTCACCCATTTGCGGCAGTTAGACCGGGTGAGTGAGGGACTGGCCGATGTTCTGCTCGTTTCGGCGGAGGGTGACACCCGCACCATCACCTTGCATGACGGCGAGATCCCGCGTCAGCTCTCCCTGAACATCTCCCAAAGTCGTATCCAAGAGCGGAATATTCGTGTCATGGCGGTGAATGATATTCATAATGAGTTGGATAATAAGGAGATAGATTCGTGGGTGTCGCTGACTCGCGTTCTGACGCATGAGATTATGAATGCCCTGAGCCCGGTCACCTCGTTGAGTGAAAGTCTTCGTGCGTTAGTTTCCGACAAGGATTCTGAGCTCTACAAAGGGTTGGATGTCATCCATTCCACGGGCAAGAGCATTGAGGGATTCGTGGAGTCGTATAGACAGTTTACGCATATTCCAACACCCTCACCGACATTGTTTTACGTTAAAAAACTGATTGATCAGACTATCCGTTTGATGCAGGGAATGTCGGAGAACAGGGAGGTGGAGTTTCGTTGTAGTGTGGAGCCGGAGGATATGCTCTTATATGCGGACGAGAGCTTGGTCGGGCGAGTGCTCGGAAACTTGTTGAAGAACGCTGTTGAGGCGTTGGGAGAGGGGAGAGGCTGGGTGGAGGTGCGGGCTTTCCTCAACGAGCGCGAGGATGTTGTCATGGAGGTCAGCGACAGCGGGCCGGTCATTGTTCCGGAGGTGGAAGAGCGCCTCTTCATCCCGTTCTTCACGACCAAGGAGGGCGGTTCCGGCATTGGGCTGAGCATCTCGCGTCAAATCATGCGGCTCTCGGGTGGCACGCTCACGTTGCGAACGAAACCGCACACCACCTTCGTGATGACGTTCGCGGGATGAGATGGCCACGAGGTTAAAAAAACGAGGGACTGTCGTAATGCGGCAGTCCCTCTTGTTTTTGCGAAAGTCTTCGTGATTATTTTTCCAACCGGATGCGGGCATCCACGGCGGTGACGTAGCGCGATGTTGTGGCGGTTTGGGAGCAAACCGCATTCCTGCGGTTTTATCAAAAACACTTGGATAGAGGCCATCCTTGTTGATTGTTATTTGGGCGAGCCGGCACGTAGGAGCCGACGCTTCCAAGCGTCGGGAAACAAAAACATCACTTTAGCATATTTGTGCATCGCACTCTCCGTGCCGGAGGAACACAACAAAAACAGACCGCAAACATGCAGTTGGATATGAATAATTGTTCTACGGGCAACAGGAAACAATGCGGAAATTCCCTGTGCGTCATGATCAAGGATGCCTGAGGATGGAGAGCTCTCTTCGGGCGAATTCCAAATTGCAGACGAAGGCTTTCTCCAGTAGCGCATAGTTGAAATAGGATTCTCCATACAATGACATCAAATTCGAGCCGGAAGCACCAAGAGTCGTCCACATCATCAAGTCTTCAAAACTATCAAGGTCATCAGCGAGTATGCTTACCTCCGCGCAATTATAGCAATTCTTCTTCTCTGATTCGATACTCCGGCCGTTCAACAAAACATTATCCGTAAAATCCGATATTATCGGGTTGTGTCCAGGCATCTCAAACGCCAGATACAAGGAAGGTACGATGCCTGAGATATAGTACACAGGGGTCATGTCTTGAAAAAGATTGGCAGGAAAGGCAACACCCGCTTCCATAGTTATGCTTTCGCCAGGAGCGAGGGACTTGATTTCCGGAAAGACGTTGAAATCAAACGAGCGTGGGTCGTATAAATACATTTTTTTCCATCCGGAGCCTATTTCGTAAAAGTACAAAGCCAACCGGATATTCTCTCTGCCGACGCCCTCCTCCTCGCTGAAATACAGAGTGGCATCATTCGTGTTGGTCAATTCAGCTGTTACATAGACCGATATGCCTGACAAAACCATACCTCTATTTTGCAAATATGTCGGATCGGCTTTACGATTCGTCCACCGGTTAAGATTGTTGACTTTGATTGTTTTTAACTCGAGTGACATTTGGGCTTCGCACTTCAAGGCAGAGAGCAACAAAGCGGCGATGAAGAAGGGGAGAAGTAGATTTTTTTTCATAATCTGGATATTTTAAGATTAAATACACCATTCCCACGATGTTCCGCCAATTCTAGCGATGTCCTTTTCATCAAGTTCTGAAAGTTACATCGCTGCAAAGATATAAATTTTTTATCACACAGTATGGCTTTTATTTTTTTCGGAAATGAATAATCGAACAATTGTTTATGACCAAGCAGGGCTGCCGCATTGCGACAGCCCTGCTTGGTTTCCGCTATGTTTTCCGCGATTATTTCTCCAACCGGATGCGGGCATCGACGGCGGTGACGTACCGCGGGTTGTGGCGGTTTGGGAGCAAACCGCATCCCTGCGGTTTTATCGAAACAATAGGATAGAGACCATCCTTGTTGATTGTTATTTGGGCGAGCCGGCACGTAGGAGCCGACGCTTCCGAGCGTCGGGAAACAAAAACATCACTTTAGCATATTTGTGCATCGCACTCTCTGTGTAGGAGGAACACAACAAGCCGATTGAAAATGTTAAAAGCGATAAGCAAAACACAGACCTGCACTTGTTGCAGTAATGCCAAAAGCAGGTCTCCACCCAACAGAATAGGTGTATTGGGCTCCAAGTAACCCGATGTCGGCAGAAATATCCCAATGATCGTTAATACGAAAACGTAAACTAGGCCGTATTCCAAAATATTATCTTACAAGAGTACTTGAATAATGCAATCGGAGAGAAGAACGAATGATCACTTTGTGTCTGTTTTTTGTCTTGCTTGTTTTTGCTTCTTTCGATTGTTTGTATTTGGTGGGATAACGCTTTTCATACCGTCAATATGCTCGAATAATTGCGGGTCAACATTGGCGTTCATTGGATCAAGAATGAAATCAACACCTTCTCGGCGAGCAAGTTTTGCGGCTGGGACGAAGTCTGCGTCGCCAGAAAAGAGAACTATAGTGTCAACAAAACGTTTCAAAGACAACGAAGCAATGTCAACGCCGATTTTCATATCTATGCTCTTCTGTCTGATGTTCAAATACACATCGTTTTCGGTTAAATCGTCCACGCTAATATCTCCTTTTATAAGTTCTTTCACTTTGGCCGGATAAATTTGCCATTGTCCGTTTTCTTTCACAGAACCGAGACGCAAAGCTACCTTACGTTTTTTCTTCAGTTCTTCAAAAAGAGCTTTTCTGAAAAGACATTCTTTTGTCTTGCTGAAATCCACCACTCGCTTTGAAATCGGATTGTGGAACTTCTTCTCGAGAGGCATACAATCGTAGTAAAATATTCGGTAAAGAATATTGTTGTTGCCTACGTGTGAGTGTGCCATGGTGTTACATTGCATGCGCAACCTCTTCTGCGGACATGTCACCTCCCTTATTGTATAAGGCATTGAATCGTTTGATAAAAAAACCGCCGTCAATCAAAACGGCAATCCTCAGTGGGGGTAAATTGCTATTTTTGTTTTTCATAAGGTTAACAATAAAACTCGTGGTTTGGCGTGCCCATTATCAAGATTAACGCAGGAAAGATTGCGCTATCGGGCACGCGTAGCCATGAGTATAATCATGGCCGCAAAAATACACTTTTTTTGTTATGACGGGCTAACAACCTGACGCTTTATTAAAATTTATTTGTAAATATCTGATAACAAAATAATTCAGATGATACCTGAAACGAATAAGCGCGGAATCCCTGAAGGTTTCCGCGCTTTTCCGCATTTTCCGCTATGGTTTCGCGATTATTTTTCCAACCGGATGCGGGCATCGACGGCGGTGACGTAGCGCTGGTTGCCCAACAGCGGGTTGAGGTCCATCTCCGCGATTTCGGGAGCGGCCTGCACCAACGCGCTCACGCGGGCAATCTGGTCGGCGTAAAGGTCGAGGTTGACGGGCTCTTGGCCGCGCACGCCCTGCAGGATTTTGTAGCCGCGCAGTTTCGTGAGCATCTCCTTGGCTTCGTCTGCGGTGATGGGAACCAGTGCGCTCTGCACGTCCTTCAGCACCTCGATGAAGATGCCGCCCAAACCGAAGAAGATCTGATGGCCGAATTTCGGGTCGCGGATGGCGCCAATATAGACATCTGTGCCGTCCAACATCGGGTACATCTCCACGGCGTAGGTCTCGGGGATGGCGATCAATCGGTCGAACTCCTTGGCCACGGTGTCCAAGTCCTTGACACCCAAGGTCACGCCGCCCACATCGCTCTTGTGCAGCGGTCCCACGACCTTCATCACCAACGGCACATCCTTGCTGCAGCCGACTTCCTTGGCGAAGGCGAGGGCATCTTCTTTCTTGGAGACCTCCACAGACTTCTTGCGGCTGATGCCGGCGGCGTCGAGCAGCTCGTTGTAGTCGGCGATTTCCATGTAGCCGTCTTTGCAGCGGTTAATGGTTCTGCGGATGCGTGGTACATCGATGTCGGAAATGTCGGCCGCCACTGCACCTTCCTGAACATAGGCTGCAACCTCTGTCATGCCGACCATGCTGGCAGCACGCAAACGTTTGGCACCTTTCACGAGGCGATAGCCTCCATCCACAGGGCTGACGGTAATCGGGGTGAGCAGGCCAAACTCGCGTATGGACTCGGCAACTTTGGCCACCTCATCCTTGTCAGGCTCGTTGACGGGTGACACAATAATCTTATCTATAGGCAGATTCTC
>CAMVBK010000006.1:0-103284 GCA_947165685.1 uncultured Bacteroidales bacterium | reverse complement strand
ACAGCTACGAATGGAACGGCGTGACATACAACGAATCCGGGGATTATGTGCAGACGTTTACCAATGCGGCGGAATGTGATTCCGTTGTGACATTGCACTTGACGGTGAACTCCTCAGATCACACGGATCTCATGGAAACTGCCTGCGACAGCTATGAATGGAACGGCGTGACATACAACGAATCCGGAGACTACTCGCAGACTTTCACCAACGCGGCGGGCTGCGACTCCGTGGTGACATTGCACTTGACGGTGAACTCCACGAATCACACGGATCTCGTGGAAACGGCCTGCGACAGCTACGAATGGAACGGCGTGACATACGATGAATCCGGAGACTACTCGCAGACCTTCACCAATGCGGCGGGCTGCGATTCCGTCGTGACGCTGCACTTGACGGTGAACGCCACGGATCTCACGGAGCTCGTGGAAACTGCCTGCGACAGCTACGAATGGAACGGCGTGACATACAACGAATCCGGGGACTACACGCAGACTTTCACCAATGCGGCGGGGTGCGACTCCATCGTGACATTGCACCTCACCATCAACCAGACGGTGGCTGAGCTTGTCGAAGCCACTGCCTGCGGCAGCTACTTCTGGAACAACGCCAACTACACCGAGTCCGGCGACTACACCGCGACCTTCACTGCCGCCAACGGCTGCGACAGCCTGGTCACCTTGCACCTGACCATCAGCCACTCGGTGCAAACTGATCTCTACGAGACTGCCTGCGACAGCTACACCTGGACGGACGGCAACACCTACACGCAGAGCAACGACTATTCGATGACCCTCACTGCCGCCAACGGCTGCGACAGCGTGGTGGTGCTGCACCTGACCATCAACCAGAGTACCGCATCCGAGTTTGTCGTAGAGACCTCCGAGGCCTGCTACACGTGGAACGGCACTGAGTACTGCGAGAGCGGCGACTACACGCAGACCTTCACTGCCGCCAACGGCTGCGACAGTGTGGTGACCCTGCACCTGACCACCGGCGTGGGCATCGGCGACCATGAGCTCAACGCAAGCGTGACGCTGTACCCGAACCCGGCAAACGACTTCGTCAATGTACAATGTACAATGTATAATGTAAAAATGAGTGCTGACTTGCACGTGTTTGACGTGTATGGCAAATTGGTGCAAGTTGTCCCGATGACGGGCGAGACCACGGCCGTCAATGTCTCCACCCTCGCCAACGGTGTCTATTTCGTGCGCGTGCGCACGGAGGCCGGCACGGTGACCAAACGGTTCGTGGTGAAGAGATAATCTCGCGGATAAACAGGCTTCGCGTTTCGCGCGAATCTCGCGTAAATTCTTTATGATGATTTCACAAGGGAGTCCGGAAAAGGGCTCCCTTTATCTACCTAATCTACCTAATCTACCTAATCCCTTAATCTACCTAAACTACCAATTCACGAATGCTTTGTTAAAGATGTCGTCAGTGAGAGCATCGTTGATGGTTTCCACTAAACCGGCTTCCACGCTGCTCAGGTTTTGCGAGCTGAAGTAGTCGGCGTAGCGGGAGAAGCTCTGGTCGAAGTTGAGTTCTTCGTTGAACTTGTTGTAGAACCGCACCCTGACGGTGATAGTGAGGCGGTTCATGGCGGGGGTGTCATTGCCCTGGATGGCCACCGGATTCACCGTGTAGCCGGTGATTTCGCCTTCGATGGAGTAGTCTCCATCGGTATCCACGATGGTCAATGGGGTCTGCCCCTGGATTTTGTCCTTCAGCGCCGTGGTGAAGCTTTGGCTCAGCGTCGGGTTCACCAAGGAGGCGTTGTTCGGGAAGGTCGCGATGGCTACGGTTTTGGCCCGCGCATCCACCGTGCCGCCCGTCAGCGAGACGGACATGCGGCAACCGGCGAGCAGCAGCACCATCACGAGCAGAGAGGCCACCCGACGGGATACGCCCCACACTGCGCTGCACAGGTGGGACATACCCCACACTGCGCTGCGCTTGTGTGGGGTTAATTGCACTTCGTGCGTGTTGCCCCTCCGGGGCTGCTTAAGGAAGTTGTTTTTTAATATAGGGGTATTTCGATCCATCATCTTCAATAACCAATAACCAACAATCAGATTCCGTATTCTTTGATTTTTCTGTAGAGCGTCCTCTCGGAGATCCTAAGTTCCTGTGCGGCGAGCTTGCGGTTGTCGTGGTGACGGCGCAGAGCGGTGATGATGGCCTGCTTCTCCAAGCCTTCCATCGTGAAGTCCGCAGTGTCCTCGATGACTTCAGAGTCGTCATATTGCTCGGGGTCCTCATCTGCATGCCTATGTGTTTTTACAATCTGATAATCAGAATGTTGATTTGTATCTTCATGCGTAGGAAGAACATGGGCATGGGACTTCGGGTAGAGCTCGGGACTGTGGGTCAGCTGCGCCACGGTGGCTTTAAGCTCCTGCACTTCCCGTTGCAGCTCGGCGATGAACTTGAAGACGAGCTCGCGCTGCATGTTGTCGTGCTGCTCGCTCTCCGAGGGCAACACCGCCGGGAGGTTGGATCCGACGGGACCGGTCAGATAAGGTTTCAGCGTCTCGGCATCGATTTCCCGCTCCTTCTCGATGAGGGAGACCTGCTCGGTGACGTTCTTGAGCTGACGCACGTTGCCAGGCCAGCGGTAGGCGCGCAACATCGCCTGTGCCTCTTCTGTGAGCGAGATGGTCGGGAAATGGTACTTGTCGGAGAAGTCGGCGGCGAACTTGACGAACAGCGGATAGATGTCGCCGGGACGCTCGCGCAAGGCAGGCACCCGGATCGGCACCGAGTTCAAACGGTAGTAGAGGTCCTCGCGGAACTTCCCCTTGGCAATGCGGTCGGCGATGTTGACATTGGTGGCGGCCACCACCCGAACGTCGGTTTTCATCACCTTGGACGAGCCCACGCGAATATATTCACCCGTTTCCAACACACGCAACAGACGCACCTGCGTGGAAAGCGGCAGATCGGCGACCTCATCCAGAAAGAGAGTGCCGCCGTTGGCTTCCTCGAAATATCCCTTGCGGGAGTCAACAGCCCCCGTGAAGGCACCCTTCTCGTGCCCGAAAAGCTCCGAGTCAATCGTGCCCTCGGGAATTGCACCGCAGTTCACCGCGATGTAGGTCTTGGTCTTGCGCGGCGAGTAGGCGTGAATGATCTTCGGCACCGACTCCTTGCCAGAACCGCTCTCGCCAGTCACCAACACCGACAAATCCGTCACGGCCACCTGCATGGCCACATCGATAACATGGTCCAAGGCAGGGTCGAACCCGATGATGCCGAAACGGCGCTTGACATTATTTATATTTTCGTTCATTATATCAATTCATTTATCGTTCATTCGTTGACATTCATTCTGTCATTCATTGTCCTTCATTCATCATTCGCTCCAGGGCTCGCTGCGCTCACCCTGGGCTGACATAGGACGCCCTTTCAGGGCTTTCAAGGAAGATGTTTTTTTGCAGGGGTCTGTCTAATTCACAACTCACAATTCTTAATTATTTTACCCGCAGTTTCCGTCCCAACTGCAAAATCGTGGTTTCCTTAATCTTGTTGAGTTTGCAGAGTTTATCGACTGTGGTGTGGTGTCTTTTTGCGATGGCGTAGAGCGTGTCACCCTGCTTGACGGTGTGGTATTTCGCACCTGTGGCGGGTTTCGAGGCGGCGGGCTTCGGGGTGGAGGGCTTTTGCGTGTCCGCTTTCGGAGTGGATGCCGCTGTCTCCCTGGCGGCCATTTCATCGTCGTCGCCGTCATCGGTGCGCCGCATGTCGTTGGGATCCTGCTGTTTACGGTTATATGCCTTCACCGTAATCACATTGGAGCCACGGCTAATGTCCTTGTAAGCGTTGGCCATGTCACCGCTCTTCAGTTTGATGTCCTTGTTGACCTGGTGCGGACTATCGGCCTTGGAGTGCGCGAACAGCCAGTCGTAGGTTTGCTTCAGGTAGAATAGCCGGGCGAGGTCGCCGTGATTGACCCCCGCCCACTTGTCCAGTCGAAGCAAGTCGGTACTGCCGCACCTCTTCATGGACTCGTAAATTTCCTGGGCACGGGAAACGGGCACGGCCCTGTCGGCAGTGCCGTGTATAATCCACAACGGGACGTCATTCAGCTTGCAAAGATCCTTGCGGATGGTGCCTCCGCAAAGTTCCATCGAGGCGGCGATTTTCTCCCCGTGATTGGCCAAGAACTCGATTGTGCCAAAACCGCCCAAACTCATACCAATCAGGTAAATACGGTTCGTGTCCACCTCGTAGCGCTTGGTCACCCAATTCAGGATGTTGAGTACCTTCACGGAGTTCCAGGCCCCGCCCGGGTTCTGCGGTGCGATGATGACGGCATTGATGTCGCGACCCATCGAAATGGCGTCCAGACAGCCGTACTTGCGCACCCTGTTGAGGTCGTTGCCGCACAGACTCGCGCCATGCAGGAACAACACCACCGGAATATCCCCTTTCTGCTCTTCATACGTGTCTGGCACGGACACCCAGAAGTTGTAACCCTCCTTCAGCACGTTGTGGTGGCTGATGAACGTGTAGTGGGTTTGGGCGGAGAGGCTGCCCAAGAGCGCGAGGAATGCTATTATTATTATCGTTATTCGTTTCATATTTTCTGTTTGTTATACTCCAGGACCCGCTGTCGCTCACCCTGGGTTGACATAGGTCGGGCTTTCAGCCCTCTCAAGGAAAAATATATGGTCTCTTCATTCACAAGAGTTCCACCGCGGCGGCGCGGGCGTCCTGGATGGTGTCGGCGATGCACATCGGGCGCTTGCAGGAGCCGGCGAGGTAGAGACCGGGCTGGGCGGTGAGGTTGTCCTCGGTGTGCGGCGACAGGCTCTGCGCGAAATGGTAGGGACCGTCGATGCCGGCACACTGTGCGAGCGCGGCAGTGCCTTCGGAGGCGCACATGCCCACCATGAGGACCAGCAGGTCGGCATTCATCGTCAGCGGGATACCCAGCAGCGTGTCTTCGGCCTTGATCTGCACGCGGTTGTCGAAGGTGGACGCCGCCTCCGAGATGCGGCCGCGCACGAAGTTCACGCCGTACTTCTCCTGCGCCTCACGGTACATCTCCTCGAAGCCCTGGCCCCACATCCGTAAGTCCATATAATAAATATAGACATCCGTCTCGGGATGCTGCCGCTTGATCTCGACGGCTTGCTTCACGGCCGTCACACAGCAGACCTTCGAGCAGTAGTGGTTGCCCGACTTCTCGTCGCGGGAACCCACACACTGCAGGAACACGACCTGCTTTGGCACTTCGCCCATATTATTGCGGATCTGTTTGCCCTTGATCATTTCCTCCATCTCGATGGAGGTGATCACGCCTTTGTAGATGCCATAGCCCAACTCCTCCTTCTTGTGCGCGTCGAACACGCGATAGCCGGTGGCTAAAAGCACCTTGTCGAAAACGGCGGTCTCACCGGCGACGGTGGTCAGCGTCCACTGCTCGCCGGCACGGTTCATGGCCGTCACGGCACAGTTGGGCTTGAAAACGATGTTCTCATGCGACAGCTTCGCTTCCAGCTTGTCGGCCAGTTCGTCGGCCGAGCTGAAGTCCGGAAAAAGGAAGGCTTTGTCACGGATGTTGCACAACGGTTTCTCCTCTTTTTCAAAGAGGGTCACTTGATGTTTGTCCGCCAAGATGGAGGCGGCTTCTATGCCGGCGGGGCCGGCGCCTATGATTGCGATATTCATTCTTTCTTTAAGGTTTAAAAGGGTCAAAAGGGTCAATGTTCAAAGTTCAAAGTTCAAAAGGTTCAAGGTTCAACAGTTCCTCGCCAGCCAACAGCCAACAGCCAACAGCTAAACCTTCAGCACTTCGGGTTTCTCGGGGGCACGGAGAATCTTGCCGGAGGCTCCGCGGTACTTGTCGTCAGGGTTGTAGGCGACACCGATCTTGTCGAGGAGGCGCTCGCACTGCACCTGATGGAGCTGCATGCCCATCACCCACGGGTCGTAGCCGAGCAACAGACTGGCCAACTCCTCATAGGTGAGCACCGGGATGCCGTAGCCCTCCTTGTCGTAGGTCTTGTGCTCCATCTCGGCGATGGTGTACTGCCATTTGTCGAGGAACATGGCGCAACCGGGGCAGTTGGCCACGATGAAGTCGGGTTCGTAGGGTTCCATCGACTCGAACTTCTTTTTGGAGTTGGCGATGGAGTAGCCGCGGTTCTCCTGCACGAGGTACTGGCGGAAGCCGAATCCACAACAGTGCCGGCGCTCGGGGTAGTCAATCACCTCGCCACCCCAGGCCTCAATCATGCCGGCCAGCACGTAGGGAAACTCCGCGTTGCCGATGCCGTGCTTCGGGAAAATCTTGGCGTAGTGGCAACCAATATGCTCCACACCCCGTAACGGCTTACCCGTGAAGCGGTTCACCAGCTGGTATTTCATCTTCTCCTTCAGCTCAAGACGGAACTTGAAAATCAGATCCGACGGGTGCACGATGTTCTCGGGCATCTCGAACGTCCGGTCCGTGGCCTTGTACAGATATTCCCGGGCCTTCTCCAAGATTTCCGGTTGCTCCTTCCATTTCTCGATGAGCTCAGTCATCACCCCGAAGGAAGTGACGCACGAGGGAACGTAATTCTTGTAGCCACGCTCGGTCATCAGGGAGAAGAGCCGCGCCACGATGGTCATGGTCGTCTCGAACGGCACCACGTCGGAGTGGTAGCCGATGCCCGAGCAGGTGTGCTGATGCGAGGAGTCGTAGATGTCCTTTCCGAGATCATTGCGCATGATGTTCAGGAAAGTCGCCTCCGAACCAGGGAAGAAGGTCTGCCGGATGCAACTCCGCTCGTAAAAGAAGTGGTCGTCCGCGATTTCCTTCTGATATTCATTCCAAAAACGTTTTTCCATTTTTCAGTGATTAGTGATTAGTGATTGGTGATTGGAGAACTGTAATCTGAATAAACGTTCAATCTACCATTCATAATTCATTTCATTATTCATGATTCTGAATTATAGCGCACGTTTCAGAATTTCCACCACGTCGTCTCGCGTCAGTTGCATGAAGCCGCCGCCAAGGACCGTCGCGTCGGCCACCTTCTCGATGTTGTCGGGAGTCACGCCTAACTCAGAGGCCTTCATCGTCACACCGATCTCACGCATCCAATCTTCCAGGGCATTGATGCCTTCCGTGGCGACCTGTTCGTCGGTCTTGCCATCGGGACGGACGTTCCAGACATTTTCGGCAAAGCGCACGAATTTATGCAACCCGCTGTGCATGATGTACTTGTAATACGGAATGGAAACCGACGCGAGGGTCATGCCGTGGGTGGCATCCGTCACCGCGCCGATGGCCTGCCCGATCATGTGCACCATCCAGTCCTGCGTCTTACCCTGTTTGAGCAGCGTGTTGAGTGCCCAGGTAGCCGTCCACATGATGTTGCTACGCGCCTCATAGTCCTGCGGGTTCTTCACGGCGATGCGCGAACTGTGGATGAGCGAGCGCATGAGTCCCTCGTTAAGGTAGTCGCTGGTGTTGTCGTCCTCATTGCTGAAATACTGTTCCATGAGGTGCGACATGATGTCGAAAATGCCGGCCACCATCTGGTACTGCGGCACCGTGAAGGTGAGCTTGGGGTTCAGAATCGTGAACTTGGGCATCAGACGGCTGTCGAAGACCTTGCCAAGCTTCAGGTTCTGCGCATGGTTGGTGATGACGGAGCCGCCATTCATCTCGGAACCTGTGCCCACCATCGTCAGCACACAACCGACGGGCAAAATGCGAAGGCCGGACTCGGGATTCTGACCTCCAACGTAGTAGGTTTGCCATGGGTCACCGTCGAGCCAGGCGGATGCGGCCACGCCCTTGGCATAGTCGCACACGGAGCCGCCACCCACCGCGAGGATGAGATCGACATCGTTCTCGCGGGCAATTTTGCAGCCTTCGTAGAGCTTCTCCACCGTCGGGTTCGGCATCACGCCGCCGTCCTCGATGATCGTCTTGCCGGCCTCGTTCAGGATGGCGAGGATCTTGTCGTAAAGTCCTGTGCGTTTTATAGATCCGCCCCCGTAGGAGAGCATGACCGTTTTGCCGTAACGTTCCAGCTCATCTTTAAGCTTGTCCAAGCTGTTCTCGCCGAAATGCAGGCGAGTGGGATTCTCGTATGTGAAATTTCCTAACATATTTATGCTACTTTATACAAATCTGCAAAGATACACTTTTTTCGTTTTCGGCGGGCTTCAAAATCATGGAACCAATACAACCTGACAAAACGAGTCGTCGCCTTTTTCAAAAAAAATGTATTTTTGCGGCTTGACTGATAACCTTTTCGATATGAAAAAAATATACCTTACACTCGTCAGCATCGCCCTTTGCGGGCTCACTTTCGCGCAACCAGTCACCATGCAGGAGGCCGCCACCGCCGCGCAACGCTTCCTCGAAAGCCAAGGCAAGACGCTGGTGCGCTGCGCCAAGACCATCGGCGATGCCGGCAGCCCGTCGCTCTACATCTTCAACGCGGAGAACGGATTCGTGGTGATTGCGGGCGACAAGAGTGCCTATCCGGTACTTTCCTTCTCGGACCACCAAATCTACAGCGATGCCGACGTGGTGCCGCCCTTCGAAATGTGGATCAACCACTATGCCAACCAGATCGACCAGATTCGGAAGCAGCATATCGTCCAGCCGCAGTTCGCCACCCAATGGGAGGCCATCCTCTCGGGTGCGCCCGCCTTCCGCACAGGCGACGAGGTGGAGCCGCTCCTGCTCTCCCAATGGGACCAGGGCGAATTCTACAACTACTATTGTCCGCGCGACCTTGCAGGCCCGAACGGGCGCGTGGTGACCGGCTGCGTGGCCACCGCCATGGCGCAGCTCCTCTACTACTTCCGCTTCCCCGAGACCGGCACCGGCAGCTACTCCTACACCGATGAGCACTACGGCGTGCAGTCGGCCGACTACGGCGCCACCACCTACGACTACAATGCCATGTGCGACGTACCCACGGCCATCAACCCGGAAATCTGCAAGCTCATCTACCATTGCGGCGTGGGCGTCGATATGCACTACGCCCCCGACGGCTCCGGCATGCAGAACCACAGCGCGGCACGGGTGCTCCGCACCTTCTTCAAGTACTCCCCCGAAACGGAATACCTCTACCGCGACTCCACCAACCTCGACTGGGACAGCGTGATTGTCAGCCACTTGAACCGCCGTATCCCGATGTACTACGCCGGCTGGAGCGTCCCCGACATCAACGGCCACGGCTTCATCTGCGACGGCTACAAGACAGTTGACAGCAACTATTTCTTCCACTTCAACTTCGGGTGGAGCGGCTACATGGACAACTACTTCTACACCAACTCCCTGTTTGTGGGCAGTTACAACTTTAACCTCGCGCAGGAGCTCATCGTCAACGCCTACCCCGACACCACGCAGTATGCCTACCCTGCCCCGCAGCCACTCACCGGCAGCCTGACGCTGACCGCTGCGGAAGGCACCTTCACCGACGGCAGCCCTTCCGCCGCCCCCTACCCCGCCAACATGGACTTCACCTGGAACATACAGCCTGACGTGAGCCACCTGACCGGCATCAAGCTGAAGATAGACTACCAAATCGCGCAAGGCGACACCCTGACCCTGTTCAGCAATTCCGCCAACTTCACTCCCATAACACTGACCAACGACACCGGGACCTACAACTTGGAACAGAGCGTCACGGAACTGCAGGTGCGTTTCACCTCCAACGGAGACACGCTGGCAGGCACCGGCTTCCGGGCACACTACAGCACCACGCAGGAGGTGTTCTGCAGCGGCACGAAGATGCACACGAGCATCACCGGCACCATCACCGACGGCAGCGGCGACGAAACGTACAACAACCTCAGCAACTGCCGATTCCGCATACTTCTGAACGGTGTCAACGCCGTGCACTTCCACATCAACAGCCTGGACTTGGAAGAGGGGCGAGACTACCTGCACTTCTACAACAACATCGTCAGCGAGTCGAACTACATGTTCTCCCTGACCGGCCACATCACCGACTCGTCGTTTGTGACGGATACCCGCCGCCTGATGCTGATTCTGGAAACGGACGAAAGCGGTACGGACGCGGGCTTCAGCATCGACTATGCGGGCGGGCACGTCGGTATCGACGGCCATGAGGGCGGCACAACAACGATGTGGCCGAACCCGGCCGGCGACCGCGTCACCCTCGCCCACCCCGACCCCATCCGGCAAGTCACGATACGCAATGCGGAAGGAAGGACTGTACTCTCCGAAGCGCCTGCCGCCGAGACCTGCACCCTCGGTCTCTCCACCCTTTCGCCGGGGCTCTACCTCGTGACCGTGCGCACCGACGGCGATGTCAGCACCCTCAAACTCGTCAAACGTTAGCGTTCCAGGGCCGCCAGCAGAGGAATCCCGAGGCCGCCGAACGCATTGCAATTTTGTATATTTTTGCGAAATTTTTCGAGACCCATGACAAGAAAGATAATTTGGAGCTTGTGCTTGTGCCTGCTGTGCATGGCGGCGCAGGCGCAACAGATTGCCCTGCTGAAATATAACGGCGGCGGCGACTGGTACGCCAACCCGACCTCGCTGCCGAACCTCATCAAGTTCTGCAACCAGCAGTTGGGCATGTCCTTAGATGCAAAACCGGCCACCGTGGAGGTCGGCAGCGCAGACCTCTTCCGCTACCCGTTCGTGCACATGACCGGGCACGGCAACGTCGCCTTTTCCGATGCCGAGGCGGAGAACCTGCGCACCTACCTGATCGCCGGCGGCTTCCTGCACGCGGACGACAACTACGGCATGTCGCCCTACATCCGGGCGCAGATGAAGAAGGTGTTCCCGGAGCTGGAACTCGTGGAACTGCCCTACAATCACCCGATTTTCCACCAGAAGTACAACTTCCCTAACGGTTTGCCCAAGATCCACGAGCATGACAACAAGCCCCCGCAAGCCTTCGCCCTCTTCTGGGAGGGAAGAATGGTATTCTTGTTCACCTACGAGTGCGACCTCGGCGACGGCTGGGAGGACTTCATCGTGCACAAGGACTCCGAGGCCACCCGCACCAAAGCGCTGCAGATGGGTGCGAACATCATCCAGTATGTCTTTTCGAACTAAGAACTGAGAATTTAAGAACTAAGAATTAAGAATGAGAATATATTAACTCAAGTTTCGCATGTTAAAAAAAGAAGAAAAACAAGCGAGTGAAGAATGTTTCCGGCCGCAGCAGGCCGCTGCGGCGCGGGCGAACTCCCCTTCTATTTTAGAAGGGGTGCCCGTAGGGCGGGGTAGTAATATTAAACATCAGAATTCCTTGTGAAAAAAATGAACCTCATCAACGATATTCGAATCAAAGACCATTACGTCCATAATCTTCCTGAAAACAGGGAGTTGTTGGGCTATGCCCGCAAGAATCGACGGGTCGGCAACATGGCCGAGATTGCGTTCTGGAAACAAGTACACAAGAAAATGTTCCACGGTCTTGATTTCGACAGACAGAAAGTCATTGGCAACTATATCGTTGACTTTTTCGTGAAAAGGCTCGCACTCGTGATCGAAATTGACGGAGGCTCACACAACGGGAAGGCTGACTATGACGCACAACGGGACAAGTATCTGGAAAGTCTCGGCTTGAAGGTGTTCCACACGACAGACTTTGACGTGCTGCAGCATGTGAACATCGTGCTTGCGGATTTGAGGAAATACATTGTTGAGAATTACGAGCACGCGGATGATTAAAAAAGGAATGATGATGCCTATGTTACTACCCCGGCCTACGGCCACCCCTTCTAAAATAGAAGGGGAATTGTCCCGCATCGGCACGATGTGCCGTAGCCGGAAAAAGCGTGCGGACGCGAGTCTCGGCATCGGGGATGACAACACCTTTGCAAGAAAAGTTTTTTTTTCTGAGATACATATAAACATGCGAAACTTAAATATATTAACATGAAAAAGTTTCTGACCATAATCCTCCTTTTCGTCCTCCTCGCGCCTGCCATGGCCCAGAAGGACACCGTCACGGTGATCTCCTTCAACATCCGGTACAACAACCCCGGCGACGGCGACAACATCTGGGACAACCGCAAGGCCGGCTGCGTGAAGATGGCCCAAATGGAGAGACCCGATTTTCTCTGCGTGCAGGAGGCCTATTTCGTGCAGCTCGACTACCTGCACCGCAGCCTGTCTGGCTACGACTACATCGGCGTGGGCCGCGATGACGGCAAGCAGGGCGGCGAACACATGGCCATCCTCTACAACAAAGACCGCTACGAGGTCGTCGAGCACGGCGACTTCTGGCTGAGCGAGACACCGGACATCTGCTCGCGCGGGTGGGACGCCGCCTGCCACCGCATCGTGACCTGGGGCTACTTCCGCGACAAGAAGACCGGCAAGCACGTCTATTGCTTCAACACCCACCTCGACCACGTGGGCGAGACGGCGCGCCGCGAATCCATAAAACTGATCACCCTGCGCCTCAAAACCCTCGTGAAGGACAAGAAGGCCCCCGTGTTCCTCACCGGCGACTTCAACTCCGACATCTCGAACGAAATCTTCAAGCCGCTGAAGAAAGTGATGAAGCAGGCCCGCAAGGACGCGCCCGTCACCGACAGCAAGGGCACCTTCAACGGCTGGGGCAACGCCCCGAACAACGTCGTCATCGACCACATCTTCTACAAGAACGCCACCCCCGTCCTGTTCCAGACCCTCAACTCCGACAAGTACGGCCGCTGGCTCATCTCCGACCACTACCCTGTAAAAGCACTTTTCGTGCAATAAGAACTTAGACTTAGACTTAGAACTTAAACTTTGAACCTTGAACTTTGAACTTTAAACTTTAGTATAACATGCAAGTGACGCGATTATTCGACATGCTCGAACGGGACCTCAAGGAGTTCCCGAAGGAGGATGCCCTCTGCTGCAAGGAGAACGGTGTCTGGGTGAAATACAGCACCGCCAAATACGTGGAAATCGTCAACAACCTCTCCTACGGACTCATGCAGCTCGGCATCAAGAAGGGCGACTGCGTGGCCACCATCACCCCGAACCGTCCGGAATGGAACTTCCTGGACATGGCCATCATGCAGATCGGCGCCCTCCACGTGGCCATCTACCCCACCATCAGCGAGAGCGACTACCGCCACATCTTCGAGGACGCCAACGTGAAACTGGTGTTCGTGGCCGGTTGGGACCTGCTGCGCAAGATCACTCAGATCCTGGAAGACAAGCCCGACCTGAAGAACAACGTCTATACCTTCCGTAACCTATTAGGATACAAACACTTAAATGAAGTTATCGAGTTAGGCAGGGCGAATCCCGCCCCGCAGTACCTCAAGGAGATCAAGGACAGCATCCTCCCGAGCGACGTGGTCTCGTTGGTCTATACTTCCGGCACCACCGGCTTCCCAAAGGGCGTGATGCTCACCCACCGCAACTTCCTCTCCAACGTGGAGGCCATCCTGCCCATCATCCCCACTTCGGAAAACAACCGCATTCTCAGCTATCTGCCTCTTTGCCACGTGTATGAGCGCATGATGAACTATTCGTGGCAATACCTCGGACTGCCGATCTACTATGCCGAGAACCTCGCCAAAATACAGGAGAACATGGTGGAGCTGAAACCCGACATCTTCACCACGGTGCCCCGCCTGTTGGAAAAAGTCTATGACAAAATCCTCGCGAAAGGGCACAAGCTGAGCAAGACCAAGCAGAAAATCTTTTTCTGGGCGAACGACATCGCGCTGCAGTACGGCGACAACCCTGGCAAACGCTACGACCGCAAGCTGAAGCTGGCCCGCAAGCTGGTGCTCAACCAATGGAACAAGGCGTTGGGCGGCAACCTGAAGGTCATCGTGACCGGCGGCGCGGCCATCCAGCCCCGCATCTCGAAGGTCTTCTGGGCTATGGGCATCCCCGTGTTGGAGGGCTACGGTGCCACGGAGACTTCCCCCGTGATCTCCGTCAGCAACTTCTTCCAGGGCGGACTGGAAATCGGCACGGCCGGCCCGGTGCTGCCCGGCACCCGCGTGCGCATCGCCGACGACGGCGAAATCCTCACCAAAGGTCCGCACGTGATGAAAGGCTACCACAACCTGCCCGAACAGACCGCCGAAGTCATCGACCCCGACGGCTGGTTTCACACCGGCGACCTCGGCGAACTCACCCCCGAGGGACGACTCAAAATCACCGGCCGGAAGAAGGAGATGTTCAAGACTGCCTTCGGCAAATACGTGGTTCCCACCATCATCGAGAACAAATTCGCCGAAGAGTCCCTGATTGACAATATCTTAGTAGTCGGCGAAAACAAGCAGTATGCCGCCGCCCTCATCGTGCCCAACTTCAGCGACCTGCGCGCGTGGTGCACCAACAAGGGCATCTCCTACACCACCAACGAGGAGATGATTGAGCATCCGGAAGTGCAGAAGAAATACAAGAAAATCGTCGATGAATACAACAAGTTCTTCGGCGACACCGAGAAGGTGAAACGCTTCCTGCTGATGAACCACGAATGGTCCATCCAGTCGGGCGAGCTCACCCCCACCCTCAAACTCAAGCGCAACGTGCTCATCAAGAAATACAGCGAGCAAATCGAGACACTGTTCAACTAAACCTCCGAACAGCGAAGTCTGAGTTGCTCTTACAGCACCGAAAAAACTATCCTCCAGGACACGTTTTCAAGCGTGTCCTTTTTTTATTGCACCTTCACCCGCACACCGGCCGAGTGCGACTGGAACTCCGGCGCGTACATGCACTCGATGTGCGTGATGCCGTTGCTGAAGTCGCCCGACTGCGTGGCGAAGAGAGTGTATTCGAAGACATACTTGCCCTTCGGCAGCCAGTCGATGAAGAAGTGCGTGGCCGCGTCCTTCGTGGCCTCATAGTACCACAACCCATCCTGGTACTTGTACTGCGAGAAGACGTTGACCGGCTCGAAAGTGGCGGCCCGCATGTCCTTGAGGTGCACGAACTCCATGTCGCGGTCGGCGGTGATGACCACCCGCACGCGCACCTTGTCGCCCTTCTGCAACAGCTGCTCCGCCGTGATGGCTTTCAGCACCTCGCCGTCGCCTGCGTTCTCCACCCTGTAGAGCTGCTTCTCGATGACCAAGTTCTTGTCGTCGCTGCGGGTAATCTTGTCGAGGTTCTCGAAATACTGCCAGTAAAGGCCGCCCCACGCAGGGCCGTCGGTACCTTTCTCGATGCGCACATTGGCCTTGTCGGCGGTGATTTCCTCGCCCTTCCAGGACTTCTTGAAGTAGCCGGTGCCCGCCTCCGACTGCACGGTCTCGTCGGGCAGGCGCACGTTTCCGACCGTCACCGCCACGGTTTTGTCTTCCGCCACTAACGTCTTGTCTAACAGCAGCGCATAGACGGCCTCGGTGGTCGATTTGGTGGTGCCCCAGTGCTGGGTCTGCTTCTGCTTGAGAAGCCACAACTGCATCTGCGCCAGCGACTCCGCGTCTTCGGGCGTGATCGTGTGGAACGCTTCAATCAGCATCGCCTGCCGCTCCACGGGCTGTTCGTACCAGAACCATCCCCCACCCTGCTTCTTCCAGAACATGCCCATCTCCTCGCTGTGCTGGGCCATATCCTTGAGGTGGGCCACAATCTGTTTCGCCACCTTCTGGTCGCCGTTGCGCCAGGCGGTGAGCGCTATCATCGCCTGCGTGTAAAAAGACTTTGATTTCCAGTCGTTTAACAGCACTTTATAGCAAGTGTCGTAGGCGGCTTTATGCTGGGCGGAAACGTTGTCTTTGTAGAAGCTGCGGGCATAGAGGTAGTGCGTCTCGTCGATATAGTCGTAGTGGTACTTCTTGCGGTCGAGGTAGCGCTTGTACATCTGTTCATCCATGTAGGAGACGGCGTTGCGGAGCGTGCTGTTGGCCACGTCGGTGCTGACACCGAGGGCTTTGAGGTGGCCGAAGCCCGCCACGATGTGCCGCGTGATGAAGTCGCTGCTCTTGCCGCCGGAGAACCAGGGCCAGCCACCGTCGCCGTTCTGCCCCTTCTGCAGTCTCCTGAGCGTGGCGGTCTCCTCCTTGGCCATCCGCCGGAAGTCGAACATCGCGGCCAGAGCCTGCTTGTTGGCCCCCTCGCGCTGCGCGTCGAGCACCCACGGGGTCTCCTCCAGCACCACCTGCTTCAACTCCTGGTTCTTCTCCAAGGCCGAGCAGAAAGCGTCGGGCGACTCCGTCTGCCAGCGGTTGAAAACCTCTTCGATGACGGGATTGGCCTTCAGGATGTGCGTGGCGAGGGCGTTGGCATAGTAGCGGCTGAACATCTGCTCATGGCAGTCGTGCGGATATTCCATCATGTAGGGCATCGCCTGGATGGCGTACCACACGGGGTTGGGCGTGCATTCCACAGTCAACCGGTAATTTTTCATCGTAGGGACGCGATTCATCGCGTCCGCATCGCGATTCATCGCGTCCGTACAATCCTGCATTTTTTTGAATACGAATGTTTTTGAGCCTTTGCCCGAAATGTAGAACGGCATCGTCTCGGTCACCATCATGCGGTTGGTGAGCACGGGCAGGGTCTTCTCCTCGCCGTCGCCGGCCACCTCTTGCGGGTCGGTGTTGTGGGCGACGATGCGGTAGGTGACGGCAGGCACATCAGCAGGCACGACGATGCGGAAACGGATTTCCGAGGATGCGTTGGCGGGGATGTCGTATTGTTGAGAACCGGCGGGGACGCGATTCATCGCGTCCGCAGAATCGAAAATCATAGCCACCGGTTGGTTGTTCGCCGCGTTGAACATCTGCAGCGTCACATGCCCGCAAATGTGCCGATTGGTGGTGTTCACCACCTTGGCGGAGAAATCCATGGTGTCGCCCTCGCGCAGGAAGCGCGGCGCGTTCGGCACGACCATCACGTCCTTGGCTGTCTGCACGAACTTCTCGAAACGGCCGGTCATCAAGGCTGGGTTGTGGGCCACACCCTGCATCTTCCATTTGGTGAGGGCATCGGGCATGGTGAAGCTGAGGAAGACGGTGCCGTCGGGATCGGTGCGCAGCTGCGGATAAAAGAAGGCGATTTCGTTGAAGTTGGTGCGGAGCTGCGGCTCAGAAGGAGCGGTTCCCGGTTTTGCAGCCTCCTTTTGCGAAGCAACCCGCATCATTGACGCATTCGTAAACGCCATTGGCGGTTCCTCATACATAACCTCATCTTCCATAAACTCCATGTCCGTATTGACCGAAATATTATCCTCCACGACATTGAGGACAACTTCCCCCTTTGCCATATATCGCCCCATACGCAGCCCTCCACAATAGAAACTCTTCAAAACCAAGGGTTGTGAGGAAAACGCCGGGGAATGGAATCCGAACGTGTTGAAATGATCTTTCTTCCAGAGAGAGGACCCCGTGTCGAGACTGCGGCCGAAACGGAGCGTGAGGAAACGGTATTGGTAATCGTATTGCAACTGCATGAAGTTCTGTCCGCCCAACACATCCAACGAATAGTCGTACATCGAGCAGAGCAGCTCGGCAGACACCGGCCTGCCCTCCTTGTCGGTCAGGCGCACCTGCAACTCCTCCTGGCTTCCGGGCAGGGTTTTGTCACGGAAACGCAGGAACTCGAACCGGATGTCCCGCGAACGGTTGACAATCCGCACGTCTGGCGAAATCTCGTAGGTGTTGCCGTCAGCCTGCATGAACAGATGCACGTGCAACGTTCCCTGGTCGGAGGGCCGGGTCGGCCATTCAATGGTGATCATGTTCTGTTTCAGATGGTACCATTGCGTATGCACCACCGAGTCGTTGTGCGCGATTTCACAAAGCACCCGCGCGTCCTTCAGGACGGTGCCGACGGAGAACCGCAGCGTGTCGCCCGCCTCCACCGAATAGCCGCCGTTCCTCTGCGAGAAATGACGGTTGAAATCATGCCACAGGGCTTTGTAGCCTGTGCATTTCCTGCTTTGGGCACGATACAGGTGCACGGTTTTCGCCACCTCCACGTCATCCCCGTCCGGGTCTTTTACCGTGAACACAATCTTGTAGTAACCGTCCTGAAAATCATCGATGGGCGGAATCTCAAAGAAGTTCTCCGTCTCCTTGGAGACAGACAGCAGTCCGCTTCCCAAGTGGACAGACTCCCAATGTTCCATGTCATCCTCTTGCCGGAAGGCAAGGTTCGGGAAAGTTTCCTGCAACTTGGGCAGCGGCACCAGCGTGGCGTCGGCGGATTGAACCGGAGAATAGAAGCGGTCGGGGGTCTTCAAGCGGTAGATGTCGTACCAGACCTCCCCTTCCTGCGGCACGTCGGCAATATTGGTCAGGGAGAGCGGATAACGGATGCTGTCACGGTCGATTTCCACCTCTTCGGGCAGGGAGACCGACAGCAGCAGGCTGCGGCGACTCACCCGCACCTGGGAAGTCCCGGTGTGCGTCTCCCCGTTGACATCCGTCACAACTGCCTCTACATTATAAATGTACAATGGGACATACCGCCTGAGCGCGAGGTCCTCCTCGGTGGGGAACGCGATGGTGAACGAGCCGTCCGCACCGGTTTCGGCGACACCGCTGAGGATGGCGCGCGGGTCATCAGACGGCCAGCGACCTAAGCGCCACCACGGGAACTCCGTCCTGCGGGTCACCACATACTTGACGGTCGCGCCACCGACAGGATAGCCGGACAACGCCTCCGCCTTGCCCTTCACCGTGACCGTCTGTCCCACCTTGACCGCATCCGTGGGCGCGTCCAGCGTCACCTCGAAGGTCGGACGTTTGTATTCCTCAACTGAAAAACGTTCGTTTCCGACGTACTCATTACCGTTGATTTTCACAATGATGCTGAACTGACCCGTCAGCCCGTCGGTCGGCAGGTCGAAAGTCCCGGATACTGATCCGAAATCATTGGTCGTCAACACTTTTGAATCAATTTCTTGAGAATTCGCGTCCTGAAGACAGATTGTCACCTCCTGGTTTGGCAATATCCGGATATGTTTAGTCTCTTCTTTTTCTATAACGGTTTCGCTTACAATCCCTTTGAAATAGACGGTCTGGCCAGGCCGGTACAATTTGCGATCCAAGAAGAGATCGCACTTATGGTTAGTCGATTGGCCGGGAGTATAGGACCACCAGTAGTTGCTACCCATCAAATGCAACACCTGCTTGTTCCATTCCACCGCCACGTCCGAATGTTCGTTGCGGCCGTTGGGCAAACTTATCGCGGCCATTCCGTTCCGGCCGGTTTTCACCGTGCGCTTGGCGGACTTCCCTGTCGTCAGGGTGATGGCGGCGTTCTCCAACGGCTCGCCGGTCTGCCGGTTCACCACCCAATACTCCACCCGTTGGTTCAGCTCCCGGACGACGACATGGATGTCGGAAACCTGCACATAGTACATCTGGGCGCACTCCTTGTGGCTTTTCGGGAATGGCTGCGACGAAATTAACAGCAAATATCCGCCAGGCTTCTGACGAGGCATGACATAATGGCCATTATGTTTCCGATGGTCGTTGAATTCAGGAAGTTCCACGGTTCCCTCGAAAGCGGGCTTCATCGACATGATGTTGTCATATTGCTTGGCAATCCCGTCGTGTTCCACCTGCCTATAGGTGGCGTGCGAAACAGGGACGAGACGGAGGTAGGCCTTGGCAACGTCCTTGTATTCAATATCAACTAACAAGGGCGTTGAGGGGACAAAAGCCGTGCGGTAGGGATCAATCCCCAAAACCGGATGCTGAATCTGCCTCAGCATCTCCCTGACCTCATTCAAGTACTCGGGCGCCTTTTCCTTCGGAGACTCTTTTTGGATGGAAGTTTCCAAGAAAGAGGCGGCGGTGACGAGGTCGTTGAGGTATTCGGGGTGCAGTTCAGGGTCATATTCGCCGCTCCGTTCCGCATACAGCGTGCCCAACTTGTAGGCCATGTAGCGATATGCCGGTTTGTCGCGGAAAGCCTCGCTGCACCGAGTCAGTTGCTCGATGTACCATGTCAAAGAGTTGTCGGGAGCGAGTCCGCGAAGGCGCATGAAGTCGAAACGTTCCAGCAAGTAACTGACCCTCAGCGTCTCGTGTTGGCGGTTGGCATGGAATTTCTCAAGCGACTGATACACCGCGAGCGTACGGGTGATGTCATCGTCGGGGGCCGCCGGTTGAAGGGGAACGGTCAGAAATGCATCTGGAGTCCAAAGGGCGGGATTGGTCCGCAGCCCGGGGGCGGGATTCTCGTCGCCCTCTATGCACGAGCGCAGGAAAGAGAGGCAGCGTTGCGCGAGGATGTCGTACAGCGTGTGTTCGGCAGTAGGGTCGGACGACTTGTTGAGGATGGCCTTGTACGACTCGGCGGAGAGTTGCTGCGAAACCGTGGCATGCGCTATCGACGCCAGGTACTCCTCCCGAGCGCGTCGCACAAACGTCTTCGCGTCCCACTCCTTGAAGTCGGCGGGTGTTTCGTCGGCGAGCCGGGTGCGGTTGTCGATGTTCCAGCGGTTGCTGTTGTAGTATTCCGACAGGAACTGTCCCAAGCAGCTGTGCCAGATGGCATTGGCCGCAGGGTCTTTCGCCGTGGCGGCGAGCTGCTCGTTGAGGATGCGGCAGGCGGAGTCCGCGCCGTCGTCGTATTTCTCGCAGAGCTGCTGGATTTCCTGCCATTTCTTGGCGATTTCGGTCGGGCTCTGCGTCTGCCCGGCGGTGATCAGGGTGGTGACGATCATGGTGGCGGTGATTAGGGTTTTCTTCATGACGGTTGTTTTTTGAGGGTCCCCACATATTGCGCTACGCTTGTGTGACATCCCCACACTGCGCTTTGCTTGTCTGCAGGGCCCCACACTGCGCTGCGCTTGTGTGGGGTTAATTGCATGAACTTGATATTTTATTATAAATCAATTTTTTACACTTAATCATTGATATACGGGATACAAATTAGGTTCAAAAAAGCACCGACAAAAAGCATGGCGGTGCTGGGATTTTAAAGTGAATATGCAACGGCATATCCATGGCAAAAATACATTTTTTTCAATATGGTATATCAAATAATAAATGATGGTTTACCCAAACGTGTGCGTTTCAAAAGAAAAAGCCTCCTTTATTCGTGCTCCTCTGAATCGGGTTTCTCCAAGTTTGTCTTCTTTTGGACGGATTCTTTCTTTACCACCATATCCTCTTTTTTTACAGATTCAGCCTCCGCCTTTTCCTGATTATTCAATATCAGGTGGTATCCACCTCTTTTCTTGCTTCCGGCGTATTCGACAAGTCCTCTCTTTTTGAGTTCGAACAGGCACCTGTCCATCGTGGTCTGTGAATAGGACGTGTGGGACATGAGTTCCGTGGAGCGGCAGCCAGGGTGCTCCCGGATGTAGCCGAGCACGGCGTCGAGCTTCTCTTTCGGCGGGACAGACAAGCTTTTTTTGCCCTTTCCGTCCTTGCCGTTCGCCGGAACGCCATCCGCGGCCTCATGGCCTGCGCGCAGATATTGCTCAATGGCGGCGGGGGCATGAGGGTATCTTTGGGTGTCCAGATCGAACGCGAGGGGTGTTTCCGTCCAGGGCACGGACTTCATGACCAGGGACGTTCCGTCGCACGAGGCGATGTGCTGGAATGGGACCACGAAGGAGCGGGATATGCGGACAAACTCATCGTCCCCGATGAGCTGGATCAAATACTTGATGGTGCAAAAGCGGGTGTATTTAACGCCGCCCACCGTATAGACGTCCGTCTCGTTCCCGTTCTTCCTGCAATAGAAGATGTCGTCAATGGGTATGTGCTGGCAGTTGTTCTCCCCGTCGCAAACATCAAGCATTCTGGCATATTGACAAACGACCCTGACCTCTGTTTCCAAAGACTGTTGCAATTGTTTCCTCTCTTTCAGCATATATGGGAAGAAATTGAATGCGAGGTTGCGGCTGAAAACAAAAATCAAAAGCTTGGAGAAATAATAAGATAATCCCACTTTAGTTATTATCACTGCATGGCATTCTGAAATAAACGTGTAGCCAAGAGCGAGTTCTATGCCACCTGACACCAAACAAGCTATTACAACAGAAGACCAATATAAAGTAGTGTGGCTTCGATACAGCTTCGGATAGAAGACAAAGTAGTTGGCGTACAGCGTGGCCAGCAGCAGCAAACCGGAAAGCACCTCCTTAGCCGGAGTGCCCAAATACGGGCGAAGGAACGCGTTCCGTGAGAAGAACCACAGCAGGGCGGCGCAAAACAGGATGTTCAGCGAAATGGTGACAAAGGTGTTCTGGTGTTTCATAACATTGATGTTTGGATACGGCGGCAAAGATAGCCAATTTATTCCTTCCGTTAATACCCCACGGGGCGATAATACCCCAAAACAGTATTTTGAGCCATTAAAATCCCATGTAAACATAAGTTGTTGATTATCAAATATATACCCCTCCCTAAAATTATCATCCGCACGGCACTTCGTCATATTTTCGGCGTGAGTGAACACATTTTTGGCGTGGGGTATAAAATTGTTCGACGATTGTTGGTATTTTTGCCGCCGAAAATAAACGACAATTGTATATTCAACAAAACAGAATGCTATGAAAAGAGTATTGACATTGGCAGTCCTTGCAGCCATGCTGCTTGGTGCTTGCGAAAAACAAAACGGAAGCGTTGAGATGCGCCACCCCTCTCCTAACAGGGTCTTCGTCATCCCCTCGGACGGTAAGACAGCATCCACGACGATGATCGTGTCACAAATTGGTCACGAAGCGAAAGATTGTCCCGGCTGTGTATTGTTTGATGGGGAGATGATTCATTTGGACTGCATGGGGTTCGGGAACTACTGTAGGTTCGTTTCGGCTGTTCAGCTTCAGCAGGTTGGCACAACCGTTACTGCCACCACTACAGACACCTTCGGCCTCACCTCTCTGGACTTCTTCCTCATGCCCGACCGCTCGCTGAACTACACGGACGAGAAGGGCAACCGCATCTTCCTGAACATACCGGAGCAGATGGTCTATCGTGACACCACCTCCCTGCAGTTCACTTTCACAGGACTGTTCTTTAGCGAAACAGCGGCATACAGCAACAATTAGGATTGACTTGAGGGTCGCTGTAGATGTTACAATTCTTGGTACATAATAATTACAAATAAATGGAATAAAACAAACAACAAAATAAAAGAACAATGAAAAAAATCACAGTATCATTTCTAATATCAATTATTACGTTGTCATGCTTCGCTCAAGTGGAAGTAACCCACTCATACGACTACGATGCGGCTGGCAACCGTGTTTCGAGGACTGTTCTCGAAATCAGCAATAAATCATTGAAATCTGACTGTCATCAAGATAGTGCATGGGATTCGGAACAAAACCAACATTATGAGGAATTTATAGGAAAGAACAGCGTAAAAATATATCCTAATCCCACGCACGGTCTGGTAACGTTGCAGTTCGAAAAGCCAATTGACAATAGTTATTACCAGCTTTTTGGTTTGTCAGGACAACTGCTTTCGGAGGCACATATTACAGGAACAACCGTAACTATAGATCTGTCCGAGCACAAAACAGGTGTCTATATGTTAACTATCTCATTAAATGGTAAAAAAGAAACTTGGAAAATCATTAAAAAGTAGTCATAATTATGAAATCACAGCTCAAAATCAAATTTTCAGGCTTAATGATAATACTATGCCTATTTAGTTTAGTGGTGAAAGCTCAAAACACTTCACTTCCCGTGGGTGCCATTCCTGGAAGTGCAGATGTGACCGCTATGGGAGCGGCGACATATAATATTCCCATAGAAGTTGTACCTGGGACACAAGGAGTGCAGCCCAATCTAAAAATTGTTTATAACAGCACGGTAGATGCAGGATTATTAGGAGTAAAATGGTCCTTATCTGGGCTTTCTGCTATTACTCGGGCAGGGCGCAGACATTTTATCATGATAACAATCGCACAGCAATACAAATGAACCAAAACGACCGTTTTTGTTTGGATGGGAATCGGCTATTAGTGCGAGAACCATATAGCTACGGTGCGTCTCAGGCAACCTATTATTCTGAAATAGAAGATTATTCCCGTGTTGTACCCTATGGTACACTCGGAGCGGGACCGGAGTATTTTAAGGTATATGCTGATAATGGTAGTGTGCTGGAATATGGTAACACAACGAATGCACGACAAATGGTGGGAAATACAGTACTTGTATGGTATCTTAACCGCGTAACAGACATCAACGGGAACTATATGACCTACACTTATGGGCAATCGGGTGGAGAAGTGTGGATTGAACGCATTGACTATACGGGCAATGATAACGCAAATCTGACACCATACGCTAGTGTGGAATTCGAATACGAGAGTAATAATTCTTCTTGCAATGTTCGCTACGTTGCAGATTATGGTTTTCCACAAACAAAACTGTTAAAACATATTTGGATCAAATATAGCGGTAACACCGTTAAACACTATACAATGAACTATGAATATGGATCTTCGGTGCAACTTACAAGCTTGACGGAATATGGAGCGGATGGGACACCTCTGAATCCGACCACTGTGGATTGGCAAGAAGAAAACTTGTCTATAAATGTTAATACAACAACTCCATTCACTGATAATGGGAAAATCGTGTCTGGTGATTTTAACGGAGACGGTTTCACCGATTACATATTGAGACACGGGCATCAGACTTATGGCTGGAAATTCTATTCTGGCAACGGTGATAATACATTTCAATTCATGTCGTCAGGTTCATTTATAAATCCGCAGGAACGTCCGTTAACATATTCCGCTGACATTAATGGTGACGGCAAGGATGAACTCATTGTTGCAGAAATTGAGACTAATAGTACCATCAAATTCTATGCTGTAGATTATCTTGGAACATCCTATTCCACCCGTACATTGTTTATAGCACCAAATCCAAATACAGAACTAATTGTATTATTTGCAGACTTTGACGGTGACGGCAAGACGGACATTGCTTTGCAATATCCCCAAAAAATGTTAGTTTATATTTATGATGGACAACAATATGTAGAACATTCTCTTGCAAATGCAACCACGAATATTGATGCATCTGCAGTACTTGACTATGATGGTGATGGTATTGCCGAGTTATATGTCACACGCAACACCACCACATCCGTTTACAAATATTCCTTTACGACCAATCACATGGAAAATGTCTTCAACGACGGATTCCCGACCAAGTATCATCATCCTTATTATGGGGACTTCAACGGAGATGGGATAACAGATGTTCTTGTATATTCAAATCGTCAGTGGACGATGGCATTAGGTACTGGCAAGGGATATTATAGCTGGCCACTAATGTCCATTTCTATTTTGAACAATACCTTTGCAGAACCTACACAACATTCCAAGCCTTTATTTGAACCTATCATAGGCGATTTCAATGGCGACGGCAAGGATGACATTATGCAAGTGATTTACAATTCTAACACAAACAGATCCAACATCAGTGTGTTTTTTACCAAGGGGTTCTCAAACAACACCTATTTGTATGAGAGTACGATGGTCAATAGTGCGCTTGTCAACTGCGATGATCGATTTTGTTTCCAAATAGGGAACGTCAATGGAGACAACAAGATCGATGTTTTATTTCAGTACAGCATTTATTTTGCTCCAGTCTCTATCATTATTAATGAGGGAAGTTATCCGAACTATGTATCGACCATATCAGATGGTGTCGGTGTTCAAAACAAATTTCATTACAGTCAGTTATATTATCTTGCCAACGATTTCCCAGCGGTTCTGAAACGGAAAATGTTTCCATACTTGCCTGACACATTGTATCAAAGCAGTGGAATCGGAGAATCTTTGAACAAAATATCATTCAATTATACCGGTCCGCTTTTCAGCTACAGACGGATGTCATTTTATGGTTTTACATTTTTTTCCCGACATGACGAAGTATCTGGACATACAACAGCAGTGGAGTATAGCTTGTTTAACGACAAAGATATCATTGCTCCCCACAGAATAACCGTGTTCAATCAAGGTCTGATTAAGGAAACAATCTATGCTCCACAAGCCGTATCTCCAATCGGAAAATCAAGCACAGTCATCTATTCTCCAAAAATAGTAATTTCCAATGTACTTGACGGAATTGTAGATACAATATCCACTCAATTAGATCCTTTGGATTGCCGTGTTGTATCAACAGCCACAAAGAAATGCTCAATTCAATCGCATGAGACCATCACCTGCGAACAGGTGTCAAACACATATACAACCGTAACAGGGCCTTGTGGTACACGGGCAACCGAATTAGGCTCTAAAACTACCACATCCACTATGCGGGGTAGTAACTTGAGTATGACCTCCACAGAACAATATTCCTATACAGGAGGGCGACTGCACTCCAAAACCGTCAGCGACCAGTTTGGCACCGTTTCAACAGTATATTCCTACAATGCGTACGGTCTTCCTACAAGTCAGACTGTTAGTGCCGATGGCTGCCAACCGCGTTCGCAAAGTTACAATTATGACACAAAGGGACGCTTTATGGTTAGTACAACCAATTCATTAGGCCACACATCCTTAAAGACATTCGACCCGGCTTCGGGAAATGTGCTCACCGAAACCGATATCAATGATTTGGTGACAAATTATGCTTATGACGAGTTTGGCCGACTAACCTCCGTTAATCATCCTGACGGCACGTCCACACAAGTGACACGTGGTTGGTACACCCACACAGAAATCCCAAATGCCAAATACTATTCTTTTACAAGTGTCTCGGGACAGACGTTTAAGACGGAACAATACTATGACTTGTTAGGACGAAATATTTGTACCCGTAAAAACGGCTACTATACAGACACCCGTTACAATGCCCTCGGTCAGGTTGAGAAGACTTCCCTGCCTTATATGAGAGGGACATCTGATGCAAACAAGATATGGAACACTTATAATTATGATTTATACGGACGTGTTGTCAATGAGCAAGCTCCTTATACAGATTTGTCTTATACATACACTGGTTGCAGCACTACTGTCACAGACAATCTTCGCCAAGTATCCACAACCAAAACTACCGATGCTGCAGGACGAATCGTTTTGGCTTCTGATCTGGGCGGTCAAATTCAGTACGACTATACATACGTCACACTCGATGGACATATCACGCTGCGCACAACAGCAACCACGAATGGACATACCACTACCACATGGTCTGATTCGAGAGGAAACCGTATTCGATTGCAAGATCCAGATGCTGGCACAAACACGTATGAATACAATGCCTACGGAGAAATAGTTAGACAAGTGGATGCACGGGGTGATACCTTAAAAATAACGTATGACAATATAGGGCGAATCATTCAAAGACAATATATTGACAGTTCTGGCGTTACAAAAAACATGCAATATTACTATGATTATCAGAACAACCAAAACAAAGGACGAGGCAAATTGTATTTGGTGAGAATAGATGGGGTGAATACTGAACGTTATTATTACGATTTGTTTAGTCGCCCTGCCCAGCACGTTCGCTATGTTGACAACACTGCCTATGCGGAATCTTATGTCTATAATTCGTATGGACAGCTTGCAACACTGACTTATCCCGATGGCTTTGCCGTTGATTACACATATACAGGAAAAGGTTATTTGGAAGAAATCACTCGCCACGATAACGGGAAACAGATTTTTAAGGCATATAACTACAATATTTTCGGACAGCCCACAAAATGCGGCTATGGAAATGCAACAGCCACCGAGTACGAATACAATACGGTCGGATTGCTGACCCGCATCAAAACCGGAAATAAAAACTACAATCCAGTTAATCCCGAGAGGCCGCCTATTATTGGATTTGAACCGATATCCGAAATTGGCGGCGTCAATATAAACTCGGTTGTGTTGGATCTTCCTGAAGAATCCCCTTTCACGGTTGATTCAACTATTCAAAACTTTCGATACAGTTATGACAATGTGGGGCGACTCAACCAGCGTACCCAGAAGAACAGCCAGTACGAGACGTTCCTGTACGACAACCTTGACAGGCTCACTTCATTCACGCAAGGCACGCTCAACGGCGTTTCCCAAACTTTCAGTACCGTATATGATGCGCAGGGCAACATTCTGAACAACACCTTAGCAGGAACGTACACCTACGGCAGCGACAAGCCACATGCTGTAATTGAAGTAACAACCAATGAGGTTTTCCCTAATGCCATTTCTGCATCCGATTGCTATACCGAATACAATGTCTTTAACCAGCCGTCTCGTATTGCGGAAGGCGATGTGGAGATACTGTTGGAATATGGTGCCGATAACCAGCGAGTAAAAGCGGTGTTCAAACGCGACAGTGTCGTGGAGCGCATCCGTTACTACATTAGTGCCAATTATGAGAAGGAGGTGGATGCCGCCGGAGTGATCACCCACTACAACTACATCTATGGCGCCACTGGTCTCGCCTCCATCTGCGTGCGCTGCAACGGTATCGACAGTATGTACTACGTCCACCCCGACCGTTTGGGCAGTTACACTCACGTCACCAACAGCGGCAAGCAGGTGATACGTGCGTTGCACTTCGATCCGTGGGGGAATGTGAAGTCCGATGCCGACTGGACTGCTTTCGATACCACTACACTGTCTGGCAATTTGGCGGGGACTTCCCGTTTTGACAGAGGTTTCACCGGCCATGAACATTACACCGATTTGAAAATCATCAATATGAACGGACGGTTGTATGACCCTGTGATTGCCCGCTTCTTCTCGCCCGACAACTTCGTGCAGGCACCCGGTTTCACGCAGAGCTACAACCGGTATTCGTATTGTTTGAACAACCCGCTGCAATATACAGACCCAAGTGGAGAGATCGCTTGGTTCGTTCCTGTAATTATCGGTGCTGTTATTGGAGCTTACACTGGAGGGGTTATCGCAAATAACAACTATAATCCTATCAAATGGGACTATTCTTCTGGAAAGACATGGGGCTATATGGCAGGAGGAGCTGTTGTTGGAGGCGTAAGTGGTTACCTTGGCTGGGCTGTAACAAGCTGTGGTATGCCTTTGGCAAATACGGCCGGGATAATATCTTCTTCTTTTACAAACTCCGTAGGAACATTTATCTATACTGGTGGACAAACACCCGTTTCCATCTGTTTTGGAGCTGGTTCATACGACATCACCAACAATGAATGGGGTTGGCTCTGGAAAAGTGGCAATGATTGGAGTGAAAATTTAGGGTATGCCATGGGAGCGTTGGCAAACTTGAGTGATTTGTTAATAGGCTTTCACCCTGAAAAGGTTGATTTGGTAACAAGACATGCACATAGAGATTCGGGACACACGGCAATTGTGAATGCAGGTACCTCTACTGGTTACAGCGGTAAAGATAGAGGTATCGGAAATCCGATGGATGCGGATCCAAATGGAATTATTTCGGTGGGCCCAAATCGTTATATTGACAAATACGGGAATTGGATTTGGATGAAAGGAACAAACTGTTGGAGTACATACACTGCTAATGAATCAAAAATCTGGAGACAAACATTGGATGTGAATAAAGCAACAATTGCAGGTTATGCAAATTGGTTAAACACCAGAGAAAGTGCTGGAAAACTGCATTACAGTGTAGCGATCAGCAGCTGTGTCACCCATGCTTCAAGGGCACTAAATTTATCTGGAGTTTTTAATATCGGAATACATCCATATCTGTTAGCGGCCCAAATGTATCTATGGGGTAATGGCATCAGACCGTGGTCATATATTTATTTTTTGAATCAACTACCGCAATTATGAATAGACATTTTATCAGTTTGGTATTATTGACTTTGTTGGCATTTTTACTATTTCAGTCTTGTGCTTCTTTGCACAAGATTGATGTAAATAATACCACTTCATTTCACGTTTCGCGTCACGGAAAGATACCCATTGACATTCAGACACAAATGTCTGAACTGCCCTTTGTTGACTCCTCCCCTCTGCTAAACGAAACCGAAGGGCAATTCCTTAACTGTTGTTTTGACATTGATTCTTTTGATTTTTGTCACAAAAAGGTTTGTTTTTTTTCAGGTGATCTTGGGACAACCATTATGAGTAAAAAAGTATTTGTAACAGGGGTAAAAGAAACAATAGCCTATCGTGACACAAATTATTATGTTGGCCCTTTAATCTGTTATATCATTCGGGATGAGTCTCTCAGGGATGATGTTGGATACGATGCTTTTGTCTTGTTTGGGGGCTACTTAAGATGTGCGTCCTTTATCCAAATGTACAGATCGTTGGAAAAACTTAAAAGAAAAAATCCCAGTTTTGTAAGATATAGCAATCAAAATGACAGCATAGGGTATGTCGTTTTACTGGAACTCTACTTCAATCCAGATAGAATATCCAAAAACACATTGGATCACATGGACAAAACAGGTTTGGACAACTCCCCCTTCTTAAACCGTTATGAAAGCGCACTGCTGAGCGAAATGCTGCCCGAGAGTCTGAAATGGTTCAATTTTTCAGGGAAGAAAGTTGGATTTGTTGATGTAAGCAATAACATGATTGGATTTGTTGTTATAAATTACGGGAAGAAAGGCTATTTTGAAAAGTTAAAAAGGCATTATTCGGATGAAAGAATCTTTTTTGACAATGGTATGCTATATATTCTCAATGATCGCCAAAAGAAAGAGTCCGGTGGCTTTGATGTAGCCATAGTTTGTGGAAACAACTTTGTTTTGTCCGAAGAAAATATAGTTAAACGGTTGAAAAAATACAAAGTTGAGGAGGAATAGTATGGTAAAATCAAATATCTTATTTTTGATAATGCTATTGTCAGCAAGTCTTTGTTCTGCCCAGCAGCGATGCAATTGTCAAGTCGTTGAGAAAAAACTGTATTTCCACGACACATTATGCATTACGGGGAATGACACTTTTGACTATCCCGACACACCTTTGTTTTACGACCGAATATTATTGGAGAATGACACAGAGTACAGATTTATAGCCCAAATGCAAACCCTTACATATATGGCTATGGATGAAAAGAATCTGCGTTTCTATAACGCCGGGGATGGTATGCGTGTCTTTCTGTTAAATGAGGGCAAAGGCTTAAAATATAGCATATATTCTTTAGGGGCTATGTCTGATACACTGCTGGTTAAAGAAGGAGAGCAAGTAGATCAGCCACTTGAAATTAATGAAACCAGAGACTACGCTTACACAGTTTGTTCGATAGTTTTGCCTCGCAAAATGAAGAAAAAGATATGGTCTTTGACCAATAAAATCGTACAATCCCCCAAAGAACACTGCTTGCCGCTGTCCATCACCTATTATGTCGAACTATCTGCAGACAATGAATATTATAGCTTGGCAACGGACAATTGTCTTTATTGTTATGATGTTGAAGACACCCGACAACAAGAAAAATGGCGATACAAGCACCAAAACAAATATCTTATTCAGTTAAAGAAATCACTTCTCAAAATACGCTCGAAATGCGAGAAGAATTGAATTCAACGGTCTCAATATTTCACACAGAAAAAAATTGAGACCTGTAAAAGAATAAATACAAAGTCGATGAGGAGTAATATGGCAAAAATAATCAGAATTTTATTGTTTTGTTGTTGCAGCTTTATAGCAATTAAAGCGCAAGCCCAATGTAATTGTGACAGTATTCGAGAGGTATTAAGTCACACAAGGATTTGTGTAGAATATAGCCCGTACAAATGCATTGTGGGTCCTTTTCACACTTTGTTTTACCCAAAGGACACGTTCCTGCTTGTCACAAATTATAGTTTTGAAGACTGTCTAAGAATTTGTGATGATAAATTCCCATATCCTATATTTAAGTTGTGTTCAGATGGTGAAATTCAATATCATTACCATCTTAATGGTTTAGAACTTCCGTGGGACACTATTGAGAAATTAGATTTTTCAAAAAATTCGAAAAAAGATTTGTTGTTACATGCTGCTTATTCTCCAATTTTTAATGATAAAGGGAAAAAAGAATGCATATTAGGATTCAATCTGTTTCTAACAACATTCGTTCCAATATACTTAAATGGCACTCTTGTTCCATTTGAGCAGTGTGAGGCTGTGCTAAATCAGATAAATTCAGATGATGTCATTTCAGTGCAACGTTCCGAAAGAAAGTATAGACGGAAGAATGATAGAATTGATATTATCACAAAGTGAGAAAATCATGTTTTTAGCAATGAAATAATATTTAAATCAACTATAATTGATAATGCACGATTATGGATATATTTATTGACCGAAGGATAGGGAGACGAAAGCTATTGTCGGAGATTCAACAGCAACATGTCAAATCTTAAGTCATACTGATTTCTGCTCCTTCTGGCATAGGGAAGTCTCGGCTTGTTGATTATGTTGTCAATGAGTCTGGTTACAAGATACCTTATCGTGTTAATATATATGAGAGCGAATTGTCGGAAACTGTGGACGGCTATTTCTTTAGGAAAATAACCCGACTATTTTCCAATAACGCAGAAAAATTTTGGGGGCTTAAGTCATTCCCTTGGTTTGTTCAACATCATGATTTGGTTGGAACAACTTTAAGAGTGGGTATCCGTCACATTGCACCATCAATAGGGAACGAGATCAGTCAAGTCAAAACCACGATGCGTGACGTCGATTCTTGGCTTGAAAATAATGACCATTATTTGAATCTTGCCAAAGAATATATCATTAGTATACTGGATTCTCTATCCGAACACATAGTGCTTGCTTCAATAGAAAATGTTCAAGGTATTGATACGGTGTCTCTGAATTATATTGTTGATGTAGTGGATAAATCCAAGAATTTTTTACTGTTTTTGGAATTTACTCAACCAAAATCAAGATTGTCGGAATTTGATGTTTGTGAGAAATTTCGAGAAAAAGGGATAGAAGTTAGTCCATACTCGCTAGATAAACTCCCTAAAGAAGAAATTCTTAAGGAGATGTCAATCAACAAATTATACGAATTGATCAGTGACACGTATGACAATTCTGACGGTAATCTATTTAAACTCAGGATATTATGGGATAGACATTTCATAGTCTGTGAAGTTTATCGGCAGGGAGTATTGGGGCGGCGGGCCGATTCCGTCGCCTCCCACAGCACGATGCCGGTGGCGACGGCGACGTTGAGGGAGTGCTTGGTGCCGAACTGGGGAATCTCGACCGCAACATCGCACAAGGGCAGCAGTTCGTCGGAGATGCCGAACACCTCGTTGCCCACAAACAGCGCGATTTTTTCATACTGCGCGAAGTCCATATCCTGAAGCATCACCGAGGTGTCCGTCTGCTCCACCAAAACAATGGCGTAACCCTCTGATTTCAGGTTTTTTGCCAACTCGTCAACATGTTCCACATACTTCCAGTCAACGCTTTCGGTGGCACCGAGGGCGGTCTTGGCGATTTCCTTTTGCGGCGGCGTTGCCGTGATGCCGCACAGATAGAGCCGCTCCACATTGAAGGCATCGCAGGTGCGGAACGCCGACCCCACATTGTGCATGCTGCGGATGTTGTCCAACACTAACACCACCGGCGTCTTGTGCTGCTTCTTGAACTCCTCCGGGGTCACACGCCCCAGTTCCTCCATGGATAGCTTCTTCATATCACTGCATAATATCGTTAAAAGGCATAATCGTCAGAGTATTCCATCTGTGAGGGATCCTTGCCCCCGCCGCTGTCGCCATTGGCCGCACTGTCGTAATATTCGGCAGAAAAGTTCTCGTTCGGCGTGATGCCCGCCGAGGGCGAAGCAAAGCCGCCGCCTTCCATACCGAAGGTGCCCTCGCTGACATCGCAGAACTTCGTGAACTGGCTCTGGAAACGCACCTTCACGTTGCCCGTGCTGCCGTGACGATTCTTCTCGAACATAATCTCCGCCATCCCGTCAGCCGGCGTGTTGTCCTCAAATGTGTCAAGATGGTAATACTCAGGACGATAGATGAAGAGCACCATATCTGCATCCTGCTCGATGGAGCCAGACTCACGCAGGTCGGACAGTTGCGGGCGCTTGGATCCGCCGCGGGTCTCCACCGCACGGCTCAGCTGCGACAATGCAATGACAGGAATGTTCAATTCCTTCGCTAAAGCCTTGAGAGAACGTGAGATAAAGCTAATTTCCTGCTCGCGGTTGCCTCCGTGCTTCGAATTGTCGGTTCCCGCCTGCATCAGCTGCAGATAGTCGATAATGACCATCTGTATGTCGTATTTATGCTTCAGGCGGCGGCACTTGGCACGCAGGTCGAAGACCGACAGCGCAGGGGTGTCGTCGATGAGCAGGTTCGCGCTGTTCAGCTTGCTAACGTTCTCCCACAGTTTCGACCACTCCACGTCGGACAGCGTACCCTTGGAGATGTGGTCGGAGGGGATGCCCGACTCAATGGAGAAAAGACGGTGCACCAGCTGAGTGGCCGACATTTCCAAGGAGAAGAAGGCCACAGGCTTGTCGAAATCGAGGGCCGCGTTGCGGGCGATAGAGAGCACGAAGGAGGTCTTACCCATACCGGGACGGGCTGCGAGAATCACCAAGTCAGACTTCTGCCAGCCACCGGTCTTCTCGTCGATGGCGCGGATACCGCACGGCACACCCTGCAAATCATCCTGAGAATCACGCATTTCCGTCAACTCATTGAGGGCAATGCTCACCACGTCGCCTAACTCCTTGCTGTCGCGTTTAAGGTTGTTCTCCACAATGGAAAAAATCTTCGACTCGGCATCGTCAAGCATCGCCAAGACATCGTTGCTGTCGTCGTAGGCATCGTTTATAATCGAGTTGCAGTGACGGATAAGCTCGCGAAGAATGAACTTCTCCATCACGATGCGAGCGTGGAACTCGACGTTGGCGGCAGAATTCAACCGGGTGGTCAGACCCGCCACGTATGAGGCACCCCCAGAAAGTTCCAACTGTTTGTCTTTTTTCAACTGATTGGTAACCGTCAGCACATCAATCGGTTGCGATGCAGAAAAAAGTTTCTTTATGGCACTGAACACATGCTGGTTGGCCTCCACATAGAACATTTCAGGTTGCAGGATGGAGAGGACCTCGGTCACGGCGTTGTCGTCAATCATCAAGGCACCGAGCACCGCCTCCTCGAACTCCACCGCCTGCGGGGTGAGTTTGCCTGTGGTGCCCAAAAGGGTGTCAATACGGTTGTATGACATCGTGCGCGGTGCCTTGCTTGTTGTAATTGTTTCGTTTTCCATATCTTACACAAATTACTCTTGAATAATGTTTTGAGCGGCAAATATCCAAAATTTCAGCTGGATTTTTCCGCCGATTTATGAACATTTCATCACAAGAGGTTGTTAACAATTGTGGAAAACCCGCACAATCCGAAGGGGAACGGTCAGTCAACGCCCATCTCCACCAGCACCATTTCCGATGCCCGCTGCTCCGCTTCCTTCACGGAATTGCTGACCGCCTCGGCGACAGTTCGGCCGTCAAGGTTCACGTGCACGCGGAAAAGTTCACGATGGGAGTCGGGTTCCGTATCATGGGCGAAACTGACTTTGTGCCTGTGGCGCTGCGCCCAAATCAGCAGCTTGCTTTTGTAATCGTTGGTTTCTTCGAAGACCGCATCCATGTCGATATGTACCAGGAAAATATGCTCCAACACGATCCGCATGGTCTTTTTGTAGCCCTGGTCGCGGTAGATGGCACCCACCACAGCCTCGAACGTGTTGCCGGGCAGATACTTGGAGTTGATGTTTCCGGCCGTCTCCACCATGTTGTGCAACCCGAGCTTCACCGCAAGGTCGCCCAAGCGCTGCCGATTGACCAGCTTGGAGCGCATCTGTGTCAAGCCGCCCTCCGTCTCAAAGGGGTACTTGTGGCACAGGTAGTCCGCAATGATAGTGTCGAGCACCGCGTCGCCGAGAAATTCCAAACGCTCGTTGTTCTCCCGCCGGCCGATTTCCGACAAGCCGCTCATGGAACGGTGCACCAGCGCCGTCCGAAACAAATTGACATGACGAATCCTGAATCCGAAAATATTTTT
This sequence comes from uncultured Bacteroidales bacterium, assembly GCA_947165685.1. Lineage (GTDB taxonomy): Bacteria > Bacteroidota > Bacteroidia > Bacteroidales > WCHB1-69 > F23-D06. The sequence continues at coordinate 67,460 of CAMVBK010000006.1, read as the reverse complement.
GAAATAAGTACGTATCTCTTTGTCTGACAACGGCATAGACTACTCCTTGTATTTCACGTACAGCAGGGAGACATTATGGCCGCCGAAACCGAAAGAGTTGGACATGGCCACGTTGACTTCGCGGGAAATGGCTTCCTTCGGCACGAAGTTCCAGTTGGCAGGCAACTGCGGGTCGAGGTGATCCAAGTTGATGGTGGGATGCACCAAGTTGTCCCGCATGGAACAGAGGATGGCGACGCTTTCGACGGCGGGACCGGCACCCAACAAGTGGCCGGTCATCGATTTGGTGGAGTTGATGGCCAATTTCGGGGCATGGTCGCCGAACAATTTCCCGATGGCGCGGCATTCCGAGAGGTCGCCCAACGGCGTGGCGGTGCCGTGCGTGTTGATGTAATCGACATCCTCCGCACGGAGGTCGGCGCTTCGCAGTGCATTGCGCATGGAGAGGAAAGCGGCCTTTCCTTCGGGGTCGGGAGCGGCGATATGGTACGTGTCGGCCGACATGCCCACGCCGGTGATTTCCGCATAGATGCGGGCTCCGCGGGCGCGCGCGTGTTCCTCGCTCTCCAAGATGAGCGTAGCTGCCCCCTCCCCCATCACAAAACCGTCACGGTCCTTGTCAAAGGGGCGACTGGCATGTTCGGGGTCGTCGTTGCGGGTCGAAAGGGCGCGCATAGCATTGAAACCTCCGATGGCAAGCTCGATGATGGAGGACTCGGTGCCGCCAGTGACCACCATGTCCGACTTGCCCAAGGCGATGGCGTAGCAAGCGTCGCCGATGGCGTTCGCCGACGAGGCACAGGCGGAGGTGGTGATATAGTTGGGACCCGTGAATCCGTACTTCAAGGCGATGCTGCCCGACACGGTGTTGGCCAGCACCCGCAGAAGATGGTACGGACTGAAGCGGGGCGTGCGATCCTGAAGCATGTACTGCTGCACAGCCTCTTCGGAGGAGGTCAGGCCGCCGATGCCGGTGCCATAGACCACACCTACCCGTTCTTTGTCAAGCCTGTCAAAGTCTATCCGGGCATCTGCCAAGGCCTCTTCCGTGGCAATCAGGGCATACTGGGCACTGCGGTCCAGTTTCGACAATTCTTTTGTCGTAAAATGCTCTTCCGGAACGTAACCCTTTAACTGACAAGCAAATCGGGTTTTAAATTTTTCTGTATTAAAATAAGTAATGTGGCCGGCACCGGACCTGCCATGCAGAAGGCTGTCCCAGTACTCGGCCACATTATTTCCTATTGGCGTTAAGGCACCAATGCCCGTTACAACTACGCGTTTGAGGGTCATCACAAACGTTTCTTGTAAACTAAAGTATTTTACTTGGAAGCAAGAAGATTTTCGATATAGGCGACCGCGTCACCCACCGTGGAGATTTTCTCAGCGTCTTCCTCCGGAAACTTGATGCCAAAAGCATTCTCGAATTCCATAATCAATTCGACCGTATCCAGTGAATCAGCTCCCAAATCGTTGGTGAAACTCTTTTCAGGAGTCACATCTGCCACATCGACACTCAGTTTATCGGCGATGATGGATTGTACTTTTTGTAAGATTTCTGACATAATTTTTCAATTTTAAATCGGCGGCAAAAATACATTTTTTTTGATATGGTACGACAAAAATTTTCGCCGCAACGGTCTGCCTTTCCCTAAGCCAAAACAGATCCCGCCCCACAAAAAAGGAGAGCCCGTCAGGCTCCCCTCTCGTCTCAAAAATCTGAAGCACTAATTTTCTCGCTTCTTTTTCAGTTCCTCTATCTTCTCATACTCCTCCAAAAACTGCGGTATATTCGACATGTCGATGCGCTTGTTGAGGATGATCCGATGGTCCTTGTTGTCCATGATGAACATCGCCGGGTTGCCCATCTCGTAGATGTTGAAGTATTCGAGATAGTCGAGGTTGCCCTTGTTGCCGCCGACGTTGAGCCACGGGTAGTTGTTCTCCTTCACGTACTTCTTCCAGCGGTCAACATCAGCGTCGTTGGCGATGGCATAGACGTCGAAGTTCCGCTTGCCGATGGCCTGAAGCGAGTCATAAACCTCGCGCATCTTCTTGGACTCCTTCTTGCAGGTCGGGCAGTCGGGGTCATAGAACCAGAGGATGGTGTAGGGCTTGCTCATGCGGTAAGAGGAGTGCCACTTGGTCATGTCATCCGTCAGCGTGGTGTCCGGAATGATCAGCTCTGGGGCAATCTTTCCAATCAGGATCGGTTCCAGGCGTGCGGTGCGCTTCCGGTACTTGGCCAGCACATCCTCGTCGAGCCAGTAGCACTTGCCGGCCAGCTGGTTGGTCTTGGCGATATGGTAGAACACCGCGTCGTGCCCGATGACCTTGCTCGTCTCGAACTGGTAGGAAAGCCAGTCGGTGCAGTAATGGTACATGAACGTGTCTTTCGCGGCCTTGGCAAGGAAGAGGTCAACATATTTGTTGATGGTGTCGGACTCCTGATGATAGAGCAGCTTCAGGAAGTAGTCCTTCATCTTCGGCTCGAAGGAGGGGATGTAGATGAAACGGTGGTCGCCGAGGTCGAAGTTGTCCCAATAGTGCAGACGGTAGTAGGCGGCCTGCTTCATGTAGTCGGGCTCACCGTCCTCTTTTTTGTACTCAGGAATGTCGATGTTCTTGTAGGATTTCTGCATCTTGGAGAAAAGGAAGTCAGGGTTTCTGGCGATAAGGTCGTCGATGAAGGCCTGCATCTCGTTGTTGATATTGGTCAACTTCTCCTTGTAATAATTTGCGCTGTCGGTGTTGCCGGCGTCCTCGAATGCCTTGCGCTTCTTGGACCAGTCGTTGGCGTCCTTGGAGGCCTGGGCGGTCTTCTTCTGGAAACGCAGCATCTCGGCGTTCTCCGGGGAGTTCACCACCGAGAAGTTCTCCACGTTCGTGGTGGTGTCCAAATTGTAAGTAAAATGCTGGTTGTTGTCGAGGATGAAGTTCAGGTAGAGCTTCTTGTCGCCGGAGACCAACGAGTACATGCCGTCGTCGTAACGGTCGGTGCCCTTGAATACGAACTTGCCCTTGCCGGAGGGCTTCACGGAGTCCTTCAGGATCAGCTTCTCGTTGTAGTGGATCACCAAATAGACCAGCGTGTCTTTCGAGTCCTTGATGTTGAAAACCAGCTCGTGGCCATCCGCGTCACGGTAGTTCGCCGGGTTGTTCCTCGATTTCTGCAGGTTCTTCGGGATGTTGTTCTGGGCCGTCACCGCATTGGCAAACGACATCAAAAAACCGAACATTAAACCCGAAATCAACAAAAAAATAACGTTCTTTCTCATTTTATTTCTCATTGTTTGTTGTCACATTGATAATCATTGTTTTTTCATCGTCATGCATCATCATTCATTGTTCCATCAATTGCATAATTTCATCTAACGAAATTTGCCGTGCGATTATTGCATGTTTTTTTTCATTATTTATCAACAAAATCACCGGCGTGGTGACGATGTCGAAATATTCGATGTAATCGACGCTGGTTTCGCCCATGGAGGTGCTCAGGTTGATCCAGTCGCCGAGGCCGTGCTTCTCGGAGAAGGCCTTCCAGCGGTCGTAGTCGTCGTTGACCTCCACGGCAAAGACCTCGAAATTCAGCTCGTCGGCCCGTTTCTGGTATAAATCATGCAAAATCGGCGTCTCCTCCTGGCAATGGTCGCAGTCGGGATCCCAGAACCAGAGGATTGTGTATTTCGTCTGTATCTCATTGGTGGAGTGCTGTTTGCCGTCAATGTCGTAGGCAGTGAGTTCGGGGATCAGCGCCCCGGGGGCGAGCCTGCGTACAACATCCATTTTACGTTTGATGCGCCGTTCCTGGTCCTCGGAAATCCAGCCTCGGTCGTAGGTGTCGTAGATGTGCAGCATCACCGGTTCGTAGTACGGGTCGCCGGTCTTGTCGAAAATATTGTACAACCACTGCGCGTACAACCCGCATTGGTAACGTCCCCCGCGCGCCGCCCGCATGAGGATGGTGTCCACCTCGGTGATGATTTCATCCACAGACTCGCGATTGTTTGAGGTCAAATAATCACGAATAAATTGGAAAATCAAAGAGGAAGAATGGCAGAGTCGCGCATCCGTAAAATCCACCAATGACAAAACATGATGAAATTCAGAAGGAGAAGCACTTCCAATAGCGAAATAAACCGTTGGGTCATCCGATTTTGCCGTTTTGAGAATCTCATTCTCTAAATGATAGTATTGTGCCAAGAACGACTGTGGCATGATGGAGGTCAGCTCAGCCACTGCTTCCGCACCCGAAAACGCATCCTTTTGCTCATTCCAAGTGAACATGAGCGTACAATACCGCTGATTCTCATCAGACTTTTGTATCGTATGATTGGTAAATTGATTGGGATTGTGTATATCAATCTCTATTTCAAAATTCGTTTGCTGATTGACAATCACCTGAACAGGAAACAAGGCCTCCCCAGAAATATCATAGAATCCCCTATGTATCCTTTCTGTAACATCATCCTGAGATTTTGAGGAGCTCTTTTTCCGAAACGTAGCTTTGCCATTTCTCACTTCCGTACTGTCAATCAGGCGCACGTTACCAAAATCATAAGCCCACAAGTTCAACACGGAATGATCAGGCACATCTTTGATTTTAATAGATATATTGTATCCGTCACAATAATCCCGTTTGATGTTCTCTTTGCCGTATTGTACCGCCTCGCTTTGGGCATGCAGCGCTCCCGCCGTCCCCAGAACCAGGGCCAGCAGCAGGGTGATTGTCCGGATATGTGTTCGTTTTGTCATTCGGTGTATATTTCGTCAGTTATTGTTCATTCGTCATCCCCACATACTGCGCTCCGCTTGTGTGACGGCCTCCTTTCCTTGAGCCCCACACTGCGCTCCGCTTGTGTGGGGTTATTTGCACTGCGTGCGTTTTGCCCCTCCGGGGCTGCTTAAGGAAGTTTTTTAAGGGCTAACTCACAAGCATCTCGCGGATGTCGGCCATCAGCTTGTTGGCGATGTTCTCGGCGACCTGCGGGGTGAGGGCCTCGGCGTAGATGCGCATGATGGGTTCGGTGTTGGAGCTGCGCACGTGCACCCAGCTGTCATCGAAGTCGATGCGCACGCCATCAACGCGGTTCACTTGGTAGTTGGCGTATTTCGCAGCGATCTTGTCCAACAACTCCTTCATGTCCACGGAACTGTTCAACTCGGTCTTCTTCTTCACGATGCAGTAGTCGGGATAGAGGGCGCGGATCTGGCTGCAGCTCTTGCCGGTCTTGGCCATGTAGGTGAGGAAGAGGGCGATGCCCACGAGCGCGTCGCGGCCGTAGTGCAGCTCGGGATAGATGACCCCGCCGTTGCCTTCGCCGCCGATCACCGCGCCGGTCTGCTTCATCATCGCCACCACGTTCACCTCGCCCACCGCGGAAGGCGTGTAAACCACTCCATACTTGTCACTTACGTCTTTCAATGCACGGGACGACGAAAGGTTGGAGACCGTGTTGCCGGGCGTATGTTGCAGCACGTAGTCGGCTACGGCCACCAAGGTGTATTCCTCGTTGAAGAGCGTGCCGTTCTCCGTCACGATGGCCAAACGGTCAACGTCGGGATCGACCACGAAGCCGACATCGTAGTTGGAGCGGCTCATCACGTTGCAGATGCCGGCCAGGTTCTCGGGAATCGGCTCCGGATTGTGGGAGAAGACCCCGTTCATCTCGCCGTTGAGCACCGTCACATTGTTGACACCCAGTGCCTTGAGCAGCACCGGCAATGCCAATGCCCCGGTGGAGTTCACCGTGTCCAAAATCACCTTGAAGTTGGCTTTGGCGATGGCGTTCCTATCGACCAACGGAAGGCGGAGAATCGCCTCGACATGATCCTGGATGGCGTTTTCATACAAAGTATAGCTCCCTAACTTGTCGATTGTCGCGTAGGTTAATTGGTCGGATTCGGTCAGCTCGACGATGCGCTTGGCCTCCTCGCCGGAGACGAACTCGCCGGTTCTGTCGAGCAGCTTGAGGGCGTTCCACTGCATCGGGTTGTGGCTGGCAGTGATGATGATGCCGCCGTCAGCCTGATGCTGGATCACGGCCATCTCCGTGGTCGGCGTGGTGGAGAACCCCAGGTCGAGAACATCCACGCCCATGCTCTGCAACGTACTACAAACCAAACGGTTCACAACATCACCGGAGATACGGGCGTCTCTTCCCACCACGATGCGCATCTTGGAACTGTCCGCAACCCGTCGGGAGCTATCTGCGTCCTGCAGATTGCTATTGTCCGACTGCGAGGACTCGTCCAGAGCCTCGGACGCGGCCCGTTCGCGCTTTTCATGCAAAAAGGTGGCGAATGCCGTGGTAAATTTCACCACATCGACAGGAGTCAGGTTCTCCCCAATGTTTCCCCCAATTGTTCCCCGGATTCCGGAAATGGACTTAATCAGTGTCATATCTCTTCTCTTTTATCTTTCTAAAACGGCTGCAAAAGTAAGAAAAATCGGCTAACCTGCAGCAACATTTTTTCAACAGTCATCGCATGTCGTTGACCTCCACACCGGGGTATTTCGACACGTCGAACACGAACATTTTGTCATCCAGCGGGATATCATGCTTGAACTGCTCGATACTATATGTATATATGGTGTTGTCTTTCTCGTAAACGGCGATTTTCGCGATTTTGAGCGAGGTCTTCCCGATATAGACCCGGATGCGGTAGAACGACTGTGCGGTCTTGGGCGTGAGATCGACGATGCTGTACTGCACGTTGTTCGAGAACTCGTCGCGGATGAACTTGGCGCGGAACTGCTTGTCCCAGCCCTTGAGGATGCGCTGCGGGTTCATCAGGTTCCCGTCGTCCTCGGGATCGTACTCATAGACGGAGACCTCCTTGGCGGACTTGTCGTAGCTCCAAATCGACTGGCCATCGCAGAAGTACTGGACGCCTGAGAATGTGGTTTTGTACTTGCTGCCCTTGAGGCAGAAGTCCCCCTCGCTGACCCCCAGGGTCTTGTCGTCCTTGGTGGTCTTCAGGGTGTAGTGGAACTGCAGGGTGGCATATTTCTGGTACTGCAGGGCGACCTTCTTGAGCAGGTCGGCGGCGCCGCCATCGACATTCTGGGCGAAACTTGCGGACATGTACACCGCCATTATCGCAAAAACTGCAAATTTCTTCATCTTATCGTTATTATTCGTTACATTGATTGTCGTTTCTTGCAAACGTTTAACCTTGCCTGTGGGTTGTCCGGTTTCCCGCGATTCGGTTTCCCGCGATTCGGGGAACCGGTCCGGTTTTCGGTCCGGTTCCCCAGGGCTCGCTGTCGCTCACCCTGGGCTGACATAGGTCGGGCTTTCAGCCCTTTTTGGAAGGTGTATTCACCATTCCTAATTTTTAATTATCAACATCACCGCCACCAATATCAATGCGATGCCTGCCGCGAGCCGGGCCGTGAAGAGGCCGTCGAACACGAAGACCGAGATGGCGACCGCCGTGACGGGTTCCAGCGCGCCCATGATGGCCGTGGGGGTCGAGCCGGCGTGCGCGATGCCGATGTTGAGCATCGTCATGGCGATGATGGTCGGCACGATGGCCACCATGCAGATCCAGCCCAGTGCCGACCAGCTCGGGATGGCCATGATGCGGCTGCCGGGCACGCAGAACGAGTAGATGCCGATGACGATTGCCGCGAACATCATGATGTAGAACGTCATCTTGAACGGCGGCATCGAAATCTTCGAGCGGTTCACCACCACGATATATACGGCGTACGTCAGAGAGGAAATCAGCACTAAAACGACACCCCACAGCGACATCTTCACTTCGCCGTCGCCCTGGTAGAGCAACAGTATGCCAATGACACTCAGCACAATGGAGAGAATCATCATCGCCGAGGCCCGCTCCTTGAAGAAGACCGCCATGATGACGGCCACCATCACCGGATAGGCGAACAGGATGGTGGAGGCCACTCCGGAGTCGAGATGCTTGAACGAGGTGTAGAGCGACAGCGCGGAGGCCGCAAACAGCACACCGAGCGACAGCAACACCTTGAACTCGAATCTGTTGATACGGAACGGCACCCGCTGAATCAGCAGGATGACCCCCAAAATGAACACCGCGAAGGTGAATCTATAGAAAATCACGCTCGGCGGGTTGAAGCCTTCCTGGTACAAAAACAATGCCCCTAACGGGTTGGTCCCATACGCCACCGCCGCAATAATCCCAGCTATATATCCCTTTATTTTCGATTGTTCTTTCATCACATCCAACACACATTGTACATCATACATTATTCATTGCCCATTGTACATTGCCCATTATACATTGTACATTGTACATTATACATTGTACATTGTTAAGGCGCCATGTTGTAATATTCCTCCAACATGTCGTCCTCCATCTGCGCAAGCGAGGCGTTGATGTAGTGCTTCAGCAAATACTTATCACTGTGCGTGTTGCAGATGCGGCGAAGGGCTTCGTTGACCTCCCGGACTGTGCCCACACACTCGAATGGCTTGATTTTGGAAAGACCCGACAGCTCGTCGAAGGTCTGCTCCAATGTCGGGTCGTCCAACAGGTCGTGGCCGAAAATCTCCTGAAGCTTGCCGTCTTCAATGAACGGCGACAGGATGATGTAGGCGAAGAGACACTTCGGGCAGTGGCCGCACCATTTGTCCTCCTTGCTGCCGACGTTGCAGCTCCGGAAAACAGGGAAATATTGCGGATAATGCGAAAACTTCTCGGCAATCTGCAGTTCGTTGAACGGGCGCAAGTGGCTGTAGTAGTGGTTGCAGTCGCCCATCCAGTCGCGCACGTAGTCCTGAAAGTCGGTCTCGAACTCCAACGATTTGGAATACTGATGGTTGATATTGGTGCCCGGCACCGTCGGCTCGTTCGCGCTCGACTCGTTCGAGAGGGCGACATCGCGGATGCCGGTGACCGCACTGAGCAGTGGCGTGTAGAAGGCCAGCATCGCGGAGAACGGCGTATGCCCGTTAAGGAATCCTTGCGCGTTGAGTTCCAGCAACTTCGGGTCTATTTGGCGGTGCAGGACAAGGATTTGCTCTTCGCGGTCGAAGCCGGCCACGCGGGCGCACTCCAGCGTCGCGCCACGAGGGTTGATGATGAACGGCACCACTTTGCGCGAAGGCCGAAGCTCCTCCAACGTCACCACGGAGTCCTTGCCGCCGCCAACGGGAACAATCACGGAGTCAACGTTTTCCGCTTTCGGATAGGACAACTCCTCTGCCGGTCGCGCCCCTTCGGGAAAGGCAAAGTCCATGAATCGCAGGTAGTCGGTCTCGATGCTGTTGCGGTACATGAACTCGCCAAGGCCGTACCAATAGAGTTTGCGCCACCACCACTGCTGGTCCTCGGAGAGCGAGAACGGCTTCACCAGGATGGTCGGGCTGCAGGTGCACTTCCAGTAGCTGATCAGCTCGATCATGCCGATGTGGAATACAATGCCTTCCAACTGCTTAAGGTCGAATGAGTTCCAGTCGGGCGTATGGATTCCGGCCGACAACCTCATCTTCGGGGAGAAATGGATCCCCTCCCCTATCGAAAAATGGAAAACGAGGCTCAAATCCCCGTTCTCGATGCCATATTGATACCCCTCATACGTGAAAACGGGGTATTTCTCTCTTAAATCGTCAAATTTCGCGTTCATAAGCTTTATTGTGCGACAAACAAGGTTTCTGTCCTGTAAAACGAAGCGGCAAAAGTACGATTTTTTCACATATCACCGCGCCCCCGAGCGCCGCCGTTTACGGCCGAAAATGCCTCCGCATATACTCCACCGTCTTATGAAGCGTTTCCATTTGGACGACTTGGTCGAGGTGCCCGGCGAAGTCGAGGCCGTAGCGGGCCTGCAACGCATTGAGCAACCCTCGAAGCTCGTCCTCTTGCTGCGTCTGGTCTTCCAAAAGATCGCGGATGACCATCTGTCCCTCTTCGCGGGCGGAGAGGTTGTGGAGGCTCACCCCGATGAGGCGTGCAGACTCCCAGCGCACCCCATCGAGCATCGCGGCGGCCTCACGATAGATGGTGACGGCCGACGAGGTGGCCAAGGGAATGGAACGCGAACGGCTGATACTCTGCATGTTGGAATAGGTCAGTTTCAAGGTAACCCCCTTTCCGCGCAAATTGTAGCGGCTGGCGCGATGCACCACACTGAGGGCCAGCAGGAGCAGGACATCTTTCAACAGATAATAATTGCCGACATCTTTCTGGAACGTCACCTCGCGCCCGACGGATTTGGCATCCTGCGGACGATAAGGCACCACCTTGCGGTCATCGATGCCGAAAGCGACCTGGGTGAGCCACTGGCCGTTCTTGCCGAGCAGGCGCACCACATCGTCGGTGCGTTGCCGGAGGTCGCGCACAGTGTGTATGCCAACCTCGTGCAACTTCTTGGCGGTCTGTTCCCCGACCGTGTAGAGCACGCTCACATCACGGTCGATGATGAGGTTCACGAAGTCGTCGGCGGTGGGGATTTCGAAATAGCCGTCCGGCTTGTCCTCCTCGCTGGCCATCTTGGCGGCGGTCTTGCTGTAAGCCACGCCCACGGAGCAGGTAAGTCCGACCTCTTCCAAGGTGCGCTGCTTGATGAGGTGCCCGATGCGGCGCGCCCCTTCCCAGTCGCCGGCCTGCGCAGTGACATCGAGATACGCTTCATCGAGCGAAATCCGCTGCGAGACCGTGGCGTAAGTGTTCCAGATAGCGTTCAGTTGCTCCGAAACCGCCTTGTATTTGTTGAAATCGGGATGCATGAAGATGCCCTGGGGACAGCGGCGGTAGGCCTCCTTGATGTTCATCGCCGAGCGCACGCCGTACTTCCGCGCCTCATAGCTGCAGGTGGCCACCACCCCGCGCTCGCGCGGCAGGGCGCCGATGATGAGCGGCTGCCCTCTCAACGCCGGGTTGTCGCGAATCTCCACCGAAGCGTAAAACGCATCCATATCGACATGTATAATTATCTGATTCAGACTCTTACAGTTTTAAGATGAACAGCGCAAAGATACACTTTTTCAGACAACACAAATCTGACAATTTGCCAAAACTTTCCACAATCTCGCCAAACCCGACATAAACAAAATAGTACTATTTTTGCAGGCTAATTTCAAACTTAATCAAAACATTATGAAAAAAATGACCACTCTTATTGTCGCCCTGGCGATGACCCTGTCCGCTGTCGCACAAGACACTGTCGAAGTCGTCTATAACGGCTCGACGGCGACGGTCAATGTGGCGAGCGACGTGGCCCCCTACCTGACCGTCACGCAGAGCGGTGCGCATGTCTCCATCGCGCAGAGCGACTCCCTCGCCACCGAAATCACCTATACACTGAGCGGGACATCGACCGACGGCGAGTTCTACATGTCGGGGTCTTACAAGGCCACCATCGAGCTCAACGGTCTCACGCTGACCAACACCACCCCGGTCTATAGCGGCGCCGCCATCCACATCCAGAACGGCAAGCGCATCAACGTGAAAGTGGTCAACGGAACTACCAACACCCTCGCTGATGCGGCTTCCGGCGAGCAGAAGGGCTGTCTCTACGTGAAGGGGCACGCCGAATTCAAGCAGCAGGGCACGCTCAACGTGGTGGGCAACGTGAAGCACGCCATCAAGGCCGGCGAGTACATCAGCGTGAAAAACGCCACCATCAACGTGACCTCCGCCGTGGGCGACGGCATCTCCTGCAACGAATATTTCCTCATGGAGAGCGGCACCGTCAACATCAGCGGCACCGCTGACGACGGCATCCAGTGCGACCTCGACGGCGACGTCTCGACGGGCGAGACCACCGACCACGAGGATGAGGACTCCGGCAACATGTACATCAGCGGCGGCACCATCAACATCACCTGCGCCGCTGCCGCCGCCAAGGGCATCAAATGCGCCGGCGACATGTTCATCTCCGGAGGCGACATCACTGTCACCACCACGGGCAAGGGCGCCTGGGATGAGGACGACTTAGAGACCAAGGCGGCCTGCGGCTTGAGCAGCGACCACAACCTGACCGTCAGCGGCGGCACGCTCAACCTGACCGCCACCGGCTCCGGCGGCAAGGGCATGAAGTGCGACAGCGTGATGACCATCCACGACGGCACCATCACCGTGGCGACCTCCGGCGGCCTCTACTACAACAACGGCACAACGGAGAACACCAACTACACCGGCAACACCGACCACGTCAGCAGCAGCTACTACTCATCGCCCAAGGGCATCAAGGCCGGGCTGAAGACCCAGGTCGGCAACAGCTACACCTACAGCGGCGGAATGGTGGTTGACGGCGGCTACATCAAGGTGACGACCACCGGCACCAACGCCGAAGGCATTGAATGCAAGAACACGCTGGACATCAACGGCGGCGAAGTCTTTATCAATTCCTACGACGACGGCATCAACGCCGGCCAGGACCTGACCATCACCGGAGGCTATGTCTATTCGCGCGCGACCAACAACGACGGCCTCGACGCCAACGGCAACTGCTACCTCAACGGCGGCCTGGTCTATGCCATCGGCTCCCGTTCTCCAGAGTTGGCCATCGACGCCAACAGCGAGGGCGGGAAGAAGGTTTATGTCAACGGCGGTGTCGTCATTGCCGTGGGCGGAATCGAGAACGGCAGCAGCATCAACCAGCCCTACATACAGTCTTCCTCTGTCAGTGGAAACAGCTGGTACACTGTAACCTACGGTGACAACGCCGTGGCATTCTACACGCCCTCCATCAGCACCGGCGGCGGTCCTGGAGGCGGTGGTCCCGGCGGTGGCGGCCCTGGCGGCGGCCCTGGCGGCACCAACAGTGGTTCCACGTTCATCTCCGCCCCCTCAACACCGTCCATCGCCAATGGCAACACCATCAGCGGCGGCACACCTCATTTTGAGGCGAACTGCTACGTCAGCGGCAGCGACGTGGTCGATGGTATCGAAGAATTCGCCGTGGAGAGCATCACGGTCAAGGTCCAGAACGGCAACATCGTGGTGGAAGGCTGCGACGGCTGCAACGTGAGCGTGTTCAACATGGAAGGCCGCCGAGTAGGCGACAGAGGCCTCGCCACGGGCATCTATCTCGTCAAAGTCGGCGACCATCCCGCGAAGAAGGTCTTCGTCACGAGATAACGGCACTGCCTTCAAAAAAACATATCGGATCGAGTCCTCTTGGGAAAGTCTAAGGCGTCTTTTCCAAGAGGACTCTTTTTTTTTGTCCCCGCACAGGCAGTTTTCGACACATAACGGCACAAAAATAGCGACTGACAATCAACATATTACATACAAAAACAACACTTTTTTTCAACAGAAAGAACAATTCATGGTAAAAAGATTATTTTTGCAGTCGGAAATTTTCAGACAATATGAGTGAAACCGTCACCTTTTTTGACAAAACTTTTGTGAAATATATCCTCTCCGACCAAATCGATGCGGAAATCACCCGTATGGCTGCGGAAATCTCCCAGGAATACCGTGACGACGATCCCATTTTCCTCATCACCCTGAACGGAGCCGTCTTTTTCGCCACCGAGCTGCTGAAACAGATAGACATCCGCTGCCGGATCACCTGCGTGAAAGTATCCTCCTACAGCGGGACCGAGTCAACCGGCAGCATCAACAGCCTCATCGGCCTCAACGAGGACGTTCGCGGGAAACGGATCCTCATCCTCGAGGACATCGTCGATACCGGCCGCACCTACATCCACCTGCACGACATGCTGACCAAGGCCGGCGCGAAAGACGTGCGCATCGCCACCATGACCATGAAGCCCGACGCCTACAAAGCGGACCTCCCCGTCCACTACGTCGGCTTCCGCATCCCCGACAAGTTCGTCATCGGCCACGGCCTCGACTACGACGGCTACGGCCGCAACCTCAATGACATTTACCAACTTAGACAATGACTAATGACTATAACTATGACTAATAACTATAACTAATAACTATAACAATAACTAATAACTAACCCACTAAACCTCTAAACCACTAATCCACTAAACTTCTAACCCACTAACCCACTAATCCACTAAACTTCTAAACCACTAATCTTCTAAACCTCTAAACCTCTAAACCACTAATCCACTAACCCACTAACCCACTAACCCATTATGATAAACATCGTCATGTTCGGTGCGCCCGGCAGCGGGAAAGGCACCCAGGCCAAGCAGATGGCCGAAAAATTCAACCTTGAGCACGTCTCCACCGGCGACCTGTTCCGTTACGAGATCTCCCACAAGACCCCGCTGGGGCTCAAGGCGCAAGAGATCATCAACCGCGGCGACCTCTGTCCCGACGACATCACCCTCGGCATGTTGCGCAACCACATCGAGAAGCACGCCGACAGCAAAGGCTTCATCTTCGATGGCGTGCCCCGCACCATCAAGCAGGCGGAGATGCTCGACGACACGACTTTCTTCCCCTCCCTTGACATCACCAAGGTGATCTACCTGAAAGTGGAGATGGACGAGGTGCAGCGCCGCATCCTCAAGCGCGCGGAAATCGAGCAGCGCGCCGACGACACCCCCGCCACCGTCAAGGCCCGCGTGGAAAACTTCTTCGCCCAGACCATGCCGTTGGTGGACTATTACCGCGAACAAGGCAAATTAGTGGAAATCAACGGAATGCAGGACATCGAGCATGTCTTCGCCGACATCTGCAAAGTGGTGGAGGCGTTGTGACGGCCCTGAAGAATGCAGCCCGTTCCATATTCAATTTTTATATACTTTTGCGGCATTTTAAATTCACCAAATAAGAGGCAATGAAAACCAAGTACATCGACCTGATTTCGCAGACGTATGAATTCCCGCAGGAGGAGTTCCGTGTGGAGGACAACAACCTGTTTTTCAACGAAGTGCCGTTGATGGACATCATCAAGCAGTATGGCACGCCGCTGAAAATCACCTATTTGCCGAAGATTTCGGCGAACATCCAGAAGGCCAAGCGCTGGTTCAACGTGGCCATCGCGAAGTCCGACTACAAGGGTGCCTACCACTACTGCTACTGCACCAAGAGCAACCATTTCGAGTTCGTGATGTCGGAGGTGCTGAAGAACGATGTGCACATCGAGACCTCCTCCGCGTTCGACATCAACCTGATCCAGACGCTGCATGAGCAGGGCCTCTTCGACAAGGAGAATTACATTATATGCAACGGCTTCAAACGGCAGATTTACATCGACAACATCGTGGAGTTGCTGGAACAGGGCTACGTGAACACCATCCCGGTGTTCGACAGCAAAAAGGAGTTCGACCAGTTGGAGCGGAAACTCAAGACGAAGTGCAAGGTCGGCATCCGCATCGCCTCTGAGGAGGAGCCGCGCTTCGAGTTCTACACCTCGCGCCTCGGCATCCGCTACAACGACGTGATCCCCTTCTACCGCGACAAAATCAAGAACAACCCCAACTGCGAGCTCAAGATGCTGCATTTCTTCATCAACACCGGCATCCAAGACACGGCCTACTACTGGAACGAGCTCACCAAGTGCGTGAACCTCTACTGCGACCTCAAGAAAATCTGCCCCGAGCTCGACTCGCTGAACATCGGCGGCGGATTCCCCATCAAGAACTCGCTCTCCTTCGACTACGACTACGAGTACATGGCCGAGGAAATCATCGCCCAGATCAAGATCATCTGCGACCGCGAAGGCGTGAAGGAGCCCGACATTTTCACTGAGTTCGGATCGTTCACCGTGGGCGAGGCCAGCGCCGCGCTCTTCTCCGTGCTTCAACAGAAACGCCAGAACGACAGGGAGTTGTGGAATATGATCGACAGTTCCTTCATGACCACCCTGCCCGACACATGGGCCATCAACCAGCAGTTCATCATCCTGGCCATCAACAACTGGGACAAGGCCTACGAGCGCGTCTTCCTCGGCGGCCTCACCTGCGACAGCCACGACTACTACAACTCCGAGTCGCACCTCAACGCCGTCTTCCTCCCCCACATCGACTCGGCCAACTACCCCGAAAGCGACAGTCCGGAGGACATCCAGTACATCGGACTGTTCAACACCGGCGCTTACCAGGACGCCCTCGGCGGCTACGGCGGAATACAGCATTGCATGACCCCCGCGCCGAAACACATCATCATCTACCGCGACGAGGAAGGCGAAATCTGCACCAAACTCTTCGCTAAAGAGCAGAGTTACAAGTCGATGCTGAAAATTTTAGGATATTAGCGCACCGAATCGAAAAAATTGTATTTTTGCAGCGGGTAAGTCTTATACGATCTGCTCCCTTATAACTCCCCCAGGACAGGAATGTAGCAAGGGCATTAAGGTTGTAGCGATGCGATATAAGTAGCTTACCCTTCTTTTTTTGTGCACTTAGAGCTTAGAACCTTGAACCTTGAACTTTGAGAACCTGAAACCTGAAACCTGAAACTTGAAACTTGAAACTATGCTACTGAAGATATATCCTGAGAATCCGAACCCGAAAGCCGTGAACACCGTGGTGGAATGTCTGCAGGACGGCGGCACCGTCATTTATCCGACCGACACGATCTACGGCATTGGCTGCGACATCTTCAAGCCGAAGAGCGTCGAGCGCATCACGGAGATTTTGGGAGAGCGTAAGAAAAAGAACGCCATGACCTTCATCTGTCATGACCTGAGCAACCTCGCGGATTACACCAAGCCTTTGGACAACAGCGTGTTCAAAACGATGAAACGGGTGCTCCCCGGGCCGTTCACCTTCATCCTCGAAGCGAACAACAGCGTGCCGAAGCTCCTGCAGAGCAACAAGAAGACCGTCGGCATACGCATCCCCGACAACAACATCATCCGCGAGATCGTGCGCCAGCTCGGCCATCCCATCCTCTCCACCTCCGTGAAGGACGACGACGAGGTGATCGAATACACCACCGACCCCGAGCTCATCTACGAACGCTACGGCGACCAGGTTGACATCGTCATCGACGGCGGCTACGGCGACAACATCCCCTCCACGGTGGTCGATTGCACCGGCGGCGCCTTGGAAATCATCCGCGAAGGGAAAGGCGATGTGTCGTTGCTTTAGCTGTTGGCTATTGGCTGTTAGCTGTTGGCTATTAGCTGTTGGCTATTGGCTATTGGCTGTTGGATGTTGGATGTTGGCTGTTGGCTATTGGCTGTTGGCTATTGGCTGTTGGCTGTTGGCTGGCCAAGGCGATCCGCAGTCTCTCTATTTTAAGGCAACCAAGGATTCTTTTGCTTTGAACTATAACTAACTATAAACTACTAAACTACTAAACTACTAAACCACTAAACCACTAAACTACTAAACCACTAACCCTCTAAACTACTAAACTACTAAACTACTAAACTACTAAACCACCAACCCCACATGACCACCATCTGCGCCATATCGACCCCGCCCGGAATGGGTGCCACAGCCATGATCCGAATCTCCGGACCGGACGCATTCAGCATTGCCGGATCGATTTTCCAAACACCATCCGACATTGCCGGATTACAGCCGAACCGGGCGAAATTCGTCTCCATTGTGGACAATTCCGAGGACAAACAGACGCTGCTGGACCAGGCAGTGGTGACCAAGTTCGCGGCTCCGCATTCGTTCACCGGGGAGGACGTGGTGGAAATCAGCTGCCATGGGTCAGTCTTCATTCAGCAGCGAATCATCGAATTATTGATTGCCAACGGATGCCGAATGGCCGCGCCGGGCGAGTTCACGCAGCGCGCCTTCCTCAACGGGAAACTGGATCTTCCGCAGGCGGAGGCCATCGCGGACTTGATCGAGGCACAGTCGGAAAGTGCCCACCAACTCGCCATGCAGCAGCTGCGGGGCGAACTTTCCGGCAAGATGGCCGTCCTGCGCGACGAACTCCTGCAGATGGCGTCGTTGATAGAGCTGGAACTCGACTTCAGCGAGGAGGAGGTGGAATTCGCCGACCGCACCGCCCTGCTCGACCTGCTTTCAAACATCAAGGCCGAAGTGCACCGGCTCTTACAAAGCTACCGGTGGGGCACGATGCTGAAAAACGGTATCCCCGTGGCCATCGCAGGTGAGCCGAACGTCGGGAAATCCACCCTTCTGAACGCACTGCTCCAGCGCGAGCGGGCCATTGTCTCCGATATTCCCGGCACCACCCGCGACACCATCGAAGACTCGTTCACCCTCAACGGCACGCTCTTCCGCTTCATCGACACCGCAGGCATCCGAGAATCTGACGACACGGTCGAGCGGCTCGGCATCGAACGCACCTTCAACGCCATCCGCCAGGCTGCCATCGTTCTGTGGGTCGTCGATGCCCGGAAATCAGACAAAGAAATAGAGGCGGAATTGGCCAACGTACCGCAAACTGTCAACTCGGACGGGACAAAAATCATCCTCATCGGCAACAAGTCCGACCTTCTCCCCCACCCTTCCGAGCGAAACAAACAACTCATCCCCATCTCCGCCAAACAGGGCGAGAACCTCGATGCAGTGCTTCGCGAAATCGACTCGTTCGTCCGCGAGAACCGCGTCCAAGATGCCGTCATGCTGACCAGCGCACGCCATCAGTCGCTGCTGGCCGGCATCCTCAGCGCGACGGAAAGGGCCGAGGAGGGACTGCGGAACCAGGTTCCCACCGACCTCGTGGCCGAGGACATCCGCATGGCGCTCCACGACTTGGGTGAGCTCACCGGCACCATCTCCACAGACGACATCCTGAACAACATCTTCGGGAAATTCTGCATCGGGAAGTAGCCTTCCGACAACAACAACTCATCCCCGGCGCACAGCCTTCCAACGTGATATCACCTCCAAACTTCAAAGAATATGAAAAAAATCAGCCTTCTTTTCGCCATTCTGATGGGCATAACAACGGTGTCCGGTCAAGACAGTCTCACGCTGACTTTTTCAACCCACACCACCGACGGCAGTTACCTGCGGCCCGACAGCATCACCATCGAAAACCTCACCCGCAACTGGAGCGAGACACTCCTCTATCCCGACACGACCTACACCTTCTTGCTACACACAGGAGTTTTCAATCACCTCGACAACAAGCAGTTGCAAGTCACTCCAAATCCGTTTGACGGTTCCACAAAGCTATGCATACCGTCTACGAGGGAAGAAAATGCACTGTTACGGCTCACCGACATCGCCGGACGCGTCTGTGCCGAGTGCCACTGTCGGCTACAGGAGGGCGGCAACCTCTTCAGCGTATCGCTCTCCCTCCCGCAGACCTACATCCTCAACGTAGAAACGCCTTCGGGAAAACGCAGCGCAAAGCTGACAAACACTGGACATGCCGGTGCCAACAGCATCCGACACGAGGGCGTAACCGGGAAAAGCCATCCCGAAATGGCCCTGAAAAGCATTTCCACTCACGAGTTCGAGCTGGGAGACAAGATGAGGTACCGCTGCTACACACCGACAAGAGTCAGTTCCACGCTCACGAAGAGCCAATTCGTCAGCGAGCAAATTGACCTCGTTTTCGACACCCACGGGATCCCATGCATCGACCAGCCGACATTTCGCGACTACGACGGGAACCTTTACAACACGGTGCAGATCGGCGACCAATGCTGGATGAAAGAGAACCTTCGCACCTCGCACTTCCCCGATGGAACCGAAATCCCTGTCGGCGGAAGCGTTTCGCTGGGCGACTCCGTACCCTACTACTGCGACTTCTTTGAATACTACAACATCGTAATCCCTTGGGAAGAGCGGGGCAATTTCTACAATTGGTATGCGGCCTTGAATGTATGTCCCAACGGCTGGCATCTGCCAAGCGACTCTGAATGGACAGTTCTCACGGACTTTTTGAGTTCCCAGCCTGAATACGTTTGCGAGAATGCCTTCCACAATAACACATACATCGCCAAATCCCTCTCCTCCACCTCATGGTGGAACGGTGATGACGCCGTCGGTTGCGATACAGGCAGCGAGCAAAGCACCAACAACGCCACCGGCTTCAGTGCCATTCCCGCCGGCTTTTGTTTCGGAAGCGTCTCGTTCGGGCAAGAGGGCGAGGATGCACATTTCTGGACATCCACGGATACCAACGACAGCAATGCCCTGGAACGAATCATTCAATACGACGCAGCATACCTGTTCCGCCCCGCGTTTTCGAAGAACTTCGGCCGCTCCGTCCGCTGCCTACGAGACTAAGCAATTTACGCCTTCCGACGTTCCGCCACAATCTCCTCCTGCTTGGCAGCGGGCATCTTCATATATTGGTAGAACTCCATGGAGTAGTTGGCGCGGCCGCTGGTGACGTTGCGCAGTGCCGTGGCGTAGCCGAACATCTCCATCAACGGGATGAAGCCGTCGAGTTTTTGCGAGCCCTTGCGGAAACGGCGCATGTTCTCGATGCGGCCGCGACGCTTGGTGATATCGCGTGTGATGTTGCCGATGTACTCATCGGGGGTGTTCACCTCCACCTTCATCACCGGCTCCAAAAGCACAGGGGCCATCTTATTGTAGGCTGTCTTAAAGCATTGTGCGGCACAGAGTTGGAAGGCCATGTCGCTGGAATCCACCGGATGGTAGTTGCCATCGACGAGCACGCAGCGCACATCCACCACGGGGTAACCCGCCAACGGACTCTTCTCCATGGCCGCGCGAAGTCCCTTCTCGATGGAGGGGATGTACTCCTTCGGCACCACGCCACCCTTGGAGACGTCCACGAACTCGAAGCCCTTGCCCGGGTTCGGCTCGAAGCGGATGACCGTGTGGGCGAACTGGCCGTGGCCGCCGGTCTGCTTCACGTGCTTGTAGTTGCTCTCGAACGGCTGCGTGATGGTTTCGCGGAAGGAGACGCTCGGCGCACCTACTTCAATGGGCACCTTGAACTCGTCCTTCAGGCGATCGACGATGATTTCCAAATGCAGCTCGCCCATGCCGGCGATAATGGTCTCCTCGGTCTCGTCGTCGTAGTGCGCGTGGAAGGAGGGGTCTTCGTTGCTGAGCTTGGCCAGCGCCTCGCCGAGCTTGTCGCGGTTCTTCGTGTCGGTGGGGGTCACCTTCATCTCGATGACGGCCGGCGGCACATTGATGGACTCCAGCACGATGGGCTGGTTCTCGTCGCAGAGCGTGTCGCCCGTGCGCGTGTATTTCATGCCCACCAAGGCGATGATCTCGCCGGCGCCCGCCTCAGAAATCTCTTCGCGCTCCTTGGCCTTGATGCGGAAAATGCGGCCCACGCGCTCGTTCTTGTCCTTGTTGGTATTGTAAAGGCTCATGCCGCTGACCAGTTTGCCGCTGAAGATGCGGATGAAGGTCTGCTGCCCCACGTAAGGGTCGTTGATGAGCTTGAAAGCAAGTGCGGAGAAGGGGTCGTTGTTCGAGGGGTTGCGCGTGACCGTTTTTTCAGGGTCGTAGGGGTCGTGGGCCACCACCGCGCCGATGTCCGTGGGTGACGGCAGATAGTCGATCACGGCATCCAAAAGCGGTTGGATACCTTTATTCTTATAGGCAGCACCACACAGCACCGGGGTAACCAGCAGCTTGATGGTTGTCTCGCGCAGTGCCTTACGGATTTGCTCCTCACCGATTTCCTGCTCCTCCAAATAGGCGTTGGCAATGTCGTCGTCGAAGTCGGCGAGTTTCTCAATGAGATTCTTGCGGGCCTCGGATGCTGCGGCGGCGAATTCGGCGGGAATCTCGTTCTCGAAGACCTCCTTCTCGGAGAAGGTCAGCGCCTTCATCTTCACCAGGTCAATGCAGCCGGAGAAATCGCTCTCGGCCCCCATGGGGATTTGGATAGGCACGGCGTTGGTGCCGAGGTACTTCTCCATCTGGGCCACCACCTCCGAAAAATCGGCACCTGTGCGGTCCATCTTGTTGACGAAGGCGATGCGGGGCACACGGTACTTGTCGGCCTGGTTCCACACGGTCTCGCTCTGGGGTTCCACGCCGCCCACGGCGCAGAAGACCGCCACCATGCCGTCGATGACGCGCAGGGAACGCTCCACCTCGATGGTGAAATCCACGTGGCCGGGGGTGTCTATCAGGTTGATCTGGTGGCCTTTCCACTCAGCGGTGATGGAGGCGGAGGCAATGGTGATGCCCCGTTCCTGCTCCTGCTTCATGAAGTCCATCGTGGCCTGACCGTCGTGGGTCTCGCCAATCTTGCGGTTCACGCCGGTGAAGTACAGAATACGCTCCGAACAGGTGGTTTTTCCGGCGTCAATGTGCGCCGCGATGCCGATATTTCTCAGCTTTGAAATGCTTTTTGCCATACAACTATTTGATAATCAATAATTTATTATTTCTACATTGGGTCGGCAAAGATACGATTTTTTTTCACAAATCCAATCGCTCAAAGGGAATGCCCAGAGCTTACTCAGCAACTTTTTTTCCGAGGAGCAGGTGTCAAGGTTCAAGGTTCAAAGTTCAAAGTTCAAAGTTCAAAGTTCAAAAGCCTAAACATACTAAACATACTAAACATACTAAACATACTATTTCCAACCATGGCAAGAAAGGACTTCCCATAAGGCTTCAAATGCAGCAAAAAAATAATATTATTCTTTTTAGAGAGAATCCACATCGACAAATAGAGGATTTCAAAGCTGAAAGAGCGTTCAAAAAAGTCCAAAGAACAGAACGAAAAACAGCCTATAAGACTATGAATCAAGTATTTCTATACTGTTTATAAATTGTTGATAACTTTTCCGAAATATTTGTTCAAACATAGGAATACAATGTTATTTTTGCACCCTAAAAGAACGGTTCTGAAAAACCGATCAAAAAAGTGGTTTTCGAGTCCTTCAAAACAGGTCGAGAAATCATTGGAAGCAACATCGCCACATGCGGGGGTACCGTGTCGTGGAATTTCTGCCCAAGCGCGCAACGCGCGTCCAAGCGAAAGTAACGGCATAGACCTGGGGTATCACCCGCAGTGGTGATTTTTTTTATCCCTCTCTTAAACTTTGTTATTTAAGTTTCGCGTACCTAATGTTCCAAACATTTAGTGAAAAGGAATTTTGATGTATTATGTTACTACCCTGCCCTACGGGCACCCCTTTCTTAAAAAAAGGGAATTATCCTTCGGCCGCAGCTGACCGCTGTGGCCGGAAACAGTCTTCACACATTTTTTCCTTTTTTACACGCGAAACTTGAATTTGATATTCCATCACAGACTTCGCCCACAGCAAGAGCAGGACTACGCCTCCATGAGGAACGACACAGCCGAAAATGACAACGGAAAGGGGGCGGTTCGTTGTGCCAAAAAGTCCAGCTGACACTGGATTTCGCTGACGCTTTCTCCGAAACAAACTGATTTTCAGCAGACAGAAAACAAATTCACAAATATGTTTTTTTTTAGCATCCCGTATTGGAAAAAATGTATTTTCGCGGCGAAATATCATCAAAAAAAACTGCATTTTTATCAAAGACAGTATAATTTTAATTCACCCCATTATTAATCAAAACATTCTAAAATGAAGAAATTATTATTGATTGGTGTCATGAGTCTGCTGGTCTTGGCCGGTTTCGTGCCGAGGGCGCAGGCGCAGACGGTCTGGGACGGTACCGCGGACATTTCGTGGTACGACGCGACCCAGACATCGTTCGACATTTCCACGCCGGAGCAGCTCGCGGGTGTGGCGCAGTTGGTGAACAGCGGCACCTCCTTCCAAGGGGTTGCGCTGAACCTGACGGCCGACATCTGGCTGAACAGCACCGGCGACTCCACCAACAACTGGACGCCCATCGGCGGCGGCTCCCCGACCGGCGAGAGCCCTTCGAACGGGTATGCGTTCAAGGGCAACTTCAACGGCCACGGCCACAGCATCTATAACCTCTACTGCGACAAGGGCAGCACGTTCCACGCGGGCCTGTTCTGCGCTTTGGAGAACCCCTGCACCATAGACTCGCTCGTCATGGTGAACCCCGTGCTGAAGTCACGGGGCATGATGGGCTGCATCGCCGGCTTCCCGCGCGGAAGCAACTCGGTGTATGTCCGTCACTGTCTGGTCATCAACGCCCGCATTGTGGGCGAGAACACCAGCGGCAGCAACAACATCGGCGGCATCTTCGGCGCCACCTACCCGAACAGCGGCAGCACCTACATCGAGAACTGCGGCGTGACGGGATCCATTACGGGTCACTATCCCGGAGGTATCGCGGGCAATGCCGAACGTTCCTATATTACCAACGCCTATTTTGCCGGCGACCTCTTCGCCTACAGCACGAACTTTGGCGGCATGACCGCGCACGGCGGCGACCGCACCAACTGCTACTCCTACGCCAACATCCTGAGTTCCACGTCCCAGTCGTCCGCCTCTTCGCACGGCACGTCTGTATCGCAGGCCGAAATGCAGTCTCCCAACATGATTGCCCTGTTGGGCAGTGCCTTCACCATGGACTTCGGCATCAACGGCGGCTATCCCATCATGTCCTACATGCCCGGCGTAAACCCCGCAGTGGCCGAGATCTGCAACGGCGAGAGCGTCACCCTCACCGCCCACGGCTTGGACTCCTACCAGTGGAACACGGGCGCGAACACCGAGAGCATCACGGTGACGCCCTCCACCACGACCACCTACACCGTGACGGGCCTGTATAACGGCACCTCCGCCACGCTCTCCTCCACCATCACTGTCTATCCGCAGGCCTTCGTCACCGCCGCCATCATGGCGGGCAGCGACGGGCTGGTGCACGGCACGGTGACCCCCGACACCTCCTACGTGGCCTGCATGGGCTCCGACAACGTGACCATCACCGTGACTCCCGACGCGGGCTACCGCATCGAGTTGGTGACGCTGAACGGCGACGAGGTCTATGGCGACGTGTTCGGACCGGGCGAGCAGACGCTCACCATCAACCCGAACGGCACCCTCGGCGAGGTGAAGATCTACCTGTCGAAGTGCGCCATCGTGACCCTGCCCTTCACCGATGATTTGGAAAGTTATGCCTCTTCTCAAGTCCCCGAGTGCTACAACC
This sequence comes from uncultured Bacteroidales bacterium, assembly GCA_947165685.1. Taxonomy (GTDB): domain Bacteria; phylum Bacteroidota; class Bacteroidia; order Bacteroidales; family WCHB1-69; genus F23-D06. Next base: position 42,645 of record CAMVBK010000006.1, on the reverse strand, counting down.
GCATTTCCACCAGCAACTATCCTTACATTTATAACTATAGCGGCTACGCCCACTCCGGCAGCAAATGTATCTATACCTATTTGTCCAGCACCTCGAACCAATACATGCTGGTGCTGCCCAAAATGTTCGACATGAACACCTATCCGATGGAGAACCTGATGGTCAACTTCTGGGCGAGGACAAGCAATGCCAGCAACAGTGTGACCGTGGGCGTGATGAGCGACCCGGAGGACGCCGGCACGTTCACCCCGCTCCAGACGTTCACCTTCGCGGCCACGAACACCTACTATGAGAATACCGCCTATTTCGGAAGCGCCGCTGCGGGCAAACCGTACATCGCCTTCAAATACAACTGCGGATCGTCTTATACATATATTTATATGGACGACATCACGGTGGATGTGGCACCTACCTGCTCCCCCATCATCAACCTCACCGTTGACCACATCTACGGCACGAACGCCTCCCTGCACTGGCAGCCCAACACGGTTGGCGAGACCGTGGAGTACGTCATCACCGTGACCGACGCCTCCGGAGCCACCTACACCGAGACCACCACGGAGACCGACTACATCCTGGGCAACTTGAGCGAGCAGACGGCCTACACGGTGTCTGTGCAGCCCGACTGCGGCGGCGACTTCGGCACGCCGGTGACCGTCAGCTTCACCACGCCGTGCGCGGCGCCGATCGAGGCCGTCAACAACAGCTACCCGACCTCCACCTACAGCACCGAAGGCAACCACTTCCCGATGTCCAACCATTACCTCAACTCCTTCACCGAGCAGATTTACCTGCCCGGCGACTTCAACAACGTCTCCGGCGAGTTCAGCGGCATGTCGTTCCAGTACAACGATGGTCAGGTGATCACCCGCACGTTGGACATTTATATGGCGCACACCGCCGACAACGAGTTCGTGCAGAACGTTTGGGCCACTCCGTTAGACAGCTACGTGCACGTCTATTCCGGCCCTGTCACGTTCAGCACTGCCGGCACAGACCGCTGGGTCGATATCGCCTTCGACACCAACTTCTACTATAACGGTTCCGACAACTTGCTGTTGATCGTCAACGACATCACAGGCAGCGAGGTGAACAACAGCAACCCCAAGTTCTACACCGTCAACACGAACGCAAACCGTTCGCAGTGCGAATACAGTCACGACACCGGCTTGGGCTGGGGCATCAACAACATGCCTTCCACGGGCCGTCTGCACACGCAAGTTGACAACATCCGCCTGACCGCCTGCGACCCGGTCTCCTGCATGGCCCCGAACACCCTTTCCGTGGGCGCCACGGACGCCTATTCCGCCGAGATCAGCTGGTACAACCCCAATGTCTCGCAGAGCGTCGAGGTGGAGTACAAGGCCAGCACCGATGCGGACTGGACCAGCACGGGCAACGCTTCCGGCACCTCCTACCTGCTTGCCGGCTTAGACGCCAACACGCAGTACCAGGTGCGCGTCCGCTCGATTTGCGGCACGAACGACTACAGCGAATGGTCCGAGGCCGTGGCTTTCCGCACCGAGTGCGAGGCCATCGTGACGCTGCCTTACAGCCAGAACTTCGACACTGACACCTACGGCTCCGGCACCGAAGCCTATATCTACTGTTGGGACCGCTACACCACCGATCCTTCCAAGCCCGTCCAGATGTACCCGACCAGCGCGGCGCACACCACGCCCAACGCCCTCCGGTTCTATGACGGCGCCAACGTCACCAACATCGCCATCATGCCGAAGGTTGACGAGAGCATCAGTCTGAACGAGCTTCAGGTCTCCTTCTGGGTGCGCAGTACCTCCGAATCCGCCCCGGTCGTCCTCGAATTGGGCGTGATGACCGACAAGAGCGATCCCTCCACGTTCGAGACCTTGGACACAATCCCGGCTCCTTATCTGCCGAACAATGAATACACCCTTGTGGAATACTCTTTGGCAGACTACACGGGCTACGGCCAGTACATCGCCTTCCGCGCCAGCAACGGCAACGGCGGCAACAACCTCCGTTTGGACGACGTGACCCTGGACTACATCCCCCAATGCCAGCACCCGGTGAACCTCACCGTTTCCAACATCACTTCCGAGACCGTGGATCTCACCTGGTCTGAGGTGGGCACGGCCAGTGCCTGGTACGTTGAGTACGGCCTTGCCGGCTTCACTCCGGGCGAAGGTACCATGGAGAACGCCTACGACACGGCCTACACGCTCTCCGGTCTGAACCCGAACACTCAGTACGACGTCTATGTGTGGTCTGACTGCAGCGGTTTGGAGAGCACCTCCATCAGCACCGGCTTCCGCACCGACTGCGGCCCGATCGTGGCACTGCCTTATACCGAGGATTTCGAGACGGGGATTTATACTACCTCTCAAGACAACTATATCCTCTGTTGGAACCGATACGCATCGGATCCGGCTCACTATGTCTATGTGCCGAGCAACACATACGCCCATGGCGGAACGCACTTCCTGGACTTCCATTGGACTTCCAACTGTTACAACATCGCCATCGCCCCTGCACTTGACCAGAGCTTTGACGTGAGCCAGCTGATGGTGAACTTCTGGGCTTGCCGCACGGGTTCCTCCGGCATGTTGGAGGTGGGTGTGATGACCGACAACGAGGCGGATTCCACTTTCGTGCCGATCGACACCATCGACCTCACGGCCATGAGCACCTACACCTACGCCGAACAGTTTGTCAAGTTCAACAATTACACGGGCGACGGCAAGTACATTGCCTTCCGCGTCTCCAACGCCTCTTCCTGCGGCTTCTACATCGACGATGTGACCATCGACTACGCACCCGCCTGCTCGCCGGTCAGCAATCTGGCCGTATCCGAAGTCACCGGCACCACGGCGCAAGTCAGCTGGACGCCCGGCTACTTCGGCACGGTGGAGAGCTACACCCTCGAATATTCCGAGGCCGACATGGAGAACTGGACCACCATCGACAACATCGCCGAGGCCTCCTATCTGCTGAGCGGCCTGAGCTTCTCCACGAACTACGACCTGCGCGTGAAGCCGAACTGCGACGACCTCAGCATGGGCGACTGGACCACCATCTCCTTCCACACCCAATGCCTCACGGGCGGTGATGCGACCATCGGCGACGGCACCACGGCCTACGACAACCTGCCTTCCAACAGCTATTACAACTACTCCTATACGCAGCAGCTCTTCCTCGCTTCCGAAATTGGCGGTCCGAGAGAAATGGAGTCTGTGACCTTCGACATGACGGCCCACGTTACAGACCGCAATTACAGCATCTACCTGATGCACACTTCCGCCACCTCCAGCGCCGACTGGATCGACGCTTCGGGTGCGCAGCTGGTCTATAGCGGCACGCAGGCCACGCACGTAGGCCCGAACACCTTCCCGTTCACCGCCCCGTTTTCCTACAACGGCTCCGACAACCTGTTGCTGGTCGTGGTGGACATGACGGGTTCCTGGACGAGCGGCAACACCTGGAAGACGCACACGGCCCCGTTCACGGCCTCCCGCTACGTCTATCAGGACGGCAGCGCCTACAGCATTTCCTCCACGCCTTCCAGCGGAACCAGCACCTCTTCCCGCAACAACGTCGTCTTCGGCGCGGAGTGCGGCACCTCCACCTGCGCCTCCCCGGTCGTCACCGTCAGCAACATCACCAGCGACGGCGCGACTGTGACCTGGGTGGCCGGCTACCAAGAGTCCGCCTGGGAGATGGAATACAGACCTTTGTCCGACACCAACTGGGTAAGCATGGGCACGGTGACCTCCATGGCTGAGGTGATCACGGGCCTGAACCCGAACACCGCCTACAAGGTGCGCCTGCGCTCTGTCTGCGACGGCGGCGAGTACAGTTCCTGGACGGAAGTCGGCTTCACCACCGCTTGCGGCGCAATCTCCGCTCCGTGGTTCGAGGATTTCGAAGGCTACACCAGCTCCCAATTAGTGTGCTGGGAGACGCCTGTCACCTACACCAACGGCAGCAGTGTCTTCCCCTTGGTCTATCGCAACTACGGTGAGGCAGCCCATTCCGGCGGCAACACCATCGAGTTCAAGGGCACGGACAACCTGTTGGTTCTGCCTGAGTTCTCCAACGACATCCATACCTTGCGCATGTCTTTCTGGGCCACCCACTACGGTTCCGGCACCAGCGCCCAAGTCGGTGTGATCACCGACTTGAATGACCCGACCTCCTTTGTGTTGCTGGGCGATGCCGGCACTCCCGGTTCGCGCGGCGGCAACGGCGGCGGCAACGGCAACTACATGGGACCGTTCGATTTCAACGGCATACAAGCCGCTTCCGGCCGCATCGCCATCCGCTTCACGGGCACGGGCTCCAGCGCCGGCTGGAACCTCGACGACTTCACCGTGGAGCTGATCCCGAACTGTCCTTCCCCGGTGAAAACCAGCGTGACGGTGACCAACATCACCAGCAACGAAGCGGATGTCACCTGGGTGGACAACGACCCGACGCACAACTCCTGGACGGTGTTCTACAAGGCTGCCAACGATGCCAACTGGCTGTCTGCCACGTCCAACCAGACCAGCACGACCATCACCGGCCTGAGCAGCGAAACGCAGTACGAGGTGTATGTCATCACCAACTGCAGCGTTTCCGACAGTGTGGCCGACGCCACGCAGACGGTGAGCTTCACCACTTTGGTCTCCTGCCCGGCTCCGGCCTCCATCACCTTCTCGAATGTCACCACGGACGCGGCTGATGTCAGCTGGGTGTCCCTCGGCAACGCTTCGGAATGGGAGCTGGAATACGGTCTGCACGGCTTCGCACAGGGCAGCGGCACGATGGTGAATGCCTTGACCTCCCAAGTCTATACGATTCAGAACCTCAGCCCGAGCACGCAGTATGACGTGTATGTACGCTCCATCTGCGGTGTCGGCGACGAGAGCGCCTGGACGGGCCCGGTGAGCTTCAACACCGCTTGCGGTCCGATTTCCGTGGCCACCACGCCGTGGAGCACGGGCTTCGAGGGCACCGACGACCAGATTCTCAACTGCTGGGTCTCCGCCGCCACGGGCTACCGCAACGGCCACACCTACCCGCACATCGAGCCCACGTCCTTCATCGCGCACACGGGCTCCAGCGCCTTGGAAGTCGCTTTCGGCAGCATCGTGACCGCCCTTCCGCTCTTCGTGGAGGACATCGACCTGCTGCAAGTCTCCTTCTGGGCCTACAACAACCACTGGAGTGTGCAGAACGCCGTCCTGGAGCTGGGCTACATGACCGACCCGTATGATTCCTCGACGTTCGTTTCCCTGCAGACGCTTACGGACCAGACCTACACGCAGACGACGAGAACCTTCGCCGACCTGGCCGGCCTCAACCTGCCGACCACCACGCGCATCGCGTTCCGCTACATCCCGGTGAACGGCTCCTCCGACCTCACCTCCTGGTACGTCGATGACATCGAAGTGTCGTTGGCGACCGCCTCCGAGTGTGACGCACCCACCGGCTTAGCCGTGAGCAACATCACGGACAACGCCGCCACCGCCACCTGGACCGCCGGCGGCTCCGAGACCGCTTGGAACGTGCAGTACAAGGCCGCTTCCGCCACCAACTGGACGGACGCCACCGCCTCCACGACCTCCTACACGATGTCCGGTTTGACAGCCGGCACGGCCTACCAGGTGCGCGTGCAGGCCATCTGTGGGGACGGCAACGTCAGCCTGTGGACCGCTCCGGTGGACTTCACCACCACGGGCGGCACGACCATCACCGACCCGACCGTGACGACCACGGCCGCCACGGCGGTCGCGCAGACCAGCGCCACGCTGAATGCCACCATTACGAACCCCGACAACGTGACCATCGTGACCAAGGGCTTCCAGTGGAAGCAGACGGCCGGCGGCACCTACGCCACCGTGCTGGCAACGGGCAACAACTTCGAGTACAACCTCACCGGTCTGACGGCCGGCACTGGCTACACCTATCGCGCGTTCATCACCTTCAGCGGCCAGACGGTCTATGGCAACGAGATGACCTTCACCACGCTTGAGCAGGGTGTCGAGCCGTGCGACGTGCCGACCGGCCTGACGGTTACCAGCGTGGAAAACCATGCCGTGACCGTGACCTGGGACGCCAACAGTAACGTGAGCAGTTGGAACATCCGCTACCGCAAGGCCAACGAGGGTTCCTGGAGTTCCGCCACCGCCAGCACCAACAGCTACACCATCTCCGATCTGGACGGCGACACCGACTACGAAATCCAGGTGCAGGCCGACTGCGGTGACGGCAACCAGAGCGACTGGACAGCCTCCGCTACCGCACACACCACCAACGTGGGCATCAGCAGCTGGATGGAGAACAGCGTGAAGGTATTCCCGAACCCAGCGAATGACTTCGTCAATGTACAATGTACAATGTATAATGTACAATTAGGTGCGGATCTGCACGTGTTTGATGTGTACGGCAAATTGGTGCAGACCGTCCCGATGACGGGCGAAACCACGATCCTCAACATCTCCACCCTCGCCGACGGCCTATACTTCGTGCGCGTGACCACAGAGGCTGGCGCTGTGACGAAGACGTTCGTGGTGAAGAGATGATCGCGCGAATCTCGCGGAAATTCTTTATGACAACTGCAAAGGGGGATCCGAAAGGGTCTCCCTTTTTGGTTTCAGGTTTCAGGTTTCAGGTTTCAAGTTTCAGGTTTCAAGGTTCAAAGTTCAAGGTTCAAAGTTCAAGGTTCAAGGTTCAAAGAGCTAAGAACTGAGAAGTGAGAGTTTCTTTTCCGAGAGCTAAACTTACTAAACCTCCTAAACTCACTAAACTTCACTAAACTTCACTAAACTTCACTAAACTTACTAAGCCTACTAAACTCACTATACTCACCAAACTGATTCTGCGGAAAATCGGCTCGTCTTCTGCGAAATTGGCCTCTGCGAAAACGACTCACCCTCTTTACGTCTTGTTGACAACTTTAGCATACAACACATATAAACAACTTATTATCAGTATTTTATAAACATATCTTCATTGTTGATAAAAAATCTGCCTATTTGAAAAATGTATTTTCTAATTTTGGAGTCGATTTTTTTGGAAACTATGAACTATGACTACAACTATGACTATAACTATGAACTTTGAACTTTGAACTTCGGAAATTATTCACAAAAATTATAATTATGAAGAAACTTCTACTAATGACGCTTATGCTGCTGACATGGGGCATGAGCGGGTATGCGCAGACCCTGGGCGACTACCAGTTCTCCACGGGCACGGATGCCACAAAGTGGATAAACTTGTCCACAACCACTTCCATCCTCAACGGCACGGGCGACAACGTTGCATCGGCCCTGCAGGACATCGGCTTCGCGTTCGGATACGCGGGCAACGCCTACGCACAGTTCTCCGTCAACTCGGACGGCAACCTGCGCCTGGGCGGCACGGTGACGGGAACCGGCGGATATGGGACTCCGTTCGGGTCCACCAACTGCAACACCAATGCGCCGAAGATCAACTTTTTCGGTTGTGACGGTTTCCTGACCGACAGCGGCTACGTCTATACGGAGCTGATCGGCACGGCACCGAACCGGGTGCGTGTGATCGAGTTCGCCACCTCGACTTACAACAGCACCTCGCGCGCCGCCCTGTGCCACTGGCAGGTGCAGCTCTTCGAGGGCAGCAACAACATCCAGGTGGTCTATTCCACCCCGCCGGTCATCCTGCCGAACGTGACGCGCCAGGAGGGCATGTGCGTCAATGCCACCGACATCCTGTTGGTGAACAGCAGCCACCAGATGACCCACTATTCGGCAGCCACCTCCGACAACATCGCCAGCGGCACCTGGCCGGACCTCAACCGCTACTATCTGTTCACCGCCCCGCTCATGTGCACATCGATTGCCGGCCTCACGGCAACGCAAGTCACCACGACCTCCGTCAGCCTCGCCTTCGAAGCGCCTAACGACCAGAGCTCTTGGCAGGTGACCTATTTCCCCGTCGAGGACTCCACGGCCGTGAACACAGTCACGGTGAACACCACGACGCCCACGCTCACGGGCCTGACGCCCAACACGCTCTACTCCATCACGGTGACGTCAACCTGCCCCAACGGGGCGGAGAGCAATCCGATGACCGTTTTGGCCCTCACGCTGCTGACCGACGCGGCCACGCTGCCTTACCTTTGCGACTTTGAAGATGCCACGGAGAACGCCAACTGGGCCTTCTACAACGGCGACGCCGCCAACCAGTGGGTCATCGGCAATGGTACCGGCATGGGCGGCGGACAGTCGCTCTATATCTCCAACGACGGCCAGCACAACGCCTACTATTACGACAGTGCCTCGGTGGTCTTCGCCGTGCGCGATGTCTATTTCGACCCGAACTACGACTACTACACCGTCAATTTCAAGTACAAGTCGGAGGGTCTCCAGAATTCCGACTACCTGCGCCTCTACATCGGCCGCAGCCCCTCGTACGTCGTCCCGAACACCACCGGCACGCTGACCGGCCCCTCCAACGCCATCTACCTGACCATCGACGGCAACGGCTCGCTCGGGCAGACCCCCGACTGGCGTGACGTGAACCTCACGTTAGACACGGCCTGGCGCGGCCACACCGCCCGCTTCTACCTCGCCTGGGTGAACAACTCCATCAACGGTCTGAACCCGCCCGCCGCCATCGACCAGATCCGCGTGACGGGTCACACCTGCGTGCGCCCCTACAACGTGCACTACTCCTATCCGGATGCCACCTCCATGACCCTCTCTTGGTCCGACTCCGTGGGCGCTTCCGGCTATGAGGTGGCCCTGCTGCCCTTCTACGGGGGCGACGCGGAGACGGCTGCCATCAGTGTGACGGACACCTTCTACACCTTCACCAACATGGCCAGCAACACGCCCCACCGCTTCTACCTCCGCAGCGTCTGCGGCAGCGAAAAGTCGAGCTGGGCGACCTACAACATGGGCGTTCGCTGCGCCCCGATCAGCACGCTGCCCTACGAAGAGCACTTCGACGTGTATGGCACCGGCTCCACGGCGCACCCCACCTGCTGGTTCGACACCACCAACTACACCACCGCCTACCCGTATGTGAGCAACACCAACCGGGCTTCCGGTATCGGCGCGCTCTACTTCTACAGCACCTCGACCTACTTCAGCTACGCCGTCATGCCGCAGATTGACGTGGATGTGTTGAATGTCAACGAGATGATGCTCTCCTTGAAGGCCTTAAAGACTTCGGCCGACTATGGGCGCTTCGACGTGGGCGTGATGACCGACCCGTACGACCTCACCACCTTCACCCTGATCAAGAGCTTCTATAAAGACGACTACTCTGGAACGAGCACCTGGAACGAGTTCAACGTCTATTTCAACAACTACACCGGCTCGGGCAGCTACATCGCCATCCGCACGCCCAACGAGGGCACCAGCGCCAGCTATGTCTATATCGATGACGTGGTGCTGAAGGCCCTGCCCGACTGTTACGAGCCTTACGGCCTCACCGTCTCCAACATCAACCATGAGGGATTCAGATTAGACTGGTCTGTCGTTGACCCTGCGCCCGCCTACGACGTGGCCTTGGTCAGTCCGGCCGGCGCCGCCATGGAGACGGCCGTCATCACCACGGTGAGCGGCACCCATGCCACCCTGACCGGTCTCACCGAAAACACGAACTACCAAGTGTTTGTGCGCTCCAACTGCGGTGCGTCCACCTCTGAGTGGTCTGTTCCCATCAGCGTGAGCACCCGCTGTCTGCCGGCCAACGAGCTGCCCTACACGGAAGGCTTCGAGGGTGCAGGCGGCAGCGGCGCGGCCTACTTCCCGGACTGCTGGGTGCGCCACACCAACAACACGACCAACTACCCGTATGTCAGCACCACGCAACACGCGGAAGGCACCAGCGCCCTCTACTTCTACTCCACCACCAGCACCTACTCCCTCGCTGTCTCCCAGGGCATTGACCTCAGCCAGGCGGGCGGGGAGACACTGCTGTCGTTCAAGCTTTACAAGACCAGCGCCGCCTACGGCCGGATGGACATCGGTCTCATGACGGACCCCGACAACATGAACACCTTCCAGCTGCTGCAATCCATCTATCCCGGCGACCTCCCGAGCACCAGCACGTGGTATGATTTTCAAGTGGTAGTTCCCGAGCAAAGCGGCAACGTGCATCTCGCCTTCTACACCCCGCAGGGTGTTTCCAGCTATGTCTATTTAGACGCGGTGAAGTTGGAGACCGTACAGTGCTCTTCGCCGACGAACCTGACTGTCAGCAACGTGGCCGGCACTTCGGCGATGGTCTCCTGGAACGCCGCGCCCATCGCCGTGAGCGAATACACGCTGGAGTACTCCGAAAGCGAACAAGATGCCTGGACACCCGTCATCACGAACGAGACCTCCCTCATGCTTACCGGACTAAATGTCGCAACAACTTATGACGTAAGAGTTTATAGCAATTGCGACGGTGTGACTTCCGACACCCTCACGGCCACCTTCCGAACAGGATGCTTGGCCGGCGGTGACATGATTGTCGCTCCGGAGAACGCCGAGGACCACCAATTCCCCATCAACACTTTCTACAACCATTCCTACACCCAACAGTTATATACCACACAGGAGCTTAACGCCACGGGCGATATCCATTCCATTGGCTTCCAGTACTTCTACAACACCCCGCAGACCAAGAGCAACTTCTCCATCTATATGGCGGAGACCGACCTGACCACGCTGAGCGCCTGGGTGCCCGTCGATTCCCTGCATTTGGTGTTCAGCGGCACCGTGAATTTCAGCAACAGCAACCCCGACTATTGGGTGGACATCCTGTTAGACTCTGTTTTCCACTACAGCGGGAATCACAACCTGGTGGTAGCCGTCCTCAACAACCACGGTTCTTACTCCACCAGCAGCAGCCACACTTTCTACACCCACAACATCTCCGGCATGTCGAGATATTACAACGTGGATGGCTCCACGGCCATTACCCCGCTGCCGTCATCCGGCACTGCCGGCTCCAAGCGCAGCAACATCAAGTTCGGCATTGACTGCGACAGTATAGTCACCTGCGTGGCTCCCAACCTCTACGATTACAGCGCCAGCGACCAGAGCATCACGCTGAGCTGGGCGCCCGGCCTGAACGAGACCTCCTGGGAGATTCGCTACAAGGCCGAAAGTGACACCGACTGGAACGCCACGACGGCCACCTCCTCGCCGTTCACCCTCGACAACCTGACGCCCGCCACCACCTACACCGTGGAGCTGCGCTCCGACTGCGGCGGCGAATACAGCGACTGGACCGGCTTCACCGTCTCCACCGTCTGCGAGTTCGTCAGCGTGCCCTTCACGGAGGACTTCGAAGGAGCGACCGGCACCTCATACGCCAGCTTCGTGGACTGCTGGAGCCGCGGCACAAACTACTCCAGCAGCTATCCGTATGTGTCGAGTTCCCAGTCCGTAAGCGGATCGAACTCGCTCTACTTCTACGGATCCTCGTCCTACTACTGCTATGCCGCCACCCCGCGTTTCGCCGACGACGTGCAGATGGACAGCCTGCAGATCACGTTCCAGGCCCGAAAGTCCACGGCCAGCTACTACGTCGAAGTCGGTGTGATGAGCGACCCGGCGGACTACTCCACCTTCCAGTTGCTCGGCAGTTTCACCCCTTCGGCAACCAACACTTGGGAAGAGAGCGAGTTCCTCACCACGGGATATACCGGCAGCGGTCGCCACATCGCCTTCCGCATTCCGAAATGGACGGACTCCTACATGTATGTAGATGACATCCACGTCGATTACATTCCGAGCTGTCTGCATGTGGAGAACATCTACGCCACCAGCATCACGACCGACAGCGCGACCATCACCTGGACGGCCGGCGGCGACGAGACCTCCTGGCTCTATGCCTTCGGCCCGGCCGGCACGCTCAACGCCGACTACTTGGAAGACGGCGACTACCAGTCCGTCTCGGAGAACACGCTGGTGTTCGGCGGCTTGGAGGGCAACACCCCTTACGACCTTCTCATCAAGGCCGACTGCGGCGACGAGACCAGCACGCCCATGCTCTTCAGCTTCCGCACGGAATGTGTCACCATCAACACACTGCCCTATATCGAGAACTTCGACAGCTGGGGTTCCACCTCTTCCTCCACCGCTGCCTCTCCCGGACCGATGCCCGCCTGCTGGGAGCGCATTAACACCTACAGCGCACCGAGACCCTTCTGCAATTCCTCTTACCACTATAACGGTGTCGCCGGTCTCTACTTCTACGCCACCAACAGCACCTACAACGTGGCCGTCTGTCCGGAACTCGGCGACGGCATGGAGCTGGCCGACCTGCAGGTGCAGTTCATGTACCGGACCTACAGCAGTTCCTACAACAGTGCCCTCATCGTCGGTGTGATGAACTCCCAGAACGACCTCGGCTCCTTCGTGCCGGTGGACACCATCACCACCAACACGACCGACTGGCATCAGGCTTACGTGCAATTCGGCAACTACACGGGCAACGGCAAGTTCATCGCCCTGAAGTTCGCCCCCACCAGCACCGACTACTTCATGATTGACAACTTCATGATTGACGCGGCGCCGGCCTGCGACGCCCCGGCCGACTTAGCCGTAGGCACCCTGACTTCCACCTCCGCCACGTTCAACTGGTCGGACGGCGGCGAAAGTGCCTGGCAGGTGCTCTTCGTGCCCTCGGCGGTCACCAACCCCGACTTCTCACAGGCCGAGACGGTGAGCAGCAACAGCTACACCGCCGACGGTCTGGCCAACAACACCAACTACACGTTCTACGTGCGCACCGTTTGTCCGGGCGGCCAGGGCTTCAGCAACTGGGCTTCGGTTAGCTGCAGAACCTTGTGGGCCGATCCCGCCGTGCTGCCTTATTTCCACGATTTTGAGAATGCCGACGAGAACGCCGCCTGGCGGTTAGTCAACGGCACCTACGCCAACAAATGGTACATCGGCATCCCGACCGGCGAGAGTGACAGCGTTTTGTTTGCATCGCAAGACGGCACCACCACGAACTACAACATCACCTCTGCCTCCTACGTGTGGGCTTACCGTGACTTCATCCTCCCCGACGCCGCCGGATACAAGCTCTCCTTCAACTGGAAGAACGTGGGCGAACACAACTATGACTACATTCGTGTCTATATTGGTGAGCCGTTTGACGTGTCTGCCGGCAGCACCATCCCCACGGGTGCCGTGCAGCTTGGCGCCACGTTGGACAACGACTCCACCTGGCAGCATTTCGAGGCCGACATCACCAGCGAACATGCCAACACCACGCGCCGCATCTACATTCACTGGCGCAACGATAGCAGCAGCGGCAGTGCCCCGGCAGCGGTCATCGACTCCATCGCCTTGGAGGCGGTAACCTGCGGCATGCCGTATGATCTGACCCTTGACGCTGTGACGACCACCTCCGCGACGGTCTCCTTCACACCGGCCAGCACAAGCGACAACGCCTGGGAGTATGTGATTGGCGACAACAACTTCGTGCCGAGCGACACCATGGCCGAGGTACCGCAGGCCATCCAGTCCACCACCTTCGACATCACCAGCCTGACCGAAAACACGCGCTACACCGTCTATGTGAGGACTTCCTGCGGCAGCGGCGAGTACTCCAACTGGTCGGCGGCGATCGCCTTCAAGACGGCCTGCGACGCCATCACCGTGCCCTACACGATGAACTTCGACAACATGGGCACTGGCACCACCGCTTTCCCCGACTGCTGGACCCGCTTCAACACTTATTCCACCTCGACAAATTATCCGTACATCAGCAGCACCTACGCCACCAGCGGCAACGCCTCCCTCTACTTCTACAACTCCTCCACCACCTACAGTGTGGGCGTGCTTCCGCTGATTGACGTGAGCGTGAACCCTGTGAACACGCTGCAGATCTCTTTCAAGATGAGGCCCGGTGCCCTCACCAACAAGATTGTGGTGGGCGTGATGACGAATCCGGAAGACTTCAGCACCTTCGTGCCTATTGACACGGCAGTCAACTCGGCCGCCACCACGTTCGAATACCACGAGGTGATGCTGAACAGTTACACAGGCAACGGTGCCTACGTGGCCTTACGGATGCTCAACGAAGGCACCACCTACACGATGTATGTGGACGACATCCTCTTGGAAGAGATTCCGAGTTGTCTGCGCCCGACGGCCGTTGTTTCCTCCGCCCCCACCACAACCTCCATCACGTTGGACTGGACTCCCGGCGGCAGCGAGACCTCCTGGGAGATCGCCTACGGCACCAACGGCTTCGACCCTGACGCCGCCAGCGCCAATGTGGTGACGGCCAACACGCACCCGTTCACGGTCACTGGCCTGAGCAGTTCCTCCATGTACCAGTTCTACGTGCGCGCCCTCTGCTCCGCCACCGACCAAAGTCAGTGGAGCCTGCCGACCAACGCCGCCACAGAATGCGACGTTGCCACACTGCCCTACTCCGAGAACTTCGACAGCTACGCCGGCACCACCTACACGGATGCGAACGGCATCGCGCCTACTTGCTGGACCACGGAGGGTGTGAACAGCTACGGCGGACCGCACATCATCGGCAGCGGCAACTATCACTACGCTGACAGCCTCAACAGTCTGATTTTCACTTGCAACACAACCACGCCGAACAAATATGCGGCGCTGCCCACGTTCGACCAGCCGTTGAACACGCTGCACCTGAACTTCTGGCGCGCCATGGAGAGCACCTCCTCCGGCACCTTGACGGTGGGCTATGTGACGAACCTCAACGACCTGGCCGGCACCTTCACGGCGGTGGCCACCATCCCGTCCGTAAGCAGCTCGAATGGCGACACCATCAGCGTTGATTTCACCGGCGCCAACATCCCGGCCAACGGCAACATCTGCTTCCATTGGTACAAGGACGGCACCTTCTTTTCCTGCTGTATCGACAACGTCTATGTGACGAGCAACAGTTCCGTCACCGACCCGACCGTGGCCACCAACGCCGCCACGGCGGTCGCGCAGACCACCGCCACGCTGAACGGCACCATCACGAATCCCGACAACGTGACGATTTCCGCCAAGGGCTTCCAGTGGAAGACCACCACGGGCGGCACCTACCAGACGGTGAACGCCACCGGCAGCGGCCTGAGCTACAACCTCACCGGCCTGACACCCAGCACGGGCTACACCTTCCGCGCATTCATCACCTTCAACGGACAGACCGTCTATGGCAACGAGATGACCTTCACGACCCTGCCTCAGGGTGTTGATCCTTGCGCAGTGCCCACCGGTCTGCATACGACCAACATCGAGAACCACGCCATCACCATCGCTTGGGACGCTGCCGCCAACGTGGAGAGTTGGAACATCCAGTATCGTGTCGCCAACAGCGGCTCGCTCTCTTCCGCCACCTCCACCACCAACAGCTACACCATCACCAACCTCGAAGGCAACACCGACTACGAGATCCAGGTGCAGGCTAACTGTGGTAACGGCAACCTGAGCGACTGGAGTGCGGCCATCACGGCTCAGACTACCAACGTCGGTATCGAGAACTTCACGGAGAACAACGTGACCCTCTTCCCGAACCCGGCCCGCGAATACGTTGACATCCGCATCGACGGCGACGTGAACGTGACAAACATGGAGGTCTTCGATGTCTATGGCAAATTGATCAACACGGTCAACGTCATCGACAACCCGACCCGCATCAACGTCTCCTCCCTCGCCAACGGCATGTACTTCGTGCGCGTGACCACGGAAGCGGGCACGGTAACCAAACCGTTTGTTGTGAAACGATAGTCTCCGCGTATCTCGCGAATCTCGCGTAAATTCTTTATGACAATTGCAAAGGGGGATCCGGAAGGGTCTCCCTTTTTGGTTTCAGGTTTCAGGTTTCAGGTTTCAGGTTCTAAGAGCTGAGAACTGAGAACTAAGAGCTGAGAGTTTCTTTTCCGGGAACTAAACTTACTAAACTTACTAAACTTACTAAACCTACTAAACTCACCAAACCTATTGTTAATAAAATGTTCATAACTTTCATGTTAAACCATAAGGCCGGAAACAGAAACAATCTGTATCTTTGCATTTTAATTCATTTTAACGTTTCACAAAATCCAAAGTGCTATGAAGAAACTTCTACTCCTGTTTATGACAGCTGTGCTCGGCCTATGCTCCTTACGGGCGACGGCCCAGGCGACGCTGACGGTTGCGGACGGCACGTCCAGCAACTACTACGTCCCGGTCTATGGCCTCTACATGGACTACTATCTCCGAACCCAGATTATCTATCCCGAGGCGATGCTGGCGGACATGGTCGGGGGTACCATCACGCAGCTCTCGTTCTATTTCCAGACTCCGCCCACCAACCCTGCTGAGTGGACCTCCACGATGAACATCGGCTTGGGCGTCACCGACCAGGCGACCCTGCCGGCGGCCTCGTTCGCGAGCAACCCGACCGCCGTGGTCTATACGGGAACGTTAGACGCAAGCAGCAACGTGATGACCGTCACGCTCACGACGCCGTACCTCTACACAGGCGGCAACCTTTTCTTGGAACTCACCTCCACGACCGTTGGCGGGTACTCCAGTGCCTACTTCTACGGCATTGAATCCAACGGCGCCAGCGTCACCGGCTATAACAGCAGCAGTGTGAGCGGCATCGTGTCTGTGTATCAACGCAATTTCATCCCCAAGACAACCTTCGAGTATGCGACCGGATCCGTCAACTGTCCCCCGACCGGGACCTTGAGCGTGTCCAACACCACCGCCAACGACGCCACGGTCTCGTGGAGTGCCTCCACCGGCGGCAATGCCTACC
The DNA here is from genome assembly GCA_947165685.1 of uncultured Bacteroidales bacterium. Taxonomy (GTDB): domain Bacteria; phylum Bacteroidota; class Bacteroidia; order Bacteroidales; family WCHB1-69; genus F23-D06. Next base: position 25,908 of record CAMVBK010000006.1, on the reverse strand, counting down.
TCGTGCAGTACAAGCCTGCGTCCGTGCAGAGTTGGAACAGCAGCAACGTGGTGACGGACAACGCCTACGACACCACCTACAGCTTCTCCGGTCTGTTGAGTCCCGCGACCACCTACAACGTGCGGGTGGCCTGTCTCTGCGACGACGGCGACACCAGCATCTTCCGCACCGCCACCTTCACCACGGCCTGCGGCGCGACCTCCGCGCTGCCCATCACGGAGAACTTCGACGGCTTCTCACACACGAACAACGACAACAACGTGCTGCCCAACTGCTGGGACCGCCTCAACAACGGCACCGGCGACTACGCCAACCACCCCACGGTCTATTACGCCAGCAACAATGCCCACAGCGGCAACTACAGTCTGCGGTTCTACACGGGCAGCGGCGACGACTACGCCGACCAGTACGCCTTCCTGCCGGCCCTGGACCTCAACTCGGTGAGCATCCAGGACCTGTCCTTGGGGCTCTACATGCGGCGGCAGGGCAACAACACCACTTTCCGCTTGGTGGTCGGGGTGACCGAGGGGACGGACGTCAGCACGTTCGTGCCGGTTGACACTCTCACCACGAACAGCGGCACCTACGCCTACCGCGAGACATCCTTCGCCTCCTACTCGGGCAGCGGCGATCGCATCACCCTCAAGGCCTTCAAGCCGGCGACGGGCAACAACCGGGGCAACATCGACGACCTCATCTTAGGCAGCAACCTCTGCGCCGCGCCCTCCAACCTTACGACAACAGACGCGGACGTGAACAGCGTCACGCTGCAGTGGACGGAGGTCGGCAGCGCCTCCGTCTGGGAAGTCGAGTACGGTCCGGTCGGCTTCGCCACGGGCGCGGGCACCACGGTGACGGCCTACGAGCATCCCTTCACGGTGACCGGCCTCGACCCGGCCAGCACCTACGCCTTCCAGGTGCGCTCCGACTGCGGGGGCAGCACCAGCGACTGGAGCGGGCGCACCACCGGCACCACCACCTGCGTGCCGCTTACCTCCATCCCCTTCACCGAAGACTTCAACGGCTACACCCACACCTCCAACGCGAACAACGGCAACGGCACCAACAACCTGCCCAACTGCTGGGACGCCGTCAACACCGGCAGCAACTACACGGCCTATCCGTACGTCTATTATAGCAGCACCTACGCCTACAGCGGCAACTACGCCCTGCGCTTCTACACCAGCACCGGCAGCAACTACGCCGACCAGTACGCCGTGCTGCCAGCCCTTGACGCGAGCATCCCGCTGAACACCCTGCAGGTCTCCTTCGTGGCGCGCGCCAATGCCGCCACCAACCCGTTCACCGTTGTGGTGGGCGAGATGTCGGGCGGGGCCAGCACCTTCGTCGCCATCGACACGGTAATTGTCACGGGCACGACCTACAACGCCTACGTAGCCTACCTCGACTCCTACACGGGCAACGGCAACCGCATCGCCTTCAAGGCCCCGAAGAACCCCGGGACCAACAACAACCGCGGCTACATTGACGATGTCACGGTGGAGCCGCTTTCGAACTGCCGCTTAGTCTCCGGGGTGCAGGTGAGCAACATCACCACCACCTCCGCCGATGTTTCCTGGACACCGAACGGCGACGAGACCTCCTGGATCGTGGAGTACCGGGCCACCGGCGACGCGGTGTGGGAGACCGTCACCACCACGAGCAACCCCTACACCATCACCGGCCTGAACAACGCCACCGCCTATCAGGTGCACGTGGCGGCCGACTGCGGGGCGGAGACCAGCGTCAACTCGGCCAACATCGCCTTCACCACGGAGCTCTGCGACTCGGCTGACCGCTGCCTCTACACCTTCAACCTTACGGGAGAATACAGTGACAGCTGGGACGGCTCGTCCATCACGGTGCGGCAGAACGGCATCACGGTGGCGAACCTGACCATCTCCGGCAACAACTACTCCGCCACGCACCAGGTGGCGCTCTGCGACGGCCTCAACACCACCCTGTCGTTCAGCGCCGGCAGTTATTCCGACGAATGCAGCTTCACGGTGAGCGAGCCTGACGGCACGGTCTTCTTTTCCGCGAGCGACCCCGCCTCCGGCACCCTCACCTCGTTCATGACCAGCTGTATCGTGTCGAACTGCGAACGCCCGGAGTCTGTCATCGTCAACAATATCGGGAACACCTCCGCAACGGTGAGCTGGGTCTCTTCACCCGCCATAACCGCGTGGAACGTGGAGTACAAGCCCGTCAACGGCAGCACATGGACAGTGGAGCCGACCACCAGCAACCCGCACGTCCTGTACAATCTTGACCCGCTCACCCAGTACGAGGTCCGCGTGCAGGCCGACTGCGGCGACGAGCTGTCCGCCTACCGCGGCACCACCTTCACGACGGCCGCGTGCGATGTCGCCGACCAGTGCCCTTACGAGTTCGTCCTCACCGACGGCTACGGCGACGGCTGGAACGGCGCGGCGCTGAATGTGCGCCAGAACGGCATCACCATCGCCTCCATGACCATCCCCGACGGACAATATTCCGTCACCTATCAGCTTCTGCTCTGTGACACCTCCACCATCTCCCTCGTCTGGAGCGCCGGCAACTATGACGACGAATGCAGCTTTGTGGTGAACAACAGCGTTGACTCCGCCGTTTATACTTCCGGGACGCTGTCGAGCGGCGTGCTCACCACGCTGACGGTCAGCTGCGACATGCCCGCCTGCCCGAAGCCGACCAACCTCGCCGTGACGGGTGTCGGGAGCACCACGGCCACGGTCAGCTGGACTTCCTTCGGCTCGGCGAGTGCCTGGAACGTCGAATACAAGCCGGCCACCAGCAGCACCTGGACGACAGAGCCGACCACCAGCAACCCGCACACGCTGTACAACCTTGACCCCTCCACCGTCTATGACATCCGCGTGCAGTCCGACTGCGGCGGCGAGGTCTCCGACTGGCGCGAGGGCACCTTCACGACCACGGCCTGCGAAGCCGCCGACCAGTGCAACTTCCTCTTCAGCCTGTTGGACAACTACGGCGACGGATGGAACGGCGCATCCCTGGAGGTGTGGCAGAACAACGTCACGGTGGCGAGCCTCACGGTTTCCGGCACCTCCTCCACCCAGCAGGTGCCGTTATGCGACAACGCCGACATCACCCTGGTTTGGGTGTCGGGCAACTACGACGACGAGTGCAGCTTCACGGTGACCGACCCGTTCGGCGAGGTCGTCTATACGTCAGGGAGTCTGACGGGCGGCACGCTCCTCACGTTCACGGCGCACTGCACACCGCCCACCTGCCCGAAGCCGACGGGTCTCACTGTGTCGGGCATAACCACCAACACGGCCACGTTGGGCTGGACGCCCGGCGGGTCGGAGCCGTCCTGGAACGTGGAGTACCGTCCTACCGGCACCACCACCTGGATTTCGGAACCCACCTCGAACAACCCGCACACCCTGACGGGCCTGAATCCCGCCACCTTCTATGAAGCCCGCGTGCAGGCCGACTGCGGCGGCGGCGACCTTTCCGAGTGGGTGACCACCACTTTCACCACCGACTGCGAGACCACCTTCCTGCCCTACACGGAGAACTTCGAGAGCTACACGGGCACCACCTACAACCAGGAAGGCCCGAGTCCGTTATGTTGGACCACCTACAGCGCCAACACCTCCTACAGTGCTCCGCACGTCATCTCCGGCGGAAGCTACTTCTATTCGGCCAGCGGCAACAGTTTGGTGTTCACCTGCAGCGGCAGCGGAGCGGGTGTCAACGCCTACGCCGCGCTGCCCACCTTCGACCAGCCGCTCAACACCTTGAAACTGAACTTCTGGTTTGCCCAGGAGAGTACCTCTTACGGTGACCTAAGCGTCGGCTATGTGACCGACCTCAACAACGTGGCCAGCTCGTTCGTCAGCGTGACCGCCATCCCTGGCGTGAGCAGTCCGGGCGACACCATCAGCGTGTTGTTCACCGGCGCGGAGATTCCGTCCACGGGCAACATCTGCTTCCGTTGGCACAAAGAGGGCACCTTCTACTCCTGCTTCGTGGACAATGTCAGCGTCACCGTGGCCGGTTCCGGCCCGCAGCAGACCGACCCGACCGTGGCCACCAATGCAGCCACGGCGGTCGCGCAGACTACCGCCACGCTGAACGGCACCATCACGAATCCCGACAACGTGACCATCTCCGCCAAGGGCTTCGAGTGGAAGACCACCACGGGCGGCACCTACCAGACGGTGAACGCCACCGGCAGCGGCCTGAGCTACAACCTCACCGGCCTGACCGCCAACACGGGCTACACCTTCCGCGCGTTCATCACCTTCAACGGCAACACCGTCTATGGCGACGAGATGACCTTCACCACGCTGCAACAGGGCGTTGAGCCGTGCGACGTGCCCACGGGCGTGACCGCATCCAACATCACGGGCGAGGGCGCGACCATCACCTGGGACAACAATGCCAACGCGAGCAGCTGGAACATCCAGTACAAGCCGGCGAACGGCCAGCTGACCTCCGCGACCACCAGCACGAACAGTTACGTCATCACCGGCCTCACGCCCAGCACGACCTACAACGTGCAAGTGCAGGCGGTCTGCGACGGCAACAACACCAGCGACTGGTCCGCCATCTATTCCTTCACCACCACCACCGGCATCCACAGCTGGCTGGAAAACAGCGTGAAGGTGTTCCCGAACCCGGCGAATGACTTCGTCAATGTACAATGTACAATGTATAATGTACAGTTTGGTGCGGACTTGCACCTGTTTGATGTGTATGGCAAATTAGTGCAGACTGTCCCGATGACGGGCGAGACCACCGCTATCAACGTTTCCTCTTTAGCCGACGGCATGTACTTCGTGCGCGTGACCACGGAAGCGGGCACGGTAACCAAACCGTTTGTTGTGAAACGATAGTCTCCGCGTATCTCGCGAATCTCGCGTAAATTCTTTATGACAATTGCAAAGGGGGATCCGGAAGGGTCTCCCTTTTTGGTTTCAGGTTTCAGGTTTCAGGTTTCAGGTTCTAAGAGCTGAGAACTGAGAACTAAGAGCTGAGAGTTTCTTTTTCCGGGAACTAAACTTACTAAACTTACTAAACTTACTAAACTCACTAAACTTCCTAAACTTACTAAACCTCCTAAACCTCCTAAACTTCCTAATCAAAACTGATAGCAATAGCTGACAGTCAGCAGTGAATTGAACTGTTTCTTCACCGCGCGGTTATACACCCACGTGGGGATGCGCACGGGAACGATGGAGTTGCCGTAGCGGAAGTTCACGCTGTGGTGGTCGGCCACCATGAGGGAGATGCCCGCCAAAGCGGAGAACTCGTACCAGCGGAACGGCGGCCGGCCCACGATCAGGCCGTTGGCCTCGCGCTCGCGGCTGAACACGTTCACCCCGAACACCGGCCCCAGCTCAAGCTCGAACTGGAACTGCTGCCCCCACAACTGCCACTTCCCCGCAGTCCACACCACTAACAACGGCACCTCCACATAGCCCAGCGTGAGCGAGTAGAAATTGTCGGCCACCTGGTTTTTCGGGGTCTTCGAATGGCTCCCCTTCATCGTGAAGTCCAACTCCAACTGCAGCCGGAGACGCCCGGAGGGGATGACCGCGTGACTGACGAAAAGCCCCGCATGCGCCCCCAACTTGTGGAAGCCTGCCAGGTCGTCACCGGAAATCTGCGTGGCCGTGAAGCCCGCACGCACCCCGCCGTAAAAACGGGACATGGGATCTTTCTCGCCCGCCTGCGCGAAAACAGTGCAGGCAAACGTCAGAAGCAGCAGTCCGACAAGTGTTCCTTTTTTCATAAGCATCCGTATTTGAACGTGCAAAAGTAACATTTTTTCAGTCTATACGGATTTTTCGCCGCATCGAACGACAAATGAAGACCTTCGGCGGACAAACAAAAAAGGGATCGTCCCTTGACAATCCCTTTTTTTGTGGTCAGAAACCGAATCCACTATTTTTTTCTTATGTCACTCGTCTTGACAGTGGCATCCTTTTTTGCACTGGCTTCCTTGGAGGCGGGCACCTGATGTTTGTCACAGGCTTTTGCATTCCCGTGGTTGCCGCAAGCTTTCGCGGTTCCGTGGTTGCCGCAGCCTTGCGCGGAGGCCTTGTTTCCGCAGCCATGACCGGCACCGCCACTGCAGCATCCGGAGCCTTTCTCAGCACGGCAGCAGGCCGGCAGCTTGGCGCGAGCGGCTGCGTCAGCCTTCACGTTGTCGGCATTGTAGCCCAACTTGCTGACCTCCTGACGCAACTGGTCGGGATTGGTCTTCTTCGCGTCATAGTTGATGGTCAATTTGGCCGTCTTCATGTCGTAGGTGTAGGACTTCACCCCCTTGAAGTAAGGCACGTTCTCCTTGAAACGGTCGGCGCACTTCTGGCACACGCCGTTTGTTTGAATCGTCACGGTCTGCTCCCCTTTGGAGGCCGTTCTCGCTTGCTGCGCACTCACGCCCAGCGTAATCAGGCTTACGAAAGCCAAAAGAATCAGTTTTTTCATACTATTTTTTGTTTGTTTATTTATGAACAATGTAATTCTTCTTGCTTGAAGACTTTATTTATTCCGAAAGTTTAAAATACGTCATTTTTTTTGAGACGGGATTCATCAACCGTGAGTTTCTCAATATGGAAAGCTGGCAGAGCCACGACAGCCCCTCGAAGAAGTTCCGCGACGACCGCTTGTGCACAAATTTGGCATTTTCCACGACCAAACCACCCAGATACACAGCAAGATAGCTATTCCCGTGCAGGAAATTGGTGGCCGAGAAAAGGAACACACAGGCGGACAGTACAATAATGGGATACAGGGAGGCATTGTCGATGTTGATACGGTTGATCGTCACCACCACCAACTTGCCCAACAGCAGCCCGACAGCCGCACCCACCGCCAACTGCAGCAGCACCGTCAGCACAGCCATTCCATACTGCGGATTCGACGGATGAAGCACCAACTGGATGAAGGTGATGGTCAACACGTAGGCCATCGGGTCGTTGCTGCCACTCTCCAACTCCAGTATCGGACGCAGATTATGCTTGAGTTTCAACCCTTCCAACACCAAACCCGGCGCAATCACGGGACGGATATCCTGGATTTTGGTGTCCATGCCGCCAGAGAACAGAATGATACAAAGCGCCACCGTACCGATAGTCTGCGCCGTTTCGATGTTGTCGAAATGGATACCCAGCCCGTCGGAGCCGAAAACCATCCCCACGCACAGGAACAACAGCAACGCCGGCACACCCAGACGGTTTCCAGCCTTGCTCACCACGATGCTCACGAAAAAGAGCAACGACACAACCAACATCACCAATTCTACATTCATACAGCACGCGATTTTCGGTTCACAATCGGTCAACCCTCCACTCTCTTCTTCAAGAACTCCGTGCACTCCTCGAAAGTCCCGAAAGTATGTTCCACCGGAACGAGCGCGGGAATCACGTCCATGGTCTTGAGCATGTACATGGGCTGCGGCTGGATAATGGTCATCAGCACCAGAACGCCGCGATCCTGCAGTTCCTTGATGGCCGTCTCCATGGCATACAGCCCCGACTGGTCCATGAAACTGACCAACCGCATCCGGATAATCACGATACGCGCGTCTGCCGGAATATCGGACATGACCTCCTGGAACTTGGTGATGGTGCCGAAGAAAATCGGGCCGTTAAGCCGCTGGATGTAGATTTTGTGCTGCACCGCGTCGGGCATTCCGCCCTCGTCCTGCCAAGGACTTTCCTTGTCGAAATTGGTCATCTCGGCCGAGCTGTAGCCGCCCTCCACGAGGTCGCTGGCGCGTTTCATGAAGAGCACGCAGGCAATCACCATGCCGATGCCGACGGCCGTGAGCAAATCGACGAAGACGGTGAGCAGAAAAACGATGACAAGCACCACCGCGTCAGCGCGGGGGATTTTGAGCAAGTCCTTGAAACCCTTGAAGTCGATGATGCCCCAGCCGACAGTGATGAGGATGCCGGCCAGCACCGCCAACGGGACGTAGCGCACCAGACTGCCGAGACCGAGCAGCACGGCGAGCAGGAGCAGCGAGTGCACCATACCGCTGATCTGGGTACGGCCGCCGCTCTTCACGTTCACCACCGTGCGCATGGTCGCGCCCGCACCGCTAATGCCGCAGAACAGGCCGCTCAACATGTTACCGATGCCCTGCCCTATCAGCTCCTTGTTGCTGTTGTGGTGCGTCTTGGTGATGTTGTCGGCCACCACCGAGGTGAGCAGCGTGTCGATGCTGCCCAGACCGGCGAGCGTGAGCCCCGGGATGACAGAGGCCTTCAGCACCGCGCCCCAGTCGAGACCCGCCAGGTCCAGTCCTTCCTTGGCGAACACCGGCAGCGGGAATCCGGCCGGAATCTGCCCGATGAGAAGTTTCTCGTCCATATTGAGGAAAAGCGACACGACGGTCATCACCAACAGAGCCACTAAAGTGGATGGTATCTTCTTGGTAATCAACGGGAAAAGATAGATTATGGCGATAGTTCCCAAACCGAGCAACAAGGCCGTGAACGACAGTCCGCCCGCCACGCGCTCCGGCAGCTGCGTAATCATATCCACCACTAAAACCGGTGACTTACAACCGATTAGCGGATACAGCTGCTGGATAATGATAATGACGCCGATGCCGCTCATGAAGCCTGAAAGCACAGGATATGGGATGTAGCGCACATATTTGCCGATTTTCAAAATGCCGAACAGGATCTGGAAAAGACCGCAGAAGAGGCCGGCGAGCGACATGCTGATGAGCACCGCGCCCATGGAGTGCTGCGCCGCCCAAACGCCGCTGAGCAGCGAGGCCGTGATGACGGTCATGGGGCCGGTGGGACCGCTGATCTGCGAGTGCGTGCCGCCGAACAGAGAGGCGAAAAAGCCGAGGAAAGTGGCCCCGACGAGCCCCGCGAGCGCCCCCATGGAACTGGCCGAAGGGTCGTCGATGCCCCCGAACGCCTGAATGCCGAACGCCAAGGCAAGCGGCAACGCCACGATTCCCGCCGTGATGCCGCCAAACAAGTCACCCTTCAGATTGTCAGTGTTTAAAAATTTCATACGTAATTCTTTTATAATCAATATATTAAAAATATAGCGGGAATAAGGAATTCTCGCTATGGTTGACTTGGCAAAAATACATAAATTATGAATACACAGACAAATGAAATTGCCGCTGTAGAGACGTGCCCTGGCAAGCCTCCACTTTTTTAAGGTTGAAATTTTGGATTCAAAAAAAAAACAATACTATGTATTGCAAGGTTCTAAAAAAAATTATATCTTTGCGGCGTGAAATTTTGACGAAAGAAAAATGGAAATCAAAGTTGAAAATGTGAAATCGCAAATGCGGAAGGGCTACCTTGAATATTGTATTTTACTGATAATCAAGAGGAAGCCGGCATACGTCTCCGACATTGTCAACGAGTTGAAGGAGGCGCGGATGATTGTGGTCGAAGGCACGCTTTACCCCCTTTTGTCACGACTGAAGAACAACGGCATCCTCAGTTACCAATGGCAGGAGTCCGCCTCCGGCCCCCCGCGCAAGTACTACGAACTCACCGAGACAGGCAATGCCTTCCTCGCGGAGCTCGAAAACGGCTGGGAGGAACTCGAACATGCCATCCAACTGTTACGAACGAAGCAATGATTATACAGAAGATATGATTCCTTGAGCAGCCTCGGAGAGGCAAAACGCGCGAAGCGCAATTAACCCCACACAAGCGCAGCGCAGTGTGGGGCAAAAAAGAGAATGAAAAAATCCAAATAATATGAAAAAGACCGTAACCATCAATCTTGGCGGGCTCGTCTTCAACATCGACGATGACGCCTGCGACCGGCTCAGCCGGTATCTCAACGACTTGGGGGCTCGCTTTCCCGAGGCGGAGCGCGAGGAAATCCTGCGCGACATCGAAGTGCGCATGGCCGAACTGCTGACTTACAAGCTGCAGAGCCGCAACGTAGTGGAAATCAACGATGTGGAAGAGGTCATAGAAGTCATCGGACGGCCGGAGCAGTTCGACGAGTCGGGCGAAAACGAGAATACGGACACCACAACCGGCAGTAGTTCCGGAGACACGAATGCGGACGGGAAAGGCTCCGCGCCGCGCAAGCCGCGCAAGCTCTACCGCAACAGTTACGACCGCATCGTGGGCGGCGTGGCCAGCGGCTTGGCCGCCTATTTCGACATCGACGCCATGGTGGTCCGCATCCTCTTCGTCATCCTCGCCTTCATGAGCCTCGGATGGGGCATCCTCATCTACCTCATCCTGCTCATCGCCATGCCCGAGGCCAAGACCAAGGCACAGCTGTTGGAGATGCAGGGCGTGGAGCCCACCTTGGAGAACATCAACCAGTTCCAGCAGTCGCCCGTGGATCACAGTGAAAGCCGCAGCACATTCGGTAAAATACTGAAAATCTGTTTCATCGTCCTGGGCATCATCATCGGTGTCAGCCTCGCCATAGCCGTGTTGGGCATTTTCATCGCCATGTTCGCCGGACTGATGCTGCATACGCCGGGCACTTTCGGCGAGCCACTCGACATGGGGCTTTTGGGCAGCTGCGCCCTCTTCCTGCTCTGTCCGGTCATCGGCATTGCAGTGCTGTGCACGCGGGCGGCGAGCGGCGAGCGGCGGCACAAATGGGTCGGCTGGACCCTGCTGGCCTTCTGGCTGCTCAGCATCTTCGGCATCATCGGCTTCGGCATCGAGGTGGGCAAACGCGACGACTTCAGCCGGCGCCTGGAACGCTCCGGGGAACAGTGGGAGCGCTGGTTCGACAACAACGACTTCGTCACCTCCGACAGCTACTACGGCACCAAGGAACTCGACAGCATCATCGACCCCGTGCTGGACGAGCTCCGCGACGACAACACCACCTACGACATCACCATCCACACCAACCCGGATAAGGGGGTGAACTTGAATATCAGCACGAAGAAAGAGGTTGACCAACAGGTTGATTCTATATAATAATGGTTTACTGTTTACCGTTTACTATTCACTGCTCACTATTCAAACGATAGATTATGATTATCGATTTACGTGGCATCCACAAAACCTACAACAACGGCCAGCCCCTGCACGTGCTGAAGGGCATCGACCTCGGGATTGGCAAGGGCGAGTTCGTCTCCATCATGGGGGCGTCCGGATCGGGGAAATCCACGTTGCTGAACATCCTCGGCATCCTCGACAACTACGACGAGGGAGAATACTGGTTAGACGGCAAACTCATCAAGAAGCTGAGCGAGAAAGATGCGGCGCACTACCGCAACCGCATGATCGGCTTCGTGTTCCAGTCGTTCAACCTTATCAACTTCAAGACAGCAGTCGAGAACGTGGAGCTGCCGTTGTACTACCAAGGGGTGAGCCGCAAGAAGCGCAACGAGCTGGCCATGCACTTCCTGGAGCACTTCGGTTTGGCGGATTGGGCCACGCACTACCCCAACGAGCTGTCGGGCGGGCAGAAGCAGCGTGTGGCCATCGCGCGGGCGCTCATCACGCAGCCGCGCATCCTGCTGGCCGACGAGCCCACCGGCGCCCTCGACTCCAAGACCTCCGTGGAGGTCATGGACCTGCTCACCGAGCTCAACCGCACCGAGAAGGTCACCATCATCGTGGTGACGCACGAGAGCGGCGTGGCCAACTGCACCGACAAAATCATCCACATCAAGGACGGCATCATCGGTGAGACGACGCTCAACGAACAGCACAAAGCCTCGATTTTCGGCACCACCACCATCATGAAATAGCCCATGAAAGACCTGCTGACAGAGATATGGGAGTCCATCCGGCGTAACAAGCTGCGCACCGCCCTCACGGGGTTCGCGGTGGCGTGGGGCATCTTCATGCTCATCGTGCTCCTCGGCGCGGGCAACGGTCTGATGAACGCCTTCATGGACCAAGGCGGCCACTTTGCCACCAACACGATGGCGGTGTATGGCGGCGTCACCAGCAAACCCGCCAACGGCTATCAGACCGGTCGGCGCATTATTCTCAACGACCAAGATGTGGCCATCACCCAAAGCGCCCTGTTTTCCGGAAATGTGGACAAGATTTCCCCTGAACTCTTCAAAGGTCCTTATACATTGGCCTTCAAAAGTCGCCACACCTCCGTTTATCTGAATGGTTGTTATCCCTCTTTGATGGAGATGAACAAGATTGAGATACTGGAAGGGCGTTTCATCAACCAAAACGACATAAAGCAACATCGGAAATCCATTGTTTTGGCCGCAGCCCACGCCACCGAACTGATGAATGGCGGCGAAGATTACGCCTCCCTGATAGGCAAGACGGTGACCACCGACAACATCACGTGGGTGGTGGTGGGTGTGTATAAGACAGACCGCACGGCGCAACGTGTGGAGGCTTTTGCTCCGATCACGACCATGCAGATCATCACGAATGACATCAACAATGTTGACCAGATCAATTTCTCCTTCCACGGATTGACGACCAAGGAGGAAAATGAGCAGTTTGAGAAGACCTACCGTGCCGCGCTCAACCGGGCGCACAAGGCGGCGCCGGATGATGAAAGTTCCATCTGGATATGGAACCGTTTCACTCAGAACATGCAGATGGACAAGGGGACGCATTTCATCCGCACGGCGTTATGGATTTTGGGCATCTTCACGCTGGTAGGAGGCATCGTGGGTGTCTCCAACATCATGCTGATTACGGTCAAGGAGCGCACCCGCGAATTCGGCATCCGCAAGGCCATTGGTGCCTCGCCGTGGGAAATCATGAAGCTGATTTTGGCGGAGAGCGTCTCCATCACCGCGCTGTTCGGCTACATCGGGATGTTCCTCGGCATGGTGGCCTGCGAGGTGATGAAGATGACCGTGGGGCAGTCGTCGGTGGAGTTCTTCGGCGAGACCGTCCGGCTGTTCGTCAACCCGACCGTCGGGCTGGGCATCTCCGTCGGCGTCACCATCCTGTTAGTCATCGCCGGCACCCTCGCCGGCATCTCCCCCGCGATGAAAGCCGCCCGCATCCGCCCCATCGAAGCCTTGAACGACGTAAACTAATTAAGAACGAAAAATGCTGAATATTTATAAAAACTTCTTCCTTAAACAGTCCCGAAGGGACAAAACGCGCGAAGCGCTAATAACCCCACACAAGGCGAAGCCGCAGTGTGGGGCGAGAACAGCTACAAACAAGTTATGAGATTCGACACCGATACATACCGGGAAATCCTCGACGCGCTGACGCGGAACAAGCGGCGCAGTTTCCTCACGGGCTTCGGCATCTTCTGGGGACTGTTCATGCTGTTGTTCCTCATCGGTGGCGGTAATGGTCTTAAACAGCTGTTAGAGAAGAACTTTGAAGGGTTTGCCACCAACACTGTCATCATCGCGGCGAACGAGACCACCAAGCCGTACAAGGGCTTCAAAGAGGGGCGCTCATGGAACCTGCAGTACAAGGACATCGAACGGCTGAAGGCCATGGTGCCCGAACTGGAGGTCGTTACCCCGTTGCTGCCTGAGTGGGGACGTACTGCCACCCGCGACGAACACAATGCCAGCTGTTCCGTCAAAGGAGTGGAGGCCGACTACGTCAAAGTGCAGGCGCCCACAATGAAGTTCGGGCGTTACCTGAACCAAGTCGATGTGGCGCACAAGCGGAAAGTCTGCGTTATCGGCGAGCGCGTCTGGAAGACACTCTTCCCCGATGGCGACGATCCTTGCGGACAGTACATCTGCGTGGGAGGGATTTACTATCAAGTCATTGGCGTGGATGTCTGCACCTCCAACATCAACCTCTGGGGCAACAGCGCCGACGAGGTCACCATACCTTTCACGGTGATGAGCGACATCATGAACAGCGGCGACATAGTGGGAGTGATCTGTACCGTGGGAGGCCCTGGGGTCAACATGAACGAATTGGAGGGAAGAGTACGGCAAGTGATTGCCCGTCAGCACTATATCGCCCCCGATGACAAGGAGGCCATGAGGCTGCTCAACATGGAGGTGATGTTCAGCATCATCGACAACCTTTTCAAGGGCATCAACTTCCTGATCTGGCTGGTGGGTATCGGCACCCTGTTGGCTGGTGCCATCGGGGTGAGCAACATCATGTTGGTGGTCGTGCGCGAGCGGACCGTGGAGATCGGCATCCGCCGGGCCATCGGGGCCACGCCGCGCGACATTCTCACGCAGATCATCCTCGAGGGCATCGTCCTCACCACCGTCGCGGGCATGTCCGGCATCGTCTTCTCCGTGCTGCTGCTCAATCTCTTCGAGGTCATTACCAAGCACCAGGCCGTCTTCCAGATACAGTTCGGCACGGCCGTCACGGCCCTGTTCCTGCTGATGCTCCTCGGCCTCCTCGCCGGCATCGCCCCCGCCTACCGCGCCATGCACATCAAGCCCGTGGATGCAATGCGGGACGAGTAATCAATTAGTAATTTGTAATTTGTGATTTGTAATTATAAAAATATTCCTTGAGCAGCCCCGGAGGGGCAAAAGCTTGGTAGCAAAAGGGGCAAAAGCTCGGTAGCAGAATGATAGATAAAAGACGAATGAGATAATAAACATCAATATGAAAAAAGGTATTAAGTATTTGATTTTTGGGTTCATCGCCCTGATCTTCATCGGAACCTTCGTGTTCCTCTTCAAGAAGTCTAGACCCGAGAAGGAGGTCTTCAACGAGTACGAGGTCGCGTATATGGATATCAGTCGGAAGACGCTGATCACCGGACAGATAGGACCGCGCAACGAGGTGGCCGTGAAGCCGCAAATCAACGGCATCATCGCCGAACTTTACAAGGAGGCTGGTCAGGAGGTGAAGGAGAACGAGGTCATCGCCAAGCTGAAGGTCATCCCCGACATGAATTCGCTGAGTGCCGCGCAGAGCCGTGTGCGCTTGGCCGACATCAACTACAACCAGGCCAAGGCCAACTACGACCGCGAGAAGGCCCTCTACGACAAGAAGTTGGTCAGCAACGAGGAGTTCGAGAAGATGACGCAGGCGTTGCAGCAGGCCCGCGAGGAGAAGTCGGCGGCGCAGGATGCGTTGGAGATCATCCGCGACGGTGTCTCCTCCAGCAACGCCACGTCCAGCTCCACGCTCATCCGCTCCACCATCTCGGGCTTGATCCTCGACATTCCCGTCAAGGTGGGTAACTCCGTCATCCAGGCCAACACCCTGAACGACGGTACCACGGTCGCCACCGTCGCCGACATGAACGACCTGATCTTCAAGGGAAACGTCGATGAAACGGAAGTCGGCACGTTGCGCGAGGGCACCCCGTTGAAGATCACCATCGGGGCGTTGCAGGACTACAGTTTCGACGCCGTGTTAGAGTACATCTCCCCGAAGGCCGTGCAGAACAACGGCGCCAACCAGTTCGAGATTCGTGCCGCCGTCAAGCCACAGAGCGACAACAAGATCCGCTCCGGCTACAGCGCCAATGCGGAGCTCGTCTTGGAGAGTGCCGAGCACGTCCTCGCCATCCCCGAGAGCGCCCTCGAGTTCTCCGGCGACTCCACCTTCGTCTATGTTAAGAAAGGCAACGACTACGAACGCCGTGCCATCACCACCGGTCTCAGCGACGGCCTCAACATCGTGGTGACCAGCGGGTTGAAGGAAGGCGAGAAGGTGCGGGGCACGAAGATAGTTAGCAGTTTGTAGTTTGTAGTTAGCAGTTAAAACGAAATGCCCGCATATATGATAAACAACTTCCTTAAGCAGCCCCGGAGGGGCAAGAGCTCGGTAGCCAGGGGTAAGGCGTGAGGAACGAATGCCGCCACCCCTGGATGGGGAGAGGGGCAAGAGCTCGGTAGCCAGGGGTAAGGCGTGAGGAACGAACGCCGCCACCCCTGGAATAGAACGAATGATGTAGGATGTTTGACATGATAGTATGATGGTATATGACAAATATGAATAAAATAATGAAAACAACAGCATTTTTGTTTGGCATGATGATGTGTATTGGCATTGCATACGGTCAAAGTGCCCAATCCTCCCCCTGGACCCTCGACGCCTGCGTGCAGTACGCTCTCGACCACAACCTGACGGTCAAGCAGAGCGAGCTGATGAAGTCGCAGCGGGAGGTCGAGCTGAACACGGCCAAGAACAGTGTGTGGCCGACGGTGCAGGGAAGCGCGTCGCAGAGTTTCTCCTTCGGGAGGGGACTCTCGGAGGACAACACCTACGTCAGCTCCAACACCGCCAACACCTCCTTCGGCATCGGGGGAAGCATGAACCTCTTCACGGGATTGCGGGTCAAGAACAGCATCGAGATGGGGAAGCTGAACTTAGAGGCCGCCACCGCCGACTGCGACAAAGCCAAGGAGGACATCCGCATCGCGGTGACGCAGGCCTACATGCAGATTCTCTACCAGATAGAGGTCTGCGAGGTCGCGAAGCTGCAGATCGCCATCGACTCCGCGCAGGTGGAGCGGCTGACTGCCCTGAACGAGCTCGGCAAGATCGGCCCGGCGGAGGTCTCTGCAAGAAAGTCCACTCTGGCGCAAAGCCGTCTTACCTACACGCAGGCGCACAACAGTCTGGTTTCCGCCACGTTGGATATGACCCAGCTGTTGGAGTTGGAGAGTCCGGAGGGGTTCGTAGTTGCGAAGCCGGAACTTGACGATGCTTTGCCCGCCGTTTTGCCGTCACCCGAGCAGATCTACCAGCAGGCGCTGGGCAACCGCGCGGCCGTGAAAGCCGAGGAGATCCGCACCGACTACGCGAAGACCAACATCGCCCTGGCGAAGGCTGGATGGTACCCTACCCTATCCATGAGCGGCGGGCTCGTCACCGATTACTACGCGCTGTTGGGCTATCCGGGCAAAGGTTTCGGGGCGCAGCTGCGCGACAACTTCAGCCCGTATGTGGGCATCTCGCTCAACGTGCCGATCTTCGACCGCTTGGAGACCCGCAACAACGTGCGGATGGCCAAGCTGCAGCTCGAAATCCAGCAGATTCAGACCGAGAATGTCAAAAAGAGGCTGTACAAAGAGATTCAGCAGGCTTATTTCAATGCTGTTGCCGCGAAGGAGAAGTACGCCAGCAGCCAGGTGGCGGAGGTCAGCGCGAAAGAGGCCTTCGACCTTGAAACGGCTCTGTACGAGAATGGGAAATCCACAGGGACATCATTCAACGAAGCCAAGAGCAACTACCTGCAAGCCGCCTCTAATCTCGCACAGGCGAAGTGCGAATTTTTGTATCAAGTGCAGCTGCTGCAACTTTACGGAGGAAATTAATAGTTAGCAAACCCACTAACCCATTAACCCATTTAACCGAAAAATTCCTATCTTTGCACCCTCATCAAAAAATAAGTCATTATGATATTAACCACCACACCAACAATTGAAGGCAAGCAGATTGTGAACTATCATGGCGTCGTGTTCGGCGAGGTCATTTCCGGCGTCAATTTCGTGAAGGACCTCTTCGCGGGGCTTCGCAACTTCGTGGGCGGCCGCTCCGGCTCCTACGAGGAGGAACTAACGAAAGCCCGCGACACGGCCCTGAAGGAGCTCGAACAGCGCGCCTCCGAGAAAGGCGCCAACGCCGTGGTCGGCATCGACATCGACTACGAAGTGCTGGGCTCGGACAACGGCATGCTCATGGTCACCGCCTCCGGGACCGCCGTAACCGTGGCGTAGAGTCGGCAAATTAAGTCGGCGAATTTGACGAATTTAGCGAAGGTGTTTGTCGGTGAATTTGACGAATTAAGCGAAGGTGTTTTCGGCTAATTAAGCGAATTGTGCGAATTTGTTTTTCGGCGATGACGAGGCAAACGATTCAATGTCACATTTAAGTGATAGTTTCTTGAATAAATCTCTTATTAAAGTGATAACCCTATGAAAAGATTTTTCCTTACAATCCTTATATTTTGCCTGACGTTGAGTTTCTTGCAGGCGCAGTCGCTGACCCTTACGTTCACGGGGCGAGATATCAACCACGATAATGTTCAGCTAACCCGTGTGGAGGTTTACGACGGCAATAAGGGTTGGCTGGAGACGCTGACGTGGCCTGACACTGTGTTATACTTGAGTGCCACGGGCATCGATGATTTTGGCACGCTCCAAAGCGAATCGATAAGGTTGTCTCAAAATGGCCCTAACCCATTCGAAGGCACAACTTTCGTGAACTTGCAGGTGAGCGAGCCTGGCGATGTGGCCATAACTATGACGGACATTACCGGTCGGGTTGTGGGGACGAATCATTATTTGGCTTCCCAACCGGGGACCTATTCGTTACGCGTCACCATTCCTTCCGCGGGCCTCTATTTCCTCACAGCCAGCCAGAAAGGGCAGACCGCCTCGGTGAAGATGGTGAACCTTGGAAACGGCAGCGACTATGCCATAACGTTTATGGACGCTACCGAAGAAACGTCACAGCAGACCAAATCCCGCTCTCGTGGTGTTTCTAACAATCCGTTTGACCTCGGCGACATTTTGGATATCGTAGGTTATGCTATCTTTCGCGGAGAGGAAGTGAAGAGTAATCGCTTGTGGCAGGGACAGTATGAGTCTCAGACGATTGAGCTGCCTTTCACGATGTCGTTGAAAGACGGTCAACCTTGCTTTGGGTCCCCGACGCTGACAGACGTTGAGGGCAACGTCTATAACACAGTGCAGATTGGCTTTCAGTGCTGGATGAAGGAAAACCTGCGTGTCACGAAATATGCAGACGGCACCGACATCCCTTACGGAGGAAACGACTACAGCGATTTCGATCCCTACTATTACGACTACGACAGCTCCGGAATTCCGTTGGAGGAACGGGGATACCTGTACAACTGGCGTGCGGTGATGCACGGAGCGTCCTCCAGCAACGCAAATCCGAGCGGCGTGCAGGGAGTCTGTCCTTCAGGTTGGCATGTGCCGAGCTGGGCGGAGTGGTCACAGCTGACGATGTATGTGAAGGACCAAACCGTCTATACCTGTGGACCGGACATCAATTACTTCATTGGCAAGGCGATGGCTTCCACGGCGTGGTGGGACAGCTCTACCAAAAACTGCGCGATCGGCAATGACCTGACCACCAACAATATCACGGGCTTCAGCGCCGTTCCTGCGGGCTACTACGGTGCGACCTTGGTAAATGCAGGTGCCGAAGCGTGCTTCTGGTCTTCTACGGGAGGAGGCAACGAGGCCGCCACTTTCTTTAAATTAATCGCCAACTCCCAGCTCGACTTTCATTACAATAACAGTAATAGTTCTGGTTTTTCCGTCCGCTGTGTCCGCGATTAAAAAGGAACATCTAAAGGGGCGAAAATTTTTTCGCCCTTTTGAATATATGGGCAAAAAAATTGTACTTTTGCCACCGTTTTAAGATGATTTTGTCTGGTTTGTACTCGCCTGTTCTACCGAGCTCTTGCCCCTGACCACCCCGCCCTGCGGACACCCCTCCAAAGGAGGGGAAAGGGCCGCTCAAGGAATTTAATCACTGATCACTATTAAACAATAAACAATAAACTATAAACCATAAAGTATGTACACCAATTTCCAACAACATCTTCAGAAGGAGTTGGCCGACATCAAGGAAGCCGGCCTTTACAAGAACGAACGCATCATCGCCTCGCCGCAGAGCGGTGAGATCACGCTGCAAGACGGCAGCAAGGTGCTGAATTTCTGCGCCAACAACTACTTGGGCCTCGCCAACGACCCGCGCCTGATCGCGGCCGCCAAGGAAGCCATGGACACCCACGGCTACGGCATGGCCTCCGTGCGTTTCATCTGCGGCTGCTCCGACCTGCACAAGGCTTTGGAGAAGAAGATTGCCGAGTTCTTCGGTACCGAGGACACCATCCTCTACGCCGCCTGCTTCGATGCCAACGGCGGTGTGTTCGAGCCCCTGCTCACCGACCAGGACGCCATCATCTCCGACGCGCTCAACCACGCCTCCATCATCGACGGCGTGCGCCTCTGCAAGGCCGTCCGCTACCGTTATAAAAACGCCGACATGGCCGACCTCGAAGAACAGCTCAAGGCCGCCCAAGCCCAGCGTTTCCGCATCATCGTCACCGACGGCGTGTTCTCGATGGACGGCAACGTCTGCCCGTTAGACAAGATCTACGAGTTGGCCCAGAAATACGATGCCATGGTGATGGTCGATGAGAGCCACTCCGCCGGCGTGGTGGGCAACACCGGCCGCGGCGTGACCGAACGCTACAACCTGCGCGGCAAGATCGAGATTCTCACCGGCACCCTCGGCAAGGCCTTCGGCGGCGCCATTGGCGGCTTCACCACCGGCAAGAAGGAGATCATCGACATGCTCCGCCAGCGCTCCCGCCCGTACTTGTTCTCCAACTCCATCCCCCCGATGGTGGCCGCAGCAGGCTGCAAGATGGTCGATATCATGTCCGAGACCAACGAGCTGCAGGACAAGCTGCACGCCAACACCGAGTATTTCGTCGGCAAGATGAAAGCCGCCGGCTTCGACATCAAGCCCACCGAGTCCGCCATCTGCGCCGTTATGCTCTATGACGCCAAGCTGTCGCAGGTGATGGCCGCCAAACTGCAGGAAGAGGGCATCTACGTCACCGGCTTCTACTACCCCGTGGTGCCGAAAGACCAGGCCCGCATCCGCGTGCAGATTTCCGCCGCCCACGAGCGCGAGCACCTCGACAAGTGCATCGCCGCCTTCACCAAGATCGGCAAGGAGCTGGGCGTGCTGAAATAACCGACCCATCCTTCCAAACCGCACAACGCCGTCACTCGTGACGGCGTTTTTTTTACGTTGGGCACTCTTTTCAGCTACAACTACCGCACCGTCACGCTGCCCCTTATCTGGCGCGGTACCCCGGACCATGTCCGGTATTCGATGACATAGTTATAGACGTTGTGGTGATACACCCGCCCGTTGATCTCGCCGTTCCAGCGGAAGCGCTTGTCGGTGGCGCTGTACACCGCCTCGCCCCAGCGGTTGTAGATGCGGACGCTGAAGCCGTAGTCGTTGATTTGCTCGTGGTAGGCCTCGGGAATGTAAAACTCGTCGTTGAGCCCATCGCCGTCCGGGGAGAAGGCGTTCGGCAGGAGAAGGTCGTGCTCGCACGGCTTGAGGGTGTATTCCGCCTCCACAACGCATTCGCCCTGGGAGGCTGTCACCGTGTAAACGCCTTCTTCATAGACGGTTATGGCAGGCGTCGTCTCTCCGGTACTCCATTCGTAGTCGGCCAGGTCGGTCTGCACCTCAAGCACGGCGCTGCCCTCGTCGCAGAAGCGGCGGGTGCGGGGCACAATCTCGACAAACGGATTCAAGAAGATCAGGTGCAGGGTATCGACCTGCTCGCATCCGTACCCGTCGGGATGCGCAAAGGTGTAGTCGCCCGCTTCCGTATAGACCTGTCCGTTCCACGGGTACGGGGCGCAAACCTCCACCGTGACGGCGTCGTGCACCGGGGTGTGGATGGTGAGATGCAGGGTATCGACCTGCGTGCAGCCGTTCGCATCTTGGTGGGAGAAATTGTAAGTGCCTGATTGTGTGTAGGTAGAGCCGTTCCAATCATAGGTTTCGCACGCATCCACCGTAAAGGCGGCGTGCTGCGGCTGGTGGACAGTGAGGTGCAGGGTGACGATGGAGTCGCAGCCGACCGCGCTGCCTCCCTCGATGGTGAAAGTCGGGGCGATCGTCGGCGTCTCGGTGTAGGTCACGCCGTGCCAAGTGAAGCTGTCGCATGCCGTGACGATGGTGTCGCCGACGGTGGCATGGCGGACGGTGAGGTGCAAGGTGACAATGGAGTCGCAACCGGAGGCGTTGGAAAGCGTGAATATTTGGTTATCAGTGCTTTCGGTGTAGGTAATGCCGTCAATCCAGGTGAAACTGTCGCAAGCCTCTTGAGTGTCTATGGCGTTCGATGATTTTCTGATGGTCAGGTTCAGCGTCACGATGGAGTCGCAGCCCACGGCATTGGTGAGGGTGACCGTCGGGGTGCCGGTGCTCTCGGTGTAGGTGACGCCGTCGATCCAGGTGAAGGAGTCGCAGGTGTCAACGGTCACGGTGCTGTAAGTCGGGCTGAGCATGGTGACGGCGACGGTGGTGATGCTGTCGCAGCCGGTGAGGGCGGACGGCACGGTGTCGGTCAGGACGGTGTCGGCGGTGACGGTGAGATGGAATCCGAGACTGTCGTAGGTGTCGCCGTAACAGACGCTGGCGGCGGCATCAACGTGGATGACAGGGTTGACGTGCAGGTGCATGGTGAGCACGCTGTCGGCCCCGGAGGCGGCCGCAAGAGTGACGGTGGCGGTGCTGTCACCGGCGGTATGGAAGGTGACCTCGTTCCAGGTGAACGGGAGCTCCGTCTCGCAGATGGTGTCGTAGGCGTTGGCCGTGACATTGTTGCTGACGATAAGCGTGAAGTGGATGGTGGAGTCGCAGCCAGCGGCATTGGGGATAATCACGGTGTACTCGCCCTCCTCATCAAAGGCGATGGTGTCGTTGATATGGTACGGCAGATCGTTCTCCACAACCGTTTCGGTAAATGTGTACTCGGTGGAGTGCCGTATGGTCAGGTTCAGCGTCACGATGGAGTCGCAGCCTGCCAAATTGGTCAACGTGACCGTCGGGGTGTCGGTGCTTTCGGTGTAGGTGACGCCGTCGATCCAGGTGAAGGTGTCGCAGGTGTCGATGGTCACGGTGCTGTAGGTCGGACTGAGCATGGTGACGGCGACGGTAGTGATGCTGTCGCAGCCGGTGAGGGCGGAGGCGGTGGTGTCGGTCAGCATAGTGTCGGCGGTGACGGTGAGATGGAAGCCGAGACCGTCGTACGTGTCGCCGTAACAGACGCTCGCGGCGGCGTTGACGCGCACGACGGTATCGACATGCAGGTGCATGGTGAGCACGCTGTCGGCGCCGGACACGGCCGTGAGGGTCACGGTGGCGGCGCTGTCACCGGCGGTATGGAAGGTGACCTCGTTCCAGGTGAACGGGAGCTCCGTCTCGCAGATGGTGTCGTAGGCGTTGGCCGTGACATTGTTGCTGACGATAAGCGTAAGGTGGATGGTGGAGTCGCAGCCGGCGGCGTTGGGGACGACCACGGTGTACTCGCCCGCATCCATATAGGCGATGGTGTCGTTGATATGGTACGGCAGATCGTTCTCCACGACCGTTTCGGTAAATGTGTACTCGGTGGAGTGGCGTATGGTCAGGTTCAGCGTCACCACACTGTCACAGCCCACGGCATTGGTGAGGGTGACCGTCGGCGTGTCGGTGCTTTCGGTGTAGGTGACGCCGTCGATCCAGGTGAAGGTGTCGCAGGTGTCAACGGTCACGGTGCTGTAGGTCGGACTGAGCATGGTGACGGCGACGGTGGTGATGCTGTCGCAGCCGGTGAGGGCGGACGGCACGGTGTCGGTCAGCACGGTGTCGGCGGTGACGGTGAGATGGAAGCCGAGATCGTCGTACGTGTCGCCGTAACAGACGCTCGTGGCGGCATCAACGTGGATGACGGGGTTGACGTGGAGGTGCATGGTGAGCACGCTGTCGGCCCCGGAGGCGGCCGTGAAGGTCACGGTGGCGGCACTGTCACCGACGGTATGGAAGGTGACCTCGTTCCAGGTGAACGGGAGCTCCGTCTCGCAGATGGTGTCGTAGGCGTTGGCCGTGACATTGTTGCTGACGATAAGCGTGAAGTGGATGGTGGAGTCGCAGCCAGCGGCATTGGGGATAATCACGGTGTACTCGCCCTCCTCATCAAAGGCGATGGTGTCGTTGATATGGTACGGCAGATCGTTCTCCACAACCGTTTCGGTAAATGTGTACTCGGTGGAGTGCCGTATGGTCAGGTTCAGCGTCACGATGGAGTCGCAGCCTGCCAAATTGGTCAACGTGACCGTCGGGGTGTCGGTGCTTTCGGTGTAGGTGACGCCGTCGATCCAGGTGAAGGTGTCGCAGGTGTCGATGGTCACGGTGCTGTAAGTCGGGCTGAGCATGGTGACGGCGACGGTGGTGATGCTGTCGCAGCCGGTGAGGGCGGACGGCACGGTGTCGGTCAGGACGGTGTCGGCGGTGACGGTGAGATGGAATCCGAGACTGTCGTAGGTGTCGCCGTAACAGACGCTGGCGGCGGCATCAACGTGGATGACGGGGTTGACGTGGAGGTGCATGGTGAGCACGCTGTCGGCGCCGGACACGGCCGTGAGGGTCACGGTGGCGGCGCTGTCACCGGCGGTATGGAAGGTGACCTCGTTCCAGGTGAACGGGAGCTCCGTCTCGCAGATGGTGTCGTAGGCGTTGGCCGTGACATTGTTGCTGACGATAAGCGTGAAGTGGATGGTGGAGTCGCAGCCAGCGGCATTGGGGATAATCACGGTGTACTCGCCCTCCTCATCAAAGGCGATGGTGTCGTTGATATGGTACGGCAGATCGTTCTCCACAACCGTTTCGGTAAATGTGTACTCGGTGGAGTGCCGTATGGTCAGGTTCAGCGTCACGATGGAGTCGCAGCCTGCCAAATTGGTCAACGTGACCGTCGGGGTGTCGGTGCTTTCGGTGTAGGTGACGCCGTCGATCCAGGTGAAGGTGTCGCAGGTGTCAACGGTCACGGTGCTGTAAGTCGGCTGGTTGACTGTCAAATGCAGTGTGACGGTGGAGTCGCATCCGTTGGCGGCGCCGCCGGTGAAGGTATGGGTGTAGCTGTCGCTCTGCGTGTAGGTCTGTCCGTACCAGTCGAAGGAGCCGCAGGCCGTGTCATAGACGTCGGCGAAGGCGTGAGCCAGAATGACGGCGAGGACGGAGTCCGTGGCGGTGCAGCCGGTGGCGTTCTCGGTGGCGGTGACGGAGTAGAAGCCGTTGTCCGCAGAAGAGGCGTTTGCGATGGAGGCGTTCTGCCCGTCGAAGGAGTATCCGTTGGGGCCTGTCCATGCGAAGGTTACGCCGGTGTTGTCGGTGTTAGCGGAAAGCTGGATGTCGTCGCCCTCGCAGGGGGAGGTGGCGGAAGCGGTGACAGAGACGGTGTTGCCGATGGAGGTCACCCCGATGGTGGCGGAGCTGACACATCCGACCCCGTTCATCACGGTGACGGTGTAGTTGCCTTCTGCGAGGTTGGGGAATGTCGTACCGGTCTGGAACGCGCCGCCGTTGAGGGAGTAAGAGTAGCTGTCGCCCGTGGGTGCGGTGACGGTGATGGCGCCGTTCTGTGCGGTGCAGGAGGTGTTGGGCGTGACATCGGCCACGGGCTGCGCGGGCGTCGGGTTCATGGTGACGTCCACGGTGTCGTAGGCGTGGCATCCGTTGGCGTCGGTGGCGGTGAGGGTGACCACGCCGCCGTTGCTGACCTCAAGGTCTTGTCCTCCGGCCACCCCGTTCCAGACGTAGGTGTCGAATCCGGCCGTGGCGGTGAGGGTGGTGGCGTCCCCCTCGCAGAAGGAGAGCTCGCCGGTAATCTCGACGGAGGGCAGTTCATAAATGGTCAGGTGCAGTGTGACGGTGGAGTCGCAGCCGTTGGCGGCGCCGCCGGTGAAGGTATGGGTGTAGCTGTCGCTCTGCGTGTAGGTCTGTCCGTACCAGTCGAAGGAGCCGCAGGCCGTGTCATAGACGTCGGCGAAGGCGTGAGCCAGAATGACGGCGAGGACGGAGTCCGTGGCGGAGCAGCCGGTGGCGGTCTCGGTGGCGGTGACGGTGTAGAAGCCGTTGCCCGCAGAAGAGGCGTTTGCGATGGCGGGGTACTGCTCGGCGGAGTAGAAGCCGTTGGGGCCGGACCAGGCAAAGGTCACGCCGGTGTTGGCGGTGTTGGCGGAGAGCTCGATGGTTCCGCCCTCGCAGGGTGATGTTGCGGAAGCGGAGACGGAGACGGTGTTGCCGATGGAGGTCACCCCGATGCTGGCGACGCTGACGCAGCCGACCCCGTTCATCACGGTGACGGTGTAGTTGCCTTCTGCGAGGTTGGGGAATGTCGTACCGGTCTGGAACGCGCCGCCGTTGAGGGAGTAAGAGTAGCTGTCGCCCGTGGGTGCGGTGACGGTGATGGCGCCGTTCTGTGCGGTGCAGGAGGTGTTGGGCG
>CAMVBK010000005.1:0-114089 GCA_947165685.1 uncultured Bacteroidales bacterium | reverse complement strand
TGACCGTTTCATAAAACCTATGTGTTTTAAGGTGCAAAAATACATTTTTTTAAACAATAGCGTCCTAAATATTTTTTTTTGAAAGATAAGGGCAAAGGTCGGGATTTTTTCCGACCTTTGCGGCGAGAAAAAAAAAACCTTATCTTTATGGAGGCAAATATAACACTTTTCGCGCAGGCAATAGCGACTCTCCCGAAAAAATAATCAGGGGCATCATCAGCAAGTGCAACTCAGACAAGTTCTGCAAAGGATTTGACACATGGAGCCAACTTGTCAGCATGATTTTCTGCCAGTTCGCAAACAGCACTTCAGTCCGAGACATCAGCAACGGACTGAAATCCGCCACGGGGAACTTAAACCACCTGGGCATCCGCGAGGCTCCGTCCAAGCCCACCGTGGCCTACCAGAACCGCCACCGGGGTTCCAACGTATTCAAGGAGATTTACTATGCCTGCCTTGAACATCTTGGACAGCATACGTTCGGAAAACGCAAGAAATTCAGGTTCAAGAACCCCATAAAGCTGCTGGACTCGACACTCATCTCGCTGTGCCTGTCGGTTTTCGACTGGGCGCACCACAAGACCCACAAGGGAGCCGTCAAGATGCACGCAATGCTGGACTTCGACATGCTCCTGCCGCACTACGTCCTCATCACGGACGGGAAGAAAGGCGACAACACGGCCGCCAAGCAGATACCCGTGGAGATGGGGACGGTGGTGGTGTCCGACCGCTATTACTGCGATTTCGAGCTCCTGAACCTTTGGGACAGCAACGGCGTGTTCTTCGTGGTTCGGCACAAAAGCAACCTCGCCTTCAGGAAGGTGCGGGAGAACGACCTTCCCCCGGCAAGGCATCAGAATGTGCTCATAGACGAGATTGTCGAACTCACAGGGCCGCAGACAAGAGGCAAATACCCCAAACAGCTAAGGCGCGTGGTCGTTTACAACGAAGGGAAGGACTTCACTGTCGAACTGCTCACCAACAATTTCAACTGGACGGCCAGCACCATAGGCGAACTCTACAAATCAAGGTGGCAGATAGAGATTTTCTTCAGGCACGTTAAGCAGCTGCTGCACATCAAAAGCTTTGTCGGCACATCGCAGAACGCGGTGGAGATACAGCTGTGGACGGCCCTGATCACCATACTGATGCTCAAATATCTCCAGTTCAAGGCGTCCTACGACTGGTGCCTGTCCAACCTCACCGCGTCGCTGCGCCTGAACACTTTCACCAAAATGGATCTCTGGAAATGGCTCGATGAACCCTTCACCCCGCCACCAGACACACCGGGCAATCCCAACGAGGGGGTTCAACTTTCATTTTTCTGATTTTTCACCCGCAATTGCACTGTTTGTCGGTGAATAATATTGTTGGAAAATTTATTTAGGACAGTATTGATAAAAGAATTAATTTTGCAACGTTGTTTGCTTATCTTGACGTTTAACGGACTTCGCATCAAGGTCGGCGGCAGCGCGAAGAAGTAAAAAATAGAAGTCCCCTATAGTATGATTATTATTCAGAGAGTTTTGTTATCTGTCACTTTTTTTGTGATTAGCATAAACTTGTTTGCGCAAATTGATAGTATTATGTACTACGAAAATAATATGTCAAAAAAAAGAATCACTTTGTTTTCGAAGAATAATAAAACAAATCACGCAATCAATAACGAAGAAGAGTCTTGCTATCCAATAATGACATATTTATATGAATCTTCTAAAAATTTTTCGACTCTTAATTCTCAAAATGTAATCGAGCATATCCTAATTCAGCATTTCAACATTAAAAATCACCAACAGCAAAAATTTAAATACACGCCTCCATACAAAGATTTGGATACTGTGAAAAAATATATTTTTGGGACACCTGAAAGACCTTATTAAATAAACATTTACATCAAATCTCAAAAAGGTTTTAAATAATTCGTATTTTTGCATCATCAAAACCTACACGATTACGAAAAGACAATGACGGCAATGGTCAACACGATGGAATCATCCCTAATAAAAAGAGAGGGGATGGAATTAAATTAGGAGGTAACTTACAGGACGTATGGCAATGGACAGAAGTATATTAAAACACGTACTAATTCAGTGCTACATAGTTGTATCACTATTGATGTCATCGTGCTCATATTCAGATCTGAATTCAAAATATGGAGTTGCATATAATCGAGTACGCCAAAACGTCGGTTTGCCTGTCCTGGACTCAACTTGGAGATATAACGAAGCTGTCGGTGTTGTAGGGGGAAGTTGGTTAAATCCGAATTGTCCTAAAGGCAGTCCTGGCTATTACGAAAAAAGTTTCCTTTGCGAAAACGATGAGGAATAGCTCACCTTGAAGCCCCCCGCTCCAGCTTGCGCCGGATGTCGTGGACGCTCATTCGCTGCTTGCGCATCCCGCCGAACCGGCGGCACCCGTTCTCTTTCAGGCACACCGAGACTATCCTGCGCACTTCCTGTGTCACCACCGGGCAGCGCCTCGGACCGCTGTGATACTGCGGACGTGTGGTCAGTACAGCATCCACCGCCTCTTCCGGATTGTCCGAAAGAAGAGTGCTTTCATATTCCCTGACGATTTTCGTGACCGCCTGGCGGCTCACGCCCAGTTCCCTGGAAATCTCCTGCAGGCTCTTTCCGCCCGCGATGTACATGTGAATGATTTTTTGTCTCTCTTGCATCTTGATCATTTTTTACTTTTCCCTATCATTATTTGCTAATGATAACGATGATCAAGTGGTAAACTTTTACGTGGTTATTTACCATAGAGAAGACCGATGAGCGGGTAAAAACCAAAGAAATACACTTTGTCCCGTTTCTGTCTCAGTTTTAACGCAAAAATCAGCAACCTACTTCCGTAAATTGCTGATTCTGATTGGATTAAATCGTTTCGCGGAGAGAGCGAGATTCGAACTCGCGGTAGAGTTTCCCCTACGTCAGTTTAGCAAACTGGTGGTTTCAGCCACTCACCCACCTCTCCGTGGTTTCATTTCTGAAATCGGCGGCAAAAATACACTTTTTTTTGATATACCAACAGCCCTGCAAAAAAAAACTTTGAAATCTGAAACTTGAAACTTCCATCCTCCCCTCCCCGCGTAACCCAAAAAATCGTATCTTTGCCGCCCTAAAATTCGACAGACAATGAAGTATTCCGTTGCGCAAATCGCAGAATTGATTTCTGCTGAAATAGTGGGAGATCCCGCTGCCGAGATCACCACCATTTGCAAAATCGAGGAGGGTGTGCCCGGCGGCCTCACCTTCCTTTCCAACCCGAAATACACCCATTTCCTCTATACCACCAAAGCCACGGCGGCCATCGTCAACAAGGATTTTGTCCCCGAACAAGAAGTCCCCTGCACCCTCATCAAGGTGGCCAACTCCTACCTTGCCTTCGCGCAGCTGCTCAACTTCTACCAGGAGAACAAGCCCCGCAAGACCGGTGTGTCCGACAAGGCCTGCATCGCGCCGACGGCCAAAATCGGTCAGAACGTCTATATCGGCGAGTTTGTGAGCGTGGGCGACGGCGCGGTCATCGGCGACGGCGCGAGCCTATACCCGCAGACCGTTATCGGCGACCGCGTGACTATCGGCGACCGCACCACCCTCTATGCCGGCGTGAAGGTCTATGAGGACTGCCACATCGGCACCGACTGCATCCTCCACGCGGGGGCGGTCATCGGGGCAGACGGCTTCGGCTTCGCCCAGCAGAACGGCGAGTACCTCAAGATCCCGCAGATCGGCAATGTGGAAATCGGCAATTACGTGGAAATCGGCGCGAACACCTGCATCGACCGCGCCACCATGGGCTCGACACGCATCCACGACCATGTGAAGATCGACAACCTGGTGCAAATCGCGCACAACGTCATCGTGGGCGAAGGCACGGCTTTCGCGGCCCAAGCGGGCGTGGCCGGATCTGCAAAGCTCGGCAGCCGCTGCATCGTGGCAGGACAGGCGGGCATCGCAGGCCACATCACCATCGACGACGGCACCGTCATCGGCGCCCAGTCCGGTGTCTCCCACTCCCTCAAGCAGGGCGTCTATCTCGGCAGCCCGGCCGCACCGGCCTCCGAAGAACGCAAGCTCATCGTGCTGCGCCGCAAATTACCCGAACTGTAT
The DNA here is from genome assembly GCA_947165685.1 of uncultured Bacteroidales bacterium. GTDB lineage: Bacteria > Bacteroidota > Bacteroidia > Bacteroidales > WCHB1-69 > F23-D06. The sequence goes on along the minus strand of CAMVBK010000005.1, from coordinate 109,974 downwards.
CAACAATATATAAAAAACCAAAAGAACCAGTAACTTACATGACAAATCTGCAAACCACCATCGCCTCCCCGGTCTCCGTGTCGGGGCGAGGCTTACATACGGCGCAGCAGGTGACCGTCACCTTTGTGCCCGCACCCGCCGATTTCGGTGTCCAGTTTGAGCGCACCGACCTGCCCGGCAACCCCATCGTGAAGGCCACTCCCTACACGGTCTTCGACACCTCCCGCGGCACCTCCATCAAGGACGGCGACGCCCAGGTGCACACCATCGAGCACCTCATGGCCGCCCTCGCCGGCCTCGGCATCGACAATGTACTCGTGAAGACCGTCGGCCCGGAAACCCCCATTCTCGACGGCAGCTCCCGCATCTATGTGGAAATGCTCAAGGAAGTCGGCATCGTCACCCTCGACGCCCCGAAGAAAATCGGCGTTGTGAAGGAGGAAATCACGTTCGCTATCCCCGAAAAACAGATTGAGATCACCATCAAGCCGGCAAAACGATTCAAAATGACGGTAAACGTGGACTACGGCACCAAAGTGCTGGCCGAACAGCAGGCCGTGCTCGACAGCATCGAGACCTTCGTGCCGGACGTCTATAACTGCCGCACCTTCGTCTTCCTCGACGAACTGCAATTCCTGATCCAGAACAACCTGGCACGCGGCGGCGACCTCGACAACGCCATCGTCTTCGTCGATAAGGTACCCGACAACAAGGTGCTGAACGCCCTCGGCGACTTCTTCCACAAGAAAGACATCACCGTTACCCCCGACCATATCCTGAACAACACGCATTTGCGGCATCCCAATGAACCGGCCCGCCATAAACTGCTCGACCTCATCGGAGACCTCTATTTACTGGGGGTTCCGCTATGTGCGGAGATTGTCGCGAACCGTCCCGGACACTTCGCCAATACCGCCTTCGCAAAAAAAATTATGGAAAGCTGTAACTTTTTGATACAACCTGCGTAAGAGTATAGTGATTATGAATTAATTTTCATTGTCTTACATAGGTTAATGGTTTTGGACAGCGGTATGAACTACCGCTGTTTTTTTGTTATGTCCCCAAACATGTAAAAAAAAACAGGGCGTATGCAATACACCCTGTCAAATCACAAATCACTGATTTCAAATCACTAATCAAAGAATCCGAGTCCGCTGATGGCACCCAACATCTGGTCCACATAGTCCCAAGTTGTGAGCGACCATTTGAAGCCCATACGGTAAAGGACCTGCGTGGTGTAAGCGTTGACCACCGGGATGCTGGAAGCTTTCATGCCGTGAGCCACGTCCTTGTAGGCAAGCAGGCTGGAAAGCGTTTTGGCCTTCTGCGGATCGTTGCCCGCACTTTCCATCGCCGCGTCATACTCCTCGTCCTCAACGAGACGGATGTCCGTGCCGAGGTTGTTGAGACCGCCGAGCACATCGCCGAGGAAGAGCGCGTGGTTGTTGTAGGTGTGGAACACGCAGCATTCCTTGGGCGTGGTGCTGAGCAGGATGATTGCCTGCGCGACCTCATCGATGGGCGAGAACTCCACCCGGTTCTCGTAGATGGAATAAGGACAGCAGCCCAGCATATTATAGACCTTGATACGACCCATGAAGGCGTTCGTGGAGAAGTTGATCTGGAATTCACCGTCTTTGGCACGCGCCGCCAGATTACCGACACGGATGACCTTAGCCGACAGTCCGTTCTCCGCAATGGCCTGCAGGACGACCCGTTCCGCCATGAATTTGGAGTGTACGTACTGGTTGCCGAGATACTGTCCGTCGTAGAGCCGCTGCTCACTGAAGACATGGTCGGGAGAGACGCTGTTGTTGACGTTGACACCGCCGGTGCTGTACGTGGAGATGTGCACCAACCGCGCTCCGGTCTTGAGGCAGAAATCGACGCAGCGCTGCGCACCGCCGATGTTCACGTCTTCGATCTCCGTGCCTTTGCTGAAGTGCTTCACCACCGCCGCGCAGTTGAAGACCGTGTCGATTTTCGCTTCGACAAGTTCGACGAGGTCGTTGGTGACGTCGCCGAGCACGATTCTCAGACGATTGCCGAACAGCTCGTCGTAAGTATTCTCGAAGTAGTAGAACAGCAGGGTCTTGAGACGATGTTCGGCAGCATCCATATCCTTGTCGCGCACCAGACAGTAGATTTTCGGCACGTCCCCGCTAATCAGTTCTTGCAATACGTGGATGCCGAGGTAACCCGTGGCGCCGGTGAGCAGCACATCGCCCAACGACTGGCGCTCGCCATTCCGGAAGTTGTCCAGCGTGTTGTTGTCCAGCAGGTTGTTGATGGCGGTGTAGTCGAAGTTGGAGACATCTTCCTCATCCGTGCTGATGGCTGTTGCGCCGGTGAGGAGCGCGGCGAGTTTCCGCGGGGTGTTGTTGGCAAAGACATCGCCGTAGGCCACGTGATACCCAGCCTTGTCGGCTTCGAGGATGACACGGGTGACCATAAGCGAGGTGCCGCCCAAGTCGAAGAAATTGTCGGTGGCGCTGATTTTGTCCATAGCCAAGATTTCGCCGAAGATTCTGCAGAACTGGCGTTCCATCTCGTTGGCCGGTGCCACATACTCGCGGTCGGAGGCTTGCATGACCGGCGCCGGCAGGGCTTTGCGGTTCACCTTCTGGTTCTGGTTCAGCGGGATGGCGTCAATCTGCATGGTGGCCGCCGGAATCATATAGGGCGGCTTCTGCTGGCCGATGAAGGCGTTGAGCTCCTTGACATTGACCTTGCTGTCGCTGACGATATAGGCGGCGATGTACTTGCCACCGTTCTCATAATCAAAGGCTTGCACGGTGACATCCTTGATGCCAGGGTACTGGCGGATGACGGCTTCCACCTCTTTCATCTCGATACGGAAACCGCGAATCTTCACCTGACCGTCTTTGCGCCCCACGAACTGGACGTTGCCGTCGGGGAGGTAGCGGACGATGTCGCCGGTACGGTAAATACGTTCATAACCAGGGGCCTGGCTGAACGGATTCCGGATGTAGGTTTCGGCGGTCTTCTCGGGACGGTTGAGGTAGCCGCGGCTCACCTGGGGACCGCTTACCCACAACTCGCCGGCCGCCCCGATGGGCAGTCTGTTGAACTGCTTGTCCACGATATAGAGTTTCAGGTTGTCCAACGGTTTGCCGATCGGGATATCCAACTCGTAATCCTTCACCCAGTAGTTGGTGGTGAAGATGGTACACTCCGTGGGGCCGTAGCCGTTGAACATCTTGTAGTTCGTCGGTGGATCCAAGGCCGCGAGTTTCTCTCCGCCGACAGCGAAGCAGCGCAGGGAATGGTTCTCCACATTGGTGGCAAACTGGTAGCCTAACTGCGTGGTGATGAAGGAGTGGGTGATGCCCTGCGTGTTGAAGTAGTCGTTCAGGTCGGGCAGGTTCAAGCGGATGTCGTCGCCGATGATATGAACGCAGGCACCGCAGGTCAAGGCCGGGTACATGTCCATCATGCAGGCGTCGAAGCCGTAGCTGGCGTAGGCGGCCACGCGGTCGTTGGCGGTGAGACCGTAATACCGCTGGTACCAATGGCTGAAGGCCACGAGGTTACCGTGTTCGAGCTGGCAGCCCTTAGGCGTGCCTGTAGAACCGGAGGTATAAAGCAGGATGAATAACGTAGAAGGCTGGATGTCAACGGATAGCGGCTTGGCATCAGGGAGTTTTTCGACATCTTTGGTCAGCAGAACTGTACCCTGGTATTCATCCACCACAGGCCTCAGATCCTCATCGGCAATCAGCATCTTGGCGTTGGCGTCTTTCATCATGAAGTTGAGACGCTCGGCGGGATAACTCGGGTCGAGCGGTTGGTAGGCGCAACCGGCTTTCAGCACGCCGAGCGAGGCGATGACCATCCACTCGCAACGCGGGATGAGTACCGACACGACATCCTCTTTTCCAAGACCTTGCGAGGCGATGTAGGCGGCGATGCGCTCCGAGATGGCATCCACCTCGCGATAGGTGTATTGGTGGTCGTGATAGACAACCGCCATGTTGTCAGGTGTTTGCTCTACCTGATGGCGGAACAGCGAAACGATGTTCTGCATGTTGTCGTACGGCACTTCCGTCTGGTTGAAGCTATCGAGAACAGCGGTTTGTTCGGCATCCAGCAGGGAAACCTGCAGCAATGCCTTTTCGGGCTGACGGATGAAGGCGTTGACCGCGTTGCTGACCGACTGCGCGAGCCGCTGCATCAGGCTCTCGCTGTAACGGCCGTTGTCGTATTCGATGCAGACGCTCGGCACGCCGTCGCTCTCCTGGATGTAGAACGCGATGCGGAACTTCGGCGTATCCAGTTCAAGAGACTCTATATCAAGCTTTTGACCATTGATTACATATTGGTCAATCACTCCCATTTGATAGGCGAACATAATCTCGGCCGACAAATCGTAATCCGCGGCGATTTGCGCGAACGGGTAGTTTTCGTGACGAAGCGTCTCGTCAAAGTTCGCGCTAATCTCGTTCAGGAACTCCATCACGCTTTGATCGCCAATCTGTGCGCTCAATGCCAACGTGTTGACGAACATGCCCATCGTGTTGCGGATACGCAGGTCGGAACGGCCGTTGCTGATGGTCGTGATGCAAATCTGCTCGTTGTTGGTGAAGCGAGCGAGCGAATAGAACACCGCCGCCAAGGTGAGGTGCGCGGGCGAGAGGTTGTGCTGCTTGCAGAAAGTCTCCATCGCCTTAAAATCCAGTTTGCTGGATGCACAACGGGTAAAACCTTGTTCGACAGGATTGGTCAAGTCGGAGGGCACCTCGGTGACGCCTTCCACCTTTCCCAAGCGTTCCTGGAAGAAGGCTTGGGCTTCGGCATGCTTCGGGCTCTCCTCGGCCGCCTTCTCGTCGGCGACGAAAGCGGCATAACTGATGGCTTCGGCTTCAATCTCGTGACCGTTCATCAACTCACACAACTGGTTGACAAACAAGTCAAACGAACTTCCATCGAAAATCAAGTGATGGACATCGGCCAAAAGGTAAACCCGTTCTTCCGTCGTGACGATTTCCATACGGTACAAGGGCCCTTTCTTCAGGTTGAACGGCTTGACGAACTCCACTTTGTATTTCTCCAGCTCCTCTTCGCTTAACTTGCTCTGTGTGATGACCACAGGCTGGTTGGCATCCACGATTTGCACGATGTCGCTGCCTTCGCTGCCGAAATGCACGTGGAACTGCGGATGCGCCTTGACGATGGTCTCGACGGACTTCGCCAACAGTGCGGTATCGGTATCTTTCGGAAAACCTATCAACGATGGGATGTTGTAGATGGTGGAGGTCGGCTGTTTCATGCAGTCCACATAAACGCCCATCTGCGCGTACGAAAGCGGAACATTCGTGGACTCCACACTGTGTTCTTCCGATTCTTGCCGTGACTGCACCGGAGCATTCAGCAGAAGGTTGAGAATCTCATTCTCGATATATTGGATATTGCCCTTCTTGACCAATTCTTTGGAATCCACCGTGACGCCGTACTTTTTGTTGAGTTGCACGGCCAGTTTGATAGCGGAGATGGAGGTGAGACCGACATATCCGAGGATGGTTGTGACACCGAAATCTTTCGTGCCGACGATGCCGGCCACAATCTCGTGCAGTTCCTCCTCGAGGATGTTCATCGGCACATGGCTTTCCTCCACGGTTTCCGCTTTTTTCTCGGGTTTCGGGAGGGCTTTCTTGTTGACCTTCTGGTTCTGGTTGAGCGGGATCGCCTCAATCTGCATCGTGACGGCCGGCACCATATAGGGCGGTTTCTCGTCCATGATGAAGTTGTTCAGCGCCTCGATGTCAACCGGCTCATCCGCCACGACATACGCGGCGATGAACTTGCCGCCGCCTTCCTCTTCGAAAGCCTGCACGGTGGCGTCTTTGATGCCGGGGAACTCGCGGACGATGCTCTCCACCTCCTTGAGCTCGACGCGGAAGCCACGGATTTTCACCTGGCCGTCCTTGCGCCCCACAAACTCGACGTCGCCTGACGGCAGGTAGCGCACAATGTCGCCGGAGCGATAGACCCGGTCATATTTCCCCTCGTGGTCAAATGGGTTGAGCAGATAGACCTCAGCGGTCTTTTCCGGGCGGTTAAGGTATCCGCGCGTCACCTGCGGACCCGCCACCCAGAGTTCGCCGGGAGCCCCGATGGGAAGCCGATGTCCCTGTTTGTCAACGATGTAGCATTTCACATTCTGCTGCGCCTTGCCGATGGGGATGTTCTTGCGACGGTCAGTCACATCGTAGTTGGTCACGTAACAGATGGACTCGGACGGGCCATAGCCGTTGCCCACGATATAGTTCGCAGGCGGCACCATCGACGGCAGCTTTTCACCGCCCGTGAGAAGCCGCTCCAGCGACTTGCATTCGAAGTTGGAGGCAAACTGGAAGGCCACCTGCGTGGTCATGAAGGCGTGGGTGATTCCGTTCTGCTCGAAATAGTCATTCAAGGCCATCAGGTCAAGACGGATTTCCTCCGGGATGATATAGAGTTGGGCACCGATGGTGAGCGGGCCATAGATCTCCTCTATCGAGGCGTCGAAGCCGTAGCTGGCGTATGCGGCGATTTTGCTCTGCGAGGTGATGTGGTGACAAGCCTGATGCATGTGGCAGAAAGCCACCACGTTGCGGTGCTCCACCTGGCACCCTTTGGGCACGCCCGTGGTACCGGAAGTGTAAATCATGGTCATCAGACTATGGGGATTCGGCTCAACCAACTCGACGGGTGCCGCGAATCCCGGGGTGATGTCACCCGTGAACAGCGTCTCGCCCTGATAGAAGTCCACCAAAGAAAGCAGCTCCTTGTCCGCAATCAACAATTTGGCGGCCGAATCCTTCATCATAAATTCGAGACGCTCCTTGGGATAGCTGGGATCCAGCGGCTGGTAGGCGCAACCGGCTTTCAGCACACCGATAGAGGCAATGGCCATCCATTCGCAACGCGGAATCAGGACCGAGACCACATCTTCCGCCCCTAATCCTTTAGAGGTCAAGTAATAAGCGATACAGTCACTCAACTCGTCCACTTGCTTGTAGGTATATTCCCTGCCTTGAAAGACCACGGCCACCTTGTCGGGCACGGCCGCCGCCTGCTTGCGGAAGAGGGTGACGATGGTCTGGTTCTCGTCGTAAGGCACGTCGGTCTGGTTGAAGGCGTCAAGCATGGCCTTCTGTTCGTTTGTGGTGATGTCAACGTCGCGCAGGTACGTCTGGGTCAGGAAGCCTTCCAAGACGGCTTCGTAACTTTCCATAAACTGGGCCATCAACGTTTCAGAGTACTCGTTGGCATTATATTCCGCCTCCAAGAAATACTGGTCGTTACGGATGAAAGCCTTCATATACAGAGAGTTGCCCCGTGTATCATCATTCAGGCGCACCATCTGCATCGGTTTCCCCATCAACATCTCATCCGCAAACAATGTTCCATGCCAGGCGAAAGAGGAAGGGCACTGCAGTTGGAGGTCGTGGACGGCATCGCTATAGGCATACGCCTCATATTGGCGGCAGCTGCCGATCAGCTCCTGTCCAGCTTTCAGGAAATCCAGCACTGTGGTTTCGTCATCGAACTTCGCATAGTAAGGGAAGGTCTTCACGGTCATGCCCACGGAATGGAGCAAACGCTTGTCGGAGCGACCGTCGTAAATCGTTTCGAACAGTGCCTCCTGCTCATTGCTGTATTTCGCTAAGAGGAAAGAATATACAGCGGTGAACAGCGTGCTCTTGAAGATGCCGTTGGCCTTGCAGTAAGCCTCGACGCGGGCTTTTTCAGTGCGAAGGCGACGCTCCATTTTCCCTTCGGAAGGTTCCGTGATTTCCAAGTCAGGCATAAGCTGGGTGTATGTGTCGCCACAGTCGAAGTTCTGCGCATACCAACGTTTCCCATCCTCGAAAGCGGCAGTCTTCCGCAGCTCGGCCTCGGCGAGTGCCACCTTCGCCAAGGTCAGCTCTTCGGGTGCGAGCGTTTCGCCGTTGTATGCCTTTTCCACATCATGCATAATCAACTTCAGCGAGGTACCGTCGAAGATAATGTGGTGTGTGCTGAAAAACCAATAGATATGGTCCGCATCGCGCATCAGCCGCGTATGGAAAAGCCTTCCACCGACGAGCTCGTACGGCTGCACAAAATTCCGTTTCTCCTCTTCGATGTCCTTAACCTGCTCGACGGAAAGGCTGAACTCCTCCTTTTCCATGTCGATGGACTGAAACGGGTCGCCTTCGCCGCTCACCTCGATTCGCGTGAAAAGCGTGGGGTGGGTCTTGAATGCGGTCTCGATGGCGCGGCAGAGACGCTCGGCGTCGAGGCTGCCGTCAAGAACATATAAGAAGGGCAGGTTGTAGTAGGGCTCGTTTTCGTGACTTACGCATTCCGCGTAGATGCCATATTGGGTTTGGGATAATGGGGCGGTTATTTTCATATTCAAGTCTTTTTATGTCAATTTGTTATTGCTATTCTTGTTTTATCCAACAGCTACTAGCCAACAGCCTTTTAATGCCTATTCTTGTCGTTCCAAGCGTAGGTGAAGATGGTCGGGGTGACGGAAAGCATGACCCAGCCCCAATGGAGCCGGCGGCTGCTGGAGACGCGCTGGAGGGTTTCCATCGTCTCCGTGCCACGCATGAAGGTGTATCCTGCGCCAACCTTGACAAACCCCGCAAACGTGTAGTTGAGGGAGAGCTCGATTTCGTGCCCCAACGGTTTTTTCAGTTTTGGAAGGTTGGTAGCGATAGCGAAAAAGTGGTAGGCGGCGTTGACATCCAGACCAGGGTATGGATTTACTTTTGCTCCCGTATAGAGATTCTGCAGGCCGGGCGTGAAATTGTTCACGTAGCTATCTATAAAGAAGAAGTCCATAGCGCCGTAGAATTCGTGGTGCGAGCCAAAAAGAGGACAAAAGCCCCTGACTTTGTCGTGGAAAACGAGTCCCAAACCGCCATGAGGCGGCACTGCGAAAAATTTGTCGCCGCTAAGGTAGTCATACCCGACAAAAAGGTTGTAGATGTCGCTTGGCTTAACCTGGAGTTTCACACTTCCCATAAAGGCATCCAATGGAATGCCGTGCTCCTCTTTGCCCATTTGGTAGTAGAAGGCACCTTCTAACTTCACAATGCTGGGCTTCAGAACCATATATGAACCTACCAGCTGCTGAAAATAGGTTTTGTCAGGGAAATCCGAGTTTTGGCTCTGCATGCCGATATTCATGCCTATCAAGGACAGGCCGAATATGGATTTAGGCGTGTCATAGTGATACCATAGCGTCTGCATGGTTTTGTAGGGTTGTATTCCATCGGCATAGTGGGTTGTTCCCGTTGACGCGTTGCTTGAGTTTTGATTATAGGCAAGGAGCGCATGCACTTTATGCCCGTAGCCCTCAAAGCCGAACTTCAGCACATCATGGGTGGGTGCAGTCATAGCCCAGTCATCGTAGCCCAAGATGCGTTCGTCGTCGTACTCCAGCGTCTGGCGCCCGATCTTGGTGAAAAGTCCGGTTTTAGTGTGCTTCATCGAGAGCCATCCCTCGGCCAGACTCAGGGTTCCGCCCGCCTGCCCCCAAACTCCGGAGAACTGCGGTGAAAGCATTATCTCGAACCAGTCGGCACGTTTGTAACCGATGTTGAGCCGATACTGCCCCTTGATGAAGTGGGCCCGTTTGCCATTGCCAGCCGTTTCGTCTTCCGGGTCAAAACCACCGATGCGGATTTCTCCACGCGTGTTCAGTTTTGCGGAAATGGAGAATTCATTGTCCGCTTCCTGGGCAAAAAGTGCTGTGGTGAACATCATCAGGAAAGCCCACAGAAGCAAGCGAAGGGTGCTTTTGCCATGATTTCTTAACATAATGATAGCTATTTACAGAATTGCTCAATGATTTCGGAAGAATTACGGAACCTTGCCACAGAATAGACATAGTTTTCAGCAAGAGCGGTCTCAATGCAATAGGTGTTCGCATCGCGAAGCACACTTTTCAGGTCGTTCCGGATGCCTTCGCCGGTAAGTTTGAGTACTGCCTCCTTGCGGGTCCACAGGGTGAGAAACGCCTTGACCTTGTCCGGGGCCGCGAATATCCAGTCACACTCCCAGTCGTTCATGGTGTAGCGGACAAGGTCGTCGCCTACCGGCCGGACGGCCTCCACATCCGCGCCCACAGGCTGGCGGGAGAGGACGCACAAGGCCACCGACTTGGAATGGCTGAGACTGAAATGTGCACCGGAAGGATTCTCGATAAACGGTTTTCCCTCAACGGAATAGCGGAAAACTGGATGCTCGGAAAACCCGTATTCGATTTCCAAGCCCTCCTTCAGCAGCAGGTAAGCGGCCAAGGAAAGCCTCCGGCCTTGCTCGAAACGGAAACGCAGAGCCTGCTCGCGCCGCTGCTCCGATACCTCCGCCAACGCCCGCCCGACATCCAGCTTGTCCACACAGTCGTTGATATAGACCATGGTTCAGTCCACGATGTCAAACATATCGTTCAGTTTGGTCATCTTGAAGACCTGCATCACATCGGGACAAACCTTCTTCAAGCATATCTTCCCACCTTTTGCCGCCACTTCCTTTCTGATTTTCAAAAATATACGCAATCCAGAGCTGCTGATGAACGGCATTTTCTCACAATCCAGAATGATGTTTTGGTCTGCATGTTGCAAAAGCGGGTCAATGGTTTCCGCAATTTGCTGCGCTGCCACCGTGTCCAAACGACCGTCAAACACGACAGTGATGTTGTTTCCTTCTTCAATGGTGTTTATGTTCATAATAATAATTTTTGGTTTTCTTCAGGATTTAATATTCAAAACTATTTTTCCTTAAAAAGGCATTTTTTGTTTTAATTTTTCCTGGCAATAGCGCGTTCCTGTATTCAATTGCTGACGGACACGTTTTTTTTCATCTTCAACACATTTCGCCCGCCCTCATATTTATATGCCACCTCGTCCATAATCTCCTTAATCAGGTGGATGCCCAGGCCGCCGATCTGCCGTTCCTCCAAGGAGACGTCAAGATTAACTTCCTTGCGTTTCAAGGGATCGAAAGGCGTGCCGCTGTCGATGAGAGTGGCACAGACATTCCCGTTCACGTGTTCCAAGACGAGTTCCGCCGTGCCTTTTTCCCCCTTGGGGTAGGCATACATGATGACATTGATCAATGCCTCCTCCAACGCGAGGTTCAATTGCGACAGCAGGGACATGTCCAGATTCTCCCTCTCGAAAAAATCGTTCAGAAACGGTTCTAACTTATTGAGTTCCTCTATATCGTTGCTGATACTCAGCGTATTCTTGTTTTTGACGAACCGGATGGACAGCAGCGTCAGGTCGTCGCTCTGCTCGGCACCGTCCACAAACTGGTGTACGGATTCTCTCATTCGCACAATCTGCTCTTCGGCTGACAAATCGCCGAAGCCCGCTGCAGTGGACAAAGCCCGCTGCTCCCCGAAGAGTTCCTTGTCCACGTTCTCCGCTTCGGTCAGTCCGTCGGTGTAGAGGAAAAGGGATGATCCTGGGAGCAACTCCAACTCGTGAGTCATATATTTTGCAGACGGCTCGACACCAAGCAACAGGGAAGGTTCCGAAGAGAGGTATTCCGCCTTGCCGTCCTGAATCAGGAGGGGCGGATTGTGCCCGGCATTGCAAAAACGAACGACACCCGTTTCCAAATCCAAGATTCCCAAGAACATCGTGATAAACATCAGGTCGGAGTTGTTTTCACAGATGGCGTCGTTAAGGTCTGCCACGATGCGTTCCGGCAGGTCGTTATGGGCAGAGAGGACGCGAAAGAGGCTGTGCGCGATGGCCATCAACAGGGCAGCCGGCACACCTTTGCCAGAGACATCGCCGATGCAGAACAGCATTTTCCCGTCGCGGATGTAATAGTCGAAAAGGTCGCCGCCCACGAACTTGGCCGGGACCTGCAGACCGCTCACGTCAATGCTGCGGGCGGTATCGGTCAGGGGAGCGGACGGCAGCAGGGCGGCCTGGATACCGCGGGCGATGGCCAGTTCATCCTCGATGCGCTGTTCCTTGATGCGCACCTCGTTGAGCTGCCACAGCGTTTTGAAGGAACGATAGGCTATGGAAAAAACCGCCGCCATACCGAGGAGGGCCAGCACCGCAAACACGAGAGTTGACCGGCGCAAATGGCTGTACATGTCGGAATCGGGAATGGAGAGGGTGAGGACGATGTTTTTCCCATCGATGGCTTCCGTAAAGGTGTGGCATTTACCTTTTTTCCGGTCGGCGGGGGGCGGCACAATGTCAACTCCCGATGTCGTGACCAAAGCGCAGTAACTGTGGGGATAGATTTTGATGCTGCCGATAATGGCCGCCAGGGTATCGACGGTGACATCCGCGCAAATTGCCCCCACGACATTCCCGGAGGTGTCATGAACAGGCAGCGCGTAGGTCATCAGATAGTGCTTCTTATCGACATTGTCGAAGTAGGGGTCGCACCAAGCCCCTTCTTCGTGGTTCAGTCCATTGATGAACCATTCCATTTTCGTGTAGTCGTGGTTTTCGCCACCCAATTGCATGGATGTCAACGTCCTGTCAACAGGCACGTATGCGGCTTCGAACCAACGCCCTTTCGAAGGATAATAGTATTCATTGAATGCAATGGCTGCGGATTGAATCAATTCGCTGGCCTCCACAGTGTTCTTGGCAATGGCGAACATGTCGTTGGGTTCGTCGATGGCATGTTCGGCCAACAATTGCATACCATCCACAATGGTTTCGATTTTTCCGAGGCGGGCCTTTATCATCCGCTCCGTGTTTTTCAGGGTGTATTGGGCACGTGCCTCCGCCGCCTTGCACGTGCCTTGGCGCACGTAGAAATAGTAGGACAGACTGACGGCGACAAGGATGAACACAGCGATGAGCACCTTGCCGAACTCTCGTTTCGCAAAATCGCCTTTCAGATTGTCGAATGTGGATTTGCCGGATTGGTGGTTCATCAGGACGAAATTTCAGGAACAAAATGGCAATAAACCAGAAATTATTTTTGGACACGCACCAGGGCAACACGGAAGCCGCTGTCTTCGTAGCGGGAGAGCATGCTGCCATGGTCACGGTAGGCGCACCGGTTGTATGGGGCCGCATAGTTCCAGCTTCCGCCGCGCAACACCCTGTAGGTAGCCTCCTGGCTGTTCATGGGGTCGTTCCATTCTTGGTTGTCCGCATAGTAAGTCTCGCTGAACCAGTCCTCGCACCATTCCCAGACGTTGCCGCTCATATCGAACAGTCCCAACTCGTTGGCCGACTTGCCACGGACCTCATGGGTGCGCTGGTTGCTGTTCGAGTAATACCACGCGACCGGAGCCGGGTTGTTGTTGCCGGCAAACAGGTTGCCAGAGGTTTTCTTCCCGCCCCGCGCCGCATACTCCCACTGCGCCTCGGAGGGCAGCGCAAAGCGGTAGCCCTGGGGCAGCTCGGCAGCGAAATACTTGTTCAGACGGGCGATGAAGCGATGACATTCCTGCCAGCTCACCCGCTCCACAGGAAGAAGGTTTCCCTTCCAATAGCTCGGATTGTTGTCACGCCCCATCACGGCCTTCCACAGTTCCTGAGTCACCTCTGTCTCCCCGATATAGAAATCCGACAGCGTTACGGTATGCGTCGGCAACTCCCCTGCCCAGCAACTGTCACCCTGTGCGCTGACACATCCCAGCGACATCTCCCCGCCGTGCACATACACCATCTTGAAGGAAATGTCCTTCAGCTTGAAAATCCGGTTTCCAGTCCCCTGCGTAGTAGGCTGCGCCGACAACGCACCGACACCCCATAACACTACGGACAGGATGCCCGCGAGAACCATTTTCCGAAAAATATTTAACATATTATTCATTGGCTTTGTCAAAACTTATGATAAAATACACCCTTGTTCCACACATCGCGATCATTTCCTCCCTCCCGATCTATGAAACGAACTGCAAAAATACAAAAAAAACGTTTCGCTAATAACTTTTGAGAAACATTTTGCAAGTTACTACTCGCTTAACTCCAGCCACTCCATCTCTTTCGTCTCAATCTGCCCCTTCACCTCTTCGTAGTCGCGGTACAGCTCGCCCGAGGCCACCGCATCGGCATTTTGTTCAGGAGCGGCCAACTGCGCCTCAATCTCCGCCAGCCGCTGCTGCAAGACGGCAAGTTCGTCCTCTAATTTCCGAAGCCGGTTTTTCTTTTTCCGATCGTCGGCCTCGCGCTGCTTTTTCTGCTCCCACTGCTCCTTATTAGAAGTCGTTTTCCCTTCACCTCGCGATGCCGCAACAGAGCCTCGACTTTGTAACTCATTGAGAGTCTCCATCTTGCGTTGAGCCAAAAAGTCATAGACATCGCCGGTGAACGCGTGCATCTGGTGGTTTTTGAACTCATAGACCTTGGAGGTGAGCCCCTGCAGGAAGTCGCGGTCGTGGGAGACCAGGATCAGACTGCCCTCATATTGTAGAAGTGCATTCTTGAGCACATCCTTGGAGGGCATATCGAGGTGGTTCGTCGGCTCGTCGAGAATGAGCAGATTGAAGGGGGAGAGCAGCAGTTTGGCCAATGCAAGTCGGGCCTTTTCACCACCGGAGAGCACCTTCACCTTCTTCTCGGTGTCCTCGGTGTCGAAAAGAAAGCTGCCGAGGATGGTGCGGATTTTGGGCCGGATGTCACCCACCGCCACATCGTCAATCGTCTCGAAAACCGTCTTTTCGGGGTTCAGGAGCTGCGCCTGGTTCTGGGCATAGTAGCCCACGACGACCTGGTAGCCGAGCTGCAGTTCGCCGCTTTCGGGCGGCAGCGACCCTACAATGGCCTTCACCATGGTGGATTTGCCCTCCCCGTTACGTCCCACGAACGCCACGCGCTCGCCACGTTCCAAGCGGAAATCCACTCCTCGCAATACACCCGGCTTCGTGTCATAACCGAGATCAAGACGCTTGCTCTCCACCACCACCAATCCCGAATGCGGTGCCGGCGGAAACCTGAAAGAGATGGAACTCTTGTCATATTCATCGACTTCCACCCTATCCATCTTCTCCAACATCTTGATACGGCTCTGCACCTGCCGCGCCTTGGTCGCCTTGTAGCGGAACCGTTCGATAAACCGCTCGATCTGCGCAATCTCTTTCTGCTGATTTTCGTATGCAGACTGCTGGTTCTCAATACGTTCCAATCGTTGTTCCACATATTGCGAATAGCTGCACTTATAATCCTGGATGGTCCCCAGTGTAATCTCCACGGTCCGGTTGGTCACCCTGTCGAGAAAAGCGCGGTCATGGGATACCAGGATCACACAGCCGTCATAATTGGCCAGATAGTCCTCTAACCACTGGATAGACTCGATGTCGAGATGGTTCGTCGGCTCATCAAGGAGAATGATTTCGGGCTTTTGCAGCAAAATCTTGGCAAGACACACCCGCATCTGCCATCCGTTACTGAACGACGACATTGGTTGGCTGAACTCCTCGCGCAGAAAACCCATGCCCGCCAAAACCTTCTCCGTCTCCGCCTCCATTGTATTGCCCCCAAGATGCTGATAACGGTCGGTAAGGTCGGAAAGCTGCTGGGTCAATTGTGCATATTGCTCTGATTCATAATCTGTTCGATCAGCGAGTTCATTCGATATCCGCTGCATTTTACGTTCCATGGCCTTGATTTCCTCGAAAGCGGAAACGGCCTCGTCCCACACAGTAAGCGTGGAGGTGCCGGCAAGTTCCTGCGGCAGATACCCGACTCGATGCCCCGAAGTGATGACCATCGTGCCCGAAGCCGGCTCTATGTCGCGGTGAATGATTTTCAACAGCGTCGATTTCCCCGCACCATTGTGCCCGACCAGCCCGATTCGGTCCTTGTCGCCAGCCGTGAATGAGACATCCTTGAAGAGGAACCCCCCCGTGAAGTTCACCGACAATTTGTTGATTTGGATCATTTTTGTGACAATTTGGGAAATAGTTTCAGGTTTCAGTCTAAGTTCTAAGTCTAAGTCTAAGTTCTAAACACCTCCATCGGATCTACTTTCTGACTCTCAAGGTAAGAGACCTTTCCGATATTGAGGAGCATGCCGATAGCGCATCCCGAGACAAACAAGGAGGCACCGCCGCTGCTGATGAACGGCAGAGTCTGTCCGGTGGTGGGCAGCAGCTCGCAGTTAACGCCAATGTGCACCAAAGCTTGGCACGTGAACCAAAATCCTATGCCAAAGGCCAGCAACCTGCCGAACGTGCCTGTCGCCTCCTTCGCTATTTTCCTTGCACGATAGAAGATGACCAGATAGGTCATCAGCACCAGCGTGCCCACGACAATGCCCGTCTCCTCAAACAGCGAGGCGAAGGCGTAGTCGGTTTCTTTTTCCGGCAGGCGGTTCTTGATGACCCCTTTGCCGGGGCCCGCAGGCTTGAAACCGGAACGCGCTATGGCCGATCTTGCCAAAATCATCTGATCACCATAGCCGTTGCTGTTGTCTTTCGTAATATAGTACTCCCAGCGGTTGATGAAAGTTGCCATACGGCCGATATGCGCCTTTTTCTCATCGCTCAAATTTGCCACCACAATGACAGCCAGAAGCAGAAAGGCGGAGACCACTCCGACCAGCCCGGCGATGTCCCTTATCTTGAAACCGCCCACGAAGAAAATCACAATGCCCGTAATGAAAAGGATGATGGCGGTGGACATGTTCAGCATGGCGATGGCACCGCAAAAGCCAAGCAACAGAAGAAACAGGTAGCGGACGTTGGACGTGCTCAGCTCGCCATGGTTGCGATACTGGCGGGCGATGTAGTTGGTGATATAGAAGATTATCAAGAAACCAATGAAATAGAAGGTCTGCACATCGCGGCCGAAGATGGTCACACCGCGCACGGCCTGCGACAGAAGCGTCATCACCAACAGCACGACAGCCACGATGAGGGCAACGGGCGCGACGACACCAAACTTGCGATAATCAACCTGGTAGATGGCGAACATGCCGACAAAGCCGAACAGCAGGTGCTTGAGATGTTGCAGCACCACACTGCCGCGCATGCTATAGACCATCACCACGGAAATGAGCGACAAGAAGACCACCAAGATGGGGATTATCTTGTCTGTTTTCCAGTGAAAACGCCCAAAGACGGAGGATTTCGGGACGGCAGGCTCTGCATTCATAGCCGACAAGGTTAAAGTTGCGCCACAGAAGCTTTGAACCGTTCACCACGTTCGCGATAGGTGACCTGGGCATTGCCGTGAATGCCTGGAGCATAAAGCACGACATCCCCCTTACGGCAAGAATAAAATGCATGGTTCACCGCATCGTCCATACTCATGGTCATCATCACAGGGACTCCGGTCTCCGCAATCTTCTGATAGACATCGATGTTATACACTCCTTGCAGCACAACCTCCTTCACATTACGCCGCACTTCGCCAAGGATGTCTTCCGTCACGAGATCCGGGTTGTCCATGTTCGTGATCCAGACCGTCGGTTTTGTCATGGACTGCAACGAGTACCACACCGCATTGGCTGTGGTGGAGCGCGCATCGTCGATAAACTCCACGCCGACGAAACTCTTCACG
Organism: uncultured Bacteroidales bacterium; assembly: GCA_947165685.1. Classification (GTDB taxonomy): domain Bacteria; phylum Bacteroidota; class Bacteroidia; order Bacteroidales; family WCHB1-69; genus F23-D06. Next base: position 92,476 of record CAMVBK010000005.1, on the reverse strand, counting down.
TGCTCCAATTTGTGAGCGCTGCCTTCGAAATCGGAAAGGGATTCGGCAATGTTTTTCTGGCGCAGGCGGATAAGCTGCTCCGAAAGCGTACCCACGCGCGGATTATATGTCTCTCTGGCTTGTTCAAACAAGCGGAAACTGTTGGATTTTTTTGTTGGCATGATAGGTTAATGGGTTAGGGGTTAATGGGTTAATGGGTTAGGGGTTAATAGGTTAATGGGTTAGAGGGTTTATGGGTTAAGCGTTAATCATCTGATTTTCAGGGTGGCGATGGCCAGGACAGCGAGCAGCATACTGACAACGATGAAACGTTGCACGATTTTCGACTCATGCATCCCCTTTTTCTGGAAGTGGTGGTGCAAGGGGGACATCAGGAAGATGCGTCTTCCCTCGCCGTAGCGCTTCTTGGTGTATTTGAAATAGGAGACCTGCATGATCACGGAGAGGGACTGAGCCAAATAGACACCGCAAAGGATAGGTATGAGCAGTTCCTTGCGGATAATAATACAGGACACGGCCACTATGCCGCCGAGAGTGAGGCTGCCCGTGTCGCCCATGAACACTTGCGCCGGGTAGCAGTTCCACCAGTAGAAGCCAATGCACGCACCGATGACGGCGGAGATGAAAATCACCAGCTCTCCGATGTTAGGGATATACATAATATTCAGATAGTCAGCAAAAATCACATTGCCTGACACGTAAGCCAAGATGGCGATACCCACGGCTACCGAGGCTGTGGTACCCGTGGCGAGACCGTCCAAGCCGTCGGTGAGATTCGCCCCGTTCGACACCGCCGCGATGATGAACACAATGATGGGAATAAAGAACAGGAACGACCATTTGCCGCTATCGTCGCCCATCCATCGGGTGAGCGCGGAATAGTCCATCTCGTGGTTCTTGACAAACGGGATGGTCGTCTTGGAGGAGTGATGCGGTTCGTCAAACAGTTTCGGCGTATGTGCACTCTCCTGGTTCTCCACCTGAAGCAGCTCGTTGGCCGTCACCTGCGCGACCTGCTGTTTCTGCACCTTCTTTTCACAAATCACGGCATCCGGATGGAAATACATGACCGACCCGACCACCAGGCCGAGCAAAATCTGCCCGATCAACTTCTTGCGCGGCGAAAGGCCCTCTTTGTTCTTCTTGAAAACTTTGATATAGTCATCGCAAAAGCCCAACAAGCCCAACCAAATGGTCGTAAAAATCATCAGAATCACATAGATGTTGCGCAATTCGCACACTAAAAGGACCGGTATGAGGATTGCTGCAATGATGATGAGCCCTCCCATCGTGGGCGTGCCGGCTTTCTCGCTTTGGCCAGCCAACCCCAAATCGCGGATACTCTCCCCTATCTGCTTCCTTTTCAAGTACTTGATAAAATATTTCCCGAAAAAAATGGAGATTATCAAAGCCAAAACGAACGCCGCGACAGACCGGAAGGATATATACTGGAAGACACCCGTGCCCGGGTACCGGTTTTCATGCATCCAAGAAAAAAGATAGTACAACATAACTCACTTATTTACTGAATATTGAGACAATTTTTAATTTCCTCCGTGTCATCGAAATGGTGTTTCACGTGGTTGATTTCCTGATAATTCTCATGCCCTTTGCCGGCCAATAGGATCACCCCGGTCGGAGAGAGCATCATGCAGGCAGTTTTGATAGCCTCGCGGCGGTTCTCGATGACCACCACTTGGCGTGACTTGGATGTCGGAACCCCCTTCAGCATGTCGTCCAAAATGGCCATGGGGTTCTCAGTGCGGGGATTGTCGGAGGTCAGCACTACCTTGGAGCTGTACTTGCAGGCTATCCCAGCCATTTCAGGGCGTTTCAGCGCATCGCGATCACCGCCGCAGCCCACCACAGTAATCACCTCGGCCTCTTTACCCACAATGTCGCGGATAGTCTTCAGCACGTTCTCCAGGGCATCGGGCGTGTGGGCGTAATCGACAATGGCGGTGCCGCCATCCGCGCTGCGCAGCATCTGAAAACGGCCGGCAGCACTCTCCAAAAGACTCATGTTCGTCAACGCCACATCCTCGTCCATGCCCAAAAGCACCGCCGCGCCGTAGATGGCCAACAGATTGTAAGCGTTGAAACGGCCGCAAAGACGGAAAAAGACCTCCCGGTTGTTGATGCGCATGTGCAGCCCCGAGAAGGCGTTTTCCATAACCACGCCCTTGAAGTCGGCACCAGTGCGCAAGCTGTAAGTATGAACGGTCGCTTTCGTGTTCTGCACCATCACCTTGCCGTTCTTGTCATCCACATTGGTGAGGGCGAAAGCGGTCTTGGGCAATTTGTCGAAAAAGGATTTCTTGGCAGCAATATAGTTGGCGAACGTCTTGTGGAAGTCCAGATGGTCATGGGTGATATTGCTGAAAATACCGCCGGCAAAACGCAACCCGGAAACTCGATGCTGGCAGAGCGCGTGCGAACTCACCTCCATGAAGCAATATTCACAACCTTTCTCCACCATTTGCGCCAGCAAGCGATTGAGTTCCACCGCATCAGGTGTGGTATGGGTGGCCGGGATCTCCTCATCTCCCACCTTGTTGACAATCGTGGAGAGCAGCCCAGCGCGATGGCCGGCCAGCATGAACAGACGGTGCAGGAGCGTCACCGTGGTGGTTTTTCCATTGGTACCGGTGATTCCAACGAGCTTGAGCTGACGGCTCGGATGCCCGTAGAAGGCATCTGCAATCAGTCCCAAAGCCACGGAGCTGTCAGCCACCTTGACGTAACAGACCTTCTCGTCGATGATTTCGGGCAGTTCCTCACACACCACGGCGCGGCATCCCTGCGCGATGGCCGAAGGGATGTACTTATGTCCATCGGTCTGCGTGCCGCGCTGCGCCACATACAGTTGCGTTGCGGTCGCCTCCTGCCCTGTCACCGCACGCGAGTCGAACAGGATTTCCGTGACATTCAGTCCCGGATCCCCTGTCAGCTCATACGAGCGCAAGGCCTTCAGCAATATATTCAATGGTTTCATTGTCTTTTGTGGGTTAATGGGTTAGGGGTTAATGGATTGTGGGTTAATGGGTTAGGGGTTAATGGGTTAGGTTAATGGGTTAGGAGCGGTTCATTCGAGGTGTAGTTTTACGATTCCTGTCGAGTTGTCGAGTACTTGGCTTTTGACGCGTCCTTTGCCGAAGACACGGGGGTTATAGCCGGCACGGATAAGTTCGGTGACGGCATCGGAGGCAAGCATGCCGCGCACATCGGGCATCTTCTGGAACTGTTTCAGCGGCAGCGCCACGGCCGTGACATGACGGTTGGTGTCCGTCGCATCCACACGCAGATAGGGTGCCGGCGTTTCGTATGTCACTGTATCGTAGCCCAAACCGTTCAATATCGTGTTGAAGAACGGCTTGCGGATCGGGGCGGTGCGCCCGAGCGGAGTGAAAGGAGAGTCGCTGGCCTTGCGGGTCGCGCTGTAGTTCGAGCTGTTCATGATGCTGCGGGCGATTTTCGCGAAGGCATCGGCCGCCACCGTGCTGTGGTGAGGAACTCCGTAAATATAGATAATGACCGTATATTGCGGCTTGTCCATCGGGAAATAGCCACAAAACGAGACCGCGTTGATGTCCTTCCGGTAGTCGCGGATGCTCTCGTCCCAGATGTCACGGGTTCCCGTTTTGCCGGCGAACATGCAATTTTCATCGCGGAACCGGCGCGCCGTTCCATGTTCGCCCCATACCACCTGTTCCAAATAGTAGCGAGCCTTGCGCACGGTGGAGGACGAGGCTATGGAATCCATAAGCACCTGTGGCTCAAATCGTTGAACTGTATCATACGTATTTGTGACATAACGCACGAACAGTGGCGCCATCATCTTGCCGTCATTCGCAATCGCATTATAATATACTAATGTACGAAGAATCGGGACGTTGAAGCCGGCGCCGAAGCAGGTGGCATAGTAAGTGTTGAAATCGTTGGTGCCATCCTTGATTCGGGCGGGCATGATGTCACCCAACTGGGTGTGCAGCGTGTCCAACAGTCCCATTTTTCTCAACTGCGCGAGATACTGCGGGAAGCCCCTCTTCCCGTAAGCCTCGAAAATCATGCTGGCCATGCCCACATTGGAGGAGCGCTGGAAAACCTCCACGGCGGGCACATTAATGGAGGCGTAGTCATAGTCCTTTTTCGTGTAATGCTTGATCTGCCCCGACTTGGTGGGATAGTCGAATGTATGGTTGTAAATCGGATAACGACCGACCGTATCGTTCGGGGTCTTCTCAAGGTAAGCCAGCAAAGAGGCCAGTTTGAACGTGGAACCGGGCTCCACCTTGGCATTCAGGGCATACTCCATGCTTTCGGTGTAGTAGGAGGCATCGGCGGCGGCGCGGCGCAGGTTGGAAATCGCCTTGATCTCGCCCGTAGCCGTCTCCATCACGATGGCGCAGCCCCATTCGGCATTCAGTTCCGACAGTTTGCGTGACAGCTCGTTATGCACCGCATGTTGGATTTCCAACTTCAAGGTTGTGTGGATGTTGTAGCCGTCAATGGGGTCCAGACGGTCGCGCAGCGGCACTTTGGCGTGGTTGAGTTCGAGGTACTTCTTGCTGCCCTGCACACCGGCCAAAATGTCGTTCATGGAGTGCTCCAGCCCGAACTGCCGGTCGATGGTCTCCACACCGAGCGTTCGCTTGGCCATCTCCCCGTAAGGGTTAATCCGAACATTGGCGGACACATAATTGAGGTGCGGATGGAACACTACCTTGCGCACACTGTCGGGGCGGTGCTCTGCCACACTTCCCTGCCCTTCTTCATGCTTTTTGTCGCGCCGTTTCGCCCTTTTGCTCTTTTTGTCAGCCTCCACCGCTACATTCTTATACAGATAGGGACGATTCTTGATGAAGGAGGTATCAACACCCGTCACCCAGACCCGCTCATCCCACTCCTTCACAGGGAACAGCGTGGCATAGCGCTTTCTCTGTACATTCTTGGTGAAAAAATCGTAATAATAGTTTGCATCGTACCGGGGAAAACGATCCTTGAATTGCTGATGGAAGTCGTTGGCCAGCAACCGGAAGACACCGTCGAAAGCGTGAGGGTTCTTTCCCAACGTATCGGCGTACTCCTTGGCGAAACCCTTGCCGTCGAAGGCCACCTCAAAGACAGTGAAATTGGCCACCAGGACACGCCCGTGGTCGTCGTAAATCTCGCCCCTGACTGGCCGCAGGCTGTTTTCCCGGACATAACAGTAGGTGTCGCCCGCAACCTTGTCCTCCCAATCGGGCACGGTAGTGTCAACACATTTGTCGGATGTGCCCGATGCGACGGCGCTTTCGAAAACGGAGAGGTATAGGATTTTGGCAAAGCAGGCCACACCCACCAGCACCATCGCCAGATAGACGACGGTCATACGCCTCAACGTGGAGGGGTTAGCCTCTTGCTTTCCATTATTTTTCATGCTTGCTCTCCTTTCTTCTGAACCAACGGCGCTTCTCTTCCCGCTTGGGGGTCTCCTTCACCGTAAAGCAATGCTTCTCGTCCGTAATGTAGCCCTTGTCCTGCATCTTTTGGATGAGGATTTTGTTTTTCTCGTAAGGAATGAACTGGTTATTGGCCTTCAACTTGCTGATTTCTGCCTTGTAGGTATTCTCCAACTCATTGATTTTCTTCTGCTTGACTCGAATACGCTGTTCGCTGATTACCAACAGAGTGACCAGTACGATGACGAAGAAAAAATAAAGGTACCACGGGCGCATCTGCTTCCGGGCGAGTATCTCCCCTCCAAATATATTGGAGAAGAACTCGCCGAAGCGCGTCCGTTCCCGCTGTTGGCTGTTCTGGTTATGAGAGGTGGTTTCCATGGGTAGTGGGGATGATTCTTTCCGCGACACGCAGCTTGGCACTACGAGCACGGGGGTTAACATTAATTTCTTCAATATCAGGCTGTAATGCCTTTCTCGTAATAAGTTTGAACGGGGTTAACGGATTGCCGAAGAAGTCTTTCTCCACCACTCCGTCCAAATTGCCCGACCGCATGAAATTTTTCACCATGCGGTCTTCCAAGGAGTGATAGGAAATCACCACTATACGGCCGCCGGGCTTCAACGCGCCGACACTCTGTTCCAAAAGGGATTCCAACGCCGCCATCTCTTGGTTGACCTCGATTCGGATCGCCTGGAAAATTTTGGACAGCGTCTTGTTTTCCTTGCCGCGAAGCAATCCGGGCTCCAGCACTCCCACCAATTGACGGGTGGTGGCGATGGGCTGTTCTGCGCGAGCCTTCACGATGCGCCGGGCCAAAGCGCGGCCGTCGGATAATTCCCCGTAACGGTAGAAGATGTCGCTCAGCGACTTCTCATCATACTGATTTACAACATCTTGCGCCGAATTTCCCGTACGCGTGTTCATACGCATATCCAGCACGCCGTCCTCCCGGTACGAGAAACCTCGCTCCGGGGTGTCGAACTGGTGCGACGAGACACCAAGGTCTGCCAAAATGCCGTCAACCGGAAAAGCCTGGTGATATTGGAGAAAACGGGTGAGGTTCTTGAAGTTGGACGGCACGAAAGTGAACCGCTCGTCTGAAATGAGCTGGGGCTGCACATCCGCGTCTTGGTCGAAGGCAATGAGGCGACCCTGACCAAGCTTGTCTAAGATGGCACGGGAATGGCCGCCGCCGCCGTAGGTGACATCCACATAGACCCCATCAAGGTTCGTAACCAAATAATCTACCGAAAGTTGACGGAGCACGGGGTTATGATAGTCCATTTGCGCCCTCCCTTTCCGCTAAAAAATGCCCGAGGTGCATCTCCTCGTTGAGTTTTTCCAGATCTTCCGGACTCATGTCGAACTTGTCGTGGTACTTCTGACTGTTCCACATTTCGATTTGTCCGTTGTCCAATATCATAACCAGCTCCTTGTCAATGGAATACATTTCCATTAGGGGCTTTGGAATCACGATTCTCTGCTGCGCGTCGCACTCTAACGTGGCGGTGTTGCGAAGGAATGCGTTGCGATACAATTTCACTCGCGTGAGGTTGCGGTCCAGGGAATTCATGTAGTCCATCTGCTTGCGATAGGCCGACTCCGACCAAAGCATAATGTATTCGCCGAAACCGTGCGTGACATAGAACGTCTTGCGATCCTCCTCCGGCAACGCGCGCAACAACCCCGTGGGCAGCTTCAGTCGCCCACTCTTCTCTATCGAGACTTCCCAATATCCGTATTCCGTTGCCATACTGATCCTATGTCACTCAATTTAAGACGACAAAAATATAATTTTTCCCAACCAGATTTCCATAAAAGCACCAATAAATAACAATTGTTAGTTAAAAATAGATATAACATACTGAATATCAATATGGAAATAAATGGAAAAAAGTTTTCAACAAGTTTCAACACAAACCGCAATATGTTGAAAAAACGTGTATTTGCGCACCGAATGTCAACAACATTGTTATTTACTTGACAATCAATATAATAATTAAACAGATAGAAAATATCTCCCGAAAACACATCCAACTCCGAAGATAAATGTGGAAAAAATTGGAACAATTTGGAGCATCGCGGAACGGCCTTCTTCAAAACCAACACGCCCATACCCGCTGACAATTGTTTTTTTTGTACCTTTGCCGAAAATTTCAAACCGGAGAAATGGCGATAGAATACCCTGACAATTACCGCGAAACGGCCGTGCTGATTGCCGTCTCGACACCCGACGTGGCAGAAGCCAAGACGATGGAGTACCTTGACGAGCTGGCCTTTTTGGTGGAGACCGCCGGCGGCGAATGCGTGCAGAAGTTCATCCAGAACCTGGCGCACCCCGACACACGCACCTATTTCGGCTCCGGCAAAATCCGTGAGGTGGCCGACTATGTGCACGAGCACGACATCGACATGGTGGTGGTCGATGATGAGCTGCCGCCATCGCAACAACGCAACATCGAGCAACTTATGGGCTGCAAGGTAATGGACCGCACGCACCTCATCCTCGACATCTTCGCCAAGCACGCACAGACCGCCCATGCCAAGACGCAGGTGGAGCTGGCGCAGTACAAGTACCTGCTGCCGCGCCTCACCGGCATGTGGACCCACCTGGAGAAACAGCGCGGCGGCATCGGCATGCGGGGGCCCGGTGAAAAGGAAATCGAAACAGACCGCCGCATCATCCGCGACCGCATCTCCCTGTTAGAAAAACGATTGAAGGACATTGACCGGCAGAAGAAGACCCAGCGCGGACACCGCGAGCAGTTCGTCCGCGTGGCTTTAGTCGGCTACACCAACGTCGGGAAATCGACCATTATGAACCTACTCAGCAACTCCGACGTGCTCACCGAGAACAAACTCTTCGCCACCCTCGACACCACTGTCCGCAAAGTGGTGTTCCAGAACCTGCCTTTCCTGCTGTCCGACACGGTCGGATTCATCCGCAAGCTGCCGCATGGACTGGTGGAATCGTTCAAATCGACTTTGGACGAAATCCGCGAGACGCACCTGCTGCTTCACGTGGTCGATATCAGCCACCCCGATTTCGAAGAACAAATCCAGACTGTACAGAAGACCTTGGATGAAATCGACTGCGGCGACAAACCCACTGTCATCATCTTCAACAAAATCGACCAATACGCTTGGATAGAGAAAGCCGACGACGACCTCACCCCGAAAACCAAGGAGAACGTCACGCTGGACGAACTTAAGGCCACCTGGATGGCGAAACTCGGCCCCAAAACGCTCTTTATCTCTGCGAAAACCAAGGAAAACGTCAACGAAATGAAAGATTTCCTATACGAAGAAATCAAAAAACTGCATATCCAAATATATCCGTACAATAATTTTCTGTATTAACCATCCTTCCCCACAGCGGATCCCCCTATATTCGCCGCCAGAGACACCTCTACACCCCGAAGCGCACCGACACCGGCCAGAAGCTGCACCCGATCATCCCGTTGTGGCAGCTTAACGTGATGCACAAACGCTTTCTGTCCATTTTCCAGAATCTTTTTTTCTTTCTCAAAATTTTACATGTTAACGTTTTGAACGCAAAAACACATTCTGTTTCAAATTGATTCACAGGCTGTTCCAAAAAAAATCCTACCACACAATATAAAAACTATTTTTTTCGTTGTATGATTAAAAAATAAATTATATCTTTGCAGCGCCAATTTAAATGAAGAATTAAAAATGATGAATGGTAATGGTTTGATAGAGTTGAAGTTATGGGCACGACGTTTTGTCGTCCTTGCTTCATTGATGATGATACTAAATGCGATATCGTATCTCATCACACTGTTTTGGAAACAGCCATTCTCCTATATTTATATTGATGGTTTTGATGTCGGTTCTTTTTTGTTTATAGGGATGTTGGCTCTCCTTCAAAGTTGTGTGATGATTAAAGGTAGGCGTTGGCGAATATTCATTGTGCCACTTGTAATACTGATTTTATTCTTGCTGTTGGCGCATTATGACATCACGGAGGGAATGGATTATGGTGCTGATATGATTACCATTATGGCTGCTTCGACGGGCAGATTGTTTACTTTGCCTATTTTTATTGCCTTGAAATACGACATCTCAGATATGGCTTGGCGAGTGGTGTGGCGGTTGGTCTTCTGTTTCGGTCATGCGGTTTATCTTCTCCTTGTCTTTTGGCTGACGGAGATTACAGTATTAAAGTGGGAGAAAGCGGTTCCGTTAGATGCAACAGCCAACATTCAGGGCTGAAAGCCCAACGTATGTCAACCCAGGATGAACGAAGTGAGCCCTGGGACGAATGACGATAAATAACAAACAAAAACAATAAGAACAATGAAAGAATTAACCAAAGCAGAAGAACAGGTGATGCAGGTGCTGTGGCAGATCAAACAGGGATTCGCCGCCGACATCATCGCCAATTTCCCGGAACCGAAGCCGGCCTACAACACCATGCTTACCGTGGTGCGCATTCTCGAAAAGAAGGGGTTCGTGTCGCACGAGACCTTCGGGAAGTCGAACCGCTACTACCCGTTGGTGAGCAAGGAACAGTACTCGGAGTCGTTCATGCAGCAGTTCGTGCGCAACTACTTCGACAACTCCTTCAAGTCGATGGTCTCCTTTTTCGCTAACAACCAGGATATTACGTTGGAAGAGCTGGACGACATCCGTCGCATGATCGATGCCGTTCCGCAAGATGATTCACCCACAAAAACCGAATAGTCATGAAAACGATTCTCTTTTCCGCCGTCGCCATCGCCCTCTTTTTCGGGCTGTATGCCGCCACCTTGCGCAGGAGCAACCTGTTCCGCTTGCGCCGGTTCTATCTTGTGGGCACATTGGCACTTTCGTTGGTGCTGCCGTTTATTTCGATCGAGATGCCGAGCCGCGTGGCCGCCGTAGTTAAAACAACGACAACTGGGACAACTCTGACAACGGGAGCGGTTGAGTCAACGACAACTGGGACAACTTTGACAACAGGAGCGGTTGAGTCAACGACAACTGGGACAACTTTGACAACAAAGGCGGGTCAATCAACGACAACTGGGACAACTTTGACAACAAAGGCGGGTCAATCAACGACAACAGGGACAACGTTGACAACAGGGGCGACAAAAAAGTTGTCTTTTAAAGATATGGTATGTTATGGGTATGTTCTTGGTTGCGGGGTGGCCTTTATTCTGCTGGTTGTCAAACTTTTTAAGACTTTCAGGTACTATCGGCGCAGTGAGTTGTCGGATGAGCTTTCGACGGGCGACATGTGCGTGCGGGTGTTAGGCGAGCCCGACGGCAACCTTCCGTTCTCGTTCCTGCGCTCGGTGTTCGTAAATCCGGAAGTGTTCACAGAGAGCGAGTTGCAACAGGTGCTGCGGCATGAGAGGACGCACATCCGCCAGCGTCACACGTGGGATCTGCTCTTCACGGAAGCGGTGCGGGTGCTGCAATGGTTCAACCCCGTCATTTACTTGTATGCCAGGGAGTTGAGCAGCGTCCATGAGTATTTGGCCGATGAGGCGGTGCTCTCGTGCGGATTCTCTCGCCGCGATTACTTAGAGCTGCTGTACAAACAACTGTGCGTGGGCAAGTTCGTGCCAGTGGGCAACAGTTTCCGCCACCTGCTGACCAAGAAACGGATTCTGATGATGAATCAGCCGGTAAAACGCAGAGTGTCAGCGTGGTGGCTGCTCGCGCTTGTTCCCATTATCGCAGGACTCTTGTTGGTGAACTGCCATCCGAAAGAGGAGATGGTTGCTGAGGAAGAGGCGGTTGAGGAAGTTATCGACGAGCCCGTTTGCATGGATCCCGATACGATGCCGCAGTTTCCAGGTGGCATCCAGCAGTATGCCAATAATCTCTACGACAGCATGCAGTACCCTGAATTATCCAAGAAATACAAGCTTACAGGGCTTTTCACGGTTCGTTTTGTCGTAGAGAAGGATGGGCGTGTCCTCTATACGGAGTTGGATACGGCCGAACTCAAATGGAAGCCTACTTCGGAAATGATAGTGGCTATGTCGCCTATTATCGGAAGTAAAGACAGCGTTGCGTCCGCGTGTTTTTATTTCGGTGAGGACACACCCGAAGATAAGGAAGCGCGGAATGAGGTTGTGCGGCAGTTGATGGAGCCCATCGAGACGGAAGTCAACCGTGCCTTCCGCGCCGCAGCCGCCTGCAAGCCCGCCATGAAGGACGGACAGCCGGTGCGTTGCAGGCTACGTCTGCCTGTCGCATTCACATACGGAGACCATGTCACATCCGATGGGCTGTCCGGCCCCCGCGTCTTGCATCTTAAAATCGATACCATTCCACCCGAGACTGTGGTGGTAGAATTTTAGTTGGCCGTTAGCAGTTATGAAAAAACATGCTTTGTTCATCCTGATTCCACTTGTTATTACAGGTTGCTCATATATGGGAGAAAAAGAAGCCCAAAGTATTCCTCAGAAAGAGGAATGTGCGTTTGATTTCAAATTAGAACAGGGAAGAATCGTCATTTATGCAAAAATCAATGATATGGATTCTCTGCGTTTTATGTTGGATAATGGTGCCTCTACAACTATGTTTGACTCCACTTTTTGGCAGTCATTCAAACAACAAAACACTCCGCATTTTGTCCAAAAAAGTGGAAATTACGACTATTATTATTGCCCTACAACCATATCTTTATCGGATTATTGTTATTCTATTGACACTATCTATGTCGCTTCGGAAAAATATTCACAAAACTATTTTTCCTCATTATCTCTCAAAGGAATGATAGGGGTAGAACTGTTTAATAAAAGCATTGTTGGCATTGATTTCGAAAATCAAAAGATTTTTATATGCGACCATTTGCCCGAAAACATTCAGGATTATCAAAAGTATGATATGATTTTCTCGCATAAACAAGGAGACCCCTACTATCATAAATTCAGATTTTTGACCATAGATGGACTATATGACAAAAACGGAGAGCCGGTATCTTCCAATTTCCTCATTGATTTAGGCAGTGTCACAAACAATATTGATTACCCATTCTGCGACAAAATCGACATCGCAAAAAGTAAATCAATGATAAATGACACTGCTTCAATAATCTATTCGCTGTTAAATCAATGCCCTATGATAGAATCCGTTTATATGGACACTTTTGCGGACACTGTCCATGTGGACAACTTCAAGAACGGCGTAATAGGCATAGATTTCCTAAGACATTACAATGTCATCTTCGACTATCCTCACAACAAACTTTACCTTAAACCTAACAGGCAATGAAAAAGCACCTCATTATCATCGTTTTCTTAGGAAGTGTGCTGGCCGGCTTTGGTCAGCCAAGCGAGGGCGGTGCGAACGGGACTTCTGTTCAAAAGCACCCCTTCCGCTTTCATACCTACACTCCGCACATCTATGTGGATGCCTTCCTGAACGACAGCCTGCCCCTCCGTATGGTTTACGACTGCGCTGCGTCCTTCGTATGGTTGGACAGCACGTTTGTGGACAATCATTACGGTTATGAGAGCAAGCTGACTATGGCGTTCGAGGGCATCGGGACGGAAGGACGGCAGGTGGTGAAGGCGTTCCAGGACTGGGACGTCACAATTGCGGGTAAGCGCGAGGAATTCCCGATAATCCCGGCCCCTAACCTGCGAAGCACGTTTTGCGACAGCGTTGACGGGGTGATAGGGCTGGTCTTTATCAAAAAGTATGTTTGGGCATTCGATTTTAAAACGCAGTCGTTTGATATTCTGCCGGTTGTGCCCGATTCGGTGAAGCGGAACTGGCATGCCTTGAAGCTGTTTTATCGGGACAAGATGTACTATTTTGAGGCACCCGCCACACTGTACCTGACGGACAGCGTGAAGGTCTCCGGCAAGTTGTTGTTCGATTCCGGTATGGGAACAGATGTGCGCCTTTTCTCGGATGTTACCCGCAAACTGAATCTCGAAAGTTTGGATATAGATCGGGATACGATAGTATCCAAGGGTGCGTCAGGCAACAGCACGAGCGAGTCCTTTATTGCAAAACGCATTGTAATTCAGAACTTCACGGCGGACTCTGCCGCCATCAGGGCCACGACGGATGCATCCGGCCACGCCAGCAAAGCCCCCTCCAAGGATGTCATCGGCTACTTCGGTTTCGGTCTGCTACAGCGCATGGGCGAGGTGGTGATCGATTTCCCGAATCAGGTCGTGTATTTTAAGCCTCGGGCATGAACAAAACGATGAAGAGCCGTTAGGGTTGTCGGTTTTATCTGTCGATATTAAAGGATTGTGGCCACCTTGTTCAGAAGGGGTGGTTCACGTCGGGTGCGCTGCTGCTCTTCCACTTCGCGCTGCGCAATGACAAGGCAATCGTGTTCGTAGCCGTATTGCAGGCGCATCCAGAAATCGTAAGGAATGCCCAACTCCTTCTCCAGTGCCATCGCCACTGCGGTGGTGAAACTGCGCTTGCCCTTGATAAGCTCGTTCAGATGGCTGGGCTGGATGCCTATTGCTTTGGCCAGCTCTTTTTGTTTGATGCCGCGCTCTTTCAGCTCCTCGGCAAGTGTTTCTCCGGGATGCACCGCCCGGAAAGCTGTGATTCTGTTATCGTTGTCCATAGTGTGATTCATCAAGTTCTATGACGATTATTCTTATTCCATTTTCCAATTCCTGAAATAAAAGCCGTTCTACTCTTCCATTCATCACTCTCACTGAGCTCAATCCAATTTTCCTGAGCTGCTCGTAATGCAGATAGCTCAACTGTTTCAAGTCGCTGCACTTGGCAACACCCTGCAAATCGTTAAACACACGGTCTAAAGCCCATAAGAATTTCTTGTCTCGGGTGTATTTTTTGTACCTTTTGCTATTGTGAGTCGTTATAAGTTTTTCTAATTCAACATCTTCAAATGATACGTTCATTGTTTTGAGAGTTTGCAAAAGTAATAAAAATTCCTAATATTGGGAATTTTCTTGTTTTCTTGTTTAAATTTTTCACGGCCAAAGATACGAAATCAAACTGTACAGAAATCGTCTCTTGTGATTTTGTCATAAGTTACCATTTGCGGTAACTTTGTTGCAGTTAGAGAGATAAAAATAGACAAAGTTATTATATGGGTTTAGATTGCCTCTTTTCAAAAAAAACACATTTGGAGATTATTTCGGAGAAAATTTAAAAAAATGGACACAGAATCGCATACACGCCGCCGGACACGCCAACAATGCGGGTCTGCACACTTGACGGTGTGCGTTAGGGATTGAAGCGTCGTCTCCTACGCGTCGGAACGCCCAAATAAACAATAAAACGAATAAAATAACCATAAACTAATTATTTAGTCGTATAATTAAAAAATTAGTTGTATCTTTGCCGCGTAATTGATTATGAACTTAAAACCAAAGGATTATGAAAAGAATCATGGTGGCCATCCTCGTGATGGTGGTGACAGGAATGGCGTTCGCGCAGCAAAACGATACCGTTTCAGTCGCAAAGTCGGACACGATTGTCCCGAAGAAGACCACGGAACTGCCCGAGGTGGGCATCACCGCGAAGAAGCCCGTCTATATGACCGACGGGGAAAAGACGATGTACAATGTCTCGGAAGACCCTGCGGTTCAGTCGGGTACGGCGGCGGATGCGCTGCAGAACGCGCCGGGCGTGGAGGTCGATGTGGAGGGCAATATCACCCTACGCGGAGTCTCATCGGTACAGATATGGCTTAACAATCGACCTGCCAACATGAACGCCGAAGCCCTCAAAATCCTTCTGCAGCAGATGCCGGCCAGTGACATCGAGAAGATTGAGGTCATCACTAACCCCTCGGCGCGGTACAGTGCGCAGGGTGCGGGCGGCATCATCAACATCGTCACCGTTTCCGACATCAGGAAAAACAGCTTCCTGAGCTTCGGGGCGAAGGGATCCTCCGCGCCCGAGGCCATTCCCTTCCTCTCCTACGTTTATGCCAACAAAAAGTTCACCATCAGCACCTATCTGCAATATTGGTATAGCACTTCCCTGCACGACAGACTTTCAGAATCAGCCATTTACGACGATTCGGGAAGGCTTTCTTCCACAGATTCCTCGCATTCTATCAGACGGTTCCGAGAAGACCAAACCGGGCTGTTCCTCAACGCCTCTTGGACACCGGATACCACGAACACGGTCTATTTTTACGGCGGTTTTTACCCGCAACTGACGCATTATAACGCTGTGGACACCACTTTTTGGACGGAGTATCTCTACAATCCCGGGGATTATTCCTATCATAATACGGTGCACAACAGATCCGGGATTTTGTCGGGCTACGTGGGGTTGTGGTATGAGCATAAATTCAACAACCAAGGGCATAAGTTGAGTACTTCAGCCATATATGCGGGGCAGGGCTACCGTTTGAGCGGTGATCTCCAACGCGACTATCTTTCACCAAGGCTTGCGGATCGTGACTGGCTGCAAACAAATGATTACCAGTATCATAGGGGAAGTGTGTCAGTCGATTACACAATCCCATATCATCAGAACGGCGAGGTGGAGACGGGGGTCTCGGGAAGCTATTCTTACAACAAGCAGCTTTTGACTGTGGACACGTTGGTGGCAGCCGATTTGGGGCGTTACTATGTGAATGACGCAGTGCGTTCGATGAACGCGCGCAATCAGGACGGGGCTTTCGACGCATACGTCACCCTGCAGCACCGTTTCGGCGGCTTCACGCTGAAGGGCGGGCTGCGCTCCGAGCTGCTGTCGCTGAACTTAGACTATCCCGATTCCCCTGCCGATAACGTGCGGAAGCTCTATTGGGGGCTTTTCCCGTCGATACACCTGAGCTACCGCACGAAGAACATGCACAACTTCAAGTTGAGCTACACGCGGCGGGTGAACAATCCGCAGGCCTCCGACCTGACCACCTACCGCAGATACGGGGAGGACAGCTTCAGTACGGGCAACCCCGACTTGCGACAGGCGTTTACCAACTCCGTGGAGGCGGGCTGGACGAAGTATATCAACAAGTTCGGCAATGTGGGCGTCAATGCGTGGTTCAAAAACACGAAAGACGAGTTCTCCAGCCTTGCGGATGTCTGCTACGACCCGTTTTTCGGAAGGATGGTCTATTTTTCGCAGCCTATCAACGCGGGCAAGACCCTGAACACGGGTGCGGAGGTGAATGTTACGTACCAGCTCAAGAGCTTCATGAACATCCGGTTTTACGGCAATGTCTATTACACAAAGTCGGTGTTCCAGTTCCGCGACGAGGATCAGCCCTACACGACGGAAAATTTGGGTTACAGTTTCCGGCTGAACTTTTGGGCGAAGTTGTGGAAGGTCTTGGAGGTGAACGCCGCTGCCAACTATCAGTCGCAGAACGTGTTCCTGTTCACCACGGTGCGGCCGAGCTACAGCATCGACCTCGGGTTGCGGGCGGAGTTCTGGAAGCGGCGCATCGCGGTGTGGGTCAATGTGGACGACCTCTTCGACTGGAACCGCAACGCGACCGTAAACGCCAATCCCTATTACAGTTACAGCGACTCCACGCGTGTGAGCTATCGGGCGCGGACGGTGCGGTTCGGGCTGTCGTTCAAGTTCGGGAAGATGGAGTTGGAGGGTTCGCAGGCCGGTCAGGGCCAGGGGGAGCGGAGGTAGTGTTCTCCGCGGATAGGAAGCATGAGCCGCAATCTTTTGCATTTCTTGTATCATGCTAATAAAAATGCTATCTTTGCGGCGTGCATTTCAAATGTATATCTATAACATGAAGAAGTGGAATTATAAATTATTTTCAGCGATGAATACTATTCGAAAAATCATGCTGTTGATGGCCGTTGTACATCTTGTTCCGAAGTTCGGATATACTCAGCTTGCTATCTCCTTCGACACTCTTGGTGTTAACCATGTCAGTTTGGAGAAACTCCCGCAGTGCATGAGCGCCCCTTTTGATTGTGTTCTGATGTCTGATGTGGTGATGCAATATTCTTTTACGATCACGAACACCACCGATTCAACTCTTACGCTACTTTACGACAGTCTTCGCCTCGGTCAATTACACTATGATGGAGGTCGTTGGCATTCCCACTCTTTCAAACACTTTTGGAATTGTCTTGAGACAACTCGTCTGGGGCAAGAGCCGCAAGTTTTCCCGTTTGACACATTGATGTTAACTCCGCATGAAGGGATTTCTTTGACAACGAAACTGAATGTTTCCTATTATACGTTGGAAAAAGTCAATTCGGCAGAATATGTTGCTACGGTTGCCCCCACGACTCGGATGTATGTGCAGTTGTCAGGCTATCCGTTAGCCTTGTCAGAACATTGCCAGCATTTTAAAATAGGAGACAAGGTGGTAAATGTCGATACGTTTGATTGCCGGCAGTTGGGATATCAGGACAGACTGGTCCATAATGAGATGCTGCAGGAGTACTTGCGCGAGAACCCGGGTCTTTTCCCGTCCATATTCTCAGAAGGATGTGTGCAGGAGTATTTTCTTTGCTCGTTGAAATTCGCCAACGAGCACTACGCAAAGCTCTCCGTTCCCGATGCCGTGCTAGTAAGGTGAATTCCACGTATCGCATGTATTTGCGTGGAGTAACGGTCCTCGGATCGCTCGTATCTCACGGAATGTTTTCCGCGTGATTCGCGCGATACGTGGAATAAAATGACTTCCGCGGATCACAAGGAACTCGCGGAGATATTTCCCTCCCCGATGTTCTCCAGCTGCCGTTTCATCGCGCGAATGTTCCAGCTGGCGGGCCGTTTCTTGGCATTGAAGAACGGGAATCCTCGGTCAATCCAATGTTTCCGGTAGGTGGAATAGGTGTGTCCTTCGGAGTCGTCGTCGAAGCCGAACTCGAAGCCGCAGCACGGGCAGATCACGTAAGTGGGGCAGCCATGTTCGTCGTGCGGAGGCTCCGGCAAGAGGTCATATCCGCAAACGGGACAGATTATTCTTCCTTTTTCCATTGCCCTTCCACAAAATAGTATCTCCCTGGCGGCAGCATCGCGGCGGAGAGGATGACGTCTCGGCGCCAGAACCGGTCGGATAGCGTGATTTTCCGAACCGTGTGATTTTCGTATATCTTTGCTTCGCAGAAGGCGGTGTCTCGGCTGTTGTCAAGCACTACGGTCGGATATTCCGGGCGGTCGTTCATCAGGAAAAGTTCCCGCGACCAAACCGAAAGGCTGTCCACGTAGTTGGCGACTATCATCGCACAAGTGTCATTGTTTGACGTGTTGCCGTAGGGAACCTTAAGGCGTATGCAATCGGTGCAGTACAATTCACAATATAAGCCGTTCGAGTGTCGTGTCACACCTTGAATCGGCTTGAAAAATCTTGCGGGCCACTCCTTTTTGAACTCTTGAATTAAGTTGCTGCACTTCTTCATCTGCTGGTTCAGCACGGTCGTGTCTTTGTGCTCTACGGCGTAACAGAGACTATCAGCCATCTGCACCAATCGGGTGGTGCGCCCAGATTCCGGCATCCAGGCGGATGCCAATTTTCTCTTGTGGTTGAAATAGTATGTTGTGCCGTCCAAACCAGAATGTTTACTCTCAATATGCGTGGCTGTCATCGTGGCGAGATTGAAAAGCGCGGACAATCTTTTGCAAACCTCTTCAGAAACAGACATTTTCTTGATATCCACGGAAACCACCTTCAACGGGTTGGGTTGTCGATCCTGTAGATGTCTGCTCAGAGCCATATAAATGTTCTGGTCCGCTTTTGTCAAAATCAATTGGTTCTTGCCGATTTCCAGTGCATATTCCTCAGAGAACGAGGGTGCGCAGAGAAAGAAGGTCTCATATTTCATGTCCCAAATGACATTGTCGCTTTTGTGTTCCGGGAACAACAGTTGAAACAAAGTTTCATTGCCGTGTCTGACGCTGCTGTATATCCCGTATGACTCCGGAGTGAGGAAATCCTGTGCCCTGCCGCACAATACTGCGGCCAACAATGCGAGAATCAAGGTGGTTTTGCGCATGATGATAGTGGTTTCGTTTTATATCGGCTTTATTTTGGCCGCGAAAATACATTTTTTCCTCGAGACTTGCGATTCTTGAATTTAACAATTAACAGTTAAGAAGCGAAATGAAAAATATTTTGAAAACAACAGTGCTGATATTAAAGAATAAAATGTATTTTTGCAGCCGAAATAGAATAATAAAACAATAGAAGAACCTACCCGTTATGGCACCAAAAAGAAATTCGAAGGATAACGCAAAGAAGGCAAAAGGGCTTAGAAAAAAATTCAAATACATCAAAATCGTTGAGTTGACTGAAGACCCATACAACCTCAACTAATATGTCTCGATATTTTCTTGACACACACATTGTTGGCTGGCTCCTGAGCAATAGTCCAAAATTAGACGAAGAATTGAGGTATGATATTGAATATCCTAGTGGTAATCAATATGTCACTTCAGAATTTGTCCTTTTGGAACTACTTCATCTTAAGCAACTTGGTAAAATTCAGATTAATGGAAGCGCAAGGGATATTCTTAATTCAATAGAAACTTTGAATGTTAGTCTCGAGCCAATCACAGACAAGGTATTCGAGGTCTTAGATGAAATTCCGATTCTGACCATTGGCAATGACAGACATTCTGATATGATTGATCGCATCATCATCGCGCAAAGTATAGCTGATAAGTGTACGTTGATAAGTCATGACAGAAAGTTTCCCTATTATCGACCGTACGGGTTGATGCTCAATTGATGATGATAATTCATAGGAGGAGCTGAGCCACGCGATGGAATAACACAAAAACAGGGTGCGATTTCATTTCACCGCACCCTGTAACTACTAACTGCTAACTACTAACTGCCAACTATTTTCTGTGGCGTTTCTTTCTCGCCAATTCATTGGGCTCCAAGGCCATCTGCTCGCCGTGGAGGAGGGAGGCCACGCCTTCGACGTGCTTCTTGTCGGGCAGCGGGCTGCAGGTGTTCTCCTGATAGTCCTCGGGCTCGGTGTAGGTGGTGATGACACCCTCGTAGTTGCGGAGGATCACCTTGTGCGGGCTCTGGGAGATGACGTACTGGGGCATCACGGGAATCTTGCCGCCGCCGCCAGGAGCGTCCACCACGAAGGTCGGCACGCAGTAGCCGGAGGTGTGTCCGCGCAGGTTCTCGATGATCTCGATGCCCTTGGAGACGGGCGTGCGGAAGTGTTCCAGACCCATGGAGAGGTCGCATTGATAAATATAGTACGGGCGCACGCGCATACGCACGAGGTCGTGCACGAGCTGCTTCATGATCTCGGTATCGTCGTTCACGCCGCGCAACAGCACGGTCTGGTTGCCGAGCGGGATGCCGGCGTCAGCCAATCTGGCGCAGGCGGCCATGGACTCTTCGGTCACCTCGTTGGGGTGGTTGAAGTGGGTGTTGAGCCAGATCGGATGATATTTCTTGAGCATGTTGACGAGGTCGTCGGTGATGCGCTGCGGGCAGACCACGGGGGTACGGCTGCCGAGGCGGATGATCTCCACATGCGGGATGGCGCGCAGGCGTTGGATGATGGATTCGAGCATCTTGTCGCCCACCATCAAGGCGTCGCCGCCGGAGAGCAGCACGTCGCGCACTTGCGGGGTGCGGGCGATGTAGTCGATGGCGGCCTGGATGCGGTCCTGCGTGGATTCGCAGTCATGCTGGCCGGCGAAACGTCTGCGGGTGCAGTGACGGCAGTACATGGAGCACATGTCGGTGATGAGGAACAGCACTCTGTCGGGATAGCGGTGGGTGAGGCCGGGCACCGGGGAGTCCTCGTCCTCGTGCAGCGGGTCGAGCAGGTCGGCCGGCGACTGGTGCACCTCCGCGCCGGTCGGGATGGCCTGGCGGCGGATCGGGCAGTGCGGGTTGTTCGGGTCGATGAGGCTCAGGTAGTACGGCGTGATGGCCATACGGAGCGTCTGCAGCGACTTCTTCACACCTTCTTCCTCTTCAGGGGTGAGCTCAATGTATTTTTTCAGTTCGTCAAGAGTTTCCACTCTATTGCGGACTTGCCATCTCCAATCGTTCCATTCTGCATCGGTAACGTTGGGGAAAAGTTCTTTTCTTCTGCTTGCCATATTGATTCTTATTGATTTAATCTGGAATAATTTGGGGTGCAAAAGTACAAAAAAAACGATACCCTCGGGCGGAAAAAGTTAGGTTGGTCTCTACTCCGTCCTCAGCGACTTCACAGGATTCATCGTTGCCGCACGCAGACTCCGAAGCGTCACCACCGCGACGGTAACGATAAGGACAGCGAATAACGACACCGCGAACACCCACCCGAACAGCCGGATACGGTAGGCGAAACCTTCCAAGTAGCGCTGCATGATGACGACACTCAGGGGCACGGCGATGACGAAGCAGACCAGCACGATCTTCACAAAACGGGAGTTGAACATCGCCAAGATCAGCTTTACCGTGGCCCCGTGCACACGACGGATGCCAATCTCTTTGCGGCGGTGTTCCGTCTCGAACATCACCAACCCAAACACGCCCATCAGCGAGATGACGATGGCCAAAATGGTGAACAAGGTGATGAGCTTCGAGAGATTGTTCTCTTTTTGGTATTGGCTTTGAAGCGTTTGGTCGAAAAGCTGCACGTCGAAGTCCTCGGGGGCAAGGGTCGGGTCAAGGTCGTGGAGGGTGGCCTGCACGCGCTTCATCACGGCGGGCACATCCGCGCCGGCCTCGGTGCGCACAAACAGTTGCATACAAGGCCGCCACGGTTTCTTGCCGAAGACATACAAGGCAAACGGCCCAATCTCGTTGCGCAAGGCGGAATAGTTGAAGTCCTTGCAAATCCCAGCAACTTCGGCCAAGCCGTCGGTGTGTCCCTGGATCTGGTCGCCCAAATGAATGTCATACATCTTCTGAGCCGTCTCGTTGAGAATGTACACGCCGTTTTCCGATTGTTCGTCGGAAGGGGTGAATTTGCGTCCTTCCACGATTTCTATTCCCATAAAATCGAGAAAGTTCCAAGAGACAGGATAACAATCCCAATGCACCTTGTTCCCCTTGAAGTCGCGATTCCAGCCCATGCGCTCAGCACTGACAAACGGACCGTCACCCCAAGCCACGTCCTTGATGGCGGCATCGGATTTGAGGCGGTTCTCACAGGTTTCGCGCTCCAAGTAGCTTATTTTCACCGTGGTCATCACCGTGAGCAGTTGTTCCCTGTCGAAACCCATGTCGCGATTGAGCATGAACCGGCGTTGCTCGTGGACGAATATCGCGCAGATAATCAGCACGATGGAAACCGTGAACTGCAAGCCAATCAAGCCGATGCGGAAGGCCTTGCCCTTTTGCGTGGTGCCAAGGGTGCCTCTCAAGGCGAAGGCGGGATTGAACGAGGTGGCGAACAAGGCCGGATAAAGGCTGGCGGCCACTGAAACAAGCAAGCCAGAGCCGACGGTCAGGGCGGCGATGCCCCAGTTTTGGCCGAAATAGAGCGGTGTGTCGATGAGCGCGGCCAAGGTGGACTGCCGGAACAGCGTAACCACGGCCACGGCCAATGCCAAGGCAATGACGACCATCGTCACCGACTCGCCCACAAACGACATCACCAACGAGAAACGGCTGCTGCCCAATATCTTGCGCGTGTTGATGTTGCGCAGGCGAATGGGCACCATCGCGAAGAAGAAGTTAATGTAGTTGATGAACGCGATGACGACGACCAAAATGGCGACGGCCAACAGGGTCACCGTGGTGGTGCGGTTGCCCGTCTTGCCCGGTGCGGTGATGTTTTTGGCAAAATAGGTGTCGGTGAGTTTCATCAAGTGGAGTTTGATGTTGCCGACCGACTCCTCCCATTGCGCCAGTTCCTCTTCGGAAAGCGAGGTGGGGTCAATGCCGTTTGCGCGCATATTGGCCTCCTTCATGGCGGGTTTGGCGGCCTCGTCGAAAGCTACAGGGTCGGCACCTTCGCGGAGTTTCACGAAATAGTTGTAGCCCCATTCGCTCCAGTTCTCCAAACCTTGCTTGCCGATGTTGTAGCACATATCGAAAGAGGCCGCGTCGCTGTTGGCGGGCATGTCCTTGTAAATGGCAACGATTTGGGCATCTTCCACACCAACGCCACGCCAAGTCTTGGTGCGCAGCTTGACCACATCACCTATCTGCACGCCAAGGCGTTGGGCGGCCGATTCCGAAACGGCGTAGGTGACGCCGTTGACCCAGTCGTCCCAGTTGCCAGCGACGAGTTCGAGGCCGAAAACATCCTTGCCTCCATCGCTGAAGGCCCCGATTTTCACCTGCATTTGCCGGTTGTCTTCAAGGATGATGTGGGCGGTCGGGCAGTTCTTGCCCACATAGCCGCAGCCGCCAGCCTCCACGTCTGGCGAGGCCGCAATGACGGCTTCGGCAATCGGGCGGCATATCCACGACGAGGCGCCATGGTCCGCAAACTGGTCGCCGACCATCATGCAATAGATGCGGTCGCTGTCCTTGAGCGCCTTGTTGTAGATCAGGTCGTGGCGAACCTGCACGAGGATGATGTAGAGGGCGGCGAAGGCGGCTGCCAGCCCGACGATGTTGAGGATGGCGGAGACCATCTCGGTTTTGGATTTTTGGATGATTCGCATAAGGGTAAATCTACAGCTGCAAATCCCATACAGCAACCGTGCCAAACTGTGAAGTCATTGACGTTAAGCAGAATACAATATGAATACCGCAAAAAGCGTAAACATCCTTTACAGCAGTGTAAGGATTCTTTACACGCCCTATTCTTTACAATTGAAATAAATATCCAAATGGCCAGTTGCCCCATCCTGACATTGGACACATACTCCTACAGGAAGAGTCCCTGCATTATACCATCGCGTCAAATCAACGTATGGGGTTTTGTCATGCCGATCCGGGACAATCCAAATTTCAATCGACTCCGCATCGCGAACCAGCCACTCCGGGATAACGGTTTTTACTTTCCAGCGACCGTAAGACATTTTACATGCAACTTCGAAACACTTCCGCTCCTCTTTGACGTGAAAATCTTCAATTGGGATAACATTTCCAAAGTATCGAACTTCTTTGATTTTATCCGCAAAAGACAATTTTTCACTTTTTCCCCCAGTTTTCCCGCCCCATGCCTCAATCAAATCCCACACTACAGGCATCACCTTCACAATAGGTTTCACATTCCCTTCTCTTACAGCTTTTTCCACAGAGAAATGAATCCTATTGAAACGCTGAACATTCCGAACCGTGTCGTTTGAACAAGAATGACGGAACGGGTCATTCGCGACACCGCCAGGGAATGCTCCTGAATAAAAAGACCATCCCCATCCATCCAAAATTGGCGGCTCATCGCTGACACAAGTGTCGGGACGGGCGGTCTTCACAGCCAAACGGTAAAGTTCCGTCAAAGGAGCCGCCAAACTATCGGGTAACTTGATCGAACGACGTTTGGTCTTTACCTTCTCTACTTCTTCAAAGATTGGATTGCCAGCCGAATCGATCATCGCGGAACCATCTGGATTCAGGCGAACACCGGGTATGTCAATAAACGTCTTACACTCCACCAGCGTCAACTTATGAGTCTTATGGCTATAGGAGTAACCGTAATCAGGTTTTTCAATCCCTGGAATGTAGAGGCATCCGAAATCATAGTCCTTGACGAGCAAATAGTCTTTTCTACATGAATCCCAATAAAGGAATCTGGCGTCTTTGTCATCGTAATACGGGGCAAACACCCGCTGAGCATGAAGTTTAAACGAAAAAGCTATGGAAGTAAACAAGATAACGACCATCATTAACAAGCCGTCATGGATTAAAGATCTGTTGTATCTCATCTTGACATAGGAATTGTTTCTGCAAAAGTACAAAATATTATGATATCAATGCATGTTGTTTCCTTGATGGGAATTTGGATACCCTTTCCGCTCTAAACCGTTATCTGGACCATTTTGCACATATCAATTAACATTTTCAAGTAACTACTCCTTCTTCAACGCCTCCGCCGGGTTCGTTTTCGCGGCGCGCAACGTAGCTGACAATTCAGTCGGCAAACAGGTCGTCCATCGTCACCTGATATTGGACATTTGAAGAATACTCGTTCTGGGAAAGGCCGTAAGGGGTAATCCAAGTGGGAAGGATACCGTTTCGGGTCTTGGTCTCCCGGACGAATGCTGCCGCACGGTTACGGACTTTCAGATCCTCATCGGAAGTGATGGTATATTCTGATTGGGTGTATTTGATTTCGCAGAGGTTGATAAGACGGTCAGCACGCTCGATAATCATATCCACTTGTGCCCGAGGAACTTTAGAGTTTCGCCAAGAGTAGTATTCCACCGCAATTCTGTCAAGGCCAAGGGCATGACGAATCTGGTTTATATGTACCATGCAGACATGCTCGAAAGCAAGTCCTTGCCAAGTGTTAAGGACTGGAGTATTGAGATGCTGCTCCCAATAGTCTTCAGTGGTAAGTTTCTTGGAGAAAGTGAGATGGAAAAGCGTGAAGAGGTCCACCAATTGGAAATAGGCCTCGTTGGTTTTAGGTTTGCCACCCATCTTGGTCACATAACGGCGAATGATGTCGCAATATTCCAGATTTTCAAGCTGTTTACTCAGCGTGCCGCTGGATGATATTTTCAGATTTTCTGCAATTTCTCCTCTCGTGAGCCCCTGCTTGTTCTTGCCTAACAGCTCAACGATGCGAATGTAAGATTCTGGCGACTTGAACAGAGAGGCGTAAAGTCGTTGGTATTCCTGTCCGAGTTCAGCGTTTTTATGAAAATAGAGTCTGTCGATGTTTTGGGCAAGGCTCTCTTGAGGGTTGAGCAAACAGAGGTAATAGGGTATGCCCCCGAGCATCATGTATGTCTCAACAATCATCTGACGAGACCAATGGATTTTCTTAGTCTTCAGATAGGATTCCGTTTCTGCTAACGTAAACTGCCTCAAATAGATAGTATGGGTGGTTCGATCATGGAGCCCACCGTGGTCATTGACAATGTTCTCAATCATCCAAGAGGTAGCGGAACCGCAAACAACAAGTATGACATCTTTACGTAATGCGGCCCAGGTGTTCCAAAAATGCCCTAAAGCACGTACAAAGCCTGACTTGGGCGTATCAAAGCAAGGGAGTTCGTCAATATAGATGACCAGACGACCTTTGCGCGACTGTTTCTCTAAAACAGATTTGAGTGCTTCAAATGCTTCGAGCCAAGTCTTGGGCAGGGGTCCTGTATAACCGACAGCAATCATGGCACTCGTAAAGGCAAAGAGTTCCTCTTCACGGGTGCCTTCTAGGATACCCGTGGCGGAGAAGGCGAACTTGTTGTCGAAAAATTGTTGTATCAGATAAGTCTTGCCCACGCGCCGACGCCCGTAAACGGCCACAAATTCAGCTTTTCCAGAATCTTTAATGTCTTGTAACATTTTGATTTCCTGTTTTCTGCCGATAAAATTTTTATCCATAACAATACCGTTTTATGACAGGTGCAAAGATACAATTTTATTCAGATAGTCCGCCAAAACAAATAAAAATAACCTAAAATGGCGAAATATAAGATATATAAATCGCCATTTTCAAAGTTCTTGATTAGTTTTGGCGACGGATACAGCCGGTAGAGACGCAAAATTTTGCATCTCACAATGCCCAAAAAGTCATACCTTTCGCGAGGTGATCCAAGGTTTCTATTCCTTCTTCAACGCCACCGCAGGATTCGTCCGCGCGGCGCGGAGGGTCTGCCAAAGCACCGAGAGGAAGGCCATCAGCGCGGTGAGCAGGACCGCCACGACAAAGATCCAGCCGTAATGCTCGATGCGATAGGCGAAACGTTCCAAATACTTCCCGCTTAGCCAGACAGCGACAGGCACACCGATCATAGCCGCGATTCCGACGAGCAGCATGTAACTTCTGACCGTGCGCCACAGCTCGCGCCGCACATCGCTGCCGAAGGTTTTCCGCACGGCGATGCTCTTGGTGTTCTCGCCGCTGTAGTAGGTGCTCATGGCAACGAGGCCGAGCAGGGAGATCAAGACGGATAGCAGCATGAACAGTTCGAGCAGGCGCATGGCCTTTTGGGCGGGCAGCAAAGACCTGTCCAACAAGTCCCGCACATAGCCGTTTCGGGCCGGTGGCACCACAAAACTGTTCTCTTCGGCAGAATACTCTTCGTATGCATTCATGACCGCCGCTTCTGCTTCCTTGTAATTACTTGAAACTTCAATCATTATACCTTCTGCAAACGCAATATCTTTCCTCGGAGCAACGACAATCAGCGACTGTTCCTCATTAGCCGAGGAGACACTTGTGGGAATGTCTTCATAAACACCTCCAACACATTCCACCTTTGCCCCGTTGAAGTTGAACCTTTGGCTATAATAGTTCATTGAGGAATCGTTCAGAAGCAGTTTGTCCGCCAACGATTTGGAAAACCAAACGGAATTGGGTTTGGGATGCCCGAAATCCTCTATGACATGCAGTCCGAGCTGGTTGAAATAGACATCATCACAAAGAATGGACCAGACGGAGATTTCTTCTCCTTCCATGTCCGGAAAACCGAAAAGCTGCTGGATCTGCCCGGCGAAACCGCGCCCGCAGCCAACGCTTTCCACCTCGGGAATCATCTCCAAACGGTCGATAAGCGGCTGCATTTCTGTGTAGCTCTGAGTGAAAAACTGAAGCGAGTACAGCCCTTCGGAGCGAGCGTTGAGAGGACGGTTGAGCATATAGCGCATCTGCACTTCCATCAGCAGCGCCAAGGCAATCATCACGACGGTGATCACATTCTGAAAGACAATGAACACCTTGCTGAACAGCATTTTGCTCCGAAGCCGGTAGCGGCCGCGCACAACATCTATGGGTGCGAATCGCGACGCCATGGCCGCCGGAGCCAAACCCGCCAAACAACCTGCCAGCACAATGACCAAAAGGTAGGTCACGAGACAGGCCGCCGACATGCCTATCCGAATCGCCGCGAACTGCCATGCGTGGAAGCCGTCGTCGCCTGAAATCCCCAGCAGGCTGTTCATCATTGGGAGCAGCGCATAGGCTAACAACAGCGCACCCACGAAACATACTGCGGTAAACAAAACGGATTCGACCATATAGTTGAATATGATTCTGGACTTTTGCGTGCCGAGAAGACGTCTCGTGGCCATCTCCTTGGCCCGTTTCCCCGACAAGGCCATGTTCAGGTTGATATAGTTGAACAACGCGGAGACGAAGAGCAGAAGCACCACAACCGACAAAACCCTCAGCACTTGCCGACTGCCGCTCTTGAAATGGAACTGGTTATCGTTGAAATAGACCTCGGGTAGCGTATGGATGAGAAAATCTTTGACTAAACCAATGCGGTCGTAGTTTTTGTGGCAGACAGCTTTTATCTTTTGGGCAAACAGTTCTCTGTCTGTGCCTTCGTGCACCTTGAGCAAGGTCGTGAAATTCCCGACAGAACTGAACGGCACGTTCCCGACATGTGTCGGCTCAAATTCGGGGTTGAGGAGGACTTCCGTGGTCGGCATCATCGAGTTCGTGAAGTCACGATAGACACCACATACTGTGTATTCGCCTACGTTCTCGAAAAAAAAACGCATCGAGACCTGCTTGCCCACAGGGTTTTCACCCAGCACGCGCTTCGCAAAAGACTCAGAGACAAGGCACTGTCCCTTCAACCGGTAAGGTTCAAGACTGCCATCCACCAAGGGGTGGTCTGAGAAAATCTCGAACAGCTCTGGGTCTCCATACGTCACAATGGCATTAAATGGTTCGCCTTTATACGTGACAATGGCATCTTCGTCGGTAGAGCCTATCCGGCAGGCCGTCTCCACTTCGGGAATTTCCTCCTCGAAGCAGGCTTTGTCCCACCACGAGAGTCCGAAGAAGTAGTTGTCAGCGCTCACGGCATAGACACGTTCGCCATCAGGGGTGGAATGCGCGATGGCGTACTGCTGCCACACGTAGCTGCCGATGATGATCACGAACGCGAGGCTCACCACCAGTCCCACCGCCTCCACGGCGGTGTAGAGTTTGTTTCTGCTGAGGAATTTGAGGTAGCTTTTCATATCATTTGGTTTTAGGTTCCACACTGCGCTGCGCTTGTGTGGGGTTAATTGCGCTGCGCGCGTTTTGCCCCTCCGGGGCTGCTCTAAGGAAGTTGATATTTTATTATTTTTGCCGAAAAAATGATTTATGCAGGTACTTACTGAAAAAATATCAAGAGAACAACTTAAAGAATTGGCATCCAATACTTTCATTGATATGATTAAGTGTGTGGCCGATAAGGCAACCGCAGCCGTGATGTTGAGAATCCGGAAGTCAGGGAACAAATAAAATCCATCGTTTCAAAATTCGTTGAATAATGCAGCACGAGACACTCAGTAACGGAGCATGGGCCGAGATGCCCTTTGCAAAACAGATGGCCAATATTGGGAGCGAAACTTATCGTGCCACGAAATGGCTCGCTAAAGGCCGTCGTGACAACGCTGAGAAGGCTTTCGAAAGGATGCAAGAGCTCGTCGACCTGACCATCGCATACGGAAGGCTTGGGCAACCCAACCACAGAGCCCTCCTGAAAGAGCTCTGCCGATTCCGGGAACTTTACTGCGGGGCTTTCCTTGATGGGGATTTGGACACCCTTGCCGCGCTCAACCGTTATTTGGACCATTTTGCACATATCAATTGATCTTTTCAAGTAACTATTCCTTCTTCAACGCCTCAGCAGGGTTAGTCCTCGCAATTCTGACACTACTCATAACGACTACGACTGCTACGATGAGAAGAACCACCGTTGCGCCAAAGATGAAATACAACGGCGAGAGGCTGATGTGCTCGGCGAACTGTTCAAGCCATTTGTCGGCAACGAAATAGGCGAAAGCACACGCAAAAATCGACATAATAAGAGATAACTTCAACACACCCCAAGCAAAAATACTTAGTACATCTCTCTCTGTAGCACCGTTAATTTTGCGGATGGCCATTTCTTTGCTCCGACGACTCGACTCATCGCGTATGAAACCGATGAGGCCCAACATGGCAATCATCAATGCAAAAATGGAACCGATGAAAACGGTGTTGCGCATCTTGCGACTATCTTCGTATGCTGAATGCATTTCGTCCGCATATACTTTCAACTGTACATCTTTTCCATCAAGGGCCTTAGAAATGGCTTCCTTCAGCTTCCCAATCGTGGTTTCATCCATTTTATTCACTTTGAAAACCAGATGCGGCATATAAGACTCTCCGTCCTCCAAACTGCCGTAGAAACGCACGCTCGGTCGGGTATCCATATCCAAGAGGCTACCCAGACGATAGTCACGGTAAACACCTGTGATCGTGAATGATTTAAGATTTGTCAAAGAGTTTTCGTGTCCGGTAATCATAATCTGTTTCCCCACCGCTCCATCGCTCCAGTCCGTGAAGTCATTCATTCGTTTCACAAAACTCTCGCTCACCACCACTTCATTGGAATCGGCCGGTGCGCGACCGTCAACAAACTCCATCCCGAAAAGAGCATAGAATTGCTCTGTGGCCTCGTATTGGTCGGCCACGTTGAACAATTCACGATCATCACCGGGAAGATATATGTTGTCGCCATTCGACCAAATATAAGGAAGACCATAGCTTGCTGCAATGTGTGTCACTTCAGAAAGTTGGCCAAGAGCATTCACCACACGTTGTTGAGCCTCTTGATTTCCGTCGTACATGTCCACAAACAACACATTCTCATAATTGTAGCCCGGGTCGTCGTTCATCATTTTATGATATTGCGAAGCGATGACCATCAGCATCGAAATGACAAATACATTGACAAACACCTGAACGCCAAGCAGTCCTATTTTCCATCGCCGCGAATTTTCCGTATAATTGCGGAAGGCCACCGAAACGGGAATGCGCATGTAAAGCTGCGCAGGAACGAAAACGGAAACGAACAGCACAAGCAACAGCACAGCCACAATAGTCCAAATGCTTTGGGGAACAAGTAATGTCCCAAATGGCACACCCAACAAGTTCTGTATCAATCCTTTTGTGGCAAAAATAATGGCAGCTGCCAAAACGAGTGCCAATAATAGATGTATTATCGACTCCCGAGCCAATAATCCATAAATACTGAAAGCGTTCGCACCATAGCACTTTCGTACCCCAATTTCTTTGGCTCGATGCACCATAGATGAAATTGTGATCAGGATATAGTTGAGTAAGCTGATGACAATCAGCATTGTTGCAATAACGGAAAGCAGTATTACCATTGAATGCACCGAAGACTCTTTGAGGTGGGTTTTACCAAATGGTGCAAGATAATACCACAGCTTCATGCCGTTCTTCTCAAACTCCTCCAAAGGCTGATGAGCCTCCTGCATCCTACGGATGGCATCGTTAAGCGATTGCGGATCAACACCTTGTTGCAATTTCACAAATCCCACATAGCGGTCGTTACCGACCCAGTTCTCCGTGCTGCTTTTTGAATAACTCTCCATCGACAGCAAAATGTCGGCGTCTATAGAACCATTTTTAGGAAAATCCTTGAATACGCCCTCAATAGTCATTTTCAACAAAGGGACATCCTCGTTGTAGATGATTTTGCCAATACATTCCTCCACGCCACCCATTTTTTTGGCAAACGACTCCGACACCATCAAACATAGCGGCTCTGACAGCACTTTCTCCGGATTGCCAGCCAGAATGGGACGGTCAAAAACGCGGAAGAAGCATGAATCGGCTAAACGGAGATTTCCGGTGATGACATTGCCATCCTCGTCCAAATAACGGTCACTATTGAAATAGAAAGTCATTCGAGTGGCTTCTTCCACTCCCGGCACCTCTGCCTTGAAGCCAAATGCTACCGCACCACTCACCTGAGGGAAATCTCTGGATTCGCCCTGTAGTTCGTAACCAGAACGGATACAATATATACGGTCCACGTCTTTATAGAAACTGTCGTACGACAACTCGAAGCACACTTTGGCAATCAGCACGATGCCGATTGCAAGACCCACCCCGAGGGAGAGTATTTGGATTAAGAGATTACTTTTTCGAAACATATTAATTGATGTTTGGTTTCTGCAATTTAAGGTGGGTCTGTAGAGACGCGCATGGTACGTCTCTACAAAATCCCTTCAATATGTTATTAACCAAATTTAATATGGCATCACAGTTCGGGCAGAACATCCTCCACGATGCGGCCGTCGAAGAGGTCGATGACGCGGCCGGCGTAGCCCGCGTCGCGCTGCGAGTGGGTGACCATCACGATGGTGGTGCCCTCGTCGTGCAGCTCGGTGAGCAGGTCCATCACCTCTTTGCCGTTCTTGGAGTCGAGGTTGCCGGTGGGCTCGTCGGCGAGGATGAGCTTGGGGTTGGCGACCACGGCGCGGGCGATGGCCACACGCTGCTGCTGTCCGCCCGACAACTGCTGCGGGAAGTGCTTGGCCCGGTGCTTGATGGCCATGCGTTCCATGAGGGCGGTCACGCGCTGTTTGCGCTCCGTGGCGCTGATGTTCAGGTACTTCAGCGGCAGCTCGATGTTCTCATAGACGTTCAGCTCGTCGATGAGGTTGAAGCTCTGGAACACGAAGCCGATGTTGCCTTTGCGGAATTTGGTGCGCTCCCGCTCCTTCAACTTGCCGACTTCCTGCCCCAACAGCTCGTAGCTGCCCGAGGTGGGGTTGTCCAAGAGGCCGAGGATGTTGAGCAGCGTGGATTTGCCGCAGCCCGACGGCCCCATCACGGCGACGAACTCGCCGTCCTGTATTTCGAACGAGACACCGTCCAACGCGAGGGTCTCGATTTCTTCCGTCCGGAAGATTTTGGTGAGGTTTTGTACTTTGATCATAATAATGGGTATTAAATTGTTCGTTCTGATGTCCCCCACACTGCGGCTTCGCCTTGTATGGGGCTACCAAGCTCTTGCCCCTTCGGGGCTGCTCAAGGAATATGTCTTTATATAATTCGCATAATTCGTAAAATTCGCCGACGTTTGTTCGCCGTTCACTCCTTCTTCAACGCCTCCGCAGGGTTCGTCCTCGCGGCGCGAAGCGTCTGCCATAACACCGAGAGGAAGGCCATCAGCGCGGTGAGTAGGACGGCCACGACAAAGATCCAGCCGTAATGCTCGATGCGGTAGGCGAAACGTTCCAAGTACTTCCCGCTTAGCCAGACAGCGACAGGCACACCGATCGTTGCCGCGATTCCGACGAGGAGCATGTAGCCTCTGACCGTGCGCCACAGCTCGCGCCGCACATCGCTGCCGAAAGCCTTGCGGATGGCGATGCCCTGGGTGTTCTCGCCACTGTAGTAGGTGCTCATGGCGATGAGGCCGAGCAAGGAGAGTAGCACCGACAGCCCCATGAAAAGCTCCAACAGCCGCACGGTGCGCTTGGCAGGCTCCAACTGCTCCAACATCAAATCATCCGCATACCCGCACTTGACATCCTTGCCTACGCCCTCCTTTTTCTCCACCCACTGATTGTAGTGGTTCATAATCTGCCTTTCAGCTTCCGCATGGTCGCCTGTGGTCTTGACGAGCAAGCCGACCCCATAACCAAACTTCTCTGTATCAAACACATAAACTCCACCATTTAAATTATAGTCGCCGTCGGCACAGGCAGCCGTTTTAACCGGGAAATCATGCACAACACCGCCAATATAATCCACGTTCATGAAATAATAGTTGCTGAAATATGCAGCTATATTGTTCAAAAACGAAGTGGAAGTGTCGGAAATACCGCTTTCAATCAAAACATGCTCTCCTAACCATAGCGAATTGGCTTTGGGATGGCCGAAATCTTCAACCACCTCAAACCCCAACAACTGGAAATAGATTGAATCGCACAGAACCGTTACCATTTTTATCTCGCTTTTTGAATCGTCTTCCATAGTCGGAATGCCAAAGCTATAGTTGATTTTCCCAGGATAACCTTGTCCGATACCGACTTCCTCAACACATGGCAACGACCTGAGTTCTTCTACAACGGGCAAATACGCTCTTGGAGGATAAAGTTCATCAATCACAAAAAGATCTGTTGTCTGAAGATGAATAGGGCGGTTAACCATGTGCCGCATCTGCACCTCCATCACGATAGCCAAGGCGATCAGCACAAACGAAAGCACGCTCTGAAAAACGATGAATATCTTGTTGAACCACATTTTGTTGTATTGGCGGAACGCGCCGCGAACCACCTCAATCGGGGCATAACGGGAGGCGAACAAAGCTGGCAACCAGCCCGAAAGCGCTCCCAGTAGCAGGACACCACTCACATACGCCACTATGTATGCAGGCGTCATCAACAGCCGTAGCTGGATGTCGGCATCAGGGGTATTGCTGACTAACAGCCGATTCATCGTGGGCACCAGAGCGTAAGCCAACAAAAAGGCAAAACCGAAACATACTGCTGTGAACAACACAGATTCGGCAATAAGTTTGCCCATGACGGACAGTTTCTGTGCTCCCAAAAGCCGGCGGGTGGCCATCTCCTTGGCACGTTTTCTCACCAAAGCCATGCTGAGGTTGATGTAGTTGATGACAGCCGACAGCAAAAGAAGGATAACGATGGCCGTAAGGATCCAGATGTTGGTGAGGTTCCCCGTGTGAATACTTTTATTCGAATGGGAATAGGAATTGAAGAACATCTCCTTATAATTGTACACCACAAGCCCTTTTAACCACTCTTCACCCCAAGAACTATAATTTTGATTGCAGAGGTCAAGTACCTTGTTTTTGAAAGCCTCCTCATCCGTGTTCTCCATTCTCTGAAAGAGGGTGAGCACACCCTGGATTATCTTGAAAGGTTTTTGTCCCTCATAGCTTTTGTCATCAAAAGGAAGCAGCACGTCAAAATACTGAATCAAGGAATTTTGGACATCTTTCATGATGCCGCAAATGATGTATGGTTTTTCATCGATGATGATGGTTTTGCCCAACAAGTTCCCATTGTCCTCAAACTGTCTGGCCATAGTTTCACTGATAATGGCGTTGTTGGATTTGTCAAATCCGTCACTGCTTCCTTCCACAAACGTGTAATACGGAAAAAGATTGAAAAAGTCTTGGTCAACGAACTTGATGTTGGCAGGATAGGCATTACTTTGGTAAACTAATTTTCCATCCTTCCCCGTGATTCTGCTGATCAACTCAATTTCAGGAATATTGGTTTCCAGAGACTCTTTATCCCAAACAGACAGTCCCAAGTGTAACGTGTTACCGAGGCTGTAAATGCGGTCATGGGCGGGATTCTCATTCACGACGGCCAGATGTTGGGCCACGTAGCTGCCAATCAAGATCACGAACGCGAGACTCACGACCAGGCCCACCGCTTCGACGGCGGTGTAGAGTTTGTTGCGACTGAGGAATTTGAGGTAACTTTTCATATTTTTTTGTTTTAAGCCCCACACTGCGCTTCGCTTGTATGGGGTTATTAGCGCTTCGCGCGTCTTGCCTCTCCGAGGCTGCTTAAGGATTTATTTTTTTTATAAACATCCATACATCGTTCTTCATCATTCTCATACATCATTTTCCGTGCCAAAAACATAAACCATTGGTTGTCAATTCTCTAAACATCTAACAAAAGGGCCGCTGTAAAGATTTCTTACAGCAGGTGTAAGGTTTCTTTACAGGTATCATCATTTTATTAAAGGTCATCATTGAAACTTTCATAATGGCAAAAATACTATTTTTGGGACAAGGCTCTCGTGTCCACTTTTTTCGAGCTGGTACAAGAACTAAGTATGATTGACGGAAAAGTGTATTATTTCATCCGATTGTTTTCCAGAAAAGTGTATGTTTGCAGATTTGAATTTAACGGAAAAGTGTATGTTAAAAAGAAAGATTCAAACGGAAATAGCTGATTATCTTGATAATGGATCTGATAAGATACTAGTTCTTGATGGAGCTCGTCAGATAGGGAAGTCTTTTATCATTCGGTATGAAGGGCAAAAACGTTTTTGCTTTCGGTTCTTCCCATCGAGGTTAAATCGGGGAAAAACTACAATGAGCACGCTTCGTTGGATGCCTTTGTCGCCACTCCCGACTACCACATCGAACAAGCTTTTGTAATGTCGAACGAGCGCGAAGTCAAGCAAAACGGGAAGGTGACTTATCTTCCGATATACTACGTCATGTTTTTCATTCCGTCAACCCCACCGACGGAAGTTCTGCTGTAATTCGCTTTTTTGCAAAACAACTTCCTTGGCGCAATCTCATAAAAAAACAGAGATTACGCCAGAATTCTACCACAAGGTTGGCGCAATCTCATATTTTTTGTGTCTTTGCGCCAAAATTCTTGAGTTGCGAAATGAAATTCTCCACAGACGAATACGAAATCACCAAAAGCTATGACAGCCAACTCGCCCGCCGGATGCGTATTTTCCGGAAGGTCACCCAAACGAAGAAATCATTGCTGCCGGCATTCATCACGCCGAATGGTCTTTTGGACAATATGTACGCCCGGAAGATTCCCCGCGAGGTGAAGGGTGACGCGTTGTTTGCATGGTAGAGATGCAAAATTTTGCGTCTCTACACGCCCCTGCTGCTGCTTCAGTGCTTCTGCCGGAGTTTTGGTTGACAAGAAAAGTGTAGCGTCCGCGATTTTTTCCGTCAGAAAAATGTTTGGATTGTGATTTTTTCCGTCAGAAAAGTGTATTTTTGCAGGCTGAAAAAATCGTGTCATTATGCTGAAGAGAAAGATTGAGGATATCCTCATCAAATGGAAGAACACAGAAAACCACAAACCGCTGGTCATAAAAGGAATAAGGCAATGCGGAAAAACCTTTATTGTTCAACATTTTGCGGAGGTGAACTACAAAAGTGTTATTTACATCAACTTCGCACTCCAGCCTGAAAAATCCGCTGCTTTCACCGGTTCTAAAGAGGTGGATGTGATGATGATGAATCTCTCCGCAATTATGCCCGAAGCGGAATTCATACCTTACGAAACATGCCTGATTTTCGATGAGATTCAAGACTGCCCCGATGCCAGAACCGCATTGAAATCGTTCAAGATCGACGGCCGGTATGATGTCATAGCCACAGGTTCTCTGCTCGGTGTGAAAGGTTACGGTGAAAAGCAGAAGAAAAAAGCCAAGGAGCAACTTGGAAAAAACTCCGTCCCTGTTGGGTATGAGACGATTGTGGATATGTATCCTCTTGACTTCGAGGAGTTTCTCTGGGCCAATGGCATCCGGCAAGGTATTATTGACACATTATCGGACTGTTTGCTGCATGAAACACCCGTCCCCGATGGCATACATCAGACCCTGATGCAATTACTTTACCGGTACATCGTTGTGGGCGGTCTGCCAGAGGTGGTCAACAAGTTTCTTGAAACCAAACATATCGGCCAGGTAGGCGAGGTGTTCAGTACGATTATCGCTGAATATGAGGATGATATGGTTAAATACGCAGATGACAACGACAAGCCGCATATACGGGAATGTTTTGAATCCATACCGAGGCAACTGGCCAAAGAGAATAAGAAATTCCAATACGCGACTATCAAGAAAGGTGCCCGTTCCTCTCAATATCTCGGATGCCTGCAATGGCTTGAGGATGCCGGTATCATACGCCGCTGCTACAACACCACGACGACCGAGCTTCCCTTATCCGGTAACGCAATCGAAGACTGTTTCAAAGTTTATGTCACAGACATCGGCCTCTTGGTAGCTTTGCTTGATCCCGGCACTCGCGCCGACGTGCTTCAAGGCAACTTGTATGGTTACAAAGGGGCTATCTTTGAAAATCTGATGGCCGACTTCCTCTGCAAAAAAAGGAAACGCCTTTACTATTTCCACAAGGAGTTCGGACTTGAACTCGACTTTCTGGTTCGTCATCACGGCGAATGCCTGCCCTTGGAAGTCAAAGCAAAATCGGGTAAAACGAAAAGTCTTTCCACCGTCTTAGGCAATCCCGATCATTACCACGTAACCCATGCCATAAAGTTCGGCAATTATAATGTAGGACGTCACGACGCGGTGCTGACACTTCCTCTTTACATGGGTTTCCTGCTTGATCTTGACGATGACGACGAAATAGAACTCCCAGACCTTGACATTGATGCACTTAACCGTTTGGCAGAGGAAAGTGTTGCCTACAACCAGTAGTTTTCACGAAAAAGTGTTGCCCACAGACAACACTTTTCGTATTACTCTGCATTCCATTTTTAGAAAAAAGTATTTACTCTCCCCATCATTCATCATTCATCATTCATCATTCATCATTCATAATTCTTAATTCTTAATTTCCAATACTTCCGCCTCCCCGTACCCGTCATACGACGACGTGATCACCCTCTCGCCCGGTTCAAGACCTTCCAAAACCTCGTAGTACTGCGGATTTTGGCGACCGATGCGGATGTCGCGCTTCACGGCACGCTTGCCGTCGGGGGAGACCACGTAGATCCACTTACCGCCGGTCTTTTGGTAGAAGGCGCCGCGCGGAATGAGGACGGCCTCCACCGGCTGACCGAGCTGCAGGTTCAGGTAGAAGGTCTGGCCGGTGCGGATGTTCTCTGGCTGACCGTCGGGGAATTTGAAGTCGGCCTTGAACTTGCCGTCGCGCACCTCGGGATAGACCTTGCGTATCAGCACGTTGCACTTTTCGCCCTGCCGCTCGAAATCGGCGGTCAGTCCCGCGCTCACCCGGTCGATATAGTGCTCGTCAATCAGAGCTTCGAGCTTGTAGTTGTCCTGGTTGTTGATCTGCCCGACCTTGCTGCCCGCCGCAACAGACTGTCCGAGCACCACATCCACAAGGCCAAGCTCGCCGTCAATCGGGGCTTTGATGGTAAGGTTCTCCTTGCGATGACGTATCATCTGCATGTTGAGCCGCATGTTCTCCAAACTTTCGCGCATCTGCCGGATTTCCACCGAACGGTAGAGGCTGTCCTGCTTGGCGCGGTTCTCGACCAGCTTGAGCCGGTCGGTGGCCAACTGGTACTCCTCCTCGGCCTGCAAATACTCCTCCTTCGCGACGAGGTTGTCGTCATAGAGCGACTTTTTCGCCTCGTAGGTGCGTTTTTTGCGGCGCACCTCCATCTGCAGCTGCAGCTTCTCCTGCTGGAGGTTCAGTTTCTGCTGTTCCATGGCGATCATCGTGTTGCGGAGGATGTTCTCCTTTTCGGCGAGGTCGGCCTCGGCGTTGAGAATCTGCATGTCGAGCGCTTCGTTGCTGAGAATCAGGATGATGTCGCCCTCGCGGACGTGCGAGCCCTCCTCCGTCACAATCTGCTGCACCACACCGCCCTCCAATGGGCTGAGCTGCACAGTGGTCATCGGCACCACCTGCCCGGTGACGCGGATATAGTCGTTGAACTCGCCGCGCCGCACCTCGCCGACGGTGAAGGTGTCGCCGTTCGTGCGCAGTCGCGAGGCGTTGTCCCGCAGCAGCAGCCACCCGATGAAGACGAGCATCAGCGCCCCGCCCCAGTAGGGCAGTGCCTTGCGGGTGAAGAGTTTGCGGATTCCTTTGGTTGGTTCTATCTTTCTGTCCATATCTTTTCGGTTTTTGGTGTTTTCCCCACACTGCGCTGCGCTTGTGTGGGGTTAATTGCACTGCGTGCGTTCAGCCTCTCCGAGGCTGGTCGTGGGTTCGGTACCGTAAGAGGATGCCAAAAGGATGCCAAAGTCGTAACATGCTGGTTGTGAGATGTTCGACGGATGTTGGCACATGGAGGGTGTAAGAAAATCTTACAGTGGGTGTAAGGGATGTTTACAGGACTGAAAAAAAACTGTATTTTCTCCGCCAACACAGAGGCGCGAGTCGCTACATGTACTTTTATGCCTCGTGAGCGTATATGTCGCCGAAATGATACTCGACAAACAGAATCTGGAACACGCTGCCATCCCTATAGCCAAGAAAAACGTGGTTTTTTCCAGTTGCTCTCAATACAATAAGTTTTCTTAATCCAGACGGAACACACCGCAAAGCTTTCTGGGTGAGACGATGAACATCTATGATCTCGGAACCGAAACCATGCCGTTGGGTGGTTCTGATTTCATCCCACGTCATGCTACAGAATGACTTTAGATGGTGGATATAGTCAATGAAGAATTTAGAATCATTACGAGCCGTCACATAACTTACATCACGGATTTCGGAGAATCCAAAAACGACTTTCTGACGATCATTATGTTCGTTGGGCTTCTGAATCAGATTGTTAGTTTTCAAAATATTGTGTTTTGAAATACGATTTCAGGGTTTCCACAGGGATTACACTGCCCCGGTCATGAGGGCTGACGCTCAACCAGGGACGTTCTGTATGTGTTTTGTTCATCAGACCTATGGCTGAAAATTCCCTATAAGCGTCAAATACTTGATAGAAAAGGGATTCTTCCTTGTCTCCCAAAACAACAACATCGTCGCAAACAGGCAGACTTGTGGCACCGTATGGTTGGAAATAGTCATAAACGACTGGCACAACCGGACCGTATATCCATGCCTCCACAGACTCGTCAAATAAAGGCGTGTCGAAGGCGGCCAGGTGGTAACCCTGCTGATAATACAACAGTTTCTGCAACTTGAGATTGGTGATGTTGTCACCGCCGTTGGCTATGTCGTCATCCGCCATCTTGATCAGTTTCTTCGCAATGTCAATAGCTTTGTATGCCATATCTTCCATTTTTGTCGCGGCAAAAATACAACAATTTTCCGAAAAGCCAGTCCCTAGCGACCCGATTTTTTCCAAAAAAGTGACTAACTGTTTGTTTTCCGATGTTTTTCTGCCATTATTGTGTGGTTTTCTGCATGTGTGCGAGGAAAAATGTCGCACACTTTTTTCTGGCAAGACTGAATGAAAAAAATTCTATCTTTGCCTCGCCAACCTGGAAGTGCGATTTGCCCAACGGTTGGCGAAATTTTTATTGAAATTAAACGAAGCGTTATGCTCGTCTTGCTATCGGAAACGTGAGAAATTTCCAGAATTGTAACGCAAGAGAGTGTAAAGGTTCGCGCGTATAGCGTGGGCTGATTATTACATTCTCCGTTACAAGGTAATTCTCACGACCTCCGATAGAAGAAGTGGTATGTCAGTGCCACGCTTCTTTTGTGGTTTGCTCTTGTGGCACTGGGGAGCGATTGAACCCTGATGCGCCGACAGGGAAACAAACGGCAGAGGAATAAAATGAGGAAATTGGTTTTGACAATAATAGCCTTGTTTGTAATTGTCAATTATAGTGACGCTCAAAAGGTGATTCAAATTGGTAAAATCAACATGATTTCATCAAAAAACATTGGTAATCTAGAAGATTATGAACTCATCGCAGCGTATGCACGGGG
Organism: uncultured Bacteroidales bacterium; assembly: GCA_947165685.1. Taxonomy (GTDB): domain Bacteria; phylum Bacteroidota; class Bacteroidia; order Bacteroidales; family WCHB1-69; genus F23-D06. Next base: position 50,923 of record CAMVBK010000005.1, on the reverse strand, counting down.
AAATCAAAAGAAAATAACAAAGAGCAAAGCAGAGACATTGGAAGACGCATTAGAACAAACTGTAAGAGAAGTTCCCGGTGGTGTCTTTTTGATGAACGCAAAGATTTATATGATTAAAGGGAAATATTTCGCTATAGAAGGAGATGTTTGGGGGTTAAAACAGAATGCTAATTATAAAGGGTACAAAGTAGGTGACCACGTAATGTGGAAAACAATATTTGGATACAAAAAAGGAACAGTAGAGGCCATAAAAAATTCTGAAGAATGCGTTGTTGTTGAGGATGGAACAGTAAACAGAACTACCATTAAATTTGTTAAATTGATGCGAGCTAATAATACAGCTCAAGACGAGTAAAAAAATATCATGTCAAAAATTCCAGAGAAATGATTCAAAAACGCTTTTTAGAATGTGTTTCTTTGATAATGAGTACGACCTTCGCGTTAGCACTGCCGTCCATTCAAGTCGCTGATTTGTCTTTTAAGATGAATGGAGGCAGTACTGAAGAATTCTACTACAGTTTTGCTGAAGGAGACGTAATCGTTGTAGACTTTGAACTTGCTAAGGGAAAGGGTGTGCAATTCGAGATTGTGGAACTGCCTAACCAAGTTAAAACAAGCCAGTTCACAGCAAGACTGACTGATTATAAAGTCAATGTTTTCTCCACGAAGGTATATCTATTCAAGATAACCAACGGTATGGGCGGTAAAATGTGCTCCCTGCACATAAAACGAATCCCTAAATCTCAAGAAACGGTTAATTTTAACACAGGCTGGCAATGGAAGACATTGTATGACACGACATACACACACTATTCGGAGGATTCGCTTGTAGGGCATGACACTGTGCATTACGTAGAGACGATGAAAGAAGTGGCATCAAAAGAGGTATCGGAAGAGATGTTATTAGATCGAAATGAAGAAATCTGCTCAGTTGCTGGAATGATATTAAATGAGAATCCTCGCAAATGTATTACCTTTAATTTACCACAAAATACCGCCAGTGCCAACCAGAGAAAAAGAGTGGTCGGTTGGGGGTATTGGATATGTGTAGGAGACCATTCTAACAATTGGTGGAGCAAAAACAAGAACATGTTGGTGAAAGGTGCTTCAGCAATAGCAGGAACAACAATGAGTCCGTTAGGGGCTTTCGTTGCAGGAGAAATCACTAATTTACTTGTTCCTGACAGAGGTGATGTGGGTAATGTTATATGGGCTATTATTTCTAACAGGAGCGATAGAAATGCATTCGTGAATGGGGAACGTGCCTATTGTATGCAAACAGGTGATGGTCCGGGGGCTTGCGGAAGATTTGTAGATGCGAACGATGTTCAAGGAACGTATTACATCTGTTTACGAAATGATAATCCAATTGGAAAAATCAGAGTGAATGTTAAAGTGGCGGTTCTTCTTGAAACCATAACCTACAAAGACGTGGAATATCCCCGAACTCGGATAGTTCCAAAGTACCAAAAGGTAGCCAAAGTCCGTAGGAACATTTCTTCTCGTCAGGTCAGAGTTCCTGTCGAATCCGACAAATAACAAGACTATCCCATTAACAATTTTTATCATATATGAAGAAAATCACATTGGTGTTAACACTGATTATCAGCGCCAACTTGGCTGTTGCCAACCCTGTTGACACCTTAACAGCCAAAAGGGTGGCCATCAATTTCTGGAAACAGAACAATACGGGGCCAACGGTGAATGGCAAAACACTGCGTTTCCAACGGGAGACACCGGAATTTCGTCTTCTCCCAATGGACACTCTTTTTTCGGGTTTTTACATCTTTAATGCGGAAGACGGCAAAGGCTTTGTCATTGTCTCGGCAAACGACAATGCTGTACCTATCTTGGGGTATTCCATGGAGAATCCTTTCCAAATTGAGAATATGCCGCCAAATCTCAGGGATTGGCTGAAAGGCTACGAACAAGAAATCCAACGTGCAGATATGGTCAGAGGTACAGATGAAGTCCGAAGCACATGGGGAAAATTGTTGGCAGGAGAAGCACTTCCCACGAGAAGTACAACCAGTGTGGCTCCACTTCTGACGACCGAGTGGAATCAAGGCTACCCTTACAATTATTCCTGTCCATACGATTATGATGTTGGATCAAATACATTGACAGGATGTGTGGCCACGGCCATGGCACAAGTGATGAAATATTGGGAGCACCCACAAATGGGAATGGGGTCTCATACATACGTTGATCAAAATTATGGAGTACAAAGTGCCAATTTTGAGACAATCTTTTTATGGAACGAAATGCTTAACACTTACGATGCTTCAGCTTACACACAAATGCAAGCAAATGCTATTTACTCTCTAATGTATAGGTGTGGAGTGAGTGTTGATATGCAATATGGAACTCAAATATCTGGTGCATATAACACACAATATATAGGGGCAAACGAAATATATATACCTGGATTGCCTTGTGCTGAAAATGCATTAAAGAATTATTTCAATTATAGTGATAATATTCAAGGAATACGGAAGTCTGATTATTCGGATGCAACTTGGACAGCTATCTTAAAAAATGAATTGGATTCAGGTCGAGTAGTTTTGTATTCGGGAGCGGGAAATAATAGTGGAGAAGGTGGTCATTCGTTTGTCTGCGATGGGTATACAGGTAATGATTATTTCCATTTTAATTGGGGATGGGGTGGTGTCGCAAACGGGTATTACTACACCTTATCTGCCCTCACACCAACAGAGGTTGGTTCCGGTGCTGGTTTGGGCAATTATTCGTATAAACAGCAAGCTGTTATTCACATTTCGCCAATTAACCAAACGGTTCATCCTGCATACGATCTCACTATGCATGGAACATTGGCGACATCCGATACCAGCTATTTGTTTGGTCCCAATCATCCAATTGCAATCAATTGCGCGGTGGCAAATACAGGTAATGCCAATTTCAACGGTTATCTGGTGGCAATCGTGTCTGACATAGATGGAAATGTTGTCGCAGAAATACCATCAAACTATACCACAATTACTCCCAATCACTATGTGAACAAAAGTTTTACAGTTCAAGGCGGATTGCCAATAGGCCCTGGAGTGTATTATGTCTTTATCACATCTACCACCAATCTGAATGATCCTGCAACATCAAGAATTGTCAAAGATAATATCAACAACATCAATTTCACATCGTTTACCGTACATTATTCGGCGGATATTGAAACATATTCTGACTTTTATTTGTCCGAAGAACCGATTTATTCAGGTCATTCATTGACAGTTAATGTCAGTCCTGCAAATGCGACTACGTATCCTTATTATGGCGCTGTTTCAGTGGCACTGTTCTCTCTAACTGGTTCATATATCCAAACCATCCAAGACACAATCTTTTCATCTCCTATTCCTGCCATGTCATACGCTCCAGACGGGATTGATTTTACTGGGGTGATTAACGCACCATCGGGAGACTATTTGTTGGCTTTACGTTATAAACCGCAAGGATCGTCATATTGGATTTATGCGGGAAGCACATACTACCAAAATCCAGTGCGAATCACTATTCTTGATGCCCCAATGGCGGATATTTATGAAACCAACAATACAGTTTCAACCGCATATTCGCTTACTCCGGTTTTCACTGATAATATGGCCGAAGTGAATACGAATGGGGCAAACTTCCATAATACTACTGATGTGGACTATTATAAAATAGTACTTCCGTCTGGTTATTCCTATGATTTTGTTCCCGTCCTGCAAGATATGTATTATAATGATGACATATCTTATACTGTGGATGCGAAGTTCTATTTCTCGGTTGACAATACAACATCTTGGCAAGGCCCTTTCGATTATGATGCAAGTGTTTTAACAGCTATTTTGAATCAGTGTGGAACTACGATGAGTGATGGCGGTACTGTATATTTCAAGGTGACTCCTACAAGTCAAGGTGATATAGGTACGTATTCATTGCATACTCTCGTAATTAGGTCTATCAATCCCGACCAATACGAACCAAACAATACCTCTGCTGCTGCTTACAATCTCGGCACCGTTAATTCCAACAGCCAAAATTACAATATCAACGCGAATTTCCATGTCACCACCGATAATGATTACTACAAAATCAACCTCCCGGCAGGATATTCATATACTGTAAATGCTGATTTGCTGGATAGCTATAATGACAATAATTACACAGCGGATGCACATTTTGCCACTTCCACCGATGGGAATGATTGGTCTTCAAATCATGGAAGTTCAATGCCTGAATTGACACTTCCGGATGGTGGAACTGTGTATTTCAGAGTATTACCTTATACTAACTATGAAATCGGAACCTACAAGTTGCAGATTAGTGTTGCTCGGCTGGATGGAATAGAACCGGACATGTACGAGCCGAACAATACAGTGAACACTTCCTATTTGTTGGCCACAATCAGCGAACAGTCCTCTTCTGTTGTCGCTGACGCAACATTCCATACATCTTCCGATGTGGATCATTACAAAATTGATTTTCCCGCTGATTACACATATTATGTGGATGCCGTGATATTCGATTGCGCGAATGATCCAAGCTGCTCCGTGGATGCAAAAATATCCGTGTCAGACGATGGCGTCAACTGGTCTTCGGTTTATGGGAACTACATACCCACCATGACTGTTGAACATGGAGGAAGACTCTGTTATCGCGTTTTACCACAGCAAGATGGTGCAACGGGAACCTATCGGTTGCACATTTCGGTCTCTCGGGAAACAGGAATTCAGGAAAAAGAAACGCCCGCTGTTTCGCTCTATCCCAACCCTGTAGCAGACTGCTTCCACTTGATTGTTCCGATCGATTGCCAAATACAAAGAATGGAGATTTACTCCATGACAGGAAGACTCGTACAGACTATCGATTGCGACCAAGACTTAGGAATCAATGTGTCGCAATTAGCACGAGGAACGTACTTGATAAAAGTGTATACTTCAGAAGGCCTATTGATGAGGAAGTTTGTGAAGAGTTAGTGTGTTCATTCTCGCGCTTCCGACGCACTATCCCACTGCGGATTCCACTGTTACCAGCCCAAAGCCAACTCCCACATCACGCCCCACACTGCGCTTCGCCTGTGTGGAGTTAATTGCACTTCGTGCGTTTTGCCTCTTCGAGGCTGCTCAAGGAAAACTAATTATTCATCATTCACCAACCCAAAATAATACCTCACCACCCACGTCTTCAGGAACAGCTGCAGCCTTGCGTTGAGCAGGTCGGCGGTGGAGGAGAGGTGGTTGTCGGCGACCGTACGGTATTCGAGGGCGGAGAGGAGGCCCTGCTCGAACTGGCGCGTGCTCATCGCGTAGAGCTGCTGCTGCAGGGCGGCGTGCCGTTCGGCCTGGCGCAGGGCGGCGGCGGCCCCGTCGCGGTCGGCGAGGGCGCGGCGAACCTCAGCCTCCACACTCTGCCGCGTCTGCATGTAGCGGGCTTCCGCACGGTCGCAGTCGTGGCGCCGCCGCGCGATCTCCGTCTGCCGCGACAGCTGGTCGTAAATCGGGATGCTCAGCGAGAGCTGCACGTACTCGCCGCCGTTGTCGGAAAGCTGCCGCCAGTAGGGGACCGGCACATAGCCCGCCCGACCCGGATAGGTGAAATAGGTCGAGGACCAGCCGCCGTACAGCGACAGCGACGGCAGCAGCTGCCACTTCGCGGTCTTGAGGGCGAGCTGGGCGGTCTGCCGCTCATTTTCGGCTATGATTACGGCCGGCAGACGCTCCGCCGCCCTACCCGCCTCCATTGCGAGCATTCCATCCGACAACGTTGTGTCCACCTCTACGTCGGTGACGGAAAACAGCTGGTCTGTCGGATACAACATAATGTCCTTCAAGGTGATATAGGCGTTTTGAAGCTGGTTTTCACAGACGGTGAGCTTGTAGCGGCGGTCGGAAAGGTCGGCCTCCATCTGCAGGACGTTCGCCTGCGACTTCTGCCCCAACTCCGCCTGTCTCTGCGCAAGCCGCAAGGCCGTCTCCGCCGTCTCCGTTTGCGCCTGTATTGTTTTCAGCAACTCCGTGTAATAAAGCACGTTGCAGTAGGCTTCCATCGTGGCGAGACGAATGCGGTCTTCGCCCTGCTGTATTCTCGTCACGCCCGTTTCTTCCGCCAACTTTGTGATTTTCATATTGTTGACCGCACGGAATCCGTTGAAAAGGGTGATGCCGGCGGAGAGGCCGTAACCATTGTGGAAAGAGGTGGTGGTGCTATAAGTGTTCGTTTCGGGGTCGATGGAGCGGCCGAAGTTGGAGTAGGCGTAAACGTCGCCGCTGACGGACGGGGTGAAGGCGTTGAGGATGGCGTTGCGGCGGGCCAGCTGCGCGTCGCCGAGGTCGGCCTGCAGCACGCGCATCTCCGCCGAATGCGCCAGGGCGTAACGCACACAGTCGCGCAGGGTCATCACCACCGTGTCCTGCGCGTTCGCCGCCCCGAACAAGAGTGTCGTCAATAGGGTTATCGTCATTCTTCTTGCCATACTTTCTCGTTTTTGCCGTTGTAGAGACGCCATGTATTGCGTCTCTACGGTTTGACGAAAAACATGCCAAAACTGTAATGTGCTGATTGTGAAATGGTCAGCGGAAGAAGGCGAAAGGAAAGTGTAAGAAAATCTTACAGCGTGTAAGAGAATTTTACAAATCAGGCGAACACCAGCGCGAAAACCGTACGGGTAGCGTCGCTTTGGACGAGCTGGATGGTGCCGTGGTGCGCGGCCATGATGCGGCGCGAAAGGCTCAGCCCCACCCCAGTACCGTTAGACTTGGTGGTGAAGAACGGCACAAAGATTTCCTCCTGCTTGCGAAGCGGAATCGGCTGCCCGTTATTGCGAACCCTGATCACGGTGCGCTCCTCCATATCGAGTTCAGAAGAGATGTCGATAGCGGTGGCACCAGCTTCTATCGCGTTCTTTATCAGATTATTAAATACGTGCATAATCTGTCCTTCATCGACATAGACCAGCAGGTCGGGCACGGTGGCACGGTAAGTCAATGCCACGCCTTGCCCACGGGTGTTGGCACCGTTGAGCTGAATCACTCTGCTGACGAGATCATCCACCATAACGGACTTGAAGACCGGCGGTTCCGTCTTGGTGAAAGTGCGGTAGGACTCGACGAAACGTATGAGTTCCTTGGAGGATGCGGAGATGGTTGCAAGTCCCGCCTTGGTGTCTAAGCGGTCGTCTTTGGACAAGGCGTCACTCAAGGCGGCGATAGGGGTGACCGTGTTCATGATCTCATGCGTGATGACACGGAAAAGCTTGTTCCACGAAATAGCCTCATTCCGAATGGTTTTCCGATCCATGATGCCGCGCAAACGGTTGAGTTCTCGGTTCAGGGCAGAATTTTCCCGGAAACGGAAGTTCGTGTCGCCATCCTCCAATGCGTCCATCAGGAAAGCGACTTTCTCCACATTGCGCCGCGACATCCACCATGCCGCAGCCAACGCGGATAGCAGACCCGCTGCCACCACAACAACTATCCAAATCCCAGTACTCATATCCCGTATTTTTTGAGCCGGTTATACAACGTCGGGCGACTGATATTCAACGATTTCGCCACCAATGAAAGATTGCCGTTGTACTTCTTCACCGCCGCCCGTATCACGCGCTCCTCTGCCGCTTCCAAAGTGTTATCCGTCGTGCTGGCATTTGTAACAAGTTGGTTTTCAGAAATCTTGAAATCCTCGGGTTGCAGGGTTTCATCGTCTGACATAATGACGGCTTTCTCCACGCTGTTCTGCAACTCGCGCACATTCCCCGACCATCTGCAATTCTGCAGCAGATTCAACGCTTCAGAAGAAACGCCCGTAACGTTGCGATGATATTTTGCAGCGTAACGTTCTATGAACAAGCGCACTAACGGTTCTATCTCATCCGCACGCTCACGCAAGGGCGGCAAGTTCAGCGTCACCGTGTTGATGCGATAATAGAGGTCTTCGCGGAAACGGCCGTCACGGACCATGGCGGGCAGGTCGCGGTTGGTGGCACAGATAAGCCGGATGTCAATGGGCACGGACTTCGTATCGCCCACCTTCGTGACGCATCGGTTCTGCAGCACTCGTAACAGCTTGGATTGCAGGTGCAATGGGATGTTGCCGATTTCGTCGAGGAAAAGCGTGGTGCCATTGGCCAACTCGAACTTCCCGGTATGGTCGGCGCGAGCATCGGTGAAAGCCCCTTTCACGTGCCCGAACAACTCGCTTTCGAACAACGTCTCCGACAAAGATCCGATATCCACACTCACCATCGGTTTGCCGGAACGGGAGGAAATCCGATGTATCTCATTGGCCAACATATCTTTACCAGTACCATTCTCCCCGGTAATCAGCACAGTGGCGTCGGTAGGGGCAATTTTCTCCACCATACGATGTATCTCACTCATTTCCACAGAGTCGCCCCATAACATAACAGGGGCGGCCGGACGTTCTTCAACAGTGCGTTTGGCGGACCGTTTCCCGCAAGCGGCTTCAAGAGTCTCCATCAGCTTTTCATTGTCCCACGGTTTCACAATGAAGTCGAATGCACCGCGTTTCATGCCTTCCACCGCGAGGGCAATATCTGCGTATGCGGTCATCAGAACAACCTCTATTTCAGGATATTGACGTTTTATTTCGGTCAGCCAAAATAATCCTTCATTGCCCGTGTTGATGTCGGTTTCGAAATTCATGTCCAACAAGATGGCATCAGGCTTGAAGGTCCTGACTGTACTCGCAAGGATTTTCGGGGAAGCCACAGTTTCCACCGCTTCGAAATGTGCGGGAAGAAGGATTTTCAGCGTCTCGCGGATGCCCGCATTGTCATCCACAACAAGGATTCTGTGCTTGTTCATCTTTTTGAAGGTTTCTTGAACGCCCGAACAATCATGTTTTTTTTGACTTGTCGGAAAAACGGTGGCAAAAATACAAATTAATCCGAATCAACCAAGTTTCGGAAACAAACCACCGGCCGCATCGGGGGAGGCATCGATTTCGATTTTTTTGTACTTTTGCAGCCTGATTTTAAATTAGGAAAAATGTACACTGCGAAATCCGGTTCGTCGCATGACGACACGAAAAAGAGACCGTCGAAGGGAAGCCTCCCAAAATGGGCCAAGACCTTCTGGAAGGTCTATTTCATCCTGTTCGGTCTCGTATGCCTGATGTTCCTGTTCATCTCTTTGGGGTGGATGGGCTACATGCCCTCGTTCGCGGAGCTGGAGAACCCGGACTCCAATCTCGCCACGGAGGTCATCTCCTCCGACGGCGTCCTTTTGGGCACCTACTACCGTGAGAACCGTTCCAACTGCAAATACGCGGACCTTTCCGAAGAGCTGCGTAACGCGCTGATTGCCACGGAAGACTCGCGGTTCTACAATCACTCCGGCGTTGACGTGAAGGCCCTGTTCCGCGTGGCCGTCGGCGTGGCCACCCGCCACCACAAGGGCGGCGGCAGCACCATCACCCAGCAGTTGGCCAAAAACCTCTTCCCCCGCGACCCCAAGGCAGGGAAAATCAAGATTGTGTTCACCAAATTCAAAGAGTGGGTGGTGGCCACCAAACTGGAGCGCGCCTACTCGAAGGATGAAATCCTCGCCATGTACTTCAACACGGTCGATTTCGGCAACAACGCCGTCGGCATCAAGTCCGCCGCCCGCACCTACTTCGACAAGGATCCGGCCGACATCAACACCGAGGAGGCCGCCCTGCTCGTGGGCATGCTCAAGGCCCCTTCCAAATACAGTCCGCGGCGACACCCGCAGGCCGCCCTCGACCGCCGCAACACCGTGCTCGGCCAGATGAAGAAATACGACTTCATCACCCCGGCCCAGTTCGACTCCATCAAGGAAATCCCCATCGACATGAGCCACTTCAAATCGCAGGCCCACACCGCCGGCATTGCCACCTATTTCCGTGAATACCTGCGACTTGTCCTCAAAGACTGGTGCGACAAGAACCCCAAGAACGACGGGTCCCGCTACGACCTCTACTGCGACGGACTGAAGATCTATACCACCATCGACTCCCGCATGCAACAGCACGCCGAAGCCGCCGTTCAGGAGCATGTCTGCGACTACCTGCAGCCGCTCTTCTTCAACCACATCAAAGGCGCGAAGAACGCCCCGTTCGTGAACATCAGTGAGGAACAGACCCACAACATCCTGTGGCGCGCCGTGAAACAGAGCGAACGCTATGAGCAGATGAAGGACGCCGGCAAGACCGACGCGGAAATCGAGGCGGCGTTCAACAAGAAGGCCAAGATGACCGTCTATAGCTACAAAGGCATGATTGACACGGTGATGACCCCGATGGACTCCATCCGCTACTACAAGTCGTTCCTGCAGTGCGGACTGATGTGCGTGGAGGCCGCGACGGGCCACGTGAAGGCCTACGTCGGCGGCACCAACTACGAGTATTTCCAGTTCGACCACGTGAAGCTCTCCAAACGGCAAGTCGGCTCCACCTTCAAGCCCTACGTCTATACCGTGGCCATGCAGAGCGGCGACTTCGACCCCTGCACCATGGTGCCCAACGTGCCGGTGACCATCGAGACCGCCACGGGCGCGAAATGGACCCCGCACAACTCCGGCGGTTACAAGGAGGGGCAGATGCTGCCGCTGCGCGAGGCCCTGGCGCACTCCCTCAACCAAGTGTCCGCCTACCTGATGAAACGCTACGGTCCCAACGCCGTCATCGACCTGGTCCGCAACATGGGCATGACCTCCGACATTCCCGCCGTGCCTTCCATCTGCTTGGGAGCCTGCGAATTAACGCTCTACGAGCAGGTCGGGGCCATCAACTGTTTCCCCAACCAGGGCGTCTATGTCGAACCCATCTTCATCACCCACATCTGCGACAAGGAGGGCAACGTCATCTACACCAAGGTGCCGAAGACCAACGAGGCCATGGACCAGATCACGGCCTTCAAGACGGTGCGCCTGATGCAGGGCGTGGTGGATTACGGCACCGGCGGCCGCCTGCGCAGCCAGTACGGCATCTCCTTCCCGCTTGCGGGCAAGACCGGCACCACCGACAACCAGTCCGACGGCTGGTTCGTGGGCTACACCCCGCTGCTGACCTGCGGCGTGTGGGTGGGCTGCGAGGACCGCGCCGCGCACTTCCGCAGCACTGCCCTCGGACAGGGCGCGAGAACGGCCATGCCCGTGTTCGGCCTCTTCATGAGCAAGGTCTATGCCGACCCGAAACTGCCCTACCTCAACATTGTGAGCGGCGACGACCGCTACAACAAGCCGGGATATAATTTCACGATTCCGAGCGCATACATCGGCGACCCGTCGGGCTGCAACGAGACCAAGAGAGATTCCGTGATGACACTCGACTTCGACTAAAGACGGCTCGCCGACGGGAAGAGTTTCGCGACAAATTCACATTTCGGAACAAATGCCTTGAAAAATCCGCAAAAAATACTATATTTGCGCGGATTTTTTATTATGGCAAAGAAGACTTGTAACATACTGATTGTTATATTGTTAGCTTTTGCGATGGGTGCTTATGCATCCGACTTTCGCGCGAAAGCCGACACCATTGTGCCCACGACCCCGGCGGCACGGGACACCGTCGTGCCCGCAAAAAGCGCGGCCCCTGACGCCCTCCCGCCCATCAAAAACGTCGGCAAACCCTCCAAAAAGAAGACCAGCCTGAGCCGCGTGGGCAACAAGCGCGTCACCTTCGAGACCTTCGACCAGCACTACGAACGCGCCATGAAGTACTACAACAACCGGCAGTGGCTCTCCGCCGCCGGCCTCTTCCAAGAACTCTACCCCCTCTCCTTAGGCACCGCCCGCGCCGACACCATCCTCTTCCTCTTCGCCGACTCCTACTACCAGAACGGCGACTACAACATGGCCGCCCTCCACTTCCGCGACTATGTGCGCCGCTACCCCAACTCCGACCGCACCCAGGACGCCTTCTTCCGCTGCATCCAGGCCGTCTATAAGACCAGCCCGGAATACTACCTCGACCAGTCCAACACCAACTACGCCATCGAACAAATCAAAACCTTCCTCCAAGCCTACCCCGACAACAAACACGTGGAGGAATGCAACCTCATGCTCGACGACCTGCGCCTGAAACTGTCACGCAAGTCGCTGGAAATCGTGAAACTCTACTACAACACCGACCACTACGAGGCCTGCCAGATCGCCGCCAAGCAGTTCTTCACCGAATACGCCTACTCCCCGCTCATGCCCGAGGCCGTTTATTACCTCGTGCTCAACAATCTCGAATACGCCAAGCGGAGCACCGAACGCCGTAAACCCGAACGATACAAGGCTTGCCTCGAAGCCTGCCAGAAAATGCGCGACAACTACCCCGACTGCAAATACGCCAAAGAGACGGAAAAAATCGCCGCCGATGTCACCAAACAGTTAGAAAAATACAAAAACAAATCAAATAGTTAATAATGAAAGCTTTAGACTACAAAAAATTGAAAATCGACCTCTACGCCAAAACGAAGGACATCCGCAAGTACGACAAAGACACGGGCAACTTCTACAAGAGCATTGTCATCATGTCGAAACGTGCCGACCAGATTGCAGCGGAGCTGAAGCAGGAGTTCCAGGAGAACTCGCACCTCAACACCCCGCAAGAGCGCACCGGCGAGGAGGTTTATGAAAACCGCGAACAAATCGAGCTCTCCAAACTCTACGAGCAGCTTCCCAAACCCACACAGCTGGCCCTCTACGAGTTCGAGAACGGCCTGATCTACTTCAAAGACGTGACCGACAACCAGTAAATCCATCGTCATGGGCAAGCACATCGCCATCGGCATCTCCGGCGGCATCGCGGCCTACAAGACGATGTCCCTCATCCGGCTGTTCAAGAAGAACGGCTATGAGGTGCGCGTGACCGCCACCCGCAACGCCCTGCAGTTCGTCACCCCGCTGACCATCGAGACGCTGTCGCAGAACCGGCTCTACACCGACATGTTCGACCCGCACCGCACGATGGAGGTGGAGCACATCAGCATGGCGGAATGGGCCGACGCCCTCGTGGTGGCCCCCGCCACCGCCAACATCCTCGGCAAATTCGCCAACGGCATCGCCGACGACGCCCTCTCCACCCTCTTCCTCGCCGTCACAAAGCCGGTGTTCCTCGCCCCCGCCATGAACAGCCACATGTTCGCCAACGAGGCCGTGCAGCACAACCTGAGCATCCTCCGCGATCGCGGCTGCCATCTGCTCACCCCCAACGAAGGCTTCCTCGCCTGCGGCACCTCTGGCAGCGGACGCATGCAGGAGCCCGAGGAAATCTTCGCGGCCGTCGATGAGTTCCTCTCCAGCGACCACTCGCTGCAAGGCAAGAAAGTGCTCATCACCGCCGGCCCCACCTACGAGCCCATCGACCCCGTGCGCTTCATCGGCAACCACTCCTCCGGCCTCATGGGCTTCTGCCTCGCCGAAGCCGCCGCCCGCAAAGGCGCCGAGGTCTCCCTCGTCACCGGACCGAGCCACTGCACCGCCCGCCACCGCAACATCCGCCGCCTCGACGTGAAAACCGCCGGGGAAATGTACCAACAGTGCATGCAAATCGTGGATGACCAGGACATCATCATCATGTCCGCCGCCGTGGCCGACTACACGCCCGCACACGTGGCCCCCGAAAAAATCAAGAAGGACTTCGCCCAGCTGTCGGTGGAATTGGTTAAGACGAAAGACATCCTGGCCTCCGTCGGGAAAATCAAACGCGACGACCAGCTGCTCATCGGCTTCGCGCTCGAAACGGAGAACGAGGTGGAGAACGCCAAGAAAAAACTGCACACTAAAAACGCCGACCTCATCGTTCTCAATTCCCTGCGCACGGCCGGCGCCGGCTTCCGCACCGCCACCAACCAGGTGACCATCTTCAGCAAGGACGGCCGCGAGTTCGCCAGCGAACTCAAAAGCAAGCAGGAAATCGCAGAGGAGATTCTGCAAACCGCATTATTGTACATCAAATAACAAAAAAACAAAACTATGAAACGCATCATCGGACTCATCGCCCTCATGCTCGTTACCCTCTCCACCCTCCAGGCCCAGGACTTCCAATGCTCGGTCTCCATCAACTCCACCCAAATCTCAAGCACGGGCAACCAGGAGCGGTACAACGAGCTACGGCAGAAACTCTACACCTTTGTGCACGACCGCAAATGGTGCCAGTACAACCTGAAGCAAAACGAGCGCATCGAGTGCTCTATCACCATCAACCTGACCAAGGCCTCGGGCGACGAATACGAAGGCACCGCCACCTTAGTGCTGCAACGCCCCGTCTATAAGGCCAGCTACAAGACCACCCTGATGAGCTTCCAGGACAAGAAGGTGAAGTTCCGCTACGCCGACGGCGACCCGCTGGAATATGACGAGAACTCCGCCCTCTCCGAACTCACCTCCCTCATCGCCTACTACCTCAACCTCTTCATCGCCGTGGAGCTCGACTCCTTCTCCCAGAACGGCGGCGACCCCTATTTCACGAAGTGCCAGAACATCGTGAACCTCAACCTCAAGGAGACCGGATGGAACGTGGCCGAAAGCGGACAGAACAACCGCTATTGGATCTCCGAGAATTTCACCAACTCCACCTACAGCAAAATCCACGACTTCTACTACCAGTATCACCGCTTAGGCCTCGACGTCATGTACGAGACCCCTGACGCCGGTCGTGCCGTCATCCTCGAAAGCCTCAAACTCCTGCAACAGGTGAACGCCCAGAAGTCCAACCTCGCCGTACTCCGCATCATCCTGAACTCCAAAAAGGACGAAATCATCAACATCTTCAAGGAAGGCATGCCGTCGGAGAAAACTCAGGTCATCAACATCATGAAACAGATCGACCCCACCAACTCCTCCGCCTACGACGCCATCAACTCCACCTCAAAATAGTGGCGATGCTGACCTCCCTACAAATAGAGAACTATGCCATTATCAGGTCTTTGGAAATCCGTTTCCAATCAGGCTTAGTGGTCATTACCGGTGAGACCGGCGCAGGAAAGTCCATCCTCATGGGCGCCCTCTCGCTGATTCTCGGCAACCGCGCCGACACCGACGTGCTCCACGACAAGTCCAAGAAGTGCATCGTGGAGGCCACCTTCAACATCCAAGGACTGAACCTGCAGGAACTTTTCCGGCAATACGACCTCGACTATCAGGACGAGACCCTCATCCGGCGCGAAATCAACGAGCACGGGAAGTCGCGCGCCTTCGTCAACGACACGCCCGTGAACCTCGCCACCCTGAAGGCCATCTCCTCCCTCTTGGTCGATATCCATTCGCAGCACCAGACCCTGATGCTCCAGAACGCCGGCTTCCGCCTGCTCCTCCTCGACCAGTTCGCCCAGAACCAGGAGCAACGGGAACAATACCGTCAGGTCCTCCGCCAATGGCAGGAAAAGAGGGCCGCCTTAGAGACCCTGCGCACGAAATGCGACGAGGCCGCCCAACGCTACGACTACAACCTCTACACCATCGAGGAACTGGAAAAAGCCGACCTACAACCGGACGAACAATCCGAAATAGAACAGAAAATCAAGGAGTTGTCATCCGCCGAAAGCATCAAGAGCCATCTCTACAACGCCACAAGGATCCTGTCGGAGCAGGAGGATGACAATATACTATATAGGTTGAAAATGCTGCAGCAGGAATGCCGCCCGTTGGAAAGCGTGGGCGCGGAATACGCCGCCTTCGGCCGACGCATCGACGACCTGCTGACCGAAACGCAGGACCTCGCCTACGAGATGTCGCGGAAAAACGATACCGTGGAGGTGAACCCCGCCCTTACCGACCAGCTCAACGAACGCCTCGACCTTCTCTTCTCGCTGCAGAACAAATACCGCGCCGAGGACAACAGGGCGTTGCTTCAGCTTCTCGCCAACCTGCAACAGGAGGTGGCGACCTATTCCGACAACAAGGAGCAACTCGCCGAGGCTGAGGCCGAAGTGCAGAACTTGGAGGCCGAAGTGCGCCGACAGGCTGCACGGCTTTCCGCTTCCCGCAAGGAGGCTGCGCCCGCCCTCGTCAACGCCATGGAGGAACGCCTGCATCGCCTCGGCATGTCCGGAAGCCGATTCGCCGTCACCCTCGACGACAGCGGCGAGCCGCGCGACAACGGCATCGACACGGCCACCTTCCTGTTCAGCGCCAACGCCGGCGTTGCCCCCGCCGACATCGCCAAGATCGCCTCCGGCGGCGAAATGTCGCGTATCATGCTCTGCCTCAAGTCCATCATCACCGATTCCATGTACCTGCCCACCATCATCTTCGATGAAATCGACACCGGCATCTCCGGCGAGACAGCCTCGAAGGTGGGCCAGATGATGCGGCTGCTGGCCGGCCGCCACCAGGTCATCGCCATCACCCATTTGCCGCAGATTGCCGCCTGCGGCACCCAGCACCTCCTCGTCTATAAGCAAACGACGGAAAACCGCACCTCCACAAACATCAAAACCCTCTCCATGCCCGAACGCGAGGAGATGATCGCCACCATGATGAGCGGCGAAAGCCGTACGGAATCGGCCATACTCACCGCCCGCGAAATGTTGAAATCAATGCAACCAACCCAATAATAAATAAGATACCGATGAAAAAGACGATTCTTATATTTTTTATAATAATTCTTGGCCTCAGTGCTTACCCGCAAGGCCGACGCGCGACCCCCGAACGGAAGTTCATCTACATGACCTCCGTGGGCTATGCCACTGGCCTGGGACAAATTGAGCTCGAAACCAAAACCGTCCAGAACAAAAACTTCAACATCTCCGTCAACCAATTGCTTGGTTACCAGTTCAATCCCTACTTCCAGATGGGGTTAGTGGCCGGCTTTGACTTCTGGCGCTACACCGCCTTCATTCCCGTGGCCCTTAACCTCACTGTCAACTTCACCGACACCAAGATCCAACCCCTCTTCTACGCCAACATGGGCTACAGCTTCAAGTGGTACGTGTCGTCGTCACCCGAGAAGATGGACCGTGTGATCCACGGGACCAAGACCGGACCGATGGGCGAGGCAGGCCTCGGCATACGCCTCAACCTCACCGACCGCCTCTCCATCATCATCGCCGCCTGCTACAAAAACCAATACACCGACATCCGCTACACCATCCCCAAACCCGACGAACAAGACTTCTCCGCCTACTCCACCAACGCCCGGAAAGACGCACTCTACCACTTCGCCGGCGTGAAACTCGGAATCATGTATTAGCGGACTATGACTATGACTAATGACTATGACTAATGACTATGACTAATGACTATGACTATGACTATAACCTGAAATTCTTTCTTAAATGAAACAACAAGAAAACCTTACATACACCGCTGCTTTCGAGGAGCTGAAGGAAATCGTGGACCAGTTGGAGAACGACAGCATCAGTGTGGATGAGCTGACCGAGAAGATGAAACGTGCTACGGCGTTGATGAAGATCTGCCGCGACAAGCTGACCAAAACCGAGGAGGAAGTCAATAAGACCATCGCCGAACTGTCGTAATGTCCACCTTCGAGCTCATAGAACCCGCCATCGAGGAGTACTGCGAGGCGCACACGACAGCGGAGACAGAACTGCTCCACCGTCTGTACCGCGAGACACACCTGCAGACCCTCAACCCGCGCATGGCCTCCGGTCAGCTGCAGGGCGAGTTCCTGTCGCTCGTCTCCCGGATGCTGCGGCCGCGCCGGATCCTCGAAATCGGCACTTTCACAGGCTACTCCGCCATCTGCCTGGCCGAAGGGCTCACCGACGACGGCCTACTGCACACCATCGAAATCAACGAAGAGTACGAGGAGCGTATTCGCCGCTATTTCGCGGAATGCCCCGACAGCCAAAAGCTCCGCCTCCACATCGGGGATGCCAAGACCATCGTGCCTTCGCTCGGCGACCTCTGGGACCTGGTGTTCATCGATGCCGAGAAAACCGACTACGACGAATACTACGAAATCGTGTTTCCGCAAGTCCGAGAACACGGCTTCATACTGATAGACAACACGTTGTGGAACAGCAAAGTGGTTCACGAAGTGCGTGGGAACGACAAAGACACGCAGGCCGTCATGGCCTTCAACGACAAAGTGCAACAAGACTCCCGTGTGCGCAACCTGCTGCTGCCCTTCCGCGACGGCATCATGATGATTCAGAAACTGACCCAATGAGAATAGACATACTGACCCTTTTCCCCGAAATGTTCCCCGGCGTGTTCGGCAGCTCGATTCTGAAACGCGCCGTGGAGAAGCAGTACCTGGAAGTGCACGTCCACAACATCCGCGACTACACCTACGACAAGCACCATCGCGCCGACGATTACCCGTTCGGGGGCGGCGCAGGCATGGTGATGATGGTGGAGCCCATCGCGCGGTGCATCGAGCAGCTGAAGAGCGAGCGCGAGTACGACGGCGTCTTCCTCATGGCCCCCGACGGGGTCACCTTCAACCAACAGATTGCCAATGAGCTTTCGCTGAAACAGAACCTCATCTTGCTGTGCGGCCACTACAAGGGGGTGGACGAGCGTGTGCGCGAGTTGTTTGTCACCGGCGAACTCAGCATCGGCGACTATGTGCTTTCTGGCGGCGAGCTGGCGGCCATGGTAATCACCGACGCCATCGCGCGGGTGATTCCCGGCGTCATCAGCGACGGGGCCTCCGCCCTCTCCGACTCCTTCCAGGACAACCTGCTCTCCGCCCCGGTCTATACCCGCCCGGCCGACTTCCGCGGCCACCGCGTGCCCGACGTGCTGCTCTCCGGCAACCCCAAGCTCATCGACGAGTGGCGCATGGACCAGCAACTCACCCGAACCCGCGAACGACGCCCCGACCTGCTCGACCATGAATAAATTCACCGCATACTGCCAGTCTCTCCGAACAGACGACAAGCTCTTCAACGTCAGCTTCCTGCTCATGATTCCCATGGTGGCGTTGCTGCCCTTCACCACCTACTTCATGTGGCCCATCGGAATCCTGCTGATGTTGCTGTGGATTGCGCAAGGGCACTGGCGCGAGAAATGGGCGAACTTTAAGGCCAACGACGGCATCCCCTACGGCATCTTCCTGCTCGGCATCTGTCTCATCCCTCTGCTGGGGCTCCTCAACTCCACCCACCAAAACTATGCCTGGCGCACCGTGGAATGCTACCTCTGGTTCCTCATCGCCCCGACCATCCTCCTGACCATATCTCGTAACTTACTGACAAAAAAACATATACATCTACTCCTCGCCCTATTCACCGCAAGCACCCTGCTGCACATCCTGATTCTATTCGGCCACGGCCTCTACCAATTCGCCACCACCGGCGACAATACCTACTTCTACTACTCCTCCTTCTCCTTCCTGCGGCATCCCACCTACGTGGCCCTCTACACCACTTTCGCATACGTCCTCATCCTTGTCTATCTCATCGACCACCACGACACGACCACCCCTTTGCAAAAGATCACCCTCTACATCGTCGATGCGGTTCTGCTGGTCGGTGTCTTCTGCCTCTACTCCCGCGCCGGCATCATCACCTTCATCCTCATCCACCTGCCACTAAGCCTCTACGCGGTCCACAAACGCCGGGCAGACTGGAAAGCCATGCTGTTCGTCATCAGCTTGATTGCAGGCCTTTTCGTGATCCTGATGACCACCGACATCGCGCCGAAAAACCGCTTTACGGAGTCGAAATACACCTTGGAAAAGGACAGCACGAACACTAAGCACAGCGACGTACGCCTAATCATCTGGCAAGCCTCCTGGGAGGCAGCGGTCGAGAACCTGCCCTTCGGCACCGGCACCGGCGACTGCTTCGACGCTATCCGCGAGAAATACCGCGCCCACGGCTACTGGCGCGATTTCAACCACAATTACAATGCCCACAATCAGTATCTGCAGGCCTTGGTCACCAACGGCATCCCCGGCATCCTCCTCCTTTTGCTCTACTTCTACACCCCGCTCGGCACCGCCATCAAACACCGCGACATTCTCCTCCTCACCCTCTTCATCCTCCTGGCCGTGAACAGCT
The DNA here is from genome assembly GCA_947165685.1 of uncultured Bacteroidales bacterium. Lineage (GTDB taxonomy): Bacteria > Bacteroidota > Bacteroidia > Bacteroidales > WCHB1-69 > F23-D06. The sequence goes on along the minus strand of CAMVBK010000005.1, from coordinate 30,984 downwards.
GCTTCGAATGCGTCTTCGACCGCCGCTTCGGTGTCGATTTCTTCGCCATCATGATTCCACTGCTGATGGTGAAATGTAGAACTTAGAACTAAGAACTTAGACTTAGACTAAGGACTTAGACTTTGAACCTTGAACCTTAAACCTTAAACCTTAAACTAATAAAATGAAAAGACTACTCATCCTTCTCACCAGTTTCTCGTGTCTTTTCTCTGTTTTTGCGCAGGAGAAGGAGACCTACCTTTACGCGCAGAAAGACACGCACAAGCTATACATGGACGTGTATGTCCCGCAGGTGCAGAACGACCGGAAGGCCTGCCTGTTTTTTGTGTTCGGCGGCGGCTTCATCGGCGGCAAGCGCGACGACAACCAGGTGCAGAAAGTCAAGAAATACTACACCGACCAGGGCTATGTGGTCATCGCCATCGACTACCGCTTGGGAATGCGCGGGCAGAAGAACTTCTCGGCCTTGGCCTCCGTCAAGCGGTTCGACCAGTCCATCCAGATGGCGGCAGAAGACCTGATCTCCGCCATCGACTACACCCTGAAGAACCTCTTGGATACGAAAAAATACAAGCTCGACCCCAACCATTTCATCCTCATGGGCAGCAGTGCGGGTGCCATCGCGGTGCTGCAGACCGACTATGCGCTTTGCAACGGCTACTACAACAGCGCCATCCTGCCCGCCAGCTTCCGCCCCGCAGGCGTCATCTCCTACGCGGGCGCCATCTTCTCCCACCACGGAAGACCCAAATACAAGCTCCACTCGCCCGCCCCCACCCTCTTCTGCCACGGCACCGACGACAAGCTGGTCATCTACAAGCAGACCAATGTCTTTAACCTGGGCCTCTTCGGCACGAACTCCATCGTCAAAGGGTTTAAGAAAAACGGCTACGGACACCATGTCCGCCGCTACCCCGGCCTCGGACACCAGGTGGCAGGCTTCTACAACGACGAGTTTCCTGTCATCGACCAGTTCATCGAGGAAATCGTCTTCAAAAATCCCAAACTCCAAATCGACGAGACCTACTACAACCCCGACACCAAGCCGATGTGGAACAACTTCCGCGTCCGCGACCTGAAAACCGTCAAGCAATAAAAAAGGAGGTCCGCACGGGCCCCCTGTTGGTTTCAAGTTTCAAGTTTCAGGTTTCAAGCTAACAGCTAACAGCCAACAGCTTAAGGTTCAAGGTTCAAAGTCTAAGTCTAAGTCCTTAGTCTATGTCTAAGTCCTTAGTCTAAGTCTGAGAGTTACTTCACCAGTGTCACCGAACCGGTGTATTCCTTGTCGTCGCCGTTGAGGTTGACTAAGCGGATGATATAGACATACACGCCTTCGGGGCACATCTGTCCATATTTGTTGCGGCCGTCCCAATAATCGTAAGGGGTATGGGTGCTGTAAATCAAAATACCGTTGCGGTCGAAAATCTGCATCGAGTACTGGTCGGGGTCGACGCCCTCGCCGCTCGGGGCAAACGTCTCGTTCACACCGTCGCCATCGGGCGAGAACGCATTCGGGATGTAGAAGAAATACGGCACCTCCACCGACACGCGCGCCTTCACGGAATCGGTGCAGCCCGCCGAATCGGAGGCCGTCAAGGTGATCGTGTAGTAGCCGGAACGCGTGTATTCGTGGGTCGCCACCTCCACGTCCACCATCTCGTTCATGTTGGAGAAGACATCGCCGAAATTCCACACCAAGTGATAACCGGCGGGCGAGAGGTTCGTGCAGGTCACCGTTCCGACCCCGTTTTCTACGTAAATCTCCGTGGGATCCGCCATGAACGACGGCGTGGGCAGCGGGATGACGTTCACCGTGAACGTATCCGTGACCTCGCAGTCGCCCTCCATCGTGGCCGTCACCGTGTAGGTGGTGGTCACCTGCGGCGACACCGTAATCGTGGCACCCGACTGCCCGCTGCTCCAATGGAACTCGTTCGACGTGGCGTGCGTAGCCAACAACGTGGAGGACTCGCCGTAGCAGATTTCCGGAGTGCCCGTGATGTCAGGGAGTTCCAACTCGGTGACCTTCACGCGCACCGTGTCCTTGTTGTCGCACCGGTTGTCGAACGTGACCGTCAGCGTGTAGGTGCTCGACTCCGTGGGGTTCACCGTGACGGTCGCCGTGGTGTCGCCCGTGCTCCACAGGTAGGACTCCGGCAGAATGTCCGAATATCCCGTGAAAGTGGCCGACAGCGTGGCCGGGTCGTTCGGACAGATGAAATTGTTGCCTGTGGAGGAGGCGAGGTGCACGGTCGGCACCTTCACTAAGATGGTGGTCGTGTCCATATAGGTTCTATGGACACCGGCAGCATCCGTATAACTATACACGGAGATGTATTTCGTGACCGGGGCATCGGGCTTGCTGACGGTGATCATCTTGTCGCGGCTATAGACCGCGCTGTTGGTGTCGTTCACGAACCAGCGAAGCTCACCCTGCTCGTCCAACGGCGTGATCGGGGTGAAGCGCCAGGCCTCGTTGTCGGCAGACCAACTGGTCATTCCACGCCCTGGAGCTAAGAGAATCTGCGAAGATGTGGTGTTTTGGAGACCTATAATGCCCTCTCCATGAGAATTGGTCGTGGCACAACATTTTCTATGCTTAATATAGACATCTATAATATTGGTTCCCTCATACAACACCATTTGATAGGTATTGTAATTGTTGTACTGGCTACCCGTACTGGTGCTGGTCAGTCCATATAAACCCACGTTCAAATAATTGAACACGAACGCACGGCAAGGAGGAGCCCCCAACACACCAACACGTACATTACCCATGCCCAATCCATCATTTTTATTGGTATAATATCGACAATCTATGTCCTCATACACGCCATAAACACAGTTTTTGTACACGTATGGGATAGCAGAATAATCCGGTGCTGTAGCTGGAGCATTATACGAATACGTACAGTAACCCGACTGCGGTGTCATCGAAATCAAGCCGTTTGTGCCAGGATAAACTGTTGTATATTGCTTTCCAAAGAATGTGAACGTGAAAGGAAGCTGAACACCACTCTCCCAGTGATCGTCGGAGCTGGCACCTATAGGGGTTCCCTCATCATACCCGAACAGCATGTTATTCTCATCATACGGAATCTGCTCCACCTTGTAGTCGCTGGTATATTGCCCGGTGGCGATGACACCGGCCCGAAGCATAATGATGGGAATGTCGCAGTCCCACTCAATGGTCTTGGTCTCCGCATTGAAAAGATCGGCATACATCTCCGCCACATCGTTGGTCACCCCTGGACAGGGGTTGCCGTCCTCGGTCTCGAAGAGTTCCGGCACGCAGGTAATCTCCGCCTTCCAGCCGGCTTTCTGCGTGTCACCCGCCTTGCCCCGGTAGATAAACGACAGCGCGTTGCCGGAGGAGAACAGCGTGGGCGGCATATTGTTAGTGGAAGCATCCAACGTGGAGTTGCAAAACTGCCCGATGAGGCGTTTGTTGGGGTCGGCATACTGGCCGTCGTAAATCTCCATCACCCCATTCACAGAAAACTGGGAAAACTCGCACTTGACGTGCGAACCTACAGGGGAGATAAAGTTGGCGTATATAGGGTTTGCGCCACCGTTTGGGTTGTTCGAGGCGATGTTGCCGTTCGCGCCGCCGGAGTCATAGAACCAAGCATTGCAGGTCACCGCTTGAATGGCACCGGTACCGTCTTCCGTAGGCCAGATACGGTTGTCCGGCGTGACGGAGTAGGCATACACCTGCGCCCGCCAGCCTGCACGCAACCCCAAGATGTCCTCGTCGTCGGAATGGAACACGAAGGTCAACATACGGTCCGACGCATAGATTTCACCGGGATTCTGCACCAAATTGTAAGCGCCGATCAGCGGGGCGTCGGTGTTGGGGCCGTCAAAGATGTAGAGCGTGTCGCCCGGACTCATGGCGAATTCGGTGAAGATGATGTACATCAACGTGCCCGACATGTTCGTGCGCAAGGTCATCGTGTCGCGCAAGTTCTGGGCAAAATAGCCGTCCGGGTCCTGGTTGTCACCCATGTCGCCTGGAACGCCGCCTGGGTCGTAAAAGTCGCGGGGCATATCGTCAATGTCGGCCACCAATGGTGCCGAGCCCATAATAATCGATTGTCCTACAGCAGTTTGGCAAAACAAAGCAACGGCCAATGCCAGCAAAACCGCAACAATATTCTTCTTCATATTCGTAAGTATTTTGTCTTTTAACGAAATCGCCCGTCTGTTGTGGCAAAGAAAATTAACCTTGCAAAGACAAAAATATATTTTTTTCGACACGCGTTTTTTATTTCAAAAAAAGTGTATTTTTGCAGCCGCAAAACAGACGGGGTGTGGCGCAGTTGGTAGCGCGCTACGTTCGGGACGTAGAGGCCGGAAGTTCGAGTCTTCTCACCCCGACTCAAAAAAGGCCTGAGGCATCCGCCCCAGGCCTTAATCTTTCTAATCTCCCTAAACTTACTCAACGTCCCCAACCTTCAACCGCACATAATGTATCGTCTTCCCCTCCTCTAACCATTTCCGCTCGTAGAACGTCTGCACCTCCGTGAGCAGCGGGTCCGCACCGCCGGCATACACGTCGGGGATGTTCTCCAAAACGTTCCAACGCTCCTTTTCCGCCGTTTCAAGGAGATATTCATACAAGAAGTCGCTGTCGGACTTCAGATGCAAAAGACCGCCGTTTGCGGGCCAAATCGGGCGGTAGTAGTCGTTCACGAAATGAGGTCCCACCAACCGCTTCCGTTCCTTCTTGATCTGCGGGTCCGGGAACGTCACCCAAATCTCATCCACCTCGCCCGGCCCGAAATAGAGCCCGATGTGGTCGATGGTGATGCGCAGGAACGCCACGTTCGACAACCCCTGCTCCAGCGCGTCCTTGCAGCCCCGCCACAAACGCGCCCCTTTCCGGTCGATGCCAATGTAGTTGCGCTCCGGAAAACGCTTCGCCATCGCAACCGTATATTCCCCCTTGCCACAACCCAACTCCAGCACAATCGGCCGGTCATTGTGGAAATAATCCTCCCGCCATCGCCCCCGCAACGGGAACGCCTCCCCTATCCTGTCATACTCCGTATGCTGGAACAAATTCCCAAATGTCGCATTCTCCGCGAACCTCTCTAACTTATGCTTTGCCATCTTTTTTAATTGAAAGTTGAAAATTAATCCACTAAACTTACTAAACCCACTAAACCACTAACCCACTAAACCACAAAACCCACTAAACCCACTAAACCACTAACCCACTAAACCACTAACCCAACTAACCCACTAACCCACTAACCCAACTAACCGAAAATACACCCCCTCCTTCGCCATCAACTCCTCATGCGTGCCCTGCTCCACAATCCGGCCGCCGTCCATCACGCAGATGCGGTCGGCATGGCGCACGGTCGATAAGCGGTGCGCAATCACCACCACCGTGCGCTGCTTCGACAACATCTCGACGGACTGCTGCACCAACCGCTCCGACTCCGTGTCCATGGCGGAGGTGGCCTCGTCCAACACTAACACCGGCGCGTCCCGCAGTACCGCCCGCGCGATGCTCACACGCTGCCGCTGACCGCCGGAGAGCGAAAGCCCACGGTCGCCCACCATATACTGGAAACCGTCCGGCAGCGACATAACGAAATCGTAGATGTTGGCCGCTTTCGCCGCCGCCACCACCTCCTCCATCGTGGCATCGCAACCCAACGTGATATTCCGGTAGATGGTGTCGTGGAACAGCATCACATCCTGCGAAACGAGCGCAAAGAGGCTCCTGTAGTCGCGCGTGCGGTAGCCACGAACATCCACCCCATCCAAAAGGATTCTGCCGGAAGTGGGCTCGTAAAAGCGCATCAGCAGGTCGGCGAGCGTCGTCTTCCCCGCTCCCGAAGCCCCCACAAACGCCACCGTCTCCCCTTTCCGAATCGTCAGATCGACATGCTGCAAGACCGCCGTTTCATCGTATGCAAACGAAACATCCTCGAAAACGACACTCTCCCGGAAATCCGACAACGCCTGCGCTCCGTCCGCCTCCTCCACGTTGTCCTCGACAGCAAGGAAAGCACGGATACGGTCAAGGGCCGCCTCGCCGCGCTTGTAGTCGGCGAAAGCGGAGGAGATGTTCGACACCGGCGTGATGATCTGCGTGAAAAGGGCAATGTAGGTGATGAACAACTCCGCCGACAAACCCGAACGGTCCGACAACACCAGCGTGCCGCCAATCACCAAAACCACCATCACGGATGCTACTCCGAGGAACTCGCTCAACGGATTAGCCAAATAGCTCTGCCGATAAACTCGCTTCTGATGGCTGTGGAACTGCTGGTTCAACTCCGAAAAACGCTGATAGGCGTGTTCCTGCGCGTTGAAGCCGTAAATCACCCGAAGCCCCGACAACGTCTCCTCCACATGCGAAAGCAGCACCCCCAACCGCTGACGGTAAGTTTTGGAGGAGCGCTTCAACAGGTGGGAAAGAAAACCGATAACCAAAAACGAGACCGGCATCAGCAGAACAGCCCAAAGGGACAGCTGGTAGTCAATATAGAAAAGAAAGCCCAAGTAACAAAGCAACGCAATCGGGTCGGTAAGGAATTTCTGGATCGAAGCCAAAACCGTGTACTCCACCTCTTGGGCATCGTTCACGGCACGGGTCACTGCATCGCCGCGACTCTCCTTCGTGAAATAGCCCAACGGCAGCGAAATCATCTTGTCGTACAACCGGTTGCGCAACGAATAGAGAAAATCGCTGCGCACATGCCCCATAATCCACTGCGAAGCATAATACGACAGATTACGCAGCAGAAAGAGCCCTGCAGCGGCCAAAATGAGCGCCACAACGGAATGCCCCGCACTGTCGAGCGGCAGCACCTTGGAAAGCACGCCCACCATATAGGCCGACAAGGTGCTCAACCCCTCCAACGTCCCTCTGAACAAGAGCTTCACAAACGGCTCAATCATCAAGAAAGTGAAGATCGTGAGCACAACATACAGCCCATTCAACAGGAACATCCCTGCCAAACGCCCCGCATACTGCTTCATGAAATCACTTACAAAACCCCGACGCATCGTTAACTTAAACAATAACAAATAACTATAACAATTAACTATAACTATAACTAATAACTATAACTTTGAACTCTGAACTAAACAAAAAAGGAGTTGCACGCTGTGTGCGCACAACTCCTTTGCTTTATTCAGTTATCTGACTATCGGGCTAAGACAGTGACGATAACCTTCTTCGTGACGACAGCGTCGTTCGTGCGGACCGTCAAGATGTAGGAACCGACGGACAGGCTGTTCACATCGAACTCGAAGTAGTAGTTATCATTGTCAACGAAGGTCTTGCCAGTATAGACGTTCTTACCATTCAGGTTGGTCAGCGTGACCGTAGCCTCACCGGCCATGTTGTGGACGCGAGCCTTGAGGGTCGTGGTGACAGCGGGAGCCGGGTTCGGCCAAACTTCCATGTCAGGAGCAACCGTGGTCTCGTCAACAACGAGGGCAGGAGCAACCTCAGGAGTAACAAACTCGTTAGGAGTAGTGTTCGGGATATCTGTACCCGTAACAGCGATATGGACAGAATCCTTGGCAAGGAGAGTCAGATTACCCATGAAAGCGTTCTGGCCACCGAGGTGCATCGTCGTGTCGGAACCGTCAGAAGCAGCACCTTCAGCGAGATACAGATGTTCGAAGTCATCGGGATGGTCAGTAGCATACAGTCTATAGACAATCTTGTAGTCACCATGCAGTCTGAACGGAACGATGGTCTTCGTCACAGGACGGTTAGCGAGGAAGTGCATCCACAAATCGTCGTAAACGTTCGTGTTCGACAAACCGAGGTTCGTGTTCGGGAAGTGGTTACCGGCAGTAGCGACAGACGGGTTGGCAATAGCATAGTTGTAGTAAGAAGTGTTGCCATTGGCAGAACCGTCACCATTTTGCCAGTTGAAAGCATTGGAAGTGACATACGGGAAGACGTGACCATAAACATTGGTATAGTTCTGAGTCATAAGGTACTCACCGATATGATTGTTAGAAATCAACGTGTAGTCGGTGGCATCCTCACCCTTGTAGTAGATATCATACTCAACATAGACCAACTTGTCGGGATCGTAGCACTCGTTGCCAACCATCCAGGTGTAGGTCAGACCCGTACCCGTGGTGGATTCATACTCATGCGTCTCCTCGCCTGCGGCATTCGTAAAGATGAACTCAGGCATATTCGTCACTCTCACAGAAGCACCCGTCTCAGTAGTACCCTTACAGCCGTTGCCGTCGGTAACCGTGACCGTAGCCGTGGTGAATTCAACACCGTCAGCATAGACATCGACAGAAACCGTGTTGCTATTGGTCGGCATGGTGGCAGGAACCACATTGTCGAAGTTGCCAGTGAAGCTGTAGCTGTAATCAACATAGCCAGGAGTAGCCGTGAAGGTGACATTCTCACCGTCACAAGCCTTGGCAGGACCCGTGATCGTAGGAACAGGCAGCGTGTCGATGACTAAGGTCAAAGAGGCGGAAACAGGACCGCAACCACTACCATTGTCGTCAAGCGTCACAACCAACGTCTTACCATTGTGCTCAGCAGCCGACATAACCGTGTTGAAATCGAAATCAACACCATCAATAGTCCAATTAGGAACATAAATATAGGCATTCGCAGCCGGATTCGGAATACCATGCAAGGTAACATCATAACCAGTCATGGCAAGCGTAATCTTGTTGCCTTCGCAGACTCTGACCTGATCGTTAAGAGTGATTTCGGGTTTATTGTTAACCGTCAATTTCGTCCAATCAGAATAGAACGTCTCGTTACAATTGGTTGTCCAGAAGTAACGTGCATAGACATCTTGCGCATCCGTGATCACAGTGGTCGACGTGGCGGAAACAGGATTGCCATTTTCAGCGTTCTTGATCTGCCAGCCTTGAGCCGTGACCGTGGCCGTACCATTCCACATAGGATGGGTGGCGACAAATGCATCCAGCTCCTCACCGCTACAAGCAGTGCGGTAAATCGGGTCAACACGAAGGTTGGTCAGGACAGTAACCTGAGCGAATGCCGTGTCAGCACCGCAATCCGGAGTGATGTTCGGAGTGGCGATCACTCTGATTCTGTCGCCTGCTTGGATCGGAAGAGCAGCGTTGAGAGCCAACACGTTAGAACCGCGAACAACAGCATAGTTCACACTCACCTCAGAAGCGGCATAGTTGCCATAGTCGTTAATCACAGCATGAACACCAGTAATAATCTCGTCAGCCGTGACGTTCGGACAAACCGTCACATTGGAAACTGCGACATCAATCTTGTGGAGGAGACGGACAGTACCCAATTCTTGAGTGATCTCACCACAAGCGTTCTCAACATGATAAGCAACAATTGCAGAAGCAGAAGGCAGATCCTTGATAGCATTCACCAAAGCATTCACATCAGCCACAGACGTGTAGGTCGTAGCGTCAGCGTTGGCCTTGTACATCCAACCTTCAGTAGTTGCAAACTCAACGTTACGGATACAGCTGGTAAGTGCTGCAGCAGCGTCATTAACACAGAGGTTAGCAGGAATGTTAACAGCCGCGAGTCTCGGTTTCGGATTCACCGTCACATTCACCGTGTTCGTCGTCACCACGTTGCCGCAATGGTCACGCATCGTGAAGAAAATACTTGCATTATTCGCGTCGTAAGGCAGCACCATACCATCACTCATACCACCAGGCACAGAACCAGTGGCGTGAATGGTAACATACGTAAAGTTACCCGTCACGAAATCGCTGAAGTGCAGGGTGTCACCCTCACAATAAGTTCTCGCAGCAATGTTGTAGATTGTAGTGTCAACGACGATGGTGCGCGTAGCCGTGGCGTTGGCGCAAAGACCGTTCTTGTTGGCAACCGTCAGCGTAAGAGTCTCACCGTTGTGCGTGTAGTATCTCGGCGTGAAGTTGTAGGTGAACTCCTGGTTCTCAGCCGTCACATTATAGGTACCGACCGTAGCACCCTTGAAGGTCAGGGTAGCGGTAGCCGGATGACCGAACGTGGAGACTTTAAACGTAACAGAAGCAGCCTCGTTGTTACAGTAAGAGGTAGCCAGTGCGAAGGAGTCGATAGCCGGAGCCTTGCTCACGTCGAAGTGGACATTGCTCTCGTCCGTACCGCAGGAATTCTCAGCCACATACTTCACATTGTGCGTGGAAGCGAACTCATAGTCAACAACCGTAGTGGCGGGAACCTCTGCAAAAGTATTGTTAGACTTGTACAGAGACAGCCAAGCAGTGTTGTCAGTATCGAAATAATAAGAAGCAAAACGCGGAGAAGCAGAATTGTACTTCAAATAACGATTCGTGTGCTGGGCATTTCTGACCTGAATGTTGGAGCCGTTCATCGAAATGTTCCACTTGGCGTTGGGCGCATTCTGGTCATCAGTCAGCTGGATGCCGTTAGAGGTTAAACCAGCGGCATACTTGCCAATTTCTGCATTGTAGATAGAATAAGTATTGTCCTCATTCTTAGTGATCGTCCAAACACAGAAAGGAGCAACGTAATCAAAGCCGACAACAGGTGCATAACCCAAAGCACTACCCGAAGCAGTGTTTGTCATAGCACTTGTAGAAGTTGCATTGGTAATCATATAATCACCATCAGTAAGCTGAGACAAAGAAGTAACTTTAGTGTAACCAGAGTTTTCAGTATCTAAGGCCATCCACTTGCCGATGCCAGTAATACCGTTCCAGTTGATGGTAAGCGAATCCATGAAGTCAGCCAAGGTGTAGTTCTCGGTCTCGCAGAACGGATCCACAACCACTCTTGCAGGCTCAATCTCAGGAGCAGCGTTCAGCGTAATGTTGTAGGTCACGATGCTGTCACAACCCGTCAGCACGCTCTTGTAGGTTCTCTCCACAGAGGTGGTGTAAGGATAGGTGGCACCAGCAGGTTTCGTGATGACATCATTCGGATTGATTTCGTAGGACTCGCAAGCAATAGCCGTAACCGTCTCGTAGGAGAGGCGTTTGATGACGATAGGCAGAGAAGCGATGTTGGAGACACAACCTTGGTCGCTGGTGGACCAGACACAGAAGGTGTTCGTGTCAGCCATCGTGGTACCGACGGTGTCGATCTGATAACGTTGGCCAACATAGCCGAGCGTCCAGTTCGTATCAACAAGAACCTTGCCGTTAACGGCGTAAGCCTGGATGTGAATCGGCTCGTTCTCGCAGAACTCGATAGCCTCTTCGAGATCAGCTTGCGTGTAATGGACATCATTGACAACGAAGCCAATAACCGGCTTGGAGTTGACGATCACGCGCACCGTGGTGTCGTAGCTGCAGCCCGTCAGTTCATTGTGAACCGTGAGGACATACAAACAACCGGCAGGCATGACGTGGTCAACAATGACGTCAATCGTGTTCGTGTTGGAGTAGCTCGGGTCGGAGCAAGGAGCGTTCCATTCATAGGTGAACGTACCGGCGCACTCGCTGCCTTCCTCGTAGTAAGCGTTACCAATGAGTTGTCTGGGTTCGTCACCGATACAATAGGTGAACGGAGCGTTATTACCCTCATTGTCAACAATCGTGATCGTAGGAACACAGTCGCTGTAGGGGATAGATGCGGAACCCTCGGTCCAGCAGTTGGAGTGTTCATTGACATCCTTCACATAGAAGGCGTAGCTTCTGTTCGCGAGGTTCTCGAAAACATTGCTAACCTGCCAGTTTTCACCGTCAAGGCTGTATCTCAGGTCTTTACCCGGATTCGTGCTGTGGGCGAAAATCGTGAGCGTACCGTCGCCGTCAACCGTGCTGCAGTAGGTGGTCGGAGTGGTGGCCATGCTGTCGATAATCACTTGATAGAGGGAATCGGTAACCATAATGTTACCAGAAACACTACAACCCGTCACCGTATCAACTGCCACAACATGATACTCTCTGGCGGCGAGCCAGTACTTCGTGTTGGTCAGCGGGAGTTCATAAGGAACTGTCATCGCAGAATCTTCAGCGTTGTAGAAGTAATATTCGAAGAAGTGAGCGCCAGGAACCGTCTCCGTGGTCGGGACAACCACCGTCACAGTACCATCACCGGGCTTCTCAAACGTAGGAGCGCACATGTGGTTCGGCGTAGAGATAAGCTGCATGGCGGGGAGTTCGTATTGCTGCACTGTAATCGTGTCGGTCTTCACGCAACCATAGTTGGTCGTGGCCGTGTAGGTGTAGGTACCGCTCTGCAGGTTGCTGAACGTAATCTGAGAAGCCGTCGTGGCAGTCTCCTTCACGTAGTCACCAGACTCGATCTTGTAGGAAGCCATCTTGGCATTGCCCCAAGTAGTAGTATTCATCGTAGAAGCGTTGGTGTTCTTCAACGTAATCGTACCATTCTCCTTGCCGAAAGCGCAATTCATGTTCATCGTAGAAGTAGCTGCGATAACAGGATCGATAGTCTTATGTTGAACATTGATACCCGTCTTCGTCACGTGACAATAGTACTTGTTCGTGGCTTCAATCTTATAAGAACCTTCATACAGGTTCACCCAACCGTTGGAGGTGTAGTCAGCCTTCTTGCCGATGGTGTCGGTGCCTTGCATGAGGTTGTAGTCGATGAAGTTGCTCAGCGTCGTGAACGTCACCTTACCATTGGCGGTGTCGGTCAGGCAGAAATAGTTCGGAGTAGCGGTAGGATTAATCTTCGTCTCAACTTCCTTGTAGCCAACCATTGCTACAACAGGAGTAATCGTAGCACAACCGTTAGCGGGATTGAAGGCCTCAATATAGTATTTCACATTGTCCTTCACACCCGTGATCGGGTTGTTGGCAGCGGTCAAGACAGCGTTGTTGATGACCGTGTCTTCTGCGGTATAGACCGTGTATTGCCAAGCAGCATTAGAGGTGATGTTAATCGTACCATTATAGATATTGGCATCATTGACACAGTTGTTGTTCGGCGTAACCGTGAACGTAGGAACAGGTCTCGGAGCGGAATCTGCAAGCGTGAAAGCAGTGTCGTTCATGCAGAGCGTAGAGAGCTGGATCGTACGGATGACATAGTTGCCAACAGACAGGTTATTGTAGGAGGCAGCCGTGCCGATCAGTTCGCCAAGGCCTTCTTCCGTAGAACGATAGAGTTCATATCTGAAACCATTCTGTGCATTGATGTTCAAGACACCGTTGTCATTGGTACAGACCGTGACATCAGTCGTAGTGAACTGAGGATTGATAGGCGCATTGCTGTTGTTCAGAATCTCAACCGGGTAAGAACGCTCGCAATCGTGGTCCGTATAAACCGTGAGGGTGTACAAACCGGGTCTCAGGGAATCGAACGCGATGGTGTTCCATTCCGTGGGCTGGTGGTCAGGATTGTCGGAAATCTTGAAGAAATGGAAGAAATCGAAATCGTTGTGCTGCAATTCGTAAGCATAGCCCGTAGGAGCTTGATCAACAATCAAAGCACCATTGAAACGCTCACACAACGTGTTGGGGTATTTGCGGAGAATCGGGTCGGCACCCTGGAAATAGACCGTCAGGTCAGCGGTAGCGGTAGCGGTACAACCGAGCGCATCCTCAACTGCCACCTGATAGGTATAGATACCGGGCTCCATAGCGCCCTGAGCGTGATAGGAAGCGGCAGTGTTGTTGTCGAGATCGTCGCCGTCAACAAGTGTCCACTCGTAGGTAACATCACCCACAGCATTCTCCACGACGCTGGTGAAATCAACACCATTGTTTTCGATGAAAGTTTGACAATCAGCAGTGTCAGCAGGAACAACACGGACAGTCAGAACTTCAGCGGGCTTCAAGACGTTCACATTGAGCGTGTTGGCCTTGCCGCACGGGTTCTTCACGGTGATGGTCACCACCTGGGAATCGGTCGTCAGCTCCGTGCCGGCGGCAGGGCTCTGGGAATACCAGTCGGTGCGCTCAACGGTGGCGTAATCGTCGGAGTATTTAATTCTGAAGAACTCATAGCAATCGTCAGCAACGAGGTATTCGTCAATCAGATTCTTGAAGTCGGGGATGAGGAAGATACAACCCTCTTGCTTCACAACAGTGGTATCCGGAATAACATCGATGAATTGCGGGCCATTGGCCTTCACCTCGATGGTGTCGGTAACGGAACCCACACATCCACGATCGTCAACCACATACACCGTAGGATAGTACAGCGTGTCGCACCATTCCGGAACGATGGTCACCCAAGTGCGGTTCGTAGTCGGAACAATGTTCACACTCTCGCCACTCCAAGTGTAGGCATTTTCAGCAACTGTCTGGCCTTCGATAGCGTTGACAATCTCAGCCTCGATGGTGAGGTTGCCGTAGGTCGGGCAGTAAGGCTCAACCTGGCCGTTCTCCACAATGTGGTTGATGACCACCTGCGGCAGAGGACGCACGTTGATGACAACGGGCTCAGTCTCGGCGTAGCAGCCGTTACGATCGGTAACTCTCATCACGAAGGTGTAGTCGCCGGTGCCCGGGAAGACGATTTGGGTCGTAGTGTCGTTAACAGCGGTGAAAGTGACAGCTCTGCCGTTCACTTCTCTCCACTCATAGGTATAAGGAACGAAAGGTCCCATGATGGTGTCATCCGTGATATAGGTGACATCGAAATGCAGGTTGGCGGTGTCGCCGAAGCACTGGTTGCCGCTGCTGGTGACAGCATTCGGCTGGATAGCGATATGCTCAGGACGATCGAGGAAGATGATGTCTTGTGCGAAGACATTACCGCATCTGTCGGTGATCTGAGCCACCACAGAGAGGTGGTTTTTCGATCTGAAGATGTCAGTACCGTTAATCGGGGACTCGGTCGTGTTCTCCCAGAAGAACTTGAGCGTGCTCATCAGGTAAGCGCTGTCGGTGCAGTTGTCGAAAACATGGGAAGCGACGGCGTTCACGAAGGTCATGCTGTCGGGAGAGTTGAAGGTGCAGTTGCCACCTTCGACCGGGAACAGGCGAATCAACGGGAACTCACCCTCAGCGAACACGAAGGTAGGCTTCGTGGTGTCGCGGGTCACGAAAACGTGAGCGAACGTCACGGCGTTACCGCAGTGATCCTTCACCGTGTAGGTTCTGGTCAGAGACTCGACACAGGTGGTGTCGGAAACGCTGCTCACCACGGTGGTCACATTATCAATGTAAAGGAGATCCTTGTCGCAGTTGTCATTGAACTCAATGTTGGCGGCAGCCTCAAGAGCGGCGATGGTCGTATAGACAGGAGCATTGACGCTGTCAAGATGGCAGGCGAAGACTTCCTTCGTCACCGTGTTCTTGTTCACCGTAGGATTGATGGTGTCGTTAGCGACATAGTTGAACACAACGGGTTCAGACTTACAGCCGTTGCCATCCACCACATAGACCGTCGTCTCATAAGCGGTACGACAGCTGTCGAGGGCAGAGGTCTGGTTGTAAGCGGTCTGGTTCTTGACGTTAGTGGTGAAACCAGGAGCCTGAACGTGGAAAACGACATTGCTACGGTTAGCAGTTGTTCTTCTATTTGAGCTGTTGCTCGGAATATTATTAGGATCGGTATATTGAGTGCTACCATAATAGGCCATGCCCTTATTACCAGAACATTGAGAAGTCTTGAAATTATTGCCGTAAGCAATCGTATTGTCAGAAGCGGCAGCAACCGTCAACACGAGGTTTTCGGTAGAATTGTAGAGATACGGCGTTTGAAGCTCAATCTCAACCAAGCCTTTCTCGTTGCAAACAAGCGTGCCCTCATAGACAGGAGTCAGGTTGTCCAAGAACCAAGCTCTTGTGGAAGTGTTGAAGGCAGATTGATTCGTCGTGTTAAGGCAGATGACCACATTCTTCGTCAGAGAAGTCGTGGAGTTCCAATCGAAGGAAATCTTGGTGATTTCACCAGTGCCAACCTCGGCCGGGGTGAAAATCTGTTGGGTGAAGGAATACTTCGCGTTCGTATAGAACGGGAAGTAAGCGTTACCGGAGTTGCCGGTGCCCACAACATTGTTCTGGTCGGGAGCAACCGTCTCGCGCGTACCGTTGACCAGCACCTCGGTCACGTCACCGCCCCAATGATAGGTATAAGCGGCATCGGTGTTGTCGGGGTTATTGTTGATCTTCACCTTCATGGTAGCCTCGCTGCCCGGGCAAATCACGCTCGGGATGGGAGCGACCTGAGCCAGTTCGGGAGTCTGGTGAATGGTCACCGTCAGGAAACTATACTGCTTCGACTCACAGTCTCTGTCATCATTGTAGGAGGTGGCGAAGAAATACAGCACCGTGTCCTTATTGATGGACGGGACATAGTCAATCAAGTTGACATTCAACTCGTTGGTCTTGCCAATATAGCTGTTCGTGTAAAGATGTGCGGTGAAATAATCATCATACCAAGAAGTGTAACCCGGTTTGCCAGGAATGACATAGCGAGCATTGCTATACCACTTCGTAGTATTCGCACATTTTGCATCCGGAACAGAGACAAGCTTCAACACCGTGTTCTCGTCAATGGTCTCCAAACAAACGTCGATATTCTCAGGAAGTGCCGGAGGATCCATTTCGAGGAACGTGACGGTCAGCGTCACGGGCTCGCCGGCGCAGACGATAGTGTCACGGTCGTTGGAATAGAACTGGTTGAAGTTGGTGTAGGTGTTCACCTGGCGGACAACGTATGTATAGGTGCCCACCACGGTGTCGATGTTCGGCATGGCATCATGCCAAGCATTGTTATAGTACCACATGAACTTATGGTCGGAAGTGTATTGCAGATCCAAAGAATCATACGTGATCATGCTGAGCAGTTGCTCAGGGCCGAAAGAGGAGCATTTGCAGAGCGTGTCTTTGTCTTTCAGGACAACCACCTCAGGCGTGTTGCGCACGAAGAAGTGGAATCTGTAGATGCTATCGGTTTCGAAATATTTGCAATCCGTATTGTCAAAAACATATTGGCCGAACACCACGTTGGTGTCGGGCATCGTCACATGGAAGTCATACTCGGGACGACCGAAGATGTAGTGTTCGTTTTCACAAACCTCTTTGGAGAATTCACCCAAGAAGGGGAATGCGATGGAGTCTTCGGCGAGGATTCTGCCGCAGCAGGACTGGTGACCGCCGATGTAGTCAGTCTCAGAGAGACCGCCGTTGCCGTTGTCTTTCCAAGTAGCGTTGTTCCAAGGAGTACCGCCCTTGCGTTCGCGAACGCGCATGACGAGTTTGTAGTTACCAACTTGTTTCCATTTGATTTGGACAATCGTCCGAGTCTGCTGGAAGAAATCCAGATAGAAGTAGTCAAAACGCTCACTATACAAGCCTACAAGGCCGCCAGCCGGTACAATATCGCCGAGCTGGGTCAGCACTGCCATGGGAGTTCCCTGCTCCACCTGCATGGCACCCGGGTAGTTGGTCGGGTCGTTGCAGGGACCATTCAAACCGTGAATGGAATCGTACAGGGTGTTGTTGCCCGAAACCTGGTCGCAATAGCCGAATCCGTTCGACACAGTACCACCCAACCAGGCAATCGACTGACACTGACCATATTGGTTCAGCTTGCTATACAGCGTATAGATGCCGAGATCAACATAGTCGGACAGGTTGTCATTGACCAATTGGCCGTCACGATAGAGCAGCCAGTCAATGGACAGCTTGGTTTTGGGATCCAGGCCGCACAGATTGCAGAAATGCAACTCATACAGCTCCGTCACCTGCGGATGGGCGTTACCGAGGTACGCACCGGAGTTGGCGCTGTAGTAAGCGCTACCCAGGGTATGACTCAACGGTAATTTGCCCGTGTTCGGCATGTCAGCAGGAAGGTTCACTATGCCCGAAATGGTGTCCGGCTGCAGGTTCTCGATCCAGAACCCGCTTGCACAGCTACTGCTACCACCGACTTGCGCCCGCGTGCTGAAGCTCAGAAGCCCCAGCAGAATGCTTAGAAAGCAAATTGATAATAGTTTTTTCATACTGTTTTTGTTTAATTTGTAATTTATATTATTTATTTTTCTCTACTCGATTCGTTTTTAGCCTTTATGTCAACACTATACATTACTTTACATTATACATAATTTTTAACCTGCAAAAATACATTTTTTTTTCATTGTTTATCCTTCTATCTTATTTTTTTCGATTTTTTTTGATTTATTGTCTATATCTCTTGTAATCAATGTTTTACAATAAAAACACACGTTATCAATATTTATCAACACTTCTATACACCCCATAAACGGCCCCCCACTTCGCCCTTCCACAGCCTTCGCCGCCTATTACGATTCCTACACTTTTATACGACCATCAATCCCCTTTGGTTACACTCCATACGACACCCCGCCCTGCCTACCTCGCCCCGACAAACAATATCGCGCCGAGAATCAAAAATTCCAGCGCGATTTGATTTAGCGTACGATACACACCATTGTCAGCGCGTTATCCTATATCTCATTCATTTTCACCAAATTAACCTCTAATCTTACTAATCTTACTAACCTACTAAACTACTAAACTACTAAACTATCGAATAATCTTAAACTCCGTCCTGCGGTTCGCCGCACGCCCCTCCTCGGTGTCGTTCCCGGCCACCGGCATCCGCTTGCCATATCCCTTGTACTGCAGTCGGTCGGCCGGAATACCCTTGCCCACAAGATAGTCATACACCGACTTGGCACGGTTTTCAGACAAACGGTCGTTGTACTCATCGGTACCCTGGTCGTCAGTGTGTCCGCCAATCTCGATCCGCAGCCCGGCATTCTTTCGCAAGTACTCCACCAACTTGTCCAACTCCACAAATGATTCGGGTTTCAGCTCCGTGCGATCAAAATCGAAAAAGACATTTTTCAGCGTCACCACCGTGCCCACATCCGTAGGTTGCAGCAAAATGTCCTTCATGTAGGGAGAGAGTTCGTCGTAGGATTTCTCCACCTGGAAGTTTTCGGAGTAGAACGGATAGTCGGGATGGGAAACATTGAGCAGTACATTGCTGCCCGTATGCACACAGGCGAGGTAGCTGCCGGTCTGCGCGTCAGAAGTGGTCGAGGCGAGCAGCTGCTTGGTGTTCAAATCAACCATTTCGAGACGGGCCGCCAAAGGATCGCCCGTGAAAGCATCACGCACATAGCCTTTGATGTACGTGACAGGGTTCGGGCGGAGGGCATCGTCCAAAACAAAGCTGTAGAGATCCAAACCGCCATAGCCGCCGTCCTTGTCGGAGGAGATGTAGGCCATCGTTCCTGACGCATTGATGAAAATGTTGATTTCGTCGGCAGGCGAATTGATGGGATAGCCCATGTTGCGCGGTTCACTCCATGACCCATCAGGCTGCAGTGTCGCATAGTAGAGGTCGTAGCCGCCCATGCCGACCCGTCCGTTGGAAGCGAAGTAGAGCGTGCGCCCGTCACTGTGGATGAATGGTGCCGCATCGTCGCCAGGCGTGTTGATGGCGGGACCGAGGTTTTCCGGAATGGAAAACTCGCCCTCGGCCGTCATCGTAGTTTTCCAGATGTCCATTCCGCCGAAACCGCCCGAACGCGATGAGGCGAAATAGACCGTCATGCCATCGGCGGCCATCGTGGGCTGACTCTCCCACGCATTCGTGTTCACCGGAGCACCGAAATTCCGGGGCCGCGACCAACGATCCCCGATGCGTTTCGCCCAATAGAGATCGCAACTGCCCATGCCGAAGTCGGCATCGCACATCGTGTAGAGCAGGTACTTGCCATCGGGCGAGAGGCACTGCGCCCCTTCGTTGTAGCCCGATTTCACAGGGCTTCCCAAAGCTTCACGCGAGAGCCACTCCCCGCCAGCATCTTTACGACTCGCATACAAATCTTCCTCGTTCAAACAGAACGCGCACACCGTCTGCTGGTCGCGCGGACGTTTCACCGTGAAAACAATCTCGCCGTCATCGGCCGTGATGGCCGCCAGATATTCGTCCCAATCGGAATTGATGTTCGACCCAAGATTCTGAAGCTCAAACCGTTTCGGATTTTTCATCTCCTCAATCGCAAACTTGCAATTGGCTATGGTCTTCTGGGCATCCGGATGCACGTCAGAATACTGGAGCCCTTTCTGCAGAAACAGCTGCAACGTGTTGAGCGCATACTCGTATGCACCGCACTTGGCGCCCTCATTCCCTGCGATGTAGTACAGCATCGGATCGGGTTCGCCGATAAGTTCGATGGCTCGCTGATAACAACGCATCGCCGAGTCGGAACGCAGGTTGAAATTATAGATGTCCCCCTTCATGATATAAATATCCGAATAGTTGGGGTCTTTCTGCTGCGCCTGGTTCAGGTAGGTCATGGCTTTGGCAAAATCGTTTGCCTGCATACACTGCTTGGCCTTCTCACACAAAGCGGCCGCTTTCGACGGCTTCTGTGCCACCGTTCCAAAAGGCTTAAAACCTACGAAAACACACATTAATATAATATATACTATATTTAATTTATTACACATAGCAGAATGTTTTTGCAATTTACATCGGGACTAAGAAGTTTCAAGTTTCAAGTTTCAAGTTTCAGATTTCAGGTTTTAGATTTCAAGATTCAAGATTCAAGATTCAGTTTTTTTGCCTTTTCCCAATAGACATCCATCTCCTGCAAGGACATCTCCGTAAGATTGCGGCCATCTTCTTTGACCAACTTTTCGAGTAACTGGAAGCGTTTCATGAACTTACGGTTAGTCTTTTCGAGGGCATCTTCGGGATGGATATTGAGGAAACGGGCATAATTGATGAGGGAGAAGAGCACGTCGCCGAACTCCTCCTCCACCCGTTCGTGGCGGTCGTGGCAGACCTCCTCCTGGAGTTCGCCGAGTTCTTCCTGAACCTTTCCCCATACATCCTCCTTGTTGTCCCAGTCGAAACCGACTCCGCTCACCTTGTCCTGAATGCGATAGGCTTTGGTGAGTGCCGGCATTCCGGAAGGGATGCCGCCCAGCACGGAGCGGTTCCCTTCGGTCTGCAGCTTAATTTTCTCCCAGTTCTCATGCACTGCGTTGGCAGAATCGGCTTTCACGTCGCCATAAATATGCGGATGACGCCGTATCAGTTTGTTGCACAGTTGGTTAAGAACATCCTTTATCTCAAATAGTTTCTGTTCGGACGCGATTTTCGAGTAAAACACAATGTGCAGCATCAGGTCGCCGAGCTCCTTGCACATATCCGGATAGTCCTTGTCCATGATGGCGTCAGCGAGTTCAAACGTCTCCTCGACCGTAAGATTCCGCAACGAATCGAACGTCTGCTCCCGGTCCCACGGGCACTTTTCGCGCAACTCATCCATGATTTCCAACAGATGCCGGAACCCCGCAAGCGCGTCTGCGTATTTGTCTGGTTTTTCCATTTTGGTTATTGGTTGTTAGCTATTGACTATGACCATTGACTATGACTATGACTATGACCATTGACTATGACTATGACCATTGACTATGACTATTTTCTGTTGTCACTTACATTATAGTTATTAGTTATTGTCATAGTTATTAGTTATAGTTATAGTAGTCACTTGTTATAGTTATTAGTTATAGTTATTAGTTACTGTCATAGTCATAAATTATCAGTACGCCCTTGCGAACAGAACCCTCTGGTGCGAAGGTTTGCCCGTGAGGATGCACTTTCCTTCCTCTTGCGGATTGTTGAACGGGATGCAGCGGATGGTCGCCTTGCACAGATCCTTGATTTTCTCCTCGGTCTCCGGCGTACCGTCCCAGTGCGCATACACAAAACCGGGCTTGTTGTCGAGCAAATCGATGAATTCGTCCCAAGTGTCAGCCTTATAAGTATGTTCTTCACGGAACTTAAGGGCTTTATTGTACAAATTCTGTTGAATTTCCTCCAAAAGTTGTTGGATGTGTTCCACCAGCGTGTCGAAGGAGACATTGTATTTCTCCATCGTGTCGCGACGAGCCACTTCGGCTTCGTTGTTCTCCATATCCTTGGGTCCGATGGCCACGCGCACGGGCACGCCTTTCAGTTCATACTCGTTGAACTTCCAGCCTGAACGCTTGGTGTCATCGTTGTCGAATTTCACGGCGATACCGAGAGCCTTCAGCTTCTGAACAAGCGTATCCACCTTATCTGCAATCTGTTGACGTTGTTCATCCGTCTTATAAATCGGAACAATCACCACTTGGATAGGGGCCAGGACAGGCGGCAGCACAAGGCCGTTGTCATCAGAGTGGGTCATGATGAGGGCTCCGATGAGACGAGTGGAGACGCCCCAGGAGGTGGCCCAAACGTATTCTTGCTCGTTTTTCTGATTGAGGAACTTCACGTCGAAAGCCTTGGCGAAGTTCTGGCCGAGGAAATGGGAGGTGCCGGCCTGAAGAGCCTTGCCATCCTGCATGAGTGCCTCGATGCAGTAGGTGTCGAGGGCACCGCCGAAACGCTCGTTCGGGGATTTTACACCCATGACGACAGGGATGGCCATGTGCTTTTCCGCAAAATCGGCATACACATGAATCATCTTGTCGGTCTCTTCGAGTGCCTCCTCGCGAGTGGCGTGGGCGGTATGTCCCTCCTGCCAAAGGAATTCGGCCGTGCGGAGGAAGAGACGGGTGCGCATCTCCCAACGGACCACATTGGCCCACTGGTTGCAGAGAATCGGCAGGTCGCGGTACGATTGAATCCAATTCTTGTAAGTGTCCCAAATGATGGTCTCGGAAGTGGGACGAACGATGAGCTCCTCCTCCAACTTGGCGTCGGGATCCACGACCACGCCGCCACCGTTGGGATCATTCTTCAGGCGGTAATGGGTCACCACCGCACACTCCTTAGCGAAGCCCTCCACATGACTGGCCTCGCGGCTGAAGAAAGACTTCGGAATAAAAATCGGGAAATAGGCATTGGAATGCCCTGTATCTTTGAACATTTGGTCCAGCTGACGCTGCATTTTCTCCCAAATCGCATATCCGTAGGGCTTGATCACCATACAACCGCGCACGGAGGAGTTCTCCGCCAGGTCCGCTTTCTTCACAATGTCGTTATACCACTGCGAATAATTCTCTGCTCTTGAACAAAAATTTTTTGCCATAAACTCTTATATAAATTAACTTTTTAGTACTTTTGCCGTCTATTTGAAAATTAAGGTGCAAAAATAAAAAAATAAGAGATAAGGAGGACATTATGAAGAAACAAATTTTAATCGTTCTAAGCGTAGTAACCGGCTTGTTATCAGCCTGTTCAACAGCAAACTTCGCCTACTACGATGACATTTATTCATCCTCGGGCGAAAAAGTGGCACAAACCGCGAAGTCTGTTCCCACACAGACGACAGCTGCAAAGCCTGCCGTGGAGGCCGATTCCATCATTTACGAGACCGATGAAAACGGCAACCTGCTCCGCACGCTGACCTACTATCCAGGCAGCACAGAGCCGGTGGTCACCACCTACATGGAGGTTGTCGATGACTCGACGTCCGCCCCTGTCGCCACCTCCGGCAACTATGATCCCGACGATTATTACGACTATGCCTACGCCTCGCGCATCCGCCGGTTCCACACCAACGTCTATGTCGGCTGGGGCTACTACGACCCATTCTTCACCAACATGTACTGGTATGACTATCAACCGGCCAGCTGGGGGATAAGCATTTACATGGGCTATAACTGGTGGTGGCCCGGCTACTACCGTCCTTACTACTACTCCCCTTGCTGGTATGACTACGGCTGGCGCTACGGCTGGGGCTGGTGCGGTCCTCACTACGCCTGTCATGGCCCGTGGCACCACCACCATCACCACGGCTACGCCCCCATCGACTACTACCACAACCACCACGACCATAACAACAGCTATTACTATGGTCACCGCAACAATATCGGACCTTCCGTGGGCAACCCCAACAATGGCAACGACCGGGGCGAACGCCCTGACGCCATAGCTGGCGCACACGGCTACGGCAATGGCGAAACCAACAACCACTACTCGGTAACGTCTTCACCGGTGGCCTTCAACCAACGTTACGACAATCTTGTCGCAGGCACCACCGGAGCCGGAAGCTCTTCCAACAACATCAGCAACAACAGCGCCACCTCCACCACGCCCACCACTGCTGGGAAAATGGTCACCGGTGCCCGCGCCGATGTCAACAACAACGTGAGACCCACGACCAACATTTCCGCACAACCCACGAACACGGGCAGTTCCACGGTAAGACCCGCTACGAGCGATAGCAAAACCGTGAGTCCCTCCACCTCCACTGCACGCACCAACGTGCCCGTCACGAATGGCACCACCACGATCACCAGACCTGCCTCAACCAACACGGTCACCAGACCTGCCTCAACCAACACGGTCACCACTTCCCGGACAAACACGAACACCATCAGCAGACCTGCCACGAACAACACTACGGGCACTCGTCCGTCAAGAACCGTGACTCGCACCGTCGTAACTCCCTCTTCCACAACGGCCAGACCTGCTAATGCCAGCGGCAACAGCAGAACCGTCACCCGCACCGTCCCCTCTACAAGCAGACCTGCAACCTCCTCATCTTCAAGAAACTACAACACTCCTTCGAGCAGCCGTTCCAACTACAACACTCCTTCGAGCAGTAGCCGTTCCAACTACAACACCCCTTCAAGCAGCCGCTCCAACTACAGTTCTCCGTCAAGCAGCCGTTCCAGCTACAGCTCCCCGTCAAGAAGCAGCCGCTCCAACTACAGCTCCCCGTCAAGCAGCAGCCGTTCTAACTACAGTTCCCCGTCAAGCAGCCGTTCCAGCTACAGCTCTTCATCGAGCAGTCGTTCAAGTTACAGCAGCGGATCCTCGTACAGCGGAAGCTCTTCGCGCGGAGGCGGTTCCTACAGCGGCGGTTCCCACTCCAGCGGCGGCGGTTCCCACTCCAGCGGCGGCGGTTCCCACAGCGGCGGCAGAAGATAAGACAGTTTCAAGTTTCACAATTCCCCAATCACAATTCACCAATCACAATTCACAAGAAAATGAAAAGAATAGCGACATACATCATCGTAATCATGGGCATCTTCGGTTTGGCAAATGCCCAGGGAGACTATGAAGCGTTCACTTTCTCTCAGACCGATTATCTGGGAACGGCGCGGTTCATGGGTGCCGGCGGGGCCTTCGGGGCCACGGGCGGCGACTTCTCCGCGTTGAGCACCAACCCCGCCTCCATCGGCCTCTACAAACGCCATGAGGTCACCATCACCCCGATGGGTCTCGCCTTCGGATACACCGACACCTACTACCACAACGAGAAAAGCTCCGCCCAAAAGTTCAAATACACGGTCCCGCAAGCCGGCATCGTGTTGGCCAAAGGTCTTAACCCTGTCAGCGATTGGAAATTCTGGCAGTTCGGCTTCGGGTACAACCGTCTCATGGACTTCAACCAGACTTTCCGCGCCAACGCTCAAGCGACCAACACATTGGCGGACATGATTGTGCCCCATGCCAACGGCACCGACTACAACAACCTCCGGGGTGATGCTCAGCTGGCTTGGTACACCTTCGTCATCGACACGCTCCCTGGCCTGCATGACCAATACTACAGTTACTTCACCGGCGAAAACCTCAACCACCAGGCCGTTGTGACACGGAGCGGTTCCATCGACGAGATGGTGTTCTCTTTCGGTGGCAACTATAACGACAAACTCTACATCGGGGCCACCCTCGGATTCCCCTTCCTCTCCTTCCGGGAGCGGACCACCTACACCGAGTCGCCCGCAGATGCTGACAACATCCTGGGTATCCGCGACTACACGGTCTATTCCGACCAGCGCAACTCGGGTGCGGGCGTCAACCTGAAACTGGGCTTCATCTACCAGCCTGCCGACTTCGTGCGCATCGGTGCCGCCTTCCACACGCCCACCTACTTTTGGAGAGTCAAGGACAACTTCAGCCGCGAATTCGTCTCACGCCTCTCAAATGGAACCATTTTGGACCATTTCCCCAACAACCAACCCCTCGCCTACACCAACATCAACTCCTTCACGCTGACCACCCCGCTGAAGTTCAACGTCAACGCCTCGTTCCTCATCGCCAAGCGCGCTTTCCTCGCCGCCGAATACGAGTTCCAGAACTACGGAATGGCCTCGCTTTACGATGACAATTACGACTATATCAAGGAGAATGACAATATCCGCAACAAATACGGCGTTGCCCACAGCGTTCGCGTGGGCGGTGAAGTCAATCTCACCCAAGGATTCGCGCTCCGCGCTGGCTACCGTCTGAAAACATCTCCCTACAAGTTGTCCGACAACCCCTACAACAACACCACGCACTACATTTCCGCCGGACTGGGCTTCCGCGGCAAAGTCTTCTTCGCCGACCTTGCCTACGTCTATCGCATGAACAAAGACGCCTACTGGCTCTACGATGCCTACGGCACCCCCTGCAACTACAAATCTAAAACCCACAACGTCGTTGCCACCATCGGTTGCAAATTCTAAGCGTGGGGTCGCAAACCTTGCGTCCCTAACCTACTAACCTACTAACCTACTAACCTACTAACCTACTAACCTACTAACCCTTGAGACAAATCATCATCATCATTACTTTTATAGTCGCCCTGGGCTGCACCAATGCCCAGGAGCGACTTTTTTTCATGCCCTCCTCTTGTGAAAGTGTGACCACCGACCTTCAAGGGAACCTTTTCGTCACAAACGGCGCAAGCCTCGACAAGTTCACCGTTGACGGCAACAAACGATGGAACTACAGCAACCCCTCCTATGGCGAAATCACACGGGTGGATGCAGGTATCGCATCCAAAATTCTGATTTTTTTTCGGGAAAACGGCATTATCATGCTTCTAAACAATGAATTAGCCCCTATCGACAAGCCGATGAACCTTTTCGACAAATCGTGGATGACCATCAGTCTCGCAGCCATGGGCAACCCGAACCAGATTGTGCTTTACGACGATGCCAACCAGGAACTGATTATCACTGACCTAAGCCTTAATGCACTGTCTCGCTCACAAGTCACATTCCCTGGAGAGTTCCATCCAACCGATATGCAAGTGGTGCCCGAACACCGCATCGCCTTGCTGGACACCGCGCACGGCATCTGCCTTTTCGACTTCTACGGCACCTTCGAGCGGGAAATCCCGATTCCCGGAATAACAGCTATGCAACTGATGAAAAACAGCATTATCTATCTAAAAGACAATATCTTGTGGATATATAACTTGCCCACCGACAGCACACCTATGACCATTCAGCCTTTAAATATAAAAATGCCGGATGCAGTACAGTTCCACATCCAGCAAAAATCATTGTATTATATTGACAACCAAAAAGTTGTCTTCAAATCAAATCTCCAAGACTATCCCTGAATCTGTCCTCTGAACTCGTTCAAGCGGTTCTCGAACTTCTTGATTCCGAAGAGTGCCACGAGATAAGCCACACCGTTAAGAATGATACCAATGCCGATGAGAACGGAAAGGGTTGTACCGGCGGCCTTTGGGTAAACAAAGCCGAGGATGCCCAAACCAGCTGCCACAAGGCCGAGAAGACAAATGCACCACCAGTAGGAGAAGCCCACCTTCTTGAAGTCGAAGGCCTCAATAATCAAAGTGATGCCTTCCACCATGACCCAAAAAGCGAACACGAACGGCAAGGAAGCCGCAACGGCCGGAGTGGTGGCGAGGAAGAAAATGCCTAAAAAAATCTGCAAGAGGCCTGAAAGCATACGGGTTCCGCTATTCGGGAGAAACATCTGTGTCCTAAAAGTAAAAATCAAGGTAAACAGACCCGACATCAAAATAATACAGCCTAACAGCCAAGCACTTGCGAACAAAGTTTCCATAGGTTTGCACAGGCAAACCACACCTAATACAATGAGTGCGACACCAGCAATCGCTAACCAAATCTTTGTACTTTTCTTCATATTGACGATTTTTATAATTTAACGCGGCAAAAGTAACATTTTTACCGACCCGATATTCACTCGCCATTTCCAACGACAGGCAAAGGACAAGGGCATATTAAACACCCATTGCCCTGTCCCGCTGAAACTCAGCAAGCACAATCCGCAATTCCCAAAACTCAACCTCCTCCCCCAAGACCTCACGGGCTTTTCCAAGGGAGGAATCGCCGGTGGATTCGAAATAATCCCGGATGGTCGCTATTTTCTCCGGACTCACGAAACGGTCGGCATCAAATTCGCGCTCGGCGACCAAGCGTGCGAAATGGCCGTAGATGGTGCTGACCGCAAAATTGCGTTCCCGCGCAATCTCCTCGACGGTCATCCCCTTCTCCACCATATCACGAGTCTGACGGTACGTACTGCCTTTCTTGATGTTCGTCGCCACCTCCGGCTCTTCCTCCCTCACCGGTCCGGCATACTTGCGCACAATCGCGATGAGTTCCTCGCCATAGCGCTTCACACGTTTCGGCCCCATGCCGTCCGCAGTCTTCAATGCACGCAACGTGGTCGGCTTTTCCTTCGCTATGGATCGCAGCGTCTGATTGGGCAGAATCCGATACAGCTCCACCCCTTCCTCATCCGCCTTTTCGCTTCGCCAAGCCGCCAATGCCGCATACAGCGGGTTCTTCCCCATCGTATCGGCTTTGATGGCCACAGGCTTCCCTTCAGCTTTCTCCGCATTCAGCACCGCCGCCGACTTCGTCTTTTGGTACTCCCCCACATCGAATCCCGTCTTGCAAATCTCCAAGCAACTTCTTTTGATGGAAACATCCTCATTCAAAGTCTTCAAACTTTCCGTAATCTGCTCGTTCAGAGCCTGGTTGTCGGTTTTAAAAGGGAGGTCGGCGACTCCATTGACTATCGAATCCAATTGGTCAAGAAAATAAGCGGCCCCCTTCCTTATCCGTTCCTGGAGTTGTTCATTCTGCTCACATAACACCGTTCCTTGGTGCTGGCGACATATCTGCTTGGAGAACCGGACTCCTATCTCAACCACCTCATCCCGAAGCCGTTCCATCCGATGGGTCAAATCCTGCACCAACGCATCCTCGAAGAGTTTTCGATGCGCGACCACGAGTCCGGCAATTCGACCCAAGTCCCGGTATATCTGCTGAAAATCAGTCAAATCCAGCATATTCTCCAGCTCATACTGATGACGGAGCAGGTCCACTTTCTCCCTCGACGGCTCCCTTTCGGGCATCTGGCCCACAAAACTATCTACTTTGTAGTCGCTCACCAACGCGCTGGCCGACAAGCGGGTCTTCAACACCAGCCCGGCCAACGAAGTGCAACGGCTCAAGGCCACATACACTTGCCCGTGCGCGAAAGCCCTGCCAGCATCCACAATCAGCTTGTCAAAAGTCAAACCCTGGCTTTTATGGATGGTGACCGCCCATGCCAAACGCAGCGGAATCTGCACGAAACTCCCTATCTCTACCTCTTCCACCTTCTGGGTTTCCTCGTTCAGGCGGTACTCATTGTTCGCCCAAAGGGTTTTCCCGACGCTTATACGCTCCTCCCCGCAAAGCACCTCCACCGTCCCTTCTTTGGCATCATAGTCAACCAAAACACCGAGTTTCCCGTTAAAGTACATTTTCTCCGGATTCGGGTCGTTGCGGATGAACATCACCTGCGCCCCGACTTTCAATTCCAAGGTTTCCTTGGTCGGGTACATGCTTTCCGGGAAAGTGCCCTCTATTTCCGCTTCGAAGACCAGCTTTCTTCCCTTCAGCGCATTCAATTTCGTTTCATTGATATGATCCGCCTGATAGTTGTGAGTGGTCAGCGTGATATAGCTATCCCCGTCTTTCGGCTCAAACTCCGGTTGATAGCGCGAGTTCAGGATTCGGACACAGGCCTCATCCATCTGGTTGTCACGCACTTTGTTCAGGATATTGATAAAATCCGTGTCGTGCTGGCGGTAGATATGGTCCAGTTCGACACACACATACGGGGTTTTGCGGAGCACGTGGCTACCGAAGAAATAGGTGGTGTCGTAATAGGGGGCGAGGATTTCCCACTCTTCGGGTTTGGCCACGGGCGCGAGCTGGTGCACATCCCCGATCATCAGCAGCTGCACGCCTCCGAAGGGCTGCGACGAGCGGCGGGCGCGACGGAGCACGGCATCCACGGCATCCAGCACATCGGCACGCACCATGCTGATTTCATCGATGATGAGCAGTTCGAGGCCGCGCAGGAGCTTCAGCTTCGTCTTCCGGATCTTCTGGAACTGCACATTCAGCGATTGCGAAAGCATGCGTCCGCGTCCTTCCTGCAACGGAGCGTCCTCCGGGATTTGCGGCCCGAAGGGAAGCTGGAAAAAGGAGTGGATGGTCTGCCCGCCCGCATTGATGGCCGCCACACCCGTGGGCGCCACCACGGCCATCCGCTTGCTGGTCTTTTGCGGCAGACTTTTCAAGAAAGTGGTCTTCCCCGTACCCGCCTTGCCGGTCAGAAAAATGTGGGAATTGGTATATACCACCAACTCTTCAACAAACTTAAGTTTTTGATTTACAAAGTTTTGATCACTCATGGTTCTCTTCTTCGTGACAAATATTTTTCCTTTTCATTTCAGTTGGCAAAGATACAACAAAATCAGTACGTTGTCAAGGGCTCAGCGTACTTTTTTGTATTAAGCAATTGTCGTATGAATAGGATCTTGGTTGCGCTGATGGCATCTGTTGTTTCAGTATTGTTTGACAACGACAAGACTTCTTTTTAACAACAGCAAGGACACAATACCATTTATTACTTGTGATGAAACAATTCGAAAATCAAACAGTGTGTCTTCAGCTTGGTTAGTGGCAGCATTTTCAGATGAAGTTCTTCCTTGTGATAAAAAATATCATAGAAGATATAAAACGCTGTCCTTATCCGACCTCTTTCGATGAACGGTGGTCGATTAAAACACAAATATCAGAAGTGTTCATATAATACGCCACAAATTTCACGCAGCAAACCAAATAAATCGTACTTTTGTAACGGAATCGTTGAAAAATAATCCCGACCCGAACTTACGGTCCGGAGGAATTATCCGTGAGATACGCGCGATACGCGGAGACATACGGTTTCACCGGCCACGAGCACTACACCGGCCTGAAGGTCATCAACATGAACGGCCGCCTGTATGACTTTTCAAGCAAGATCAAAACCATTTTTAAACTACAAAGAGGGTGTGTCAAAAGTCACGTTTTGGCACATCCTCTTTTTCATGCGACGAT